>NZ_JAMDLL010000007.1:0-208191 GCF_040595915.1 Xanthomonas sp. PPL134
GGCTTCAGCCGCGACGGGCATTCCCGGGAAAGCCCGTCGCGGCTGAAGCCGCTCCTACGACGAGCAAAAGAGCAAAAGAGCAGAGGGCGTCGAGCCGGCTCAGCCGCGCCGCTGCAGCGCCGCCTGCAGCAACGACTGGAACTTCGGCAGCGGGCACAGCCCGGTCGCCGGATCGCTGCAACCGGGAATCTGCAGGGTCTGCAGCAGCGGCGGGTGGCGCAGGCTCAACGGGGTCAGCGCGCGCAACTGGTCCAGCGACTGCGCCTGGTAGCGCACGCGCACATAGCGCTGACCATCGCGCGGATCGCGCACCTGCTCCACCACCAGGGCGCCGCCCGGGGGCGCGTCGTCGCGGCCGAAGCCGGGCAACTGGAAGTGCAGGTCGAGCAGGCCGCTGAGTGCGGCGATGTGGGTGTCGCTGGCGACCAACACGCTCAGCCGCGGCGCGTCGGCCGCGCCCAGGGTGTCCAGCAGGCGGTGCGCCAGCGGCGCGCCCGCACGCGCGGCCATGTACTGCGGACGCGCGTAGATCTCGAACAGCAAGGCATGCAGACGCGACACCGCGGCGATCCGCGCCGGGGTCGCGCGGCCCCAGCCGACCTGGTCCAGCGGCATGCCCTCGGCGTATTGCAGGATGAACACCTCGGCCGTGCCCGAGGTCAGGTCCAGCGGCCCATGCAAGGCCAGGCTGCGCCCGTTCGTGCCAGGGGTCAGCGACGAGGGCATGTGCACGAAATCGCAGCGCTGCGCGCAGCCGAGGATCTGCTGCATGGTGCGCAGTTCGCGCGCATACGGCGCCAGCACCGCGCCCGGGCCGCCGGTCTGGCGCTGGATCGAGGCCACCGCCGCGGCGGCATCGAAGTCCACCGCGCCGGCTTCCACCGGGCGGAACAGCGGATCGTCGCTGCCCTCGGCCTGGTGGCCGGCCTGCAGATGGCAGCCCGGCGCCAGCGTGTCGGCGAGCACCTGCGCGCTGACGATGGTGCGCTGGTCGGTGTTGGCATAAATGCTGACCGCGCCGTCGGCCGGGCAGCCCTGCGCCGGCAGCACGCCATCGCGCAGCAGCCATTGCCGGGTGTAGTCGCCGCTGCGCGCCACTGCGGTGCGGCCGTGTGCGGTGAGCAGGCTCGGCGGCGTGTCCCACACCGGCCAGGGTTGCGGCGCCAGCGCGGCGGCCGCGGCCTCGCCCGGCAGCGGCGCGCGCACGCCGTGACGGAACAGCATCCACACCTTTTCCACCTGCAGCGCGGGCGCGGCCTTGGGCGCGGGCCGCGCCTGCGCCCCCAGCGTCGCCACCACCAGCACGACCCACACCATCCAACGCAAGCTTGTCTTCATCGTCATCCCCAAAATGGAAAGTCTCACGGCGCCGTCGCGCCGCACGCGGCGGTGACGCGGTCGCAGCGCAGGCCCGTGCTGATGCCGAGCCAGTAGCCCAGCCGCTGCGGATCCGGCGCGCCGGCGTAGTAATCGGTGCTGATCCATTGCGCGCCAGCGTCCAACGCCGCCTGCGCGCGGCGGCCGTCGTGCGCGCGCGCCTCGCGGCCGTCGGCATCGGCGCGGGTGCGCACCACGAACCCCTGCGCGACCAGCGCGCGGATCCGCGGCGCCTCGGCCAGCGGATCCTCGATCGACAGCACCGCGGCTTCCGGCTGGTCCGGCGCATACCAGCCGAACATCACGCGTCCACGCAGCGATGGATGCGCCTGTCGATACAGCGCTTCGTGCCGCGGATTGCCGTCGAGCACGAACAGCAGGCGGCCGCGCGCCTGCGCCACGCGCGGCCAGGCATGCGCCAGCACCGCGTCGCGCAGGCTCGGCGCATCGCCGCGCACGTCGTCGGGCACGATCAGGCGCGCGCGCCCGATCACCTCGGCGATGTCGCGGTCCAGCGCGTCCAGGGCGTTGGCGTCGAAGGCGGAACGGTGCGGCCACAGGCCCGGCACCGGATCGAAATCCACCGCATTGACCAGCACCACCAGCGGCGCATGCCGCGGGTGCGCGCGCGACCAAGCGGCGAGGATCGCCAGGCAGTCGCGGAAGCGCAGGCAATGGCTGGCGTAGTCCAGGCCCGGCTGGTGCAGGACCTTGGCGCCCGGTGCGCGCATGCTCGCGCGGGTCGCCGCATCTGCGCGCGCATACGGCGCGGCGTACAGGCCGCCGTGCGGATCGGCGGCCACGTCGAGTTCGAGTTGCCGCAGCCCCAGCGCGAGTTGGGCCTGCAGCGAAGGATGGCCATAGGCCAGTGCCGGCCATTCGGCGGCGGCGTGCGCCTGCAGGCGCCGCCGCTCCTGCGCGG
Source organism: Xanthomonas sp. PPL134 (assembly GCF_040595915.1). Lineage (NCBI taxonomy): Bacteria > Pseudomonadati > Pseudomonadota > Gammaproteobacteria > Lysobacterales > Lysobacteraceae > Xanthomonas > Xanthomonas sp. PPL134. The sequence goes on from NZ_JAMDLL010000007.1 coordinate 2,300, forward strand.
TCGGCACCGGTCGATAGCTGTTGTGCGAACCGAGCAGTTGCACCTGGTCCAGGCGCAAGCCGTCGACCGGCCGCATGGTCGGCGCGTCCGCCGCACGGGCGGACGCCGGCAGGCCCGCCAGCATCAGGCAGGCGAGCAGGACCGCGAGGCCAACAACGCCCCACCTGCCGCGCGACACAGGGCCGCGCAGCAGGTGGCGACGTCCAGCGTGCGCCAGCACCCGGTTCAGAACGTGTACTTCACGTTCAGCAGCGCGGTGCGGCCGGCATCGACGATGTCGGAGATCGCGGTGCTGTTGCGGCCCACGTGCGCCCAGTAGCTCAGGCGGTTGGTGAGGTTGGCCACCGACAGGTCGGCGCGCAGGTGCTCGTTGAAGGTGTAGCCCACGTGCAGGTCCACGCGCGTGATCGGCTTGACCCACAGGTCGTCCCAGGTCGCGCCGCGGTTGTAGTAGTCGTACACCGAGACGTATTCGCCGGAGTAGTGGTAGGCCAGGTTCACCGACAGCGGGCCCTTCTCGTAGAACACCTCGGCGTTGGCCATCAGGTCCGGGGCGTTCTGGATGCGCTCGTCGTGGAAGCCGTCCATGCCCAGGTCGACGCGGGTGGTCTGGCGGGTGACGTTGGCGCCGATGCCGAAGCCGTCCAGCGGCGCCGGCATGCCCTGCAGGGTCTGCCGCACCGCGGCTTCGACGCCGAGCACCTTGCCGTCGCCGCCGTTCTGCGGACGCACGTAGCGCATGTTGCCGGCGCCGGCGCTGCTGCCGGCATTGGCCGGATCCGAGCCGCTCTCGTAGATGTAGTCGGTCAGGCGCTTGTAGTAGCCGGCCAGCATGGCGTGGCCGCCATGGCCGTTGTCCCACTCGCCGGACAGGTCCACGTTGAGCGACTTGATCGGTTTCAGGTCCGGGTTGCCCTCGGTGATGACCGTGGTGCCGTCGCTGGAGACGTCGTAGTTGGCGCCGCCGCCGAGCTGCACCAGCGCCGGCCGGGTGTAGCTGGTCCACACCGAGGCGCGGTACACCGCGTTGCCGTCGCCCGGGCGGTAGTTCAGGAACACGCTCGGCAGCGGCACGTCGTAGCGGGTGCGGTTGCTGCTGAAGAAGCCGGGCAGCTCGTTGCCGTTGGCGTCTTCGGGCATGGTCCAGAAGGTGTTGCGGATGCGCGTGTGCTCGAAGCGCACGCCCGGGATCACTTCCAGGTCGCCGGTGCGGAAGGTGGCCATCGCATACGCCGAGGTCACCGCCTCGTCGCCGCGCATGGTCGCGCAGTTCTGGTTGTTGATCGCCAGGCTGCCGCAGGTGTCGAAGCTGGCCGCGGTCAGGTGCTGGGCGATCATCGCCTTCAGCCCGCCGTTGCTGAGCTTGACCGTCGGCCATGCGTACTTGCCCGGGTACACCGCATCGTACTGCCCGACCACCAGGCCGGTATCGCGCAGCAGGGTGCCGTCGGTGAACTTGCTGTTGGTCCAGTCGCGCGAGGTGAAGTCGCGGGAACTGTCGACGTACTTCACGCCGAACTGGACGTTGCTCAGCGCGCCCTGGTCGAAGTCGTAGCGCACGTCGAACTTGGCGCCGCCCTTGGTCTGGCCGCTGTAGGACTTGGTCAACTGGCCGTAGCGGCGCGCATACAGGCTGCCGATGTCGCTGGCCTGGGCCTGGATCGCCGGGGTCAGCAGCGGCTTGGGGAAGCCGTCGCTGTCGTAGCCGGAGAAGGTGCTGGCGCCGCCGTACGGGAACTGGGTGGACGCGTACTGGTCTACCCGCGCGGAGATTTCCACGTGGTCCGGGCGATCGTTGTCGCCGTAGCTGTAGAACAGGTTCGGCGACAGCGTCCAGTTGCCCAACTGCTTGTCGGCGCCGAACTGGAAGGTGGCCAGGTCCGCCACTTCCGGGTTGGTCTCGTACCAGTAGCGCACCGCCGCGCGGTTGATCTGCGGCTGGTACACGCCGGTGGTGCCGATCTGCGCCAGGCTGACGTTGGCCGGCACCAGCTGGGTGTAGCCGGTGTTCTGCTCGGTCTTGGCGTAGGCATAGGTGGCGCGCGCGTACAGCTGCAGGCTCGGGTCGACGTGCCAGTCGAAGGACACGTTGCCGCCGTAGCGCTTGGTGTCGCCCGCGGAGTAGCCGATGTTGGCGCCGGTGGCCATCAGCAGGTCCTGCGGATCGTAGCCGGGCGCCGGCTGGCCGCTGGCGGTGGTGCGCGAGAAGTACTTCTTGCCCCAGTCGCCGCGCGAGGCCGCGGCATTGGCCACCTCGCTGTTCACGTAGTGGCGCTCGTCGTAGTACGCGCTGGTGTACACGCCGAACTGGTTGTCGGCGCCGAACTTGGCGTGGAACTCGCCGGCCGCGCCCTTGCCCAGGCCGTCGTCGCCGTAATCGCGCGCACGGCTTTCCATGCGCCCGCTGGCGGTGACGCTGCCGCCCATCGCTTCGCTGTAGTCGAAGCCGCTGGGGGTGCGGTAGTCGATGGTGCCGCCGATCGCGTCGCCGTCCATCGCCGCGGTGGAGGTCTTGTTCAACACGATGGTCTGCAGGCCCGACGGCGGCAGCAGGCTCAACTGCACGCTGCGGCTGTAGGGCAGGCCCTGGGCGACGTTGACGCCGTTGATCAGGTTGACGTTGTACTCGGCGTTGAGGCCGCGCACGGAGGCGAACATGCCCTCGCCGCGCGCGGCGCCGTCGACGCCGCCGAAGTACGACTGCCCGGTGTTGACCACGTTGACGCCCGGCAGCAGGCCCAGCGCCTCGGCGATGTTGTGCACGGCGGTGTACTTCAGGTCCTCGGCCGACAGCACGTTGGCCGTGTTGGTCGCCGCCATCTGCATGTCCGCGGCGTTGTAGCGGGTGACGGCGACGGTGATCTTGTCCAGGGTCTTGGCGCTGGCGTCGGACGCGGGGTTCTGCGTCTCCTGCGCATCCTGCGCCTGGGCCAAGGCCATCGGCGCGACACCGAGCAACGCTGCGGCGATCGCCCGTGACAGGCGTTTGGGAAGATGGATCGAGTGCGACATGAAGAATCCGAACGTAGGCGCGGCCAACGGAAACGTTCCGCAGGCCGGGCATGGAGGAGGGAGAGAGGCCGTGATCGTGATCACGGCGGCGCGCATTGTTCGGGTTGGCGGCTGCAATTTCGTGACAACGATGTCATCCGAAACCATCGGCCGAGGATCCGACACGTTTGCTGCGTAATTCGGCACAACCACAGGGACGCACGCACGCGGCGATGCGCGCCTAGCGCGGCGGACGATGCGATGCGTTGGGCTTGCGCGATGCGCAGCGAGGCGATCGCCCGCGCTGCGCGGCGGCTCCTCCCGCTGGGCACGGCGCGCCACGGCGCAGGCGCGCGCAGCCGCCCGTCGCGGGCGGGTCAGTGCGAGGGCGCGGCGGCGTCGACCTGCAACTGCGCGTGCAGGATGCGGCGGATCTCCAGGATCGCCTGCGGCGTCTCCTGCACGCTGTGGCCTGAGGTAACGACCAGCTCGGAGGCCGCGCCGGGCAGATGCGCGCTGCGGTACGGCACCAGTCCGTCGTCGGAGTCGGCCAGCGGCACCGCCGGATCGCGGCGAGCGATGATGGTGTGGTAGCGCACGCCCGTCGCGATCGGCAGATCCGCCACCGCGCGCACGAACGGATCGGTGTCGCGCAGGTTGTCGATGCTGTTGGGCACGCGGATCGGCATGCCATCGGGGCCGTCGATGCCCTGCAGCACGGTATTGAGGCGGTCGAGCAGCGCCACCGGCAGGCGCACCAGGCGCGCGGCCAGGCGCCCCAGGCGGCCCTCGGCGAAGGAAGTACCGCGCTGCGGCGCAGCGATGAAGATCACCCGGTCCACTTGCGGCAGCGGCGCGAAGCGCAACAGCGGCTGCAACTGCGCCAGCGCCTGCGGATCCAGCGGGCGCCGGTCGGCGCGCGTGCCGATCAGGTCGTTCCACAGCGTGTCGCCGGAGTCGCTGACCAACAATCGCCCGATCACCCCGCCCATGCTGTGGCCGATCAGCACCATGTGCTGCGAGGCCGGCGCCTGCCCCTGCGGATCGAAATGGCGCAGGGTCTGCCGCAACAGCGCATCGATCTGCGCACGATTCCAGGCGATCGGCATGTTGGTCGGGTAGTAGACCTGCCAGATCTGGTAACGACGGCGCAGTTGCTCGTCGCCCATCAGTTCGTTGGCGACGTTGACCCAGGCCTCGGGACTGCTGGCCAGCCCGTGCAGCATCAGGATGATGCGCCGGTCCGGATCGTACGGCTGCATCAGGTACAGGTGCGGCTGGTCCAGCCCGTGCTGGCGCCCGAGCATCGAACGCAGGGATTGCCGGGCGAACCCGGCGCGCGCCAGCCACAGGCCGTAGGCCGCGGTGAAGTTGGCCGCCAGCGGCAGGCGCTGGCCATGCACCTCGACCTCGCCGTCGCGGTACGGGTCGTAGGGCGCCACCACCACGCTGCGGGTGTCCAGCACCTGCGCCAGGCTGTCGCCGTCGAAGCGCAGCAGCACCGTGGTCGGCGCATACGGCATCTCGCTGAAGCCGCTGGCGTGCGCAAGGGCCGCCGCGGACGCGGTCGGATCGCCGACCTTGGACGGGGCGATCTCCGCGACCAGCTCGGCGCCGAAGCCGTCGCGCCGGTAGGTGCTGCGCAGGCCATCGAAGCGCAACGTCGACGCCGGCAGCATCGTGTCCGGCCGCGCCACGCCGCCCGGCAGGCGGAAGCTGCCCATGTCCGCCCGCACCTGCCAACCGGCCGCGCGCAGGGTGTCGTCGTCGTGCAGTTCGCCGCTGGCGCTGCCGGCCCGCCAGCGCAGGAACAGCTCGCCGACCACCTGCTGCACCGCGTAGTTGTAGTAGTCGCGCACCTGGGTCTGCCGGTCCTCGAAGGCGCGCGCGCTGGCCGGCCGCTGGGTGTAGAACAGATACGCGTACGCGTAGCGTGCCGCTTCCAGCCAGGCCTGCAGCGCCGCATCGTCCTGCGCCTGGCCCTGGCGCGAGGTGCGCGCGTTGGCCGCATGCACCCACAGCTCCGACAGCGTCGCCAGCCGCCGCTCCTGGTCCAGCCCCTGCAGTGCACGCAACTGCGTGGCGCAGGCCGGGATGTCCGCCTCGCAGGTCTTGGGATCGAGCGCGAGCACGCGCAGCGTCTCCAGGCTGGCGTCGCTGAGCCTGCCGGTGCTGAGCACGTCGCCGCACTGGGTGGCGATGTAGTAGGCGGCGCTGCGCGACTGCACGCTGACCATCGCGCAGCCGGCGCCGAGCAGCAGTGCGGCAGCCAGCAGCGCGGCGCCCGCGCACCGCGCGAGACGTGCGCGCAGGGTCATGGCGTGACCATGGGATCGTCGCCGGGAATGCCGGCGCGGATGCGCGTGGAGAAGTCGGCGCCAGCGCCGGCCGCGCGTGCGCGCTCGCCGATGCGGCCGCGCGCGCGCAGCGTGGCCAGGCTGTAGCCGGGCACGAAGCCGTGCTGCGCGTAGACGTAGGACGGCAGGTAGCCGGACAGCAGCAGGCGATAGTCCAGCGGCAGCGCAGGATCGAGCTTGCGCGCCAGTTCAAACACGATGGTGGTGCAATTGCTGGTGGCGGTGTTGTAGAAGCGCGGCGTGCGCTGCAGTTGTTGCGCCTGTGCCACGTAGCCCAGGAATAGCTGGCGCAGTTGTGCGCGCGAGAGATTGAGTCGGTACAGGTACACGTCCTCGCCGCGCACGTTGCTGCGCACCGCCAGGATGTCGCGCTCGTCGGCGGCCACCATCACCTGTTCGAAATTGCGGAAGAACCCGGCCAGCGCCGAAAACGCTTCGCCGCGCTCCTTGCGGATCTCCAGCGAGAACACCACCCGGCGGCCGTCGTCGAAGCCGAACGAGACCAGGGTGTGGGCGATCGCCGGCCCCATCCAGTACGACAGCGCCAGGTCCGCCGAGGCGAGTTGCTCCAGGTCGTAGCGCCGGGTCTCCCAGCGCGGGGTGTAGTCGTGGTCGCTGCGCCAGGCGAAGTTGCGCACGTTGTGCAAGGTCACCACCTGCCCGTCCACCTGCGGCTGCAGCAACTGCGCGACATCGTCGGCCCACTCGCGGTTCTGCTGCGGCTGCAGCATCGACCAGCCCACCACCATGCCCGCACAGCCGAGCGCGAACAGCAGCGGCAGCACGCGGTACTCGCGCGGATGGCGAAGGCCCCACAGCGCCGCGGCGCCCAGCGCGGCCCACAGCAGTGCCGAGCCGTAGCGCACCACGGCACCGGTATGTGGCAGATAGGCCAGAAACAACGCGCCCCACAGGCTGGCGACCAGCACCGCCAGCATCGCCACGACGCGCGCCAGCCGCCACGGCCAGGCGCGTCGGCGCGCGGCGCTGTCGGCGCTCACAAGCCCGCCGCCGCCGCGGGCGTGGCCAGGGCGTGACACAGCAGGCGGCAACCGCGTTGCGCCAGCGCCTTGCGTTCGGCCTCGTCGCTGCCGCGCTGGCAGGCGCCAAGCATGTCCATCGCCAGGGCCAGGTCCTGCTCGCCCAGGTCCGCGCGGCACAGGCCGGCGCCGATCGCACGCTGCAGGAACGGCAGCAGGATCGCCATCGCCCGCGTATGCGCCGCGGCGATCATCGGATGCTCGCGCGGCATCGACCGCCAATAGTCGGCCAGCGGCGCCGACATCGCGATGTGTTCGGCGACGTCGTACATCAGCAGGAACAGCCCGTCCGGCCGCGCACCGATCTCGCGCGCGCAGCCCTCCAGGCCGTCCAGGCCACGATCCAGCAGCGCCGCGATCAGTGCGGTGCGGTCGGCGAAATGGCGGTACAGGGTCGCGCGGCCCAGTCCGGCGCGCTCGACCACCAGTTCCAGCGGCGCCAGCACGCCGTGCTCGCAGAACACCTCGTCGGCGGCGTCCAGCAACAGGCGGCGGCGGTGGGCGGTATCGGCTCGCATCTCCATGCGCGGCATTATCGGACGATTTTGTCCGCTTGCAAGCGAATGGCGACGGGCGGCCGCTGGCAGCGGCCGGCGGCGCCTTGATGCACCAGCCTCAGCCGGTGTTCTGCACGCCCTGGGCGACGCCGTTGACGCAGGCCACCAGCGCCCGCAGCAGGTCCTCGTCCTCGCCCTCGGTGGCGCGCCAGCGCTGCAGCAGATCCACCTGCAGCACGCTGATCGGGTCGATGTAGGGATTGCGCAGGCGGATCGACAAGGCCAGGCGCGGATCGTGCTGCAGCAGCGAGGCCTGCCCGGTCAATGACTTCACCCAGCCCTTGGTCAGCGCCAGTTCGTCGCGGATGCGCGGGAAGAAGCGCGCGTGCAGCGGCCCGGACAGGCGCGAGAACATCTCGGCGATGTTGAGGTCGCCCTTGGACAGGACCATGGCGATGTCGTCGAGGAAGGTGCGGAAGAACGGCCAGTCGGCGGCCATCGCGCGCAGCGCGTCCTCGTGGCCGGCGTCCACCGCCGCCTGCAGGCCGCTGCCCACGCCGTACCAGCCCGGGATCACCGCGCGCGCCTGGCTCCAGGCGAACACCCAGGGGATCGCACGCAGGTTGGATAGCGCCGCATCCTGGCCGAGACGGCGCGACGGCCGCGAGCCCAGGGTCATGCGCTCGATCACGTCGATCGGCGTGGCCAGGCGGAAATAGCGCATGAACTCGGCGTCGCCGACGAAGCCGCGGTACGCCTGGCTGCTGTGTTCGGCGACCAGGTCCATCACCGGCCGCCAGCCGGCCTCGCGCGCGTCGGCCGCACGCGGGCGCAGGCTCGACAGCAGCACCGCGCCGGTCATCTGTTCCAGCGAGCGCAGCGCCAGCGCGCGGATGCCGTACTTGCGATGGATCACCTCGCCCTGCTCGGTCACGCGCAGGCGCCCGTCGACGCTGCCGCGCGGCGCCGCTTCCAGCGCACGCGTGGTCTTGCCGCCGCCGCGCACGATCGAGCCGCCGCGGCCATGGAAGAAGGTCAGGCGGATGCCCAGTTCGGCCGCCGCCTCCAGCAGTTCCACCTGCGCGCGCTGCAGGCCCCAGCGCGAGGCGGCGATGCCGCCGTCCTTGCCGCTGTCCGAATAGCCGAGCATCACCATCTGCACGTCGTCGCGCGCGGCCAGGTGGCGGCGGTAGACCGGATCGGCCAGCAGGTCGCGCAGGGTCGCGGTGCCGCCGCGCAGATCGTCCACGGTCTCGAACAACGGCACGATGTCCAGCGGCACCGCACCGTCGGCATCGACCAGGCCGCCGCGGCGCGCCAGCGCCAGCACGGTCAGCACGTCGGCACGGTCGTGCGCCATCGAGATGATGTAGCTGCCCAGCGCGTCGGCGCCGTGCCGCGCGCGCGCATCGGCGAGTGCGGCGAACACCGCGTCCAGCCGCGCATTGCCGTCGTCGTCGGCCGCCGGCAGGGTCTGCTCGCCGCCGGCATAGGGACCGAGCAGGTGCGCCCGCTCCTCCACGGTCCGCGCGTCCCAGTCCTGCGTGTCCAGCGCCGCGGCGACGGCACGCGCATGCACGCTGGACTCCTGGCGCACGTCCAGCCGCGCCAGGTGGAACCCGAAGCTGCGCACCCGCCACAGCAGGCGCCGCACCGCGAACCAACCGGCGTGCAGGCCCTTGTTGGCCTGCAGGCTGTCCAGGATCAACTGCAGGTCGCTTTCCAGTTCGGCCGGCGCGGCATAGGCACCGGGCGCATCGTCCAGGGTCGCCTGCAGCCGCGCACGCATCAGGTCGTTGAGCAGGCGGTAGGGCATGTCGCCATGGCGCGGGCGCGAGCGCGCCGCGGCCTCCGGCAACAGTTGCCGGTAACGCGCCAATTGCTCCAGCAGCGGCGCGCTCACCGCGACCAGGGTGGTCGACTGGCTAAGCAGGCTGGCCAGCTGCCACAGCTCCTTCAGATAGCGCTCCAGCACCGCGCGCCGCTGCGCGTCGAGGGTGGCGGTGATGGTGGCGGCATCGACGTTGGGGTTGCCGTCCATGTCGCCGCCGACCCAGGTACCGAAGCGCAGCAGCTGCGGCAGGGGCAGCGCCTGGCCGTAGGTCTGCTCGATGGCGTGCTCCAGGGTCTCGTACATCACCGGGATCACCCGATACAGCACCTGGGTCAGGTAGAAACCGACATGCTCGCGCTCGTCCTCCACGGTGGGCCGCACCGGCGAGGAATCGGCGGTCTGCCACGAGGCGGTCAGCGCCATGCGGAACCGCGCCGCGTCGGTCGCGCGCTCGCCCGGGGTGCGCAGGCCGTCGAGGTTGTCGACCAGGCTGGCCACCATCAACTGTTCCTTCTCCAGCAGCGCACGCCGCACCGCCTCGGTCGGGTGTGCGGTGAACACCGGCTCGACGTCGATGCGCGGCAGCCAGTCGCGCAGTTCCTCGATGCCGACGCCCTGCGCCTTGAGCCGGCGCAAGGCGTCGAGCAGGCCGTCCGGCTGCGGCGTGTCGGCGCTGCTGCGCTGGTAGTCGCGCCGGCGGCGGATGCGGTGCACGCGCTCGGCGATGTTGACCACCTGGAAATAGGTGCTGAAGGCGCGCACCAGCGCTTCGGCGTCGCGCGGTGCACGCCCGGCGAGTTGCTCGCTCAGCGAGGACAGCGGCGCGGCACGTTCGCGGCGCGCGATCGCGGTGGTGCGGATGCGTTCGATTTCGTCGAGAAACTGCGCAGACACCTGTTCGGCGAGCAGGTCGCCCACCAGGGCGCCGAGCCGGCGCACGTCGTCGCGTAAGGGAAGGTCGGGCGTGGCGAAGACGATGCTGCTGCGGGACTCGTTCATCGGGAAACGCATGGCTCGGCAGTGGGGGCGTCGCAAGCCTAACCGAAAAGGGAGCGCGTTCCCGTCGGCCATGGCGACGGTTTCAAAGCGAACCATTTGCCTTGCACGCCAGTCCCTGCCGCGCCCCGGCCGCGCGAACGCGCAGCCGGGGCGCAGGCACGGCTCAGGGCGACGCGGCGCCGGCCGCAGTCGTGCCCGGGCGTGGCGTGGACTTGGGCGTGGGCACCGGCCCCAGATAGGTGCGCAGCCAGCGCTCGCTCTCGGCCAGCATCTGCAGCACCGACTCGCGCGCACGGTAGGCATGCGCCTCGTTGGGCAGCATCACCAGCCGGGCGGTGCCGCCATTGCCCTTGATCGCCGCGTACATGCGCTCGCTCTGGATCGGGAAGGTGCCGGAGTTGTTGTCCTCGGCGCCGTGGATCAGCAGCAGCGGATCCTTGATCCGGTCGGCGTAGTTGAACGGCGACATCGCCTGGTACACCGGCTGCGCCTGCCAGTAGGTGCGCTCCTCGGACTGGAAGCCGAACGGGGTCAGCGAGCGGTTGTAGGCGCCGCTGCGGGCGATGCCAGCCTTGAACAGGCGCGTGTGCGCGAGCAGGTTGGCGGTCATGAAGGCGCCATACGAATGCCCGCCGATGGCGATGCGATCGCGATCGGCAACGCCGCGCCGCACCACCTCGTCCACCGCCGCCTGCGCATCGGCGACCAGTTGCTCGACGTAGGTGTCGTTGGGTTCGCGCGTGCCCTCGCCGACGATCGGCATCGACGGATCGTTGAGCACCGCATAGCCCAAGGCCAGGAACGCCTGCGGCCCCCAGTAACCGATCGCATTGAAACGGTACGGCGAATCGGTGACCTGGCTGGCGGCGTCGGCGGATTTGAACTCGCCCGGGTAGGCCCACATCAGCATCGGCAGCGGGCCGTCGTGCTTGGCGTCGTAGCCCGGCGGCAGCAGCAGGGTCGCGGTCAGTTCCACGCCGTCCTTGCGCCGGTAGCGGATCTGCTCCTTGTGCACGTCGCGCAACTGCGGCGTGGGATGGGTGAAGCGGGTCAGCGCCACCGGCGCCGCGTCCGCACCGTCGAGCCGATAGAAATTGCGCGGCTCCTGCGGCGTCTCGCAGGTGATCAGCAGGCGTTGGCCGCTGTCGTCGAGCAGCGCCTGTGGCACCGCGTAGTACGGTGCCTGCGACTGGAACAGGCGGGTGCTTTGCCGCGTGTCCAGATCGTAGCGATCCAGGAACGGCCGATCGCCCTGCGGCGAGGCGCCCTCGCCGCGCAGGAACAGGCTGTGGCCGTCGGCGGCGATCAGCAGGCGCGGGTTGCCGGCCGCATCGCGCTCGGTCACCGGCGTGCCCGGATCGGCATAGCGGTCCTCCTGCGAGCGCTGCACCAGCAGCTGCGGTGCCTGCGCGGGATGGTCCGGGGCCACGCGCCACTGCCTGGTCTGGCGCGTCTTCCACCAGAACTCGTCGATCAGGGCCAGATCGCCGCGGCCCCAGACAATGCCGGCGAAACGCGACTGCAGGCGCGCCAGCGTCACCGGCGGCGCCTTGAACGGCGCCGCCTGCATCAGCACCGCGTCGCGCACGGCCGCTTCGCGCGCCGGGTCGCCGCCGTCCTGGGCCTCGGCCCAGACCAGGGTGGCCGGCGCGTCGCTGCGCCAGTCGATGTCGCGCACGCCGGTGCGCACCGCATCGTTGCCGGTCGGCAGGCCTTCCACCAGCGGCAGCTGCGCCACCGTGTGCACCGGCTTGCCGGCGCGGTCGAGCACCTCGATGGTGCGCGGGAAGCCGCTGGCCGGCACCAGGTAGGAGAACGGCCGCTGTAGGCGCTGCGCCAGCAGATAACGGCCGTCCGGCGACGGCGCCAGCGACAGGTACAGGTTGGGGCTGGCGATGCGCTGCACCTGCCCGTCGACGTCGACCAGCGCCGGCTGCGCGCGTAGCTGGTCATCGAACTGGCGCGCATCGGCCTCGTTCTTCAGCAGGTCCTGGTAGGTGCGCAAGGCGGTGGCGCCGCCACCGGCGGTCTGTTGCACCGCCGGCCCGGTCGGCACCGCGTCGGACGGCGGCGCGGCGCCCTGCGCCTGCGCCTGCAGCTGCAGCAGCACCAGCAACTGGCGGCTGTCGGGCATCCACGCATAGCCCTCGCCGGACACCGTATTGAGCCGCTCGGCGACCCGCCGCGCCCGCAGCGCGGCGATGTCCACCACCCACAGTTCGTTGGCGCCGCTGCGCGCATCAACCCGATTGAAGGCCAGATGGCGCTGGTCCGGCGCCCAGGCCATGCCGGCGATCGACAGCGGCGACGGCAGGCCCTCGATCTGCAGCTCGCTGCCGTCGGCGATGCGCAGCAGCCACAGCTTGTCGCCGAAGGCGAAACGGCTTTGCGAGCGGGTACGCGGATGGATGCGCAGCCCGGCGAGCTTGAGTTCCGGCTGCGCGACCTGGGCGATGCCGGGCAGCGCGGGCAACTGCAGCATCGCCGCCAGATCGCGCCGCGGGCTCAACGACAGCTGCGGCGGCCGCGGCGCATCGACGATGGCCTGCAGCGGCGCCGACGGCAGTTGATAGCCGCTGTCGGACGGATCGGCGCTCACGGCAGCCGCCGCAGGTGCCGAGGCCGCGTTGGCGGCGGCGCTGCCGGCCGCGGCCAGGGCCGCGCACAGCAGGCTGAAGACCGGCCTGGCGACGCGGCGGCGCCCGCGCACTGTGATCTGGTTCATCTCTCCCCTCTCCTCGCATCGATCGAACCACCGACGGTAGCAGGGCCGGCGCCGGCCGCCCCCTGTCGATGGTTGGGCCTGATCGCGTGTTCAAGCGCCACACGCGGCAGCCGCTATAATCGGTTACCCCTTGCGCCGAGGGGCGCTGCGACCGGATCGAGACCGGATTTCCCGTCTCCAGACCCCGGCCAGGCTCGGCGCGAGGCTTGAGCGACAACGGCGCCCGGACTTCGCGAGTTTCTCGCCATTGACCGGAGCTTTATCGATGAACGCTGCACTCAAGCACTTTTCCACCGAGGGCGACTACAAGGTCGCCGACATTTCCCTGGCCGATTGGGGCCGCAAGGAACTGGACATCGCCGAGCACGAGATGCCGGGCCTGATGTCGATCCGCCGCCAGTACGCCACCGCCAAGCCGCTGGCCGGCGTGCGCGTCACCGGCTCGCTGCACATGACCATCCAGACCGCGGTGCTGATCGAGACGCTGAAGGACATCGGCGCCGACGTGCGCTGGGCCTCGTGCAACATCTTCTCCACCCAGGACCACGCCGCCGCGGCGATCGCCGCCACCGGCACCCCGGTGTTCGCCTGGAAGGGCGAGACGCTGGAGGAATACTGGGACTGCACCCTCGACGCACTGACCTTCACCCTGCCCGACGGCACCCAGACCGGCCCGGAACTGGTGGTGGACGACGGCGGCGACGTGACCCTGCTGATCCACAAGGGCTATGAGCTGGAGAACGGCTCCAAGTGGGTGGACGAACCGGCCTCCTCGCACGAGGAGCAGGTGATCAAGAACCTGCTCAAGCGCGTGGCGGTGGAGCGCCCGGGCTACTGGACCCGCGTGGTCAAGGACTGGAAGGGCGTCTCCGAAGAGACCACCACCGGCGTGCACCGCCTGTACCAGCTGGCCGAGGCCGGCACCCTGCTGATCCCGGCGATCAACGTCAACGACTCGGTGACCAAGAGCAAGTTCGACAACCTGTACGGCTGCCGCGAGTCGCTGGCCGACGGCCTCAAGCGCGCGATGGACGTGATGCTGGCCGGCAAGGTCGCGGTGGTGTGCGGCTACGGCGACGTCGGCAAGGGCTCGGCGCACAGCCTGCGCGCCTACGGTGCCCGCGTCATCGTCACCGAGATCGACCCGATCTGCGCGCTGCAGGCGGCGATGGAAGGCTTCGAGGTCAACACCGTCGAGGACACCCTCGGCCAGGCCGACATCTACGTCACCACCACCGGCAACAAGGACATCATCCGCATCGAGCACCTGACGCAGATGAAGGACCAGGCCATCGTCTGCAACATCGGCCACTTCGACAACGAGATCCAGGTCGAGGCGCTGTACAAGCTGCCGGGCGTGCAGAAGATCAACATCAAGCCGCAGGTGGACAAGTTCGTGCTGCCCAACGGCAACGCGATCTTCTTGCTGGCCGAAGGCCGCCTGGTCAACCTGGGCTGCGCCACCGGCCACCCCAGCTTCGTGATGTCCAACAGCTTCGCCAACCAGACCCTGGCGCAGATCGACCTGTGGCAGAACAAGGACAGCTACGAGAAGCAGGTGTATCGCCTGCCGAAGAAGCTGGACGAAGAAGTGGCGCGCCTGCACCTGGAGAAGATCGGCGTGAAGCTGACCAAGCTCACCGACGCGCAGGCCGCCTACCTCGGCGTGCCGATCGACGGCCCGTTCAAGCCGGAGCACTACCGCTACTGAGCCATCGGCAAGACATCGCCAGGCAGACAGGAACGGGCGCCGCGAGGCGCCCGTTTTTCGTGCGATCGGCGCTGCGCGCGCGTGGAGGAAAGGGAGCTGGAAATCGTACGGAGCGAAAAACCGCAGACATCGCCACCTTCCGCCAATCCTACTCCAAGCGGCCTTTTCCGGCCAGTTGGCCGACGCGTCTGTACAGCTAGGTCATCTGCACCACACCTGCGCTACGGGGACCTGGCGTTGTATCGCGATGTGGACGTGACCGATACGGTGATCGTGCTGGCCATCCGCGCACAGCGGGAGGCGGGCTATGCGCGCGACGCATAAAACACCAGCGGCGCGATCACGATCTTAGCCACCAGTTGGCGCCGGCCTCCGCAACGCTACGCTGCGCCGATCGCCCGCGATCCGGCAACACGCCTTCACCGCCGTCCTCCATCTCCAGCGCGTTGCGCGGCGGGGTGAACGGTGCCATCGGCAACGCGTTCTGCCCCGCACGGCCAACCTCACTGCCCTCACCAAGCCGACCGACGCCCAGCAACCCTCTCGCCCGCCTGCGGCGCATCCGCACCTGCGCTATCATTGGATGATAATCATTCGCATCAACACGCAGATATGGCGTTCGCCGCGGCCACCGTCCCTTCCCGCTCGACCTGGCGCCACGATGCCCTGCCGCGTGCGCTCGCGGCCGGCATCGCCATCGGCGCGCATCTGGCGCTGGCGTGGCTGCTGTTCGGCATCGCCACGGCGCCACCGCCGTTGCCGCCGCCACAGGAATCGGTGCGGATGCGCCTGACCCTGCTGCCGCCTGCGGCGCCGCCGATGCCGGTGGCGCCGAAGGAGGCGCCACAACCGCGCCCGGAACACGCGGCGGCGCCGCAGGCACGGCGACCGCCGGCCGTGCAGCCCCCGCCGGTGCAGCGCCCCACCGCGCGCCCATTGCCGGCATCGCCGCCGCTGCCGCAGCCTGCGGCCGATGCGCTGGCGCACCACCCCGGCACCGATCCCAGCGCCGCCACTGCCGATGCGCCGCAGGCGGTGGAGGCGGCAGCGCCGTCCCCGCCGCCGCTGCCGCCGGCGGCGCAGGCGGCCGGCACCAGCGACCCGAACTGGGAAGGCAAGGTGCTGGCGCGGCTGCACCAGTTCCGCCGCTACCCGCGGCAGGCGCGCAATCGCCGCCAGGAGGGCGTGGCCTACGTGCGTGCGCGGCTCGACCGGCAGGGCCGCGTGCTGTCGGCGACGATCCGCCACGGCAGCGGCTACGCCCTGCTCGACCAGGAGGCTCTGCAGACCTTCCTGCGCGCGCAGCCGCTGCCGCGCGCGCCGGACACGCTGCCGGACCCGGTCGAAGTCGACGTCCCGGTCGAATTCTTCCTGCGCTGAGCCGGCGCCGGTTTTGGCGCGCGGCAGAGCGGCCCCTGCGCAGGCGCAGCGCATGCCCGCGCGTGCGCAGCGGCGGCTGCCTACAAGGTATCCAGGAACGCGGTGATCGCCTCCAGCTCGCTCCGGTGCAGGTCCAGCGGTTGCAGCAACGGGTCCGGCTGCGGGAACAGCGGGTCGCCCAGCTGCGCCGGCCTGGGCTTGGGCCGCGGCATGCCGACGTTGTACAGGTTGACGATACCGCGCAAGTCGGCGAACCCGCCGTTGTGCATCCACGGCCCGGTCTTGCCGACACCGCGCAGCGAGGGCGTGCGGAACTTGCCGCTGTCGGCGGGATCGCCGGTGACCTCGTAGCGGCCCAGATCCTGCCGCGCGCGGCCGTAGAAATGCAGGCCCAGGTTGTGGAAGCCGTTGTCGGTCAGCGCCGGCCCGCTGTGGCAGTTCATGCAGCGCGCGTGGGTGCGGAACAGATGCAGCCCCCACACCTGCTGGTCGCTGAGCAGGTCGCGGCGCCCCTCCAGGAAGCGGTCGAAGCGGTTGGCGCGCGGGACCAGGCTGCGCTGGTACGCCGCCAGCGCCTGCGCGAGCTGCGGCGCGTCGATGCGCCGCGTCCCGAAGACGCGCTGGAACTGCGCCGGATAGTCCGCACTGCGGTTCAGCCGCCGCAACAGCGCGGCGATGTCGAAATCCATTTCCTTGCGATCGACGATGGGATGCAACGCCTGCTCTTCCAGGGTGCGCGCGCGTCCGTCCCAGAACAGCGGCTGCGCATAGGCCGCCATCGCCACGCTCATCGCGTTGCGCCGCCCGCGCTGGCGGGCGTTGCCGAACGGCACGCTGCGGCCGTCGCCCCAGCCCAGTTCGCGGTCGTGGCAACTGGCGCAGGCGATCTGCCCGGAGCGCGACAGGCGCGGGTCCTCGAACAGCATGCGGCCCAAGGCGATCTTGTCCGGCGTGCCGGGATTGTCCGGCGGCGCCGGGGCCGTCGCCGGCAGCGGCGCCAGCTCGCTCCACTGCGCGCCGTCGGCCACCTGCGGTGCCGGCCACTGCGCGATCGGCTGGGCATACACCCGGCGCAGGCAGGCATAGTCGATCGTCGCTGCGCTCGCCGCGATGCGGGTGCGGCACTGCGCCAACGCCGCATCGGCCTCTGCCGCGGCGGCCGCAGGCGCGGGCGGGACCGCCTGCGGCGCTGCCGCCAGCCCGGCCAGCAGCAGCGCGAGGCAATACCGCCGCACGCGCCTGCGCCGGCCGCGCGCCGCCCCCTGCGGCGCAACGGCCGGCGCCCGCGCCTGCACGCTCTCGCGCATCAGAAGCGGTAGCCGGCTTCCAGCCAATAGCTGCGCCCGGCTTCGTAGTAGGCGGAACTGCCGGCGCCGACGATGGGGTTGGCCCGGTTGAGCACGTTCATCGCCTCCAGCCGCGCGTAGACCTGTTGCGCGCGCGGCAGCTCGACGCTGTATTCCAGAGTGGTATCGAGGCTGAAGGAGCGCGGATAGACCACGTCGGCATAGACGTCGAGGGTCTGTCCCTGGTAGTCGGCGCTGCCGCGCTGCAGGATGTTGCGGAAGCCGGCGCGGTAGCGCAGGAAATTGCTCCACAGCAGTTCGCCGGGTCCCAGCGCACGCCGGGTCTGCGTGGACAGGCGTGCGTTCCACCGGCGCGCGAAGTCGGTGGCCGGCAGGTCGTACAGCCACGTCGGCTGTCCCTTGTACAGCACCAGCGCGTCCGCGGCGTCGTTCCAGCTCGACTGGTAATCGGAGTAGTTGCGCCGGCTGTCGGTGTAGTCGAACGCGAACTGCGCCTGCGTGGTGCTGCCGCCCCACACCAGCGGCGCCTGCGGCGCCACGCTCAGGGTATAGACCGCGCTGCGGCTGCGGCCCTTGTTGACATACTCGTAGACGTTCGTGGCGTAGGCGCCGCTGGCATCGTTGCTGCGGACCGACTGTCGCAGCACTTCGTCGCGGTTGTCGCGGTTGACGTACTTCAGGCCGATCTCCATGCCTGCCCAGCGCTGGTCCACGCCCACCGTCCATTCGTCGGTATGGGGAATGTCGACGTCGGCCAGGCGGTTGCTGGAGCCGCCGCTGGTGCCGGTGACGCTGTCCCAGGCGGTGCGGCTGCTGCTGCGGGTCTTGGTCAGGCCCAGGCGCTCGCGCCCTTCGCGCAGCAGATAGCTGAAGAAGTTGCGCCCGTAGTAGCGGTTGAGGCCGGCACTGAGCACCGTCGCGCGGTCGCCGCGCAGGTCCCACGAGGCGGCCAGGCGCGGCGCCAGCGTGGCCCTGTCCCAGATATCGTCCTGGTCCAGGCGCAGGCCCGGACGCAGGCTGAGGTCGCCGATGCGGATGTCGTCCTGCAGCCACGCCGCCCATTCGTCGCCGCTGACCGCGAACTCGCCCGCGCGGTAGATCGTCAGGCGCCGGAAATACTGTCCGCGGCCGGCGATCAGCGTGCCGGACGTGGCCGCCACCGGCGACAGCGAACAGCTGTCGCTGTCCACGCGCCCGTCGGCGGTGGTGCAACTGGTCGTGGCGTAGGGTTGCAGGTAGGAGAGGTGGTCGTTGAGGCGGGCGTAGTTCGCCTTGCGCCGCTGGTAGGACACGCCGGCCTGCAGTTCGTGGCGGGTCGCGCCCCAGGCGAAGGCTTCGCGGTCGAGCTGGAGCTGGTAGCCGAGCTTGCGATCGTGCTGGTCGACGTTGCCCCAGCTGCCCTCGAAACTGCTGTTGTTGACGCCCCAGTCGTAGGCTGCCGACTTCGCCCAGGCCTTCCAGTAGTTCACCTGGCTGCGCCGCGAGCTCTCCAGGTCGCTGTAGCTGAGCGTGTTGCGCAAACGCCAGGCGCCGTGCTCGGCATTGACACGCAGGCTCAGCACCGGGCCGCCGGACTTCAGGTCGAACCAGGCGTTGTTGGCGTTCTGGATGAAGTAGCGGTCGTCGCTGGGCGCATAGGCGAGGCTGGCGCCAAGCTCCAGGCCGCTCTGGCCGCGCCAGTCCGCGGCCAGGGTGACCGCGCTGTTCTGGCGCGTTTGCGTCTTGCGGTTGCTGTCGCTGCTGCTGAGGTTGCCGGCGGTGTAGCCGCGCAGCGGAATCTCCGAGCGCGTGCGCACCAGCGTGCCGACCAGGCCGAGGCCGGACGCGGTCCGCCCCTCCAGGCGCAGGCCGAACTTGGCTTTGTCGTAGCGCGGCTGGTAGGACGCGCTGGCCGACTGCGCGAAGCTCTGCTCCTGGCCCGTCGGCACGATGATCTCGTCCCAGGCCGAACGCGCCATCCGCCACCAGAGCTTGCCGCGCAGCGCATCGCCGGCCTTGCGGGTCTGCGCATCGACCACGCCGCCGGTGAAGTTGCCGAAGGCCGCCGGTACGTTGCTGTCGTAGACGGTCACGCTCTCCAGCAGATCGGTGTCCACCGCCACGCCTTGGGAGTGGCTGGGCACGTCGGCGAAGTGGTTGGGGTTGTCGAAGGTCGGATCGATGTCGTTGTTGAAGCTCACCCCGTCCAGCAGGAACAGGTTCTGGTAGAACGGCGCGCCGTTGATGCTGATGTCGGCGGGACGGATCTCGCCCATGTTGCGCGAACTGCGCGCGGTCTCGCTGAACTGCACGGCCGGATCGATCCGCAGCAGCGTGGCGATGTCGCCGTCGCCCTTAGGCGCGCCCTCGAGGTAAGCCTGGTCCAGCGCCATTCCCTCCGAGTACGGAAACGTCCGCTGCGCGCCGATGCGCAGCGGCGCGAACGGCAGCGCCGCGGTGCCGGCCGGGGCCGGCACCAGGGTATAGCTGCCATCGGCGCGTGCGATCAGGCGCAGCCCCGATCCCGCCAGCAGGCGCTCCAGGCCCTCGCGATCGTCCACCTGCCCGTGCAGCGGCGGCGCCTGCCGGCCCTCGGTCAGCGCGGGATCGAACGCCAGCGCGATGCCGCGCTGCCCGGCGAAGGTGCTCAGGGCACTGCCGAGCGGACCGGCCGGCAGATCGACCGGGGCGCTGTGCGCGTGGGCGAGGGACGGTGGCACAGCGGCAAGGGCGACGGCCAGCAGGCTGGCGCGGAAGGGACGTGGGAGGCGACGCATGGGCGATGGACTCGACGAAGAAGGATTCGCAGCCTTGCCACGCGAGTCGCGAAAAAGTGTCAGCGCGGTTGCGTAGGCACGCGCTCGCGCGGCGCCAGCGTGGTCCACCAGCCATCCGCCTGCCGCCGCACGCGCACCGGATAGGTCGCTTCCAGCAGCGCCAGGCTGCGCTCGGGATCGTCCACCGGGAACGCGCCGGACACCCGCAGCCCGGCGATCGCCGGATCGCAGCGCAGCACGCCGCGGCGGTAGCGGCCCAGTTCGCGCAACAGCTCCGCCAGCGGCCACGCATCGGCGACCAGCATGCCGCGCGTCCAGGCGGCGGCTCCCGGCGCGATGGCCCGCAGCGCGCCGCAGTGGCGGCGATCGAAACGCAGCGCCTGCCCGGCCGGCACCCGGCAAGGACGCGCCGCCGCGCCCGGCTGCGCCAGCACCGCGCCCTCCAGCACCGCCACGCGCGTGCCGCCGGCATCGGCGCGCACCTCGAAGCGCGTGCCCAGCGCCTGCAGCGCGCCATCGGCGGTGGTCACCCGGAATGCGCGGGCGGGGCGCTGCGGGTCGGCCGCGGTCGTCACCAGGATCCTTCCATGACGCAGGCGCAGCAGGCGCTGCTGCGCGCCGAAGGCCACCTGCAGCGCGGTGTCCGTGTCCAGCTCGAGCAGGCTCGCATCGTCCAGGCGCAGCCGCCGGCGTTCGCCGACCGCCGTCTGCAGCGTCGCGCCGGCCGGCGACCGACCCAGCCACTGCCAGCCCAGCCACGCGCCGGGCGCCAGCAGCAGCAACGCGCCCACCGACTTGATCGCCGCGCGGCGCCCGCCACGCGATGGGCGGTCCAGCACCGGCCGCGCCAGCGCCGCCGGCACCGCTGCGATCAGGTCATGCAGGCGCTCCACGCGCGCCCAGGCACGCGCGTGATCAGGGTGCTGCGCACGCCAGCGCGCGCATGCGGCGTGCTCGGCCTCGCCGGCCGCGTCGTCGCCGAGCCGGACCAGCCACTCCACCGCCTGCTCCAGGACACGCGGATCCAGCCCCGCGTCCGCCGGCTCAGGGCGCATGCAGCAGGCAACCGAGCAGGGCGCGCTTCATGTGCCGCTTGACCGTGCTGAGCGACACCCCCAGCCGGCTGGCGATCTCGGCGTAACCGAGCCCGTCGAACTGCGACAGCAGGAACACCCGGCGCGCCTGCGCGGGCAGGCCGTCGAGCATCGCATCGATCGCCTCCAGCGCCTCGCGCACCAGCGCCTGCTGTTCGGCCGACGGCATCGCTGACTCCGGCAGCGCCGCCAGCCGTTGCAGATAGGCGCGTTCCAAGGATTGCCGCCGGCACCAGTTGGCCATCACGCCCTTGGCGACCGTGGTCAGATAGGCGCGCGGCTCGTGCAGGCAAGCAAGGTCGCGTCCGCTGAGCAGGCGCGCGAAGGTGTCCTGCGCCAGATCGGCGGCGACGTCGCGGCAGCCCAGGCGCCCGGCAAGCCAGCGCTGCAGCCAGGGCTGATGATCACGGTAGAGCTGACCGAGCGAATCCCGATGGAGAAGCATGCGACCCCCGAGCGAAGCGGCATGGGGCCGCTTCGACGCGCGTGGCTCGCCCCCAACAAAAGAAAACGATTCTTATTTACTTTAGCGACCGGCGTCAATGCCTGGCGGCGTGGTCCGGCGTCGGCCTCGTCCATGCGCAGCGCATGGCGCGGAGGGCGATCGCACCAAGGGCTTCGGAAGCGTCGGCGCACGCCGCTGCCGGCGACGGGAGTGGCGTGCGCTACAGGGTGAAACTGCGCTTGATGGTGAACGCCCAGGCGCCGTCGATCGGGTTGGAGACATGTACCCGGCCATCCCCATCCGCCACGCCCGTGGTGTAGCGGCGATAGACGCCGGCGCTGTTCCAGGCGCGTGCGTAGCTCACGCCGAACTCGGTGCCGCGCCAGGTGCGGCTCAGGCCCACGCGCGCGTCGGTCCAGCCGTAGTCGGCAAAGTTGCGTACGTGCTGGTGGCCGGCATGCACGCTCACCTGCCAGTCCGAGGCCAGCGGCAGCGTGGCGTCCAAGGCCAGATAGCCGGAGCCGCGCGAGTGCCGGCCCTGGCCGACGCCCAGCGTGGCGCTGTTGTAGCCGAAGTAGTCGCGCGTCCAGGTACTGGCGTAGGACAGCTCGAGCGTGCGCCAATGCGCGGCGACGATCGCCTCGCCGTAGTCGTAGCGGGTGCCGCTGGCGCTCATGCGCGCGCCGGGATAAGCGTAGTGGTACACGCCGGCGCGCCAGCCCCAGTCGCCGTGGCTGGCCGCGTAGCCGGCGTACACGTCCCACTCCACGTGCCCGCCTTCGATGAAGTACGGGCTCACTCCCGAGGCCCAGGTCCCGGCGTACCAGCCGCTGTCCGCGGCCAGGTCCAGCCCGCCCTGCAGCACCGGCCGGCCCCAGCTCTGCTCGAATCCGCGCGAGACGTAGTTCGAGGTCGCCGCCAGATTGGCGCTGGCGGTCCCGGCCCAGGCCGGCGCGACGACGCCCAGCGCCAGCAGCAGCGCAGCGCTGCGCACCGCCCTCACGACACCCGCTCCAGCCGTGCCCGAACCGGTGTGGCCTGGCCGCCCGACGTGGGCGCCGCGAGCTTGAACAGCGCCACTGCGCGCTGCAGTTCCCCGGCCTGATCCTCCATCGCCCGCGCCGCCGCCGTGGCTTCCTCGACCAGCGCGGCGTTCTGCTGGGTCACCTCGTCCATCTGCACGATGGTCTTGCCCACCTGTTCGATGCCGGCGCTCTGTTCCTGCGACGCGGCGGCGATCTCGCTCATGATGTCGGTGACCCGGCGCACGCTGGCCACCACCTCGCGCATGGTGTCGCCGGCGCCGTTGACCAGCGCGGTGCCGTCGTCGATCTTCCCGACCGAGGCGTCGATCAGGCCCTTGATCTCGTGCGCCGCGGTCGCCGACCGCTGCGCCAGCGCGCGCACCTCGCTCGCCACCACCGCGAAGCCGCGGCCCTGCTCGCCGGCGCGCGCCGCCTCCACCGCCGCATTGAGCGCCAGGATATTGGTCTGGAAGGCGATGCCATCGATCACGCTGATGATCTCGGCCATCTTCTTCGAGGCCGCGGCAATGCCGGACATGGTCTCCACCACCTGCTCGACCACGGTGCCGCCGCGCGAGGCCACGCCGGCGGTGTCCTGCGCCAGGCGGTTGGCCTGGTGCGCATGCTCGGCGTTCTGCTTCACCGTGGAGGTCAGTTCCTCCATCGAGGCCGCGGTTTCTTCCAGGTTGGCGGCTTGTTGCTCGGTGCGGCGCGACAGGTCGTCGTTGCCGGCCGCAATTTCGCCGGCGGCGGTGTTGATCGCGGTGGTGGCCTGCTGGATGCGGCCGACGATGCCGGTCAACTGCTCCACGGTGGCATTGGCGTCGTCGCGCATCTGCGCGAACACGCCATGGAATTCGCCGTGCATGCGCGCAGTGAGGTCGCCCTGGGCCACGGCACGCAGCAGCGCCGACAAGGCCGAGAGGTTGCCTTCGGTCAGTTCCATCAGGCGGTTCAGCCCGACCACCATGCCGCGGAAGTCGTACTGGAAGCGCTCGGCGTCGCCGCGCCGGGAGAAATCGCCGGAGGCCGCGGCCTGCGCCAGTTCGGTGATGGCCTGGTTGATCGCCTGCAGGCTGCGCTTGGTGGTGCGCATCGCCTCGGTGATCGCCGCCTTCTCGCCCGGCAGCGCCTCCATGTCCACCTGCATGTTGCCGATCGCGTACTGCGACATCACCTCGACCAGGCGCCGCTGCACGTCCACGTGCGCGGCGACCAGCGCGTTGGTGTCGTGGACCATGCGCCCGTACTCGCCGGGGAAGCGCGCGGCGTCCATCCGGTAGCTCATCTCGCCCGCGTCATGGCGCTGCGCCATCTCCGCCTGCGCCTGCATCACCGACTGCAGCTGCGTCTGCATGCTGCCCATCGCGTCCAGCAACTGCCCCAGCTCGTCGTCGCGACGGTGGCGGACCTGGCTGTCCAGGCATCCGGCGGCGACCGCGGAGGACACGCGCACCGCCTCGGCCAACGGATCGAGCACCTGCCGGCGCAGCAGCAGGTACAGCGCGCCGCTCAGCATCAGCGCCGAGAGCAGGCCGACCGCGGCGATGGTCCACAGCAACGCACGCGCCTTGGCCATCACCAGCGCGTACGGCACCGAGATGCCTAGCGCGAACGCCTGTGGCGCAGCGCCGATCTTCAGCGGCACGAACACGTTCAACGCATCCTCGCCGTCGGCGCGACGATGGTCGAACACCACCTGGCCCTTGGCCACGCGCGCGAGCATGTCCTTGCTCCAGGCATCGTTGCGGGTCTTGCCGACCTGCTGCGGATCGCGGCTGGCCATCACCATGCCCAACGGCGACAGCAGGCTGGCGTGGCCCTCGCCCATCGGCCGCAACGCGGCGATGCGCTGCTGCAGCGTATCGAGGGTGAAGTCGACGGTGACCACGCCCAGGAAGCGGCCGTTCTCCAGGATCGGCGTGGCCAGCGTGGTCATCAGCGTGTCCTTGCCGGCCACCGGGTAGTAGTACGGCTCGATCACCACCGGCTTGTGCGTGTTGCGCGCCAGCAGGTACCAGTCGCCGTCGCCGGGCTTCTCGTAATCGCGCAGCGCCTCGCGCACCAGCTTGCCGTTCTGCCGCGACCACCAGGTCATGTAGCGGCCGGTGGCGTCGTGCCCCTCGGCACCGACGAACGCCTTGTCGTTGCCGTCGAACGCATCCGGCTCCCACATGGTGCTGATGCCCAGCCACTGCGGATGCGCATCGAGTTGGCTGCGCAACACCGCGGTGGCGGTGGCACGCGACAGGCCGCCGGCAGCGTGCTGCACACGGAAGCTGTTGGCCAGCGCCTCGCTGGCATCGAAGGCCACGCCGATCTCGCGCGAGACGCGCTGCGCTTCCAGTTGCGCCAGGTTCTCGATGCTGGTGCGCGAGGTCGACAGCAACGCATCGCTGCTGCGCCAGTAGATGATCATCGCGGTCAGGCCGAAGCAGGCCAGCGCGAGCAGGCCGGTACCCAGCATCAGGCGTTTGGCGACGCTGCCGCGACGGCGATGCGGCGACGGAGTGGACATGACGGCTTCCTTGGCAGGGGGAGGGAATGCGGTCGCGGAGAACGCGCCGCGCAGCACAACCCACCGCGGCGCACGGCGCGAGCGCGCGTGTCCGTTGCCGATGACCTGCTGCCCGGGACGCCTTCCCCACCGGCCACGACGCGTCGCCGGAAATCGCTTCCCAGCACTGCTGCGTATGGCCCACCCTCTCGCTATCGTCCTGCCGTGCGCAAACTTGATGGCCATCCCGTGCTGGCCGGATGAACGGACATGGCTCCGCCGTGAAAGTGGTCAATAGCGCGCTGTTTACTCTTGCGCGCGTGCGCCAGTGAACAGGCATGCACACTGATGCAGCACGGCGTTGCCGGCTTCGGCAAGGTACAAGACGCAGGACCACAGACGTAACAGCGCATGGAGCCGCCGCAGGCAAGCGGCGATCACACCTGCGCTGTGACCGGCGCAAGCATCATCGTCGCGCACTCATCGATGCATGCGTGCAACCTGCTCGCTGCGCGCAGATGGCGCGCGCATAGCGCTTACGGCCGCCAGTTGGCGTTGTGCTCCCAGAACGCCACGCTGCGCCGGTAGGCGTCGCGATCCAGCGCCACGCCGGAGCCGCCCTCCTCCACGCCCAGCGCATTGCGCAGCATGGTGATCGGCGCCATCGGAATCTCCTGCGGCTCAGCGGTGTACAGGCAACCAACCACGCCCCAGTCGGCCTCGATCGGCGCCCCCTCGTGCGCGAGTTGCTCGCGGCTGTAGAGGATCGGCAGCAGATAGGCGGCCACCGGCGGCTCGACGCCTTCGAACCAGCGCACCAGCACCGGCAGTTCCTCGCGGCTGCGTGCCTCGTAGCCGGAGCGCAGCAGGCGCCGGTTGGCGTCGGTGATCGGCACGGTCAGGCAGCGCGTCGAGGTCCAGTTGCGATGCACGTGCAACTTGCAGAACGGCGCGTAGCCGTCCAGCACCTGCAGCGGCGCGTGCGTGTTGAGATGCTGCTCGAACTGCTCCGGCGTGCAGTCCTGGATCGCGTTGCGGCGGCCGTCGCGCGGAAATAGGCGGGTGCGGGCGAACGGCGTGAGGACGATGGACATGGCGTGCATGGCGAACGAGGGCGGACAAGCGTAGCGCGCGGCCGGGACCATGCCCACCACTGCCACCGTCACCGCGCCGGCAACCCTCGGCATCGAGCGCCCCCGTAGAAGCGGCTTCAGCCGCGACCAGGCCTTCCCGGGAACGCCGGTCGCGGCTGAAGCCGCTTCTACGGAGCGTGCAGCCGGCTTGCGCCTACGGATGCGCCAGGGCGTAGTCGATCGCCGCGCGCACCGCCGCCACCTGCGCGGCATTGCACTGCTGCGGCGTGGCGCTGGCGCTGTCCGGGTACACCTCGGTGGTGGTGGTGTAGCGCGCGTCGGTGATGCCCGCGCACAGGCCCAGCCGCTTCACCGGGTAGTTGATGACCCCCGGCGCCGCCAGCGGCGTGCCGATCAATGTGCCGGCGGCGTCGGCCGGCGCGATGTGGGTGACCTGCGCCACCGCGGCCAGCACCGCCTGCTGGAAGGCCGGCTGCGGATTCTCGCTGTCGCCGACCAGGTAGAAGCCGTCGGGAATGCCGCCCGGTTCGTATGCGATGCCATCGCGCGCGGCCAGCGCCGGGCGGAACTCGGACTCGTCGCTGTCGGTGGTCTCGTGCAGGTCGATGTGCATGCGCACCCGATCGCGCAACGGCGCGACCAGACGCAGCAGCGCCGCCGATTCCTGCGCCGGGCTGTCGGCGCGGAACGAACGGTTGGGATCGATCGCATCGGCGTTCCAGCGGTGGATGCGCTCGTACGCCCAGGGGCTCACGCACGGCGCCAGCAGCACGTTGGCGCGGCCGGCGTAGTCCTGCGCGTGCTGCTGCGCGAACTGCAGCGCGCCGTGCACGCCGCTGGTCTCGTAGCCATGCACGCCACCGGTGACCAGCATGCACGGCAGCGCGTCGTCCCAACCGCGGCTGCGCAGCGCCAGCAACGGATAGCGCTCCTGCGCGTACGCCAACTGCCCGTACTCGACCACGTCCCAGTGCCCGCGCAGGTCTTCGATGGCAGCGACCACTTCGTCCTGGTAGCTACGCCGGCGCGGCTGCCCGGCCAGCCAGGCCGCCTTCTCGGCGGCGCCCCAGGGCACGCCGGGGGTTCCGATCGGATAGAAGGCTGCGCTGGTCATGGTGCGGCTCCGCGTCGACAGGTGAGGGCGGCGACTGTAGCAAAGCACATGGGCCGCGATGCGACATGTGCCAAGAATGCAGCGCGCACGGTGCTCCCACGCGGAAGCGGATGCCGATCCCGCTTTCTTGCGCTGTCGCCATGAATACGTATGTAGCGCACGCATGTTGCGCCGCGATGCGCGCTTAGCATCCTCCCGCCGCACGCCTGCCCCGCGGCGACGTCACGCCCTGTCCTGCAGGCGCCTTGCCTGCGCCCACGCACCGAGGAGATCGAACGATGCGCGTTCCATCCGCTGCAAATCGTCTGCTACGCCTGCACCGCTGGCGCAGCCTGCTGGTCGGCCTGCTGCTGTTCCTGGCCACCGCCAGCGCCCAAGCCGACGTCATCCTGCATGCGTTCAACTGGCCCTATGCCACCGTGGAAGCGCGCGCCGCGCAGATCGCCGCCGCCGGCTACCGCAAAGTGCTGGTGGCGCCGGCCTACCGCTCGCAGGGCGACGCCTGGTGGGCGCGCTACCAGCCGCAGGACATGCGCCTGATCGACAACCCGCTCGGCGACACCGATGCCTTCGCCAGCATGGTGCAGGCGCTGAAGGCAGTGGGCGTGGAGACCTATGCCGACGTGGTGCTCAACCACATGGCCAACGAAGCGGCCACGCGCTCGGACCTGAACTACCCGGGCAGCGCGGTGCTCGGCCAGTACGCCGCCAATCCGCAGCGCTATGCTGCGCTGCGGCTGTTCGGCGACCTCTCGCAGAATTTCCTCAGCGCCAGCGATTTCGGCCCGGCGCAGTGCATCACCAACTACAACGATCCCTACCAGGTGCGCACCTACCGCATCTGCGGCGGCGGCAGCGATCCCGGCCTGCCGGATCTGGTCGGCAACGACTGGGTGGTGCAGCAGCAGCGCAACTACCTGCTGGCCTTGAAGGCGCTGGGCGTCACCGGTTTCCGCATCGACGCGGCCAAGCACATGACCTTCGACCATCTGAACAAGGTGCTCGATGCACAGGTCCGCTCCGGCGTGCTGGTGTTCGGCGAAGTGATCACCGGTGGCGGCAGCGGCAACTCCGACTACGACCAGTTCCTGGCGCCGTATCTGCAGGCCACCCCGCACGCGGCCTACGACTTCCCGCTGTTCAACTCGGTGCGCAATGCCTTCGCCTACGGCGGCAGCATGGACCTGCTGGTCGATCCGGGCGCCTACGGCCAGGCACTGCCGGGCGCGCGCGCGGTGACCTTCGCCATCACCCACGACATCCCCAACAACGCCGGGTTCCGCTACGCGATCATGGACCCGGTCGACGAGACCCTGGCCTACGCCTACCTGCTCGGCCGCGACGGCGGCGTGCCGATGGTGTACTCGGACAACAACGAGAGCGGCGACAACCGCTGGGTCAACGCCTACCAGCGCGACGACCTCAAGCGCATGGTCGGCTTCCACAACGCCGCGCAGGGCCGCGACATGCAGGTGCTGGCGCACGGCGCCTGCTACCTGCTGTTCCGCCGCGGCGACCTGGGCATCGTCGGCATCAACAAGTGCGGCACCACCGTCACCGCCGCGGTGCCGATGAACGGCAGCGTGCTGCGCTGGAACGTCGACTACACCGATGCCCTGGGCTCCGGCAGCGTGGTGCGCATCTCCAGCGGCAGCTACACCTTCAGCCTGCCGCCGCGGCAGGCGCGGATGTGGAAGCGCTGAGCGTCCGCATCCGGCCGATGCGCCCGCGCGGGCGCGTCGGCCTAGGGCGTGTCGCCAATTCGCGAGTATTGCCGCGTTGGGTCTGGCAGGCCCGCGGCGGCGTTGCACGGCGCAGTGCCTGACTGGCCGTCAGGTCAAGCCGCGCGGCGCCGGCCGCGCGCCTGCCATGCCCAACCCGAAGCGCCGCGATTGCGCGCGTCATGGCCGCGTCGTCGTGGCCCGGCATGCTCGTGGATTAGTGACACGCCCTATCCGGCGACGGCAGCGCGACGCCGGCCGCGACCATTCCCAATCACCCGCAATCTTGCACATCCATCCGGATGAAGAGATATACTGACCGCACCGCCCGCTGCGTTGCGCCCATGACCGCCATCAGCTTCGAGTTCTATCCGCCCAAGACCGACGAGCAGCGCGCGCAGCTCGACCGCACCGCTGCGCGGCTGAAGGCCTACGCTCCGGAATACGTCTCCTGCACCTTCGGCGCCGGCGGCTCGACCCTCAGCTACACCTCCGAGACCGTGCGCCACCTCAAGCAGCACCACCGCTTCGAGGCCGCCCCGCACCTGTCCTGCGTGGGTGGCAGCCGCGAGGAGATCCGCGAACTGCTCAAGCTGTACCGCGCGATCGGCTGCCGCCGCCTGGTCGCGCTGCGCGGCGACCTGCCCTCCGGCATGGGCCACCCCGGCGACCTGCGCTATGCCGCCGACCTGATCGCCTTCATCCGCGCCGAGCACGGCGATGCCTTCCACCTGGAAGTGGGCGCGTATCCGGAGACGCATCCGCAGGCCAACGACGCGCTCAGCGACCTGCGCCACTTCAAGGCCAAGGTCGACGCCGGCGCCGATGCCGCCATCACCCAGTATTTCTACAACGCCGACGCCTACTTCCACTTCGTCGACGCGGTGCGCAAGCTCGGCGTGCAGATCCCGATCGTGCCCGGCATCATGCCGATCTCCAACTTCAGCCAGCTGCGGCGCTTCTCCGAACAGTGCGGCGCGGAAATCCCGCGCTGGATCGGCAAGCGCATGCAGGCCTACGGCGACGATGCCGAGGCCATCCGCGAGTTCGGCGCCGACGTGGTCGCCACGTTGTGCCAACGCCTGATCGACGGCGGCGCGCCCGGGCTGCATTTCTACACCCTCAACCTGGCCAAGCCGACCACCAGCGTCCTGGCGCGCCTGCGCGGCGCCATCGACGCCGGCTGAGCGGCGCGGTCGCTGCCGCTCGGGATTGGGGATTGGGGATTGGGGATTCGCCAAAGCGGGGCCGCGTGCCGCTGTTGCCAATCCCGAATCCCGAATCACCAATCCCGGCGTCACCACCCATTCGCTCCGCGGTCACGCCGGCTGCGGCTACCCTGCGCCGATGCGCGCTCTTCCGCCGATGCTGCTGCTCCTGTGCCTCTGCGTGTTCGCCACGCCCGCCGCGGCGCAGCGGGTGAACCGCTGCAGCGGCCCCGACGGCACCACCGTGTTCAGCGATCGGCGCTGCGAGGACGTCGGCGCGATCGACCGGCTGCCGCCACCGGCCGCACCCGGCAACGTCGATGGCAGCGCCCGCGCCCTGGCGCCGCCGCAGTGCGTGCGCCGGCTCAGCGTATTGGCGCAGCAGATCCGCACCGCGGTGGAAACCCGCGACGTCAACCGGCTGTCGGCGCTGTACTGGTGGAACGGCGTCTCCGACGCCGGCGCGCAGCGCGTGCTCGACCGGCTGGACGCGATCGTGCGCCGCCCCCTGGTCGCGATCGTGCCGGTGTTGCCGGGCGACTCGGCAGAGAACGCCAACACTACGCCCGCCGCGACGGTGGCCGTGCCGATGCCGGGCACGCCGGACAGCGACGGCACCGGAGGCCCTCCGCGGGCGCACGCGACCGGGCTGCGCCTGCAGCAGACCCTGAGCGGTAGCATCACCCCGGCGTCCACCGTGCTGGGGCTGCGCCGGCAGTACGACTGCTTCTGGATCAGTTTCTGAGGAGCCGGGATTGGGGATTGGGGATTGGGGATTCGCGACGGCGGCTCCCTATACGCACCACCCCACCCTCGCGCAGGAGCGGCGCCAGCCTCGTCGGAGGATCACTGTGGGAGGGACGTCAGTCCCGACGCATTGCGCCATGGACAGCGCCCCCCTTCGCGCGTCACGGCTGCATGACAGTCGACTCCTGCGGGAAGCGGTTGCTGCCGCCCGACTCACGCCACATCGGCCGCCAACGGCCATAGCCCGCGGATCGCGGCGATGCCCTGGCCGCCATGGCGGCGCGCCTCGGCCACCTGGGTCGGCGCCAGGCCGCCGATCGGATAGATCGGCAGGGCAACCTGCTCGCGCAGGCGCTCGAACGCCTCCCAACCCAACGGTGCGGCGCCAGGATGGCTGGCGGTGGCGGCCAGCGGCCCGACCACCGCGAAATCGCAGCCAATGCGCTGCGCCACCTGCAACTCTTCGAGGCTGTGGCAGGACGCCGCCACGGGCTGTCCGGCAGGCAACGGACGCGCCTGCCACTGCGGCAGCTGCTCCGCGCCCAGGTGCACGCCCACGCCCAGGTCCTGCGCCAGCGCCACGTCACGATTGACCAGCACCTGTGCGCCACGCGCCGCGCACAGCGTCGCCGCGGCCCGCGCCAGCGGCAGCCACTGCTCGGCCGGCGTGCGCCGCGCGCGCAACTGCACGCGGCGCACGCCGGCGTCCAGCGCGCGCTCCAGCGCCGCCAACCACGGGCCCGGTTCGGTCGGCTCCGGGGTCACCAGGTAGCAAGCGGGTTGGCGCAGCATCGCCACCACCGGCTGGTCGGCCGGCGGCATCGCGTAGCGGCCCAGCTTGTCGGCGCTCACCCAAGTCAGCGCCTGGCCCTCGCGGCCGCGCGGCGTGCCCTTCCACGCCGACACCTGGCGCACTTCCAGGCGCAGGCGCTTGTCCGGGTAGCGCTGCGGCACTTCCATCAGCCAGTCGCCGACCACGGCCTCGATCCCCAGTTCCTCCTGCAGCTCGCGCACCAGCGCCTGCTCCGAGGTCTCGCCGGGCTCGCGCTTGCCACCGGGGAATTCCCACAGGCCGGCCAGGTCGCGGCCCTCGGTGCGGCGGGTCAGCAGGATACGGCCGCGCGCATCGGTGATGACGCCGGCAACGACATGAATGGATCTGAGCGGTTCGGACATGGCGCAAGCTTGCCGTTTCCGGCAGCGCCAACGCAATCAACCGGGGTTACATCGGTGCCGACTCGGCGTCGGAGCGCGGCGACCGCATCGGCGGGTATGCCCGCAATGTCGATGCGCGGCGCGGCAGTACGCCTGACGCAGGGACCTGCCAGACCGTCATCGGACACGGCACGCGTGCGCCCCGATCCGCATGCCACGCTGCGTGGCGCGCCGCCCACGGCGCTGCCGCGGCATGCATCGCGAGGCTGCTGCGTTTCTGCGTCCGACCGCCGCTCAGGCGTCCAGGCCGTGACCGATGCGCCACAGCACGCCGCTGGGGTCGTGCAGGGTGAAGTCGCGCATGCCCCAGGGCCGGGCCTCGGGATCGCCCAGGCGCGCACCATAATGGCCGGCCAGATCGGCCGCATGCAGCCGCCGCCACCAGGCATCGGCGTCCTCCACCCACAGATGCAGCACCAGGTTCTGCGCCAGGCCTGCGTGATAGAAATCCTGCAGCAGGAACGCGCAACGGTCGCCGTGGCGGAAGCAGAGCAGGCCGTCGCCGAGCGGCTCGGGCGCAAATCCCAGCGCCGCGTAGAACCGCGCCGACAGCGCGACATCGCGCGCCGGCACGAACACATTCAGTTCCAGGCTGGCGGACAGCTGCATGGCAGGCCTCGAGAGGCAATGGCGAGATCGGCCACCCTACGCGCCGCAGGCGCGATGCGCCACGCCGCCGAGCGCATCGTCCCGCGTCCTTCCCAGAAACAGAACGCCCCGCGCGAGGCGGGGCGGTTCGCAAAAGCGTGGCCAATGCCGGCAGCGCGTCCGGGACACGGCCCCTTCAGCGAGGGCCGCGCCGAGTCTGCGACGCCAACCGCGAGGCTGCTGCGCGATCGCGCAGCAGCGCGCTCAGCTCAGCTGGCCGTGGCAGTGCTTGTACTTCTTGCCGCTGCCGCAGGGGCACGGATCGTTGCGGCCGACCTTCGGCGCTTCGCGGGTCACCTGCGCCACGGTCGGCGCCGCGGCGCCGCCGCCCTGCACCTGCTCGGCTTCCTCGTCGGCACCGTAGCCGCCGGCATCCTGGTGCTGGAACTGCGCCTGGCGCAGTTGCGCCTCCATCTGCTGGCGCTCCTGCGCCTCCAGCGCCGCCACTTCCTCCTCGCTGCGGATGCGCACCCGCGCCAGCAGGGTCACCACTTCGCGCTTGGCGTGCTCCAGCATCTCCGAGAACAGCTCGAAGGCTTCCTTCTTGTATTCCTGCTTGGGCTGCTTCTGCGCGTAGCCGCGCAGATGGATGCCCTGGCGCAGGTAGTCCATGCGCGCCAGGTGCTCCTTCCAGCTCTGGTCGAGCACGGTGAGCATCACGTGCTTCTCCAGCGCGCGCATGGTCTCGCCGCCGATGGCCGATTCCTTCTCGCGGAAATGGCGGTCCACTTCCTCGCGCACCTTCTCGACGATGCCGTCCGCGTCCAGTTCCTCCTGGCGCTTGACCAGGTCGCTGATCGACAGCGACAGGCCCAGCTCGCTGGCGAGCGTGGCTTCCAGGCCCGGCAGGTCCCACTGGTCGTCCACCGAGTTCGGCGGCACGAAGCGCGACACGATGTCGTAGATCACGTCGTCGCGGATGCCGTCGACGTTCTCCTTCACCGACTCGGCGTCCAGCAGCTCGTCGCGCTGGGCGTAGATCACCTTGCGCTGGTCGTTGTTGACGTCGTCGAAGTCGAGCAGGTTCTTGCGGATGTCGAAGTTGTGCGCCTCAACCTTGCGCTGCGCCTTCTCGATCTGCCGGCTGACCAGCTTGTCCTCGATGACGTCGTCTTCCTTCATGCCCATCATGCGCATCGCCTTCTGCACCCAGTCCGAGGCGAAGATGCGCATCAGGTTGTCTTCCAGCGACAGGTAGAAGCGCGAGGAACCCGGGTCGCCCTGGCGGCCGGAGCGGCCGCGCAGCTGGTTGTCGATACGCCGCGACTCGTGACGCTCGGTGCCGATGATGTGCAGGCCGCCGGCGGCCTTGACCGCGTCGTGGCGCTCCTGCCAGGCCGCCTTCAGGCGCGCGCGCGTGGCCTCGTCCGGCTCCTCGCCCAGCGCGTGCAGTTCGGCCTCCAGCGAGCCGCCGAGCACGATGTCGGTACCGCGGCCGGCCATGTTGGTGGCGATGGTGACCGCGCCCGGCTGGCCGGCATTGGCCACGATCTGCGCTTCGCGCTCGTGCTGCTTGGCGTTGAGCACCTCGTGCTTCACGCCCGCCTTGCGCAGGTGCTCGGACAGCATCTCCGAGGTCTCGATCGAGGTGGTGCCGACCAGCACCGGCTGGCCGCGCTTGGCGCAGTCCTCGATGTCGGCCAGCACCGCATTGAACTTGCCCTGGCGGTTGAGGAACACCTGGTCCGGCCAGTCCTTGCGGATGGTCGGGCGGTTGGTCGGGATCACCACCACTTCCAGGCCGTAGATGCTCTGGAATTCGTAGGCTTCGGTATCGGCCGTACCGGTCATGCCGGACAGCTTCTTGTACATGCGGAACAGGTTCTGGAAGGTGATGCTGGCCAGCGTCTGATTCTCGCGCTGCACCGGC
This sequence comes from Xanthomonas sp. PPL134, assembly GCF_040595915.1. Classification (NCBI taxonomy): domain Bacteria; kingdom Pseudomonadati; phylum Pseudomonadota; class Gammaproteobacteria; order Lysobacterales; family Lysobacteraceae; genus Xanthomonas; species Xanthomonas sp. PPL134. The sequence goes on from NZ_JAMDLL010000007.1 coordinate 36,575, forward strand.
ACGCCTTCCTTCGCCTCCACCGCCTGGTGCAGGCCGTCGGACCAGCGGCGACCCGGCAGGGTGCGGCCGGTGAACTCGTCGACGATCACCACTTCGCCGTCGCGCACGATGTAATCGACGTCGCGCTGGTAGATCGCGTGGGCGCGCAGCGCCGCATTGAGGTGGTGGACCACGCTCAGGTTCTGCGCGCCGTACAGGCGGTCTTCCTCGTCGGCGAGGATGCCGGCGGCGCGCAGCAGTTCTTCGGCGTGCTCCATGCCCGCTTCGGACAGGTGCACCTGCTTGCCTTTCTCGTCGACCCAGAAGTCGCCCTCGCCCTCTTCCGACTCCTGCTTGACCAGCTGCGGCACGATGCGGTTGACGCGGATGTACAGTTCCGGCGACTCGTCGGCCGGGCCGGAGATGATCAGCGGGGTGCGCGCTTCGTCGATCAGGATCGAGTCGACCTCGTCGACGATGGCGTAGTTGAGCCCGCGCTGGAAGCGGTCGGCCTTGGACAGCGCCATGTTGTCGCGCAGGTAGTCGAAGCCGAATTCGTTGTTGGTGCCGTAGGTGATGTCGGCGGCGTAGGCGGCGTGCTTGTCGCTGTGCGGCATGCCCGGGTACACCACGCCCACGGTCAGGCCCAGCCAGTTGTACAGCTTGCCCATTTGCGCGGCGTCGCGGCGCGCCAGGTAGTCGTTGACGGTGACCACGTGCACGCCCTTGGCTTCCAGCGCGTTGAGGTACACCGGCAGCGTCGCGACGAGGGTCTTGCCCTCGCCGGTGCGCATTTCCGCGATCTTGCCCAGGTGCAGGACCATGCCGCCGATCAACTGCACGTCGTAGTGGCGCATGCCCAGCACGCGGCGGCTGGCCTCGCGGCACACCGCGAACGCTTCCGGCAGCACCTTGTCCAGGGTCTCGCCGCCGGCGATGCGCCCGCGCAGTTCCGGGGTCTTGGCCTGCAGCTGCTCGTCGGAGAGCTGCTCCATCTCCGGCTCCAGCGCATTGATCTTGGCGACGATACGGTGGAGCTGGCGCAGTTGGCGCTCGTTGCGGCTACCGAAAACGCGAGTAAGCAGACTGTTGATCATTGAAGGAACCGGTTGGAAAGGAACGCCTCGGCGGCCCGATCCCAGGGAATCGACGGGCCGCAAACGAAACAGGGCGCGAGGCGCCCTGTCGATGGCAAAGCACATTGTAGCTTGGGGCGGGGTCCGGCGATTCAATGCCGGCACACCGCCCCTGCCGGACTCAGCCGCGGCCGCGGCGGCCCACCGGAATGGCGCCATCGCCGAGGAACTTGGCCGGGTTCACCACCACCCCGTCCTTCCACACCTCGAAATGCACGTGGGCACCGGTGGAACGGCCGGTGGAGCCGGCCTTGGCCACTTCCTGGCCGACCCGCACCAGGTCGCCGACCTTCACCGACAGCCGCGAATTGTGCGCGTAGCGGGTGACATAGCCATTGCCGTGGTCGACCTCGACCACATTGCCGTAGCCGCCGCGCACGCCGGAGTAGCTGACCACGCCGTCGGCCACCGCCAGCACCGGGTCGCCGACATTGGCGTGGAAGTCGATGCCCTTGTGGTTGCCGGTGCCGCGGCCGAACGGATCGGCGCGGCCGCCGAAGGCCGAGGTGATGTAGCTGTTGCGGATCGGCATCCGCGAAGGCACCGCGTTCTGGTCCAGCTGATGGTCGAACAGCAGCGATTCCAGCACCGACAGCTGCTGGCCGGAGGTGGCGAACTGCTGCTGCAGCCCGTCCAGTTCCTTGCCGAGCTGCTGCGCCGGCATGTCGTGGCTGGGCTCGTCGTCGCCGCCACCGACGCCGACCGGCTGGTCGAAGTCGAACTCGCCGTCCTGCAGCTTGCCCATGCGGGTCAGGCGCTCGCCGAGCGCATTGAGCCGGGTCGCCTGCGCCTGCAGTTCGCCCAGGCGCGCGGCCAGGGCGTTGACCTGGGTCTGCGCGTCGCGGCGCACCTGCGCCAGCTCCTGGTCCTGCCGCTCGAGCTTGGCGCGCAGTTGCGCCGAACCACCCCACCCGGCCGCAGCGCTGACGCCGATGCCGAGTACCATGCCGAGGCCGAGCACGGTACCGAGCGCGGCGAGGGGACGGCGATCGGCGAATTCGCGCAATCGCCACGGCAACGTCTTGACCCCCTTTTCACTGGAACGGATTACGATCTTCTTGAACGTCATATGAGTTTTCATGTCTAAGCGAAAGTCCGGCGAAGGCCATACCGCCACGCCGCAGCCGGCACTGGACGCCGCACTGGCGGACAAGGCGGGCGACCCGTTGCGCCGTGCCTTGTGGCTCGACGCGCTGGACCGGCAGTTACGCCCCCATCTGCCGCCGAACCTGGCCTCCCGTTGCCGGTTGGCCAATGTGAACGGCGAGCAGCTCGTTTTTCTCGTTGAGTCTCCGGTCTGGCACGCCCGGGTCAGGCTGGCCGAGGCCGACATCCTTGCTGCGGCCCGTTCCCTCGGGCTGAAAGCCACCAAAGTGACCGTCAAGACTGCGACTGCACCCGCGCATTCCCCAATGCAGCAGGCAAGAAGCACGCCAGCTCCGGTTTCTGCGGCCACGCACAAGGGCTTGCGCGAGGCCCTGGCTTCCCTGCAGGACGTCGTCTCCACGACGCCCGATGCGACCACGGGCTCCGACCGTGGCCGTCGACGTACGTAGACAGACACGCCGCGACCGACGCATCCTAGCGGGCGCCAGGCGTCAGGTCGTTACCGATTCGTTAAATCGGCGTTAAGGGGAGAAGAAGAACCGGCCGATTGCCGATTCCGTGATACCCACCCGGCCGTTGGCCGGACTTAACGGGTTCAGGCGTAAGCCGCGGCCCCGTAGGCCACCGGCGCCTGCTGCGCGGCGGATTCGAAGCTGACCCACTCCCACGCCGCCTGTTCGGCGAGCAGGGCGCGCACCAGCTTGTTGTTCAGCGCATGACCGGACTTGTAGCCCTCGTAGGCGCCCAGGATGGGGCCGCCTGCCAGGTACAAGTCGCCGATCGCATCGAGGATCTTGTGGCGCACGAACTCGTCGGCGTAGCGCAGGCCGTCGTCGTTGAGCACGCGGAACTCGTCGAGCACGATGGCGTTGTCCATCGAACCGCCCAGGCCGAGATTGCGCTCGCGCATGTACTCCAGGTCGCGCATGAAGCCGAAGGTGCGCGCGCGGGAGATTTCCTTGATGTAGGCCATCGTCGAGAACTCGATTTCCTGGCGCGACTGCTTGGCCGGGATCATCGGGTGGTCGAACTGGATGGTGAAGCCGAGCTTGTAGCCGCCGTCATAGGGCACGAAGCGGGCGATCTTGTCGCCGTCGCGCACTTCCACCTCGCGCTTGATGCGGATGAAGCGCTTGGCCTTGCCCTGCTCGACGATGCCCGCCGACTGCAGCAGGAACACGAACGGACCGGCCGAGCCGTCCATGATCGGCAACTCGGCCGAGGATAGTTCGACGATGGCGTTGTCCACGCCGAGGCCGGCCATCGCCGACATCAGGTGCTCCACCGTCTGGATCTTGGCCTGGCCGCGGCTCAGGCCGGTGCACAGCGTGGTCTCGGTGACCAGCTCGGCATCGGCAGGCACGTCCACCGCCGGATCCAGGTCCACACGTCGGAACACGATGCCGTGGTCGGCCGGTGCGGGGCGCAGGGTCATGTAGACCTTGTCGCCGCTGTGCAGGCCCACGCCGGTGGCGCGGATCGTGTTCTTGAGGGTGCGTTGCTGGGTCATGGCAGACAGTCTGGGAACGTCTGTTCGCACGGGAACTGAACAGACAACGAGAATATCACGCGTTTAGCCAAATTTTAACAAAGCGGTCACAGCATCCCATGGGTGCAACGCTGGCCCGTACCGGCGTCGCCGTCGCAAAAACCTGCCGGGTCGCGAGGACCCGGCAGCAAGGGAAACGGCGCGCCGGCCAGGGAGGCGCTCCTGGACGGCGGTATTGCGGGCCGGCGTGGACGCCGGCCGATGACGCGGACCTCAGTCGGCCTGGCGGCGCAGGGCGGGCCGCTTGCTTGCGAAGCACCGCTTCGCGAGCGGCCCCGCGCCCGGCCATGGAGCCCATCCGCGAGCCGGACGGCTGCGCCAGGGACGGCATCAGTCGGCCTGACGGCGCAGGAACGCAGGAATATCCAGGTAGTCGCTCGGCAGATCGGCCGCGGCCGGTGCCGGTGCGGACGCCGCCGCGCTCATGCCATCGCCGCTCGGACGACGCAGGCCCAGACCCATCGCACCGCCGACCGCCTTGGACACGGCGTCGCCGCCATGCTCGAAGTCGCCGAACTCCGGCTGGCCGGTGGTGGCGTTGCGCACCAGCTTGATCGGCGCGCGCTGTTCCGGGCGCTGCGACTGGCGCGACACCGCACGGTTCAGGCCGGTGGCGACCACGGTCACGCGCACTTCGTCCTGCATGTCCGGATCCAGCACGGTGCCGACCACCACGGTGGCGTCCTCGGAGGAGAAGCCCTCGATGGTGCGGCCGATCTCGTCGAACTCGGCCATGGTGAAGTCCGGGCCGGCGGTGATGTTGACCAGGATGCCGTTGGCGCCGGCCAGGTTGACGTCGTCCAGCAGCGGATTCTGGATCGCCGCTTCGGCGGCGGCCTGGGCGCGGTCGTCGCCGCGGGCCGAGCCGGTGCCCATCATCGCCAGGCCCATTTCCGACATCACGGTGCGCACGTCGGCGAAGTCGACGTTGATCAGGCCCGGACGCACGATCAGGTCGGCGATGCCCTGCACCGCGCCCTGCAGCACGTCGTTGGCGGCGCGGAACGCCTGGATCATGGTGGCGTTGCGGCCGAGCACGGTGATCAGCTTTTCATTCGGAATGGTGATCAGCGAGTCGCAGTGCTGGCTCAGTTCCTCGATGCCCTTCAGCGCCACCTGCATGCGGCGGCGGCCTTCGAACGGGAACGGCTTGGTGACCACGGCCACGGTCAGGATGCCCATTTCCTTGGCCAGCTGCGCCACCACCGGCGCGGCGCCGGTGCCGGTGCCGCCGCCCATGCCGGCGGTGATGAACACCATGTCCGCACCCTGCAGCGCGTCCATGATGCGCTCGCGGTCTTCCAGCGCGGCCTGGCGGCCGACTTCCGGGTTCGCGCCCGCGCCCAGGCCCTTGGTGACGTTGGTGCCGAGCTGCAGCTGCAGCTTGGCGCCGCAGTTCTTGATCGCCTGCGAGTCGGTGTTGGCGGTGATGAATTCCACGCCGTCCACGCTGCTGCTGACCATGTGCGCGACCGCGTTGCCGCCGCCGCCGCCCACGCCAACGACCTTGATCACTGCATTGGGTGCCATCTTTTCAATCAGTTCGAAATGCGCCATGTCCGTTTCCTCTTTGAGCTGTGAATGGGGAATCGGGAATGAGGAATCGGATCGCTCCGTCCGCCTGCCCGACACCCGCATTTCAGCGAGTGTTGTTGTTTGGAAGCTGGGAATGGGGAATCGGGAGTGGGGAATCGCAACAGCGCGTCTCCAGCCCGGGACCTTTTCCTCAGCGGAATTGCAAAAAAACCACGCCTACCTACCTTCTCTCACCGCTCTCCACCGATCTCACCACAGCACTGCCTTTGCTTTTGCTCTTACCCATTCCCAATTCCCGATTCACCATTCCCGGCTCTCAAAACTCGCCGCGATACCAGTTCTTCAACTTCTTGAACAAGCTGCCGGCGCGGCCGGTCGGCAGCGACGGGCGGCGCGGGTGTTCGATCTGGCTGCCCATCAGCAGCAGGCCCACGCCAGTCGCGTGCACCGGGTTGCCGACGACTTCGCCCAGGCCGGTGACGTGCTGGGGAATGCCCACGCGCACCGGCATCTGCACCATTTCCTCGGCCAGTTCGACCACGCCTTCCATCTTCGAAGCGCCGCCGGTGAGCACCATGCCGGCGCGCACCAGTTCCTCGAAGCCGGAACGGCGCAGTTCGGCCTGCACCATCTCGAAGATTTCCTCGTAGCGGCCCTGCACCGCCTGCGCCAGCGAATGGCGCGGCATGCGCCGCGGCGGGCGGTCGCCGACGCTGGGCACCTGGATGCTTTCTTCCGCGGTGGCCAGCTGCGCCAGCGCGCAGGCGTAGCGCACCTTGATCTGCTCGGCTTCCGGGGTCGGCGTGCGCAGCATGTGCGCGATGTCGTTGGTGACGTGGTCGCCGGCGATCGGCAGCGAGGCGGTGTGGCAGATCGCGCCCTGCACGAACACCGCCAGGTCGGTGGTACCGGCGCCCATGTCCACCAGCACCACGCCCAGCTCGCGCTCGTCGGCGGTCAGCACCGCCACCGAGGACGCCAGCGAGGACAGGATCAGGTCGTCCACCTGCAGGCCGCAGCGCTGCACGCACTTGCTGATGTTGGCCGCGGCCGACTGCGCGCACACCACCAGGTGCGCGTGCACCTCCAGGCGCACGCCGGTCATGCCGACCGGGTTGCGAATGCCTTCCTGCGAATCGTCCAGCACGTACTCGCGCGGGATCGCGTGGAGGATGCGCTGGTCGGCCGGGATCGCCACCGCCTTGGCCGCTTCCAGCACGCGGTCCAGGTCGTTCCAGGTCACCTCGCCGTCGCGGATCGGGACGATGCCCGGCGAGTTCTTGCACTGCACGTGGTTGCCGGAGATCGAGGCGTACACCGAGCGGATCTCGCAGCCGGCCATCAGCTCGGCTTCCTCGATCGCGCGCTGGATCGACTGCACGGTGGATTCGATGTCCACCACCACGCCGCGCTTGAGGCCGCGCGACTCATGCGAACCGATGCCGATCACCTCGATCGGATTGCCGGGCGAGTATTCGCCGACCAGCGCGACGACCTTGGAGGTGCCGATGTCCAGTCCAACGATGAGGGATTTGTCGCCTTTGCGGTTCATGTCTTGGAGCCGGGAATAGAGAATCGGGAATGGGGAAGGGAGAAGAGCGGGCTCTCGCGACGGGGCGGAGGGTCGGCCAGTGCCGCATGGCGCGTGGGCTGGGCCGGCGCCGCGGGCTTCTTCTCCTTGCCCGGCTCCTTGCTCGGCTCTTTGCTCTCGGGCACCCATGCCACCGTGAATCCGTTGGTGTAGCGCAGGTCGGCGCGTGCCAGCGGCGGCTGGCCCGGCTGCAGCAGTTGCGGCAGCACCCGGGCGAAGCGCTCCAGGCGGGCGCGTGCGTCGTCGCGGCCGACCACCACCTGCACGCCGTTGCCCAGCGCCAGCGACCAGCTGCCGCGCGCGTCCAGGGCCACGCCCTGCACCGGCAAACCGACCGGCGCGAACAGCGCGCGCGAGGCGTTGTACAGCGCGACCACGTCGGCGGCCTTGGCATCCGGACCAGCCAGGTGCGGCAAGGCCACGTCGCGCAGTTCGTTGGGCAGGGCGAAGATGCGGCCCTGCTCGGACAGCATGCGGTCTTCGCCCCAACGCGCGAACGGACGGTGCTCGACGACGCGCACTTCCAGCACATCCGGCCAGCGCTTGCGCACCCGCGCACTCTCCACCCACGGCAGGCGCTCGATCGCGTCCTGCGCATCCTGCAGGCGCACCGCGAAGAAGCCGCGGCGCGCATACGGCAGCACCACCTGGCGCAGTTGCTCGGCGGACACGCGCTTGAAGTCGCCGCTGACCTGCAGCCGGCTCAGCGGCCAGCGCTCGGCGCCGACCCAGCCGTTGAGCACGGCCACGATCGGCAGCGCGACCAGGGCCAGCGCCAGCAGCCAGGCGAGGATGCGCAGGGAGGCGTTCATGGGCGCACCGTCCGGTGCGCAGGAATGGGGAATCGGGAATGGCGAATGGGCAAAGCGCAAGCGGCCGCGCACGCGGCACCGCTCTTGCCCATTCCCCATTCCCGATTCCCGATTCCCCGCTTCACAGCGTCTGCTCCAGGATGCGCCAGCACAGGCCGGCGAAGTCCACGCCCAGTTGCGCCGCGGCCTTGGGCACCAGCGAGTGGCTGGTCATGCCCGGAGCCGTGTTGACCTCGATCAGCTGCAGGCCGCGCACGCGGTCGCGCATCACGTCCACGCGGCCCCAGCCGCTGCAGCCGGCGGCGGCGAACGCCTGCAGGGCGAGCTGGCGGATCTGGGTCTCGTCCTCGCCGTCCATGCCCGGGCACAGGTACTGGGTGTCCTCGGCGATGTACTTGGCGTGGTAGTCGTACCAGTCGCCGGCGGGGACGATGCGGATCGACGGCAGCGCGATGTCGCCAAGGATGCCGACGGTGTATTCCTCGCCCTGCACCATCTGCTCCATCAGCAGTTCGCCGTGGTAGTCGGCGGCGAAGGCGCGCACCGGCGCCAGGTCGGCCTCGGCCAGCACGCGGAACACACCGACGCTGGAACCTTCGCAGGCCGGCTTGACGAACAGCGGGTAGCCCAGCGCGGCCGCCGCCGCGGCCAGGTCGGCCTGGGCGTCGATGCGGGCGAAGCCCGGGGTCGGCAGGCCGGCGGCGATCCACACCTGCTTGGTGCGGATCTTGTCCAGGGTCAGCGCGCTGCCGAGCACGTCGGGGCCGGTGAACGGCACGTGCAGCGCGCGCAGCAGGCCCTGCAGCACGCCGTTCTCGCCGTCGCCGCCATGCAGGATGTTGAACACGCGGTCGACCTCGCCGGCGCGGATGCGCTCGAGCAAGGCCGGGATGCCGTCCACCGGCTGCGCGTCGACACCGCGGCTGCGCAGCGCCTCGAGCACGTTGGCGCCGGAGTTCAGCGACACCTCGCGTTCGCTGGAGCTGCCACCGAGCAGCACGGCGACGCGGCCGAACACGGCCGGGTCGGTGACGCGCGGCGGCGGCAGGGTCTGTGCGCTCATGCGTCCGCTCCGCCGGCGAAGCCGTGCTGGGCGATGTGCTGGGCGACGTAGCCGATGTCGCCCGCCCCCATCATCAGCAGCAGGTCACCGTCCTGCAGCACGTCCGGCAGCACGCTGCCGAGTTCGCCGACCTGGCCGACCACGACCGGCTCGCTGCGGCCACGCGCGCGGATCGCGCGGGCCAGCGAGCGCGCGTCGGCCCCCGGGATCGGCGCCTCGCCGGCCGGGTAGACCTCGCTGAGCACCAGCGCGTCCACTTCCGACAGCACCGCGGCGAATGCGTCGAACTGGTCGCGGGTGCGGCTGTAGCGATGCGGCTGGAACGCGACCACCAGGCGCTTGTCCGGCCAGCCGCCACGGGCGGCGGCGAACACCGCGGCCAGTTCGCGCGGATGGTGGCCATAGTCGTCGACCACGCGCACGCGCGCGCCGGCGGCGGTGGTCACCTCGCCCAGGTCGTTGAAGCGGCGGCCGATGCCGGCGAAGCCCTGCAGCGCACTGGCGATCGCCTCCGGTGCCACGCCGAGCTGCCAGCCGATGGCGGCGGCGGCCAGGGCGTTGAGCACGTTGTGGCGGCCCGGCAGCGCCAGGGTCACCGGGATGCTGCTGCCTTCCGGCAGGCGCAGGGTGAAGCGCATGCGTGGGCCGTCCTGGACCACGTCCTCGGCGCGCACGTCGGCGTTCTCGCTGAGGCCGTAGCTCATCACGTGGCGCGGCGTCTTCGCCGCCAGCGCGGCCACTTCCGGATCGTCGATGCACAGCACCGCCAGTCCATAGAACGGCAGGCGCTGCAGGAACTCGGCGAACGCGGCCTGGACCCGGGCGAAGTCGTTGCCGTAGTTCTCCAGGTGATCGGCATCGATGTTGGTGATGACCGAAATCAGCGGGTTCAGGCGAAGGAAGCTGCCGTCGCTCTCGTCGGCCTCGGCCACCAGCCACTGGCCACCGCCGAGCTTGGCGTTGGCGCCGGCGGCGAGCAGTTGGCCGCCGATCACGAAGGTCGGGTCCAGCCCGCCTTCGCTGAGCACCGCCGCGGCCAGGCTGGTGGTGGTGGTCTTGCCGTGGGTGCCGGCCACTGCAATGCCGCGACGGAAGCGCATCAGCTCGGCCAGCATCGCCGCACGCGGCATGATCGGAATGCGCTGGCTGCGCGCCTCCATCAGTTCCGGGTTGTCCTCGCGGATCGCGCTGGACACCACCACGCAGTCGGTGCCGAGCACGTTGGCGGCCGAGTGCCCGCGCATCACCCGTGCGCCGAGCTTGACCAGGCGCCGGGTCGCCGCGTTGTCGGCGTTGTCCGAGCCGGAGACTTCATAGCCCAGGGTCAGCATGACCTCGGCAATGCCGCTCATGCCGGTACCGCCGATGCCGACGAAATGCACGCGCGGGAACGCGCGGACCAGATCGCCGGTGTCGTGGAGGCGGCGGATCATTGTTGGCCTCCTGCGGAGGCGGGATTCGGGAATCGGGATTCGGGATTAGGGAAAAGCGAAGCGCTGGCGGCGATCCGCGCCTGCCGCGTGTTCGTGTCTGCGTGTGTCACTGCGTGATTCTGCCCTTGATTGTGCTTGTACCCATTCCCCATTCCCGGTTCTCCATTCCCGGCTTCTTCGAGCACGATGTCCGCGATGCGCTCGGCGGCGTCGGGCTTGGCAAGCTCGCGCGCGGCCTCGGCCATCGCCAGGCGCTGGGCGGGCTGTGCCAGCAGGTCGCGCAGCACGCGCTGCAGGTGGTCGGCGAGGGCGTCGTCCTGCTTCAGCAGCACGGCGGCGCCGCGCTCGACCAAGTATTCGGCGTTGCGGGTCTGGTGGTCGTCGACGGCGGCGGCGAACGGCACCAGCACGCTGCCGATGCCGACCGCGCACAGTTCGGCCAGGGTCGAGGCGCCAGCGCGACACACCACCAGATCGGCCCAGGCGTAGGCAGCAGCCATGTCGCCAATGAAGGCTTCGACGCTGGCGGCGACGCCGGCGTCGGCGTAGGCGCGCGCGGCTTCCTCGCGCAGCGCTTCGCCGCACTGGTGGCGCACCTCGACGGCCCCGCCGAGCGCGGCCAGCGCCTGCGGCAACGCCTGGTTGAGCACGCGTGCGCCCTGGCTGCCGCCCAGCACCAGCAGCCGCGGCGCGCCGTGGCGCGCGGCCAGGCGCTGCGCCGGCGGCGCCAGCGCGGCGATCTCGGCGCGCACCGGGTTGCCCACCGCTTCCTCGCGCGTGGCGAAGCTGCCGGGGAAGCCGGTCAGCACGCGTCGTGCGACCCGCGCCAGCACCTTGTTGGTCAGGCCTGGCGCACGGTTCTGTTCGTGCACCAGCAGCGGCAGCTTGAGCAGCCGCGCGGCCAGGCCACCGGGACCGGCCGCGAAGCCGCCGAAGCTGATCACCGCGCGCGGCGCACGCCGGCGCAGCACGAAGCCGGCGGCGCGCACCGCGCGCATCACCCGCACCGGCGCGCCGAACAGGGCCAGTGCGCCCTTGCCGCGCAGTCCACCGATCTCGATGGTGTCCAGCTCGATGCCGTGTTCCGGCACCAGCCGCGTTTCCATGCGCCCGGCCGCGCCCAGCCACACCACCGGCACGCCGCGCGCGCGCAGCACCTTGGCCACGGCAAGCGCGGGGAAGATGTGTCCGCCGGTACCGCCGGCGAGGATCATCACCGGTGCGGCGGAGGCAGCAGCGGAGGCGGACGCCGAGGCGCTCATCCGAGCCTCCCAAACGTGGGTTCGACGCGCGGCTGCATGCGGCTGGTGCCGCGCCCCGGAGCGCCGCCCTGGATCGCCGCGGCGACCGCGCTGGCGCTGGCCTCGCGCGCGGCGTGCAGGTCCTCGGCGTTGTCCACGGTCTGCTTGACCGGCATCGCCGCGTCGCTGCGCACCAGCGCCACCTGGCGCTCGGCGCGGTTGAGTTCGTAGGACACGCGCAGCAGCAGGCCCATCGCCACGCAGGTCATCAGCACGCTGGAACCGCCGGCGGAGATCAGCGGCAGGGTCAGGCCCTTGGTCGGCAGGATGCCCAGGTTCACGCCGACCGAAACGAAGCTCTGCAGGCTGATCCACAGGCCGATGCCGAAGGCGATGTAGCCGGAGAAGTGGCGCTTCATCTCCACGCAGCGCATGCCCAGCCAGAACGCACGGCCGACCAGCAGCGCGTACAGCGAAATGATCAGGCACACGCCGACGAAGCCCAGCTCCTCGGCGATGACCGAGAAGATGAAGTCGGTGTGCGCTTCCGGCAGGTAGTTGAGCTTCTGCACCGAGCCGCCCAGGCCGACCCCGAACAGTTCGCCGCGGCCCACCGCCATCAGCGCGTTGGACAGCTGGTAGCCGGAGCCGAGCTGGTCGGCCCACGGATCCAGGAACGAGGTGATGCGGCGCAGGCGGTACGGCTCGAGGATCGCGATGAAGGCGAACACCGGCAGGCCGATCACGATCGGCATCGACATGCGCGGCAGGTTCACCCCGCCCAGCACCAGCATGCCGGCGGTGATCGCCAGCAGCAGCGTGGAGGAACCGAAGTCCGGCTGCAGCAGCAGCAAGCCAACCAGCGCCACCGCCACGCCCAGCGGCTTGAGCATCGCCGGCCAGGTCGCGTTGACCTCGTCGCGGAAGCGCACCAGGTAGCTGGACAGCCACACGATGTACAGCACCTTCACCGCTTCCACGGTCTGGAAGCGCGAGATGCCCAGGTTGATCCAGCGCCGCGCGCCGTTGACGGTGCTGCCGAGACCGGGCACGAACACCACCAGCAGCAGGCCGAAGCAGGCCAGCAGCAGCAACTGGTTGTACTGCTCGATGTTCTTCAGTTCGGTGCGCATCGCCCAGATCGCCAGGCCGACACCGCCGGCCAGGAACAGCAGGTGGCGGCTGAGGTAGTAGAACGGGCTGGTGGTCAGTTCGATCGAGCTGGAGCCGACCATCACCACGCCCAGCGACGCCAGCGCCACCGCGGCGCCGAGCAGCCACGGGTCGTAGCGGCCACCGATGGCCTCCAGGCGGGTCGCTTGGCGGGCAGCGTCGTTCATCAGCGCACCTTCAACGTGGCCAGGCCGACCAGCACCAGCACCACCGAAATGATCCAGAAGCGCACGATCACCCGCGGCTCCGGCCAGCCCTTCAGCTCGAAGTGGTGGTGGATCGGCGCCATGCGGAACACGCGCTTGCCGGTGAGCTTGAACGAGGCGACCTGGATCATCACCGACAGGGTCTCGATGACGAACACGCCGCCCATGATCACCAGCACCAGTTCCTGGCGCACGATCACCGCGATGGTGCCCAGCACCGCGCCAAGCGCCAGCGCGCCGATGTCGCCCATGAACACCATCGCCGGATAGGTGTTGAACCACAGGAAGCCCAGGCCCGCGCCGGCGATCGCCGCGCAGATGATGATCAGTTCGCCGGCGCCGGGGATGGTCGGGATCTTCAGGTAGGCGGAGAACACCGCGTTGCCCGAGGCATAGGCGAACACGCCCAGCGCGCAGGCCACCAGCACGGTCGGCATGATCGCCAGGCCGTCCAGGCCGTCGGTCAGGTTGACCGCATTGGAGAAGCCGACGATCCAGAAATACGCGATGGCGACGAAGCTGATCCCGGCCAGCGGCAGCGCGATCGACTTGAACATCGGGATGTAGAAGGTGATCGCCGCCGGCACGTCGGCGGTGTAGTACAGGAACAGGCCGGCAGCCAGGCCGAAGATCGACTGCAGCAGGTACTTCCAGCGCGACTTCAGCCCGTTCGGGTCGCGGCGCACGATCTTGATCCAGTCGTCGTACCAGCCGATCACGCCGAACGCCAGCATCACCGCCAGCACCAGCCACACGTAGCGGTTGCGCAGGTCGCCCCACAGCAGCACCGACAGCAGCACGGTGAGCAGGATCAGCGAGCCGCCCATGGTCGGGGTGCCGGCCTTGGAGAAGTGGGTCTGCGGGCCGTCCTGGCGGATCGGCTGGCCGCCCTTGAACTGCGCCAGCTTGCGGATCACCGCCGGGCCCAGCCACAGCGACAGGAACAGCGAGGTCAGCGCCGCGAGGATGCCGCGGAAGGTCAGATAGCCGAACAGCCCGAACATGCTTTCGAGCTGCTGCAGCCAGCGGGCGAGTTCAAGCAGCATGCGGCGCCTCCTGTGCCTGGTTCAGCAGCGCACGCACCACGGTGTCCATGGCGCTGCCGCGCGAGCCCTTGACGAGGAGCGTGGCCGCGGCCGGCTGGAGCGCGCCATGGGACGGCGCGCCGGTGGTCTCATGCATCTGCTTCACTTCCTGCTCTTGATCCTGCGTTTGTCGCGTGCCGGCCACGGCCGCCAAATCGCGCTGCAGCGCCTCGATCAGCGCCGCGTGGCTGTCGAACACCCGGCCGTTCTCGCCGAAGGCCTGCGCGGCGTGGGCACTGAGCGGACCCAGCGCGTACAGCCGGGTCAGCCCGGCGTCGCGCGCGCGGCGGCCGCCGCTGGCGTGCAGCGCTTCGGCGCCGGCGCCGAGTTCGCGCATGTCGCCCAGCACCAGCCAGCGCTCGCCGCCGGCTGCGGCCAGCGCGTCGATCGCCGCGGCCAGCGAGCCGGGGTTGGCGTTGTAGCTGTCGTCGATCAGCACCGCGCCGTTGGGCAGCACGTGGGTGATCTGCCGACCGGGGACCGGCTGCACCTGCGCCAGGCCGCCGGCGATGCGTGCCGGCGCCACGCCCAGCGCCAGCGCCAGCGCGGCGGCGGCCAGGGCGTTCTGCAGGTTGTGCCGGCCCGGCAGCGGCAGCGTCGCCTCGACATCGCCACGCGGGGTGGTCAGCACGAACTGGGTGCGGTCGGCGGCCATGCGCACCTGCGCGGCACCGATCTCGGCGCCCGGCTGCAGGCCGAAGCGCAGCACCTGCGGCCGCGCCTCGCCCGTCGGCAGGCGCTGCTCGAACCACAGGCCGAAGGCATCGTCGGCATTGATCACCGCAGTGCCGTCGGCCGGCAGCGCGGTGTAGATGGCGCCCTTGGTCTGCGCCACGCCGAGCAGGCTGCCCATGCGCTCCAGGTGCGCGGCGGCGATGTTGTTGACCAGCGACACCTGCGGCGGCGCGATGTCGGTGAGATAGGCGATGTCGCCCGGCTTGCCGGCGCCCATTTCGTAGATGGCATAGTCGGCGTCGTCCGGCGCCTCGATCACCGCCAGCGGCAGGCCGATCTCGTTGTTGCGGTTGCCGGGGTTGGCGTAGACGTTGCCGCCGTCGATGCGGCAGGCGTGCTGCAGGATCGCCAGCAGCAGTGCCTTGACGCTGGTCTTGCCGTTGCTGCCGGTGATCGCGGCCACGCGGGTGGCGCGGCCGCGCTGCATGCCGGCGGCGATGCGCGCCAACGCCAGCTCGGTGTCGGCGGCGACGATCTGCGGCAGTTCGATCTGCGGCTGCACGCGCTCCACCAGCAAGGCGCTGGCGCCGCGCGCGGCGGCATCGGCAACGAAGGCGTGGCCGTCGAAACGCTCGCCACGCAGCGCCACGTACAGGCTGCCTGCGGACAGGCTGCGGGTGTCGTGGCTGATCGCGTCGATCGCCACGTCGTCGCCGTGCAGCTCGGCGCCGGCCCAGTGCGCGATCATCGACAACGGCAGGCGCTTCATCGGGCCGCCTCCGCCGCATGCGCGCGCAGGGCCTGCGCGGCGACCTCGGTGTCGTCGAACGGATGACGCACGCCGGCGATCTCCTGGTAGGGCTCGTGGCCCTTGCCGGCGATCAGCACGATGTCCTCGGCGCCGGCGGCGGCGACCGCCATGGCGATCGCCTGCGCGCGGTCGCGCTGCACCTGCACCGTCTGCATGCCGTCGAAGCCGGCCAGGATGTCGGCGACGATGGCATCGCCGTCCTCGCCACGCGGGTTGTCGTCGGTGACCACCACGCGCTCGGCCAGGCGCTGCGCGATCGCCGCCATCTGCGGACGCTTGCCGGTGTCGCGCTCGCCGCCGCAGCCGAACACGCAGGTGATGCGGCCCTGCGCGTGCGCGCGCAGGCTCTGCAGCGCCTGCTCCAGCGCGTCGGGGGTATGCGCGTAGTCGACCACCACCAGCGGCTGCGCACCGTTGCCGCCGAGCCGGTTCATGCGCCCGCGGATCGGCTGCAACTGCGCCAGGGTGGCGGCGATGCGCACCGGTGCCACGTCCAGCGCATGCAGCGCGCCGGCCACGGCCAGCAGGTTGTCGACGTTGAAACGGCCCAGCAACGGCGACTGCAGCGGATGCCGCTCCTCGCCGATCGCCAGGGTGAAGCCGATGCCGCGCGCGTCCAGGCGCAGCGCCTCGGCGCGCACCTCGGCGCCGTCCTGGCCGCGCGAACTGACCGCGATGCGGCGCAGCGCCGGGTCCAACTTGGCCAGCAACTCGCGGCCGAACGCGTCGTCCAGGTTGATCACCGCCGACTTCAGCCCCGGCGTGGCGAACAGACGCGCCTTGGCCGCGCCGTAGCCGGCCATGTCGCCGTGGTAGTCGAGATGGTCGCGGGTGAGATTGGTGAACACCGCCACGTCGAAATGCACCGCGTCCACGCGGCCCTGGTCGAGCGCGTGCGAGCTGACTTCCATCGCCACCGCCTGCGCGCCGGCGTCGCGCAGCTGCGCCAGCAGCGCGTGCAGCGGCAGCACCAGCGGCGTGGTGAAGCCGGTCGGCTGCACCTGCCCGTACAGGCCGGCGCCGAGCGTGCCGATGCTGCCGCTGCGCGTGCCCAGCAGGTGCCAGGCCTGCGCCAGCAACTGCACGGTGGAGGTCTTGCCGTTGGTGCCGGTGACCCCGACCATGGTCATGGTCTGCGACGGATGGCCGTGGAACTGGTCGGCCATCGCGCCCATGCGCGCGCGCAGGCCCGGCACCGCGATCGCGTCGGCCGGCGCCGGCAGCTCGGCCGGGGCCGGCGGGTCGTATAGCACGGCGACGGCGCCGTTGGCGCGCGCCTGCTCGACGAAGCCCAGGCCGTGCGCGCCGAACCCGGCGATCGCCACGAAGGCATCGCCCGGGCGCACCGCGCGGCTGTCCATGACCAGCCCGGACACCTGCACATCGTGCGACAGCGCCACACCCGGCAGCAGTTGCGACAGCGACATGGCGCGGGTCACTGGCGTGTCTCCTGCAGCGGTGCCGGCAACGCGGCCGGCGCCGGCGGCGCCACGGCGCGCGCGCTGGGCAGCGCGGCATCGACCTCGGCGGCGGCGTCGGGCACGGTGGCCGGATCCGGCTCCACCGGTGCCGGCGGCGGCGCATGGCCGCTCTTGCCGGCGGCCTGTGCGGCCAGCCACGACTGGATATCGTCCGGCGGCACGTCCATCAGGCGCAGCGCGCCTTCCATCACGTTGTGGAACACCGGCGCCGACACCAGGCCGCCGTAGTACTTGGCGCCCTGCGGGTCGTTGATGACGATGACCGTGGCAAAGCGCGGGTTGCTCGCCGGCACCAGGCCCGCGAACAGCGCGTTGTAGTGGCCGCGCTCGTAGCCGCCGGGGCCGGCCTTGCGCGCGGTGCCGGTCTTGCCGGCCACGTGGTAGCCCAGGATCGCCGCGCCCTTGGCGCCGCCCTGGGTGACCACGGTCTCCATCATCGCCACCACTTCCTTGGCGATCGCCGGGTCCAGCACCTGCTTGCTGTCCTCGTGCTGGCCCTTGACGAAGGTCGGAGTGACCAGGCGGCCGCCGTTGCCCAGCGCGCAATAGGCACGGGCGATCTGCAGCGGCGTCACCGACAGGCCGTAGCCGTAGGACATGGTGGTCTTGGACGAACCGCTCCAGCGCGCCGGCGACGGGAACACGCCGGCCGATTCGCCGGGGAAGCCGCTGTGCGGGGAGCTGCCGTAGCCGTAGCTGTGGACCTGGTCGTAGAAGGTCTGGTCCGGCAGCTTGGCCGCGATCTTCGCCGCGCCGATGTTGGAACTGCGGGTGATCACCCCGGTCACGGTCAGCACGCCGTTGTTGCGCGGCACGTCCTTGATGGTGAAGCGGCCCACGGACATGTAGCCGGGGTTGGTGTCGATCAGCGTGTCCTTGGTCACCACCCCGGCCTTGAGCGCGGTGGAGATGGTCAGCGGCTTCATCGTCGAGCCCGGCTCGACCAGGTCGGTGACCGCGCGGTTGCGGCGCACGTCCGGGTTGACCCCGTTGACCGCATTGGGGTTGTAGGTCGGCAGGTTGACCATGGCCAGGATCTCGCCGGTGGCCACGTCCATGATCACGATCGAGCCGCCGGCGGCCTTGTTCTCGACCAGCGCGTTGCGCAGTTCCTTGTAGGCCAGGAACTGGATGCGGCGGTCGATGCTCAGGGTCAGGTCCTTGCCCGGCTGCGCGGGCTTGACCAGGTCGATGCTCTCGACGATCGCGCCCTTGCGGTCGCGGATCACCCGCTTGGCGCCCGGCTTGCCGCGCAACCAGGAATCGAACGCCAGCTCCAGTCCTTCCTGGCCGCGGTCGTCGATGTTGGTGAAGCCCAGCACGTGCGCCATCGCTTCGCCCTGCGGGTAGAAGCGGCGGAATTCGCGCTGCGAGAACACGCCGGGAATGCCCAGCGCGACCACCGCATGCGCCTTGTCCGGATTGATCCGGCGCTTGAGGTACATGAACTCCTTGTCCGCCTTCTGCGACAGCTTGGCGGTCAGTTCGTCGACCGGCAGCTCCAGCGCCTGCGCCAGCTGCGGGATGCGGTCCGGGCTGCGCAGCAGTTCCTGCGGGTTGACCCAGATCGATTCCACCGGCGTGGACACCGCTAGCGGCTCGCCGTTGCGGTCGGTGATCATGCCGCGCGAGGTGGCGATCGGCAGTTCGCGCAGGTAGCGCGCTTCGCCCTGGCGCTGGTAGAAGTCGCTGTTGATCAGCTGCACATAGGCCGCACGACCGATCAGCGTCACCGAACACAGGCCCAGCGCCGCGCCGACCAGCGCCAGGCGGCCGCGCAGGTTGAAGTTGCTGCGGGGGCGGTTGCGGCCGGTCTTGTTCACGGGCGCACCACCACGATGTCGCCAGTCTCGGGGAACTTCATCCCCAGCCGCTCGCGCGCGACCTGGTCGACGCGATTGCTCTCGGCCCAGGTCGCCTGCTCCAGTTGCAGCCGGCCGAACTCGATGTTCAGTTCGTCGCGGTTGTGCTCCAGCCGCGACAGCTCCACGAACAACTGGCGATGGCGATGGCGCATGTACACCACCCCGATCGCCGAGGCGATGGTGCAGGCGAGCAGCACGAGCAGCAGCAGCCGGCTCATGGGGCGCTCCTGTGGAGCGCGCCATGAGCCGGCGGGAATGGGGAAACGGGAATGGGGAATGGGGAAGAGCCGGTCGACTGCGCACGGAAACCTTCCGTCCCGGGAAGCGCGCTCTTGCTTTCGCCTTTACCGATTCCCGATTCCCGACTCCCGATTCCCAGCTTCTCGGCCACCCGCAGCACCGCGCTGCGCGCGCGCGGGTTCGCCGCCAGTTCGTCGGCGTCGGCCTTGATCGCGCCGCCGTGCAGGCGCAGGGTCGGCACGAAGGTGGTGGCTTCGGGCAGGCGGCGGTTGCTCGGCGGCGCCTTGGCGTGGCGCTGCATGAACTGCTTGACGATGCGGTCTTCCAGCGAGTGGAAGCTGATCACCGCCAGGCGGCCGCCGGGCTTGAGCCGGGCCAGCGCCGCGTCCAGGCCGGTCTCCAGATCGGCCAGCTCGCGGTTGATGTGGATGCGGATGGCCTGGAAGCTGCGCGTGGCCGGATGGGTCTTGCTGTCGCCGCGCGGCATCACGCCGGCGATCAGCTCGGCCAGTTCGGCGGTGCGGGTCAGCGGCTGCTTCTCGCGGCGAGCAACGATGGCGCGGGCGATGCGCCGGCTCTGCCGCTCTTCGCCGTAGGTCCACAGCACGTCGGCGATCTCGCGCTCGTCGGCGCGCGCCAGCCACTGCGCCGCGCTCTCGCCGGCCTCCGGGTCCATGCGCATGTCCAGCGGGCCGTCCTTGCCGAAGGAGAAGCCGCGTTCGGCCACGTCCAGCTGCGGCGAGGACACGCCCAGGTCGAACAGCACCCCGTCCAGGGCGACCGCGGCGTCCCAGTGGCCCAGTTCGGCGAAGCTGCCGCGATAGATGGACACGCGCGCGTCGGCGCCGAACGCATGTTCGGCTTCGGCGATCGCCTCGGGGTCCTTGTCCATCACCAGCAGCCGGCCTCCTGGGCCGAGTTTGTGCAGCACCCCGCGCGCGTGTCCGCCACGCCCGAACGTGCCATCCAGATAGATTCCGTTTTCGATCACCTGCAGCCCGTCCAGGACCTGCGCGAACAACACCGGCACATGCGCCGCCGATGGTTGCGACACCGGGAGGTGACCGGCCTGCGCCTGTCCGCGCATCCGGACACCCCGACTCACAACTTCAGATCGAGCAATCCATCGCCCAGATCCTCGTCAGACAACGTCTGCTGGATCAGTGCGCGATGAGCCTGCTCGCTCCACAGTTCGAACTTGTCGCCCATGCCCAACAGCACGGCGCGCTTTTCAATGCCCACCGCGGCGCGATGGCTCGGCGGAATGGTGATGCGGGCGTTGGCGTCCAGCTCCAGCGCGGCCGACGAACCCACCAGCTTCTGCTGCAGGACCCGCACCACGCGCTGGGTGTTGGGCTTGGCCATGACGTCGTCACGGACCCGCTCCCACTCCTTTTCCGCATACAGCCACAGGCAGCCGGCCTCGAACGGGTTGTAGGTCAGCACCAGCCGATTGCCGCTCACGCGCGCGACGAGGTCGCGGTACGCGGTGGGAACCGCCATACGCCCCTTGTCGTCCACAGTGATTGCGGTCTCGCCCTGAAACACGACGCCTGCACCTTTCCGAATCCGCCTGGGCGGTCATTGAACCACGAAAAACCACAAAAAACCCGGTTTCCCCTCAAGTGCCCACCTTAGCAGTGCGCAACGGGTTGTCAACAACTTTGCGAGCGGCAAATCGCTAGCGGGATCAATGGTTTGCAACGATCTTTAGAGACTTGTTCAAGGCTTATCCACAAGTTACTGTTTCGTCTCAAATTTTGAGATTGAACGGAAATTCAGGCCTGTGTACGGGGCGTTAAGGCGGTCGTCACCGGCCGTCGACATGCCCCCTGCACTCGCGCCGCGTTGCGCAAGCGCGCACACTGCGGCGCATGTGTCTGGTCGTTCTCGCGCACGCTGCGCACCCGCGATGGCGCTTGCTGCTGGTCGGCAACCGCGACGAATTCCACGCCCGTCCGACCGCGCCGCTGCAGCGCTGGCCGGCCCCGGCACAACGCCTGCTGGCCGGACGCGACCTGCGCTCCGGCGGCACCTGGGTGGGACTGGACGACGCCGGCCGCTGCGCCGTGGTCACCAACGTGCGCGACCCGCTGGCGGCGATGTCCGGCGCCTCGCGCGGCGCCCTGATCGCCGACTACCTGACCGGCGCGGAGCCGGCCGCGGCCTTTGCCGACGCGCTGGCGGCGCGCGCCGACGCCTATCCGCCGTTCAACCTGCTGCTGGCCGATGCCGCCGGCGCCGCCTACGTGGGCAACCACCCGCCCGGCCGCAGCGCCCTGGCGCCCGGCGTCCACGGCATGTCCAACGGCGCGCTCGACGCGCCCTGGCCGAAGACCCTGCGCCTGCGCGCGGCGGTGACCGCCTGGATCGCCGCCGGCGACGACGACCTTGCCCCGCTGTGGCGGGCGCTGGCAGACGAGACCCTGGCCGACTTGGCGGACCTGCCGGACACCGGGGTCGGCCCGGACCTGGAACGGCGGCTGTCGCCGGCCTTCATCCGCGGCCACGACTACGGCACCCGCGCCAGCACCATCGTCGCGGTGGACGCCGCCGGTCACGGCTGGATCCACGAGCGCCGGTTCGGCCCGGACGGGGTGTTCCTGGGGGAGACGCGGCTGGAGAACCGGGACCTGGGAGCGGACGCGGGAAAGCAGTGACGCCTGCGCTCAGGCATCGACTTCAGCCGCGATGGCGGGGCGAACCAGTGCCGGCACGTCGGGTTTGTGCAGTCGGGACTGAAGTCCCTCCCACAATGGAAGGCGACGGGGACGACAGACAGACGGCGAAAGCCCGCATCCATCGCGCCGCCGGCGTCAGCGCCTGACCGGCGAGCGGAACAAGCGAGCGCGGGAGCGCGTCTGTAAAAGAAGAAGGTGGCGGAGCCGGCCGATAAGCCGGGTTCTGTCGTGGACAGTCATTCTTCTAGGCGCACCGTCACCGGTACGCTCAAGCAACCTACCCGGACCCGACGCGGGCCGCGCCATGAGGTCCCTATTTGGTCTTGCTCCAGGTGGGGTTTGCCGTGCCGGTCCGTTACCGGACTCGCGGTGCGCTCTTACCGCACCATTTCACCCTTACCGGCCTGCTTGCGCAGACGTAGGCGGTATCTTTCTGTTGCACTAGTCCGTCGGCTCGCGCCGCCCAGGCGTTACCTGGCACCTTGCCCTATGGAGCCCGGACTTTCCTCGGCATCCCGCCGCACCGAAATGCGAGGGGATGACGCGACTGTCTGGCCGGCTCCGCCGTGCGTATTGTCGCACGTGCAGTCGGCAACATGTTCCTGATCGCCAGCAGGCAGGCGCTGCGCGTTGCCTCACCCGCCGTACAAGGCCTTGCGCGAAGCGCCGGTCAGTTCGGCGGCGAGCTTGGCGGCGGTGGACGGCGGCAGGTGTTCGCTGAGCTTGGCGTAGACGCGGCGGCCTTCGGCCAGCTGCGCGTCGGCATCGTCGC
Organism: Xanthomonas sp. PPL134; assembly: GCF_040595915.1. Lineage (NCBI taxonomy): Bacteria > Pseudomonadati > Pseudomonadota > Gammaproteobacteria > Lysobacterales > Lysobacteraceae > Xanthomonas > Xanthomonas sp. PPL134. The sequence continues at coordinate 59,011 of NZ_JAMDLL010000007.1, forward strand.
CGGCGCCCTGCACCATCAGCACGAACTCGCCCTTGCGCTGGTTGTCGTCGGCCTCGACCCGGGCGTGCAGGTCGGCCAGGGTGCCGTCGAGCACGGTCTCGAACAATTTGGTCAGTTCGCGCGCCAGCACCGCCGGGCGGGCGTCGCCGAAGGCGGCGCGGCAGTCGGCCAGGGACTCGGCAATGCGGTGCGAGGCTTCGTAGAACACCAGGGTGCGTGGTTCGCTGGCCAGCCGGACCAGGCGCTCGCGCCGCGCCGAGGCCTTGGCTGGCAGGAAGCCCTCGAAGGCGAAGCGGTCGCTGGGCAGGCCGGCCACGCTGAGCGCGGCGATCGCCGCGCAGGCGCCCGGGACCGGGCTGACCCGCACCCCGGCCGCGCGCGCGGCGCGCACCAGGCGGTAGCCGGGGTCGCTGACCAGCGGGGTGCCGGCGTCGCTGACCAGGGCCAGCGACTGGCCCTCCAGCAGGCGCGCGACGATGCGCTGGGACAGCGCCTCCTCATTGTGTTCGTGCAGCGCCAGCAGCGGCCGCTCGATGCCGAAGTGGGCCAGCAACTGGCCGCTGCGGCGGGTGTCCTCGGCGCAGATCGCCGCCACCGAGCGCAGGGTCTCCTGGGCGCGCGGCGTCAGGTCGGCGAGGTTGCCGATCGGCGTGGCGACGACGTGCAGGGTTCCGGGCTGGGCGCTCATCTACGGGCTTTCCATGGTCAAGGGTAGAATCGTAGCGGTTTTCCCCGGCGCGCCCGGCGTGCCCAGCCGAATGGACCAGAAATGAACAAGCGATTCGCAAGGATTTCCGCCCTGTCGCTGCTGGCGCTGCTGATCGCCGGCTGCGCCACCACCAGCGTGACGCCGAGCGCCTCGCCGGCCCAATCGGCCGCGCTGGCGCTGCTGGACCAGGGCAAGCCGCGGGACGCGGCGCAGCAGCTCGAGGCGCAGGCCGCCGGCGCCACCGGCAGCGCCCGCAACCAATTGCTGGGCGACGCCGCCTTCGCCTGGTACGAGGCCGGCGACGCCGCCCGCGCGCGCAGCCTGCTGGCGCAGGTACAGCCGCGGCAGTTGCCGCCGCTGAGCAAGGTGCGGGTGGCGCTGGTCGAGGCCGAGCTGGCCCTGGCCGACCGTCAGCCGGCCAAGGCACTGCAGGCGCTGGGCAGCGATCCGCAGGCGGTGCCGCAGAACCTGCGCGCGCGCTGGCACCTGGCCCGCGCGCAGGCGCTGGAAGGCACCGGCGACGCCAACGCGGCGCTGGACGAACGCGCCCGCGCCGACAACGGCCTCAGCGGCCAGACGCGCAGCGACAACCAGCGCGCCATCGTGCGCCAGCTGGCCACGCTCAACGACGCCACCCTGCAGGCCCGCGCCGGCGCGCTGCCGGCCGGCGACCCGCTGTACAACTTCGTCGGCCGCGCCCTGCTGAGCCGCGGCCTGGCACTGCCGCGCCCATTCGACCGCGGCGAGCAGTGGGGCTTCGACACCAGCAAGCGGCCGCCGGCCGAGCGCGACGGCTACCGCCCGCCGGCCAAGCTGGCGGTGCTGCTGCCGTTGAGCGGCAGCCTGGCCACCGCGGCCGCGCCGGTACGCGACGGCCTGCTCGCCGGCTACTACGGCGAGACCCGGCGGCGCCCGCCGATCGACTTCATCGACACCACCGGCACCCCGGCCGGGGCGCTGGCCGCTTACCAGAAGGCGGTCGATGGCGGCGCCGACTTCGTGGTCGGCCCGCTCGGCCGCGACGAGGTCACCGCACTGTTCGCGCGCGACGCGCTGCCGGTGCCGGTGCTGGCGCTGAACCGCGGCACCCACGCCCCGCCCGGCGGCAGCGCCGGCTTCTCGCTGGCCCCGGAGGACGACGGCATCGCCGCCGCTGAGTACCTGCTGGCGCACGAGCGCAGCAATACGTTGGTCATCGGCAGCAACGACGACAACGGCCGCCGTGCGGTGGCCGCGTTCCGCGACCGCTTCAGCGAGCGTGGCGGCAAGGTCGCCGGCAGCATCAGCGTGGCCGAAACGCCCGGCGACATCGCCGCGCAACTGCGCAACGCCGGTGCCGCCGACTCGGTGCTGCTGGCGGTGAAGGGCAATACCGCGCGCGCGCTGGCGCCACAGCTGGCACTGGCCGGTTTCGCCGGCAAGACCCGGGTCGCGACCTCGCAGCTGGTGCTGGGCACCGGCAAGCCCGAGGACGACCTGGTGCTGGACGGCATCGTCTACCCCAGCGAACTGTGGAACGTGCGCGGCGTCGGCGGCCTGCCGGCGGCGACCAGCGTGGCCGACATGCTGCCGACCGCGCGCGGCCCGGCCGGGCGCCTGTTCGCGTTCGGCTACGACGCCTGGCAGATCACCGCGTACCTGGAGAAGCTGGCGACCGGCAAGGACAGCGCCCTGCGCGGCGCCACCGGCGTGCTGCACCTGGACGGCTTCGGCAACATCGTGCGCACCCCGGCCTGGTCCACCTTCAGCGGCGGGCGCCCGACCCCGCTGCCCGATGGAAACTGAGCGGCGCCGACGCGGCAACGCGGTGGAAGCGGCGGCGCGCGCCGAATTGGAGCGCGCCGGCCTGCGTTTGATCGCCGCCAACGTCGCCTTCCGCGGCGGCGAGCTGGACCTGGTAATGCAGCAGGCGCAGAGCCTGGTGTTCGTCGAAGTGCGCTACCGGCGCAGCACCGCGTTCGGCGGTGGCGTGGCCTCGGTCGACCTGCGCAAGCGCCGCCGCCTGCTGCTGGCGGCGCAACTGTTCCTGGCCGCGCATCCGCAATACGCCAGCTGGCCGTGCCGCTTCGACGTGGTCGAGGCCGAAGGCGATCCGCCGCGGCTGACCTGGCTGCGCGACGCGTTTCGCGCCGAGGATTGCTGAGGTGCCGAGCATCTTCACCCACGCCGCGGTGCCGCTGGCGCTGTGGGCCGCCGCCGATCGCGGGCGCATCTCCACGCGCCTGCTCGGCGCCGGCATCGTCGCGGCGATGCTGCCCGACGCCGACGTGCTCGGCTTCGCCCTGCACATCCCCTACGCCGACGCCTTCGGCCATCGCGGTGCGAGCCACTCGCTGCTGTTCGCCGCGGTGCTGGGCGTGCTCGGCGCGCTGCTGCACCGGCCCCTGCGCGCCGGCGCGGTGCAGGCGGCCGCGTGGCTGTTCGTCTGCACCGCCTCGCACCCGCTGCTCGATGCGATGACCTCCGGCGGCCTCGGCGTGGCCCTGGCCTGGCCGTGGAGCGAGCAGCGCTGGTTCGCGCCGTGGCGGCCGATCCGGGTCTCGCCGTTCGCCAACGGTTTCTTCAGCGCGCGCGGCCTGACCACGCTGCTGTCGGAACTGCGCTGGGTGTGGCTGCCGCTGGCGCTGGCGGTGCTCACCTGGAAACTGCTGCAGCCGCCCTCGCCCTCCGCGTCTTCCTCTTCGCCGCCTTCGCCATGACCACACCGCTGCCCGCCGCGCTCACCGACACCCTCGCCACCCTGCTCGGCCCAGAGGGCTGGCGCACCGACGCCGACAGCCGGCGCAGCTATGGCGAGGACGATTCGCGGCGCTGGGCGCTGGCCGACGCGGTGGCGCTGCCGCAGACCCGCGAGCAGGTGCAGGCGATCGTGCGCGCCTGCCGTGCGCACCGCGTGCCGCTGGTGGCGCGCGGCGCCGGCACCGGCACTGCCGGCGCCGCGGTGCCGTTCTCCGGCGGCGTGGTGCTGTCGTTCGCGCGCATGAACCGCATCCTGCAACTGCGCCCGGCAGACCGCTGCGCGGTGGTGGAACCCGGCGTACTCAACGGCGACCTGCAGCAGGCACTGGCGCCGCACGGGCTGTTCTGGCCACCGGACCCGTCCAGCGCGGAGATCTGCAGCGTCGGCGGCAACCTGTCGACCAATGCCGGCGGGCCGCGCGCGGTGAAGTACGGCGCCACCCGCGACAACGTGCTCGGCCTCGTCGCGGTGACCGGCAGCGGCGAGGTGATCCGCTGCGGCGGCGCCTACACCAAGGACGCCACCGGCTACGACCTGACCCACTTGCTGGTCGGCAGCGAAGGCACCCTGGCGCTGATCGTGGAAGCGACGCTGAAGCTGTCGCCGCGGCCGCTGGCGCAGGCCGGGCTGCGCGCGTTGTACCGCGACGCCGCCGGTGCCGCCGCCGCGGTGTCGCGACTGATGGCGCAGCCGAGCACGCCGACCATGCTCGAGTTCATGGACCGCAGCGCGATCGCGCTGCTGCGCCGCAACGGCAGCGACGTGCCCGAGGCCGGCGCGATGCTGCTGATCGAGGCCGACGGCGACAACGACACCCTGCCCTACGCGCTGCAGGCGCTGGGCGCGGCGGCGGAGGGCGACGGCCTGCTGGCGCTGGACGTGGCCGCCGACGGCAGCGCGCGCGATCGCCTGTGGGCCGCACGCCGCGCGCTGTCGCCGGCGCTGCGCACGATCCGCCCGGGCAAGATCAACGAGGACGTGGTGGTGCCGGTGTCGCGCATCCCCGAGCTGGTCGCCGGCGTGGAAGCGCTGGCCGCCGAGTTCGACCTGCCGATCGTCGCCTTCGGCCATGCCGGCAACGGCAACCTGCACGTCAACATCATGTACGCGCCGGACGACGCCGCCGAAACCGCGCGTGCTCAGGCCGCGTTGCCACGCCTGTTCGCGCTGGTGCTGGCGCTGGAAGGCACGCTGTCCGGCGAACACGGCATCGGCGTGGCCAAGCGCGACTACATGGACCAGGCCTTCGACGCCGCCACCCTGGATGCGATGCGTGCGATCAAGCGCGCGCTGGATCCGGATGGGATCCTCAATCCGGGGAAGGTGTTGCCGGAGCCTTGAGGGGGAATCCGGAATCCGGAATCCGGAATCCGGAATCCGGGATTCGGGATTCGGGATTCGGGATTCGGGATTCGGGACAGCCTCTTTCGCGTACTGATCCATTGCAACCTCGCCATGCCGCCATGCCCTCGTAGGAGCGGCTTCAGCCGCGACGGGCGTCACCGGCAAGGCCACGGTCGCGGCTGAAGCCGCTCCTACGACGAGCCAAGGCGATCGCGGCACGAGCGATGGCCTTGCGCACACGATGCGCTATCGCTGCCGACGACCGATGCGGTGCGAGGCGCGGTCGTCATGCCTGAAGCGCTGCATCCATCGCACACACTGCTTCGTGGGAACGGCCCCAGCCTTCCGCCGAACTCGTCAGCGAGCAGCCGGCAGAGCGCGTGGCGCGGCAGCGATGTGCACGCTGCCGGACGCCGCTGCCACGCCTGCAGCCTTCAAGGCGCACATTGGGCCGGAGTGACGACGCTGACGTGGTCGGCCCCTTCGGCGAGCGTCGGCGCTTCGAAGAGGTCGTGCACCGAGCGGATCGCCTCCTCCGGAACCTGTTCGTCCGCGGCACGCTGCAGGTTCCGCGCGAGCGCAACAGGCAGTGCGACCTTGATCCAGACGATCTCGATCCGGGCGCCGGCCGCGTTCGCAATGGCGATGATCGGTGCCCGATGCCGGGTACCGGGCAGCGCCGCATCGAAGTAGACGGTGCACGGCCGTACCGGTTGCCGCGCAATCCACGTGGTCTTGCCCGCGCCCTGCAGGCCGCACACGATGACGACCGTCCAGGTGCCGGCGGATTCGCACGCACCGGCGAGGATCGCCTTCAAGGCGTCATGGCTTTGCTGCCACGCGCTGCGATTGCGTTCCGGTGTCCAGACGCGCCCTTGTTCCGTATGCAGGAAGTGGTCCGGGTTGATCACGATGGGAGGCGGGCACAAGGTCATCTGGTCTTCCGTCTATCGCGTTCCAATGCGTCCGAAAGCACTCGCTGCCGCTGTAGGAACAGCTTCAGCCGCGACGGGCATGACCGGGAACGCAGCGGTCGCGGCTGAAGCCGCTCCTACGGATACCCGGGAACGCCGACACGCCCCATCACGCCGACGGACACTGCACGCCGATGAAGCGCAACCCCACGCCCGGCTCGGTGGCGATGTAGCGCGGGGCGACGGCGCTGTCGCCGAGTTTCTGCCGCAGCTTGCCGACCAGGATGCGCAGGTAGTGGGTGTCGTCCTGATGAGTGGGCCCCCACAGTTCGCGCAGCAGTTGCGGCTGCGTCACCACGCGGCCGCTGTGCCGCAGCAGCAGCGCCAGCAGCGCGTACTCCTTGCGGCTGAGCGGCAGTGCCTCGCCGTCCAGGCGCACCTCGCGCAGGCCCAGGTGGATGTGCAGGTGGCCGTCGTCGAACACCGGCTCGGCCTCGCCGGCGACGGGCTGCATGCGCAGCAGCACGCGGATGCGCGCCATCAGTTCCTGCACGCCGAACGGCTTGGTCACGTAGTCGTTGGCGCCGGCGTCCAGCGCCTGCACCTTCTCGGCCTCGCCGGCGCGCACGGTCAGCATGATCACCGGCACCGACGACCATTGCCGCAGTTCGCGCAGCACGCTGTGTCCGTCCTGGTCGGGCAGGCCGATGTCCAGCACCACCAGTTCGGCGCCGTGCGCGGCCAGTTGCGCCAGGCCGGCGGCGCCGGTATCGGCCTGCAGCACGCGGTAGCCCTGCGCGCGCAGGCTGATGTCGAGGAACCGGCGGATCTGCGGCTCGTCGTCGATGACCAGCACGCGCGGCGGCGGAATCGGATCGGCGTGGGACTCAGTCGGCATCGGGGCGGGACGGCGGCGCGGCGGGTTCGATGAGCGGCAGGGTAATGCGGATCGTGGTGCCGCGGCCATCGGGACCGGGCAGCGCCTCGACGCTGCCGCCGTGCGCGCCGATCATGCCCTGGCAGATGGTCAGGCCCAGGCCGGTGCCGTGGCGGCCGCGGTCGCCGCGCTCGACGCTGTAGAACATGTCGAAGATGCGCGCGCGCTCGTCCTCGGGAATGCCTGGGCCGCGGTCGCTGATGTCGATGCGCAGGCGGCCGTCGACCATGCCGGCGGCGACGCGGATCGCCGCGTCCGCCGGCGAGAACTTGGCGGCGTTCTCCAGCACGTTGAAGATGGCTTGCTCGACCAGCGCCGGGTGCACCCACAGCGTCGGCAGGTCCGCGGCCAGGGCGATGTCCAGGCGCACCTGCGGCTGGTAGCGCTGCAGGCGCCGCGCGGCCGAGCCGATCAGTTCGTCCACACCGATCCAGTCGCGGTTCAAGGTCAGCCCGGTGTGGCCGAGCCGGGTCATGTCCAGCAGGTTCTGGATGTAGCGGTCCAGGCGCTCGCCTTCCAGTTGGATGGTGTCGAGCAGGCTGCGGCGATCGTCCGCGTCCATCGCCTGGCCGTAGCTGGACAGGCTGCTGGCCGCGCCGATCATCGCCGCCAGCGGCGAGCGCAGGTCGTGCGAGACCGAGGACAGCAGTGCCGAGCGCAGCCGCTCGGTCTCGCCGCTGACCCGCGCGCTCTCCAGGTCGGCGACCAGGCGGGTGCGCAGTGCGGCCTGGCCGATGTCCTCGACCATCGCCTCCGCCAGGCGCTGCTGCTCCAGGCCCGGGCGCTGCACGCCGGCGCCGAAGCGCAGCCCGACCACGCCGATCGCGCCGCGCTCGTGGCGCACCGGCAGGAACCACCAGCTCGCGCCGGCCAGGGTGTCGGTGAAGCGGCCGGTGGCCTGGCCATGGCGCTGCGCCCAGTCGGCGGCGCTGCGGTCCACCGCGGCCATCGACGGCGCGTAGTCGTCGGCACCATCGTGCGCGCGCTCCAGCGGCTGCAGGCGCAGCCAGGCCTCGGCGTCGAGCGTGCCGGCGAGCGCGCGGCGGCCGGCCTCCAGCACCTGGCCGAGATCGGCGGCGCTGGCCAGTTCGCGGCCCAGCCGCTGCAGCGCGGTGGTCTGCGCGTTGGCCGCGCGCAGCGCCAGCACCTGCATGCGCAGGCGCGAGGCCAGGCGCCCGGCAACCAGCGCCGCGACCAGGAACAGCAGCACCGTGACCAGGCCCTGGCGCGCGCCGATGTGCAGCGTGTAGCGCGGATCGATGAAGAAGAAATCGTAGGCGAGGAAGCTCAACAGCGCGGCCAGCACCGCCGCGGCCATCCGCGTCTTCGCCGCCACCATCACCACCGCGACGATGAACACCATCGACAGGTCGTCGATGCCGACCCAGCGCTCGGCCAGCCAGCCCACCGCCACCGCCGCCAGCGTGGCGACCGTGGCGAACACCAGGTCGTCGCGCGACAGCCAATGCCCGGGGCTGCGCCAGCGCCGCCGCGCGCGGGCGCGCGCCTCCGGCGAACTGATGATCACCAGTTCGTAGTGCGCGCCGCGTTGCAGCAGTTGCTGGGTCAGCGTGCGGTTGATCATGCGCGCCAGCGGGCGCTCGCGGGTGCGGCCCAGCACCAGCGTGGACACGCCGCTGCGCGCGGCGTGGTCGAGCAAGGTGTCGGCGACGTTGGCGCCGTGCAGCAGCGCGGCCTCGCCGCCGAGGCGGCGCGCCAGGGCGAAGGCGCGGTCGATTTCCAGCTGCCAGTCGGCGTCGGGCTGCGCCTGGGTCTGCACGGTCACCACGGTCCAGGGCGCGCCGCGGCGCTCGGCCAGGCGCCGCGCCACCCGCACCAGGTAATCGGACTGGCCGCGGCCGTCGATCGCCACCATCACCGTACGCCGCAGCGCGACGCTGGTACGGCCCTGCGCCGCCTGCACGTCGCGCAGATCGTTGTCGACGCGGTCGGCGGCGGTCTGCATCGCCAGCTCGCGCAGCGCGGCCAGATTCGACGGCGAGAAGAACGCCTGCAGCGCCTGCCCGGCCTGCTCGGGCAGATACACCTTGCCCTGCTGCAGGCGCTCGATCAGCTCGCGCGGCGGCAGGTCGACCAAGACGATGTCGCGCAGGCGGTCGAAGATCGCATCGGGCACGGTCTCGCTGACGCGCACGCCGGTGATGCGGTGGACCACGTCGTTGAGGCTTTCCAGGTGCTGGATGTTGACCGTGCTGTAGACGTCGATGCCGGCGTCGAGCAGTTCCTGCACGTCCTGCCAGCGCCGCTCGTGGCGGCTGCCGGGCGCGTTGCGATGCGCCAGTTCGTCCACCAGTACCAGCGGCGGGCGCAGCGCCAGCAGCGCATCCAGGTCCATCTCGTCCAGGGTGCGGCCGCGGTACTCCAGGCGCCGCCGCGGCTGCACGGTGAGCCCTTCCAGCAGCGCCGCGGTCTCGGCGCGGCCGTGGGTCTCGACCACGCCGACCACCAGGTTGTTGCCCTGCTGCTGCAACTGCCGCGCGCGCGACAGCATCGCGTAGGTCTTGCCCACCCCCGGCGCCGCGCCGAGGAACACGGTCAGGCGCCCGCCACGCTCGCGCTGCAGTTCGCCGATCAGGGCATCGGCCTGTTGGGTGCGGGGGTCGGGCATTTGGAGCTGAGAATGGGGAATTGGGAATGGGGAATCGCAAAGCCTACAGCGCGGCGCGCCTTACCGCTTTTGCTCCTTCCCATTCCCGGTTCCCGTTTCCCCATTCCCGACCGCATCCAAGGCCAGATTCAGCGCCAGCACGTTCACCCGCGGCCTGCCGAGCACGCCGAACTGGCGTGGCTGGGTCTGCGCGGCGACCAGGGCGGCGACGGTCTGTGGTGGCAGGCCGCGCGCGGCGGCCACGCGCGCCACTTGCAGTTGCGCGGCCTCGACGCTGATGTCCGGGTCCATGCCGCTGCCGGACTGGGTGACCAGGTCGTCCGGCACCTGCGCCGGGTCGATGCCCTCGCGCGCGGCCACCGCCTGGCGGGTGTCGTCCAGGCGCTTGCGCAGGTCGGGGTTGCTGCGTGCCTGGTTGCTGCCGGCCGCCGACATCGGGTCGTACTTGGCGCCGGACGGACGCGGCTGGAAATAGCCGGCGGCGGCGAACGGTTGCGCCACCAGCGCCGAGCCGACCACGCGGCCGTCCTTGGTGCGCAGGCTGCCGTTGGCCTGCTCGGGGAACAGCGCGCCGGCCAGCACGGTGGCCAGCAGCGAGTACAGCGCCGCGGACGCGAGCACCAGCAGCGGCAGCACCAGCACGGCGCGCCAGCGCATCGGTTCGTGGGGGGAAACGGAAGACACGGTCATGGAGGCAATTCCGAAAGAGCGTATAGATCGGCGCTGGGGTCAGCCCAACGCCACCAACAGCAGGTCGATGGCCTTGATCCCGACGAACGGCAGCAGCACGCCGCCCACGCCGTAGATCAGCATGTTCCGGCGCAGCAGCGAGGTCGCCGAGGACGGGGTGAAGCGCACGCCGCGCAGCGCCAGCGGGATCAGCGCCGGGATCACCAGCGCGTTGAAGATCAGCGCCGCCAGCACCGCGTTGGTCGGGCTGGACAGCCGCATCACGTTCAGCGCGGCCATCTGCGGGATCGAGGCGGCGAACAGCGCCGGCAGGATCGCGAAGTACTTGGACACGTCGTTGGCCAGCGAGAAGGTGGTCAGCGCGCCGCGGGTGATCAGCTGCTGCTTGCCCACTTCCACCACCGCCAGCAGCTTGGCCGGATCCGAGTCCAGGTCGACCATGTTGCCAGCCTCCTTGGCCGCCTGCGTACCGGAGTTCATCGCCAGGCCGACGTCGGCCTGGGCCAGCGCCGGCGCGTCGTTGGTGCCGTCGCCAACCATCGCCACCAGGCGTCCGCCGGCCTGCTCCTGGCGGATGCGCGCCAGCTTGTCCTCGGGGGTGGCTTCGGCGATGTAGTCGTCGACGCCGGCCTCGGCGGCGATGGCCGCCGCGGTGAGCGGGTTGTCGCCGGTGATCATCACCGTCTTGACGCCCATCGCGCGCAGCCGCGCGAACTTCTCGCGCACGCCGTGCTTGACCACGTCCGACAGCTCGACCACGCCCAGCACGTGCCGGCCCTCGGCCACCACCAGCGGCGTGGCGCCGCTGCGCGCCACCTGCTCGACCCGGCTCTTCAGTTCCGCCGGCACCTGTCCGCCCAGCGCGGTGACGTGGCGGATCAGCGCATCGGCGGCACCCTTGCGGATCGACCGCGGCGGCTGCATGCCGGCGGCCGGCAGGTCGACGCCGGACATGCGCGTCTGCGCGGTGAAAGCGACGAACTCGGCACCCGCCGGATCGGCCGGCGGCAGGCCCTGCTCGCGGGCCAGGCGCACGATCGACTTGCCTTCCGGGGTCGGGTCGGCCAGCGACGACAGCATCGCCGCTTCGCGCAGCTGCGCCACGTCCACGCCGCTGAGCGCATGGAACACGGTGGCCTGGCGATCGCCGTGGGTGATGGTGCCGGTCTTGTCCAGCAGCAGCACGTCGACGTCGCCGGCCACTTCCACCGCCTTGCCGGACTTGGCGAGCACGTTGGCCGACAGCGCGCGATTCATGCCGGCGATGCCGATCGCCGGCAGCAGCCCGCCGATGGTGGTCGGGATCAGGCACACCAGCAGCGCGATCAGCAGCAACGGGTCCACGTGCACGCCGACGAAGGCGGCGATCGCCGGCAGCGAGGCGACCACGATCAGGAAGGTCAGGGTCATCGCCGCCAGCAGCATGGTCAGCGCGATCTCGTTCGGCGTCTTCTGCCGATTGGCGCCTTCCACCAGCGCGATCATCCGGTCCAGGAAGCTGTGGCCCGGCTCGGCGGTGACCTTCACCAGGATCTCGTCGGACAGCACCTTGGTGCCGCCGATGACGCCGGAGCGGTCGGTGCCGGCCTCGCGCAGCACCGGCGCCGATTCGCCGGTGACCGCGGCCTCGTTGATCGTGGCCAGGCCGTGCACGATCTCGCCGTCGGCCGGGATCAGCTCGCCGGCCGAGACCACCACCAGGTCGCCCGGGCGCAGTTCGGCGGCCGGCACGCTGGTCTCGCCGTCCAGCCGCGCGCTGGCGACCCGGCGCGCCACCAGGTCCTTGCGCGCGCGCCGCAGCGAGGCGGCCTGGCCGCGGCCGCGCGCCTCGGCCACCGCCTCGGCGAAGTTGCCGAACAGCACGGTGACCAGCAGGATCGCGGTCACCGCCCAGCCGAAGCCGGTCGGCCCCTGGCCGGCCACGGTGATCAGCGCCGACAGCAGCGTGCCGGCAAAGACCACGGCCATCACCGGGCTGCCGAGCAGATGCCGCGGCGACAGCTTGAGCACGCTGTCGCGCAGGGCCGCGCGCAGCGCCGCGGCATCGAACAGCCCAGGCCGGCGCGCCGGCGAAGAAGCCACGGAAGTAGAGGGAAGCGGGGTACTCATCGTCGTCGTCTCAGTGCGCGGCCAGGGTCAGGTGATCGGCGATCGGTCCCAACACCAGGGCCGGCGTGAATTGCAGAACGGTCAGGACCGCGATGACCGCGATCAGGGTCAGCGCGAAGGTCGGGGTTTCCACCTGCAGGCTGCCGCCGGTTTCCGGCGCCACGCGCTTGCGCGCCAGTTGCGCGGCCACGATCAGCGGCACGATCAGCGCCGGATAGCGGCCCAGCAGCAGCACCGCGGTGCAGCTCAGGTTCCACCACGGAATGCCGTCGCCCAGCCCTTCGAAGCCGGAGCCGTTGTTGGCGAAGGCCGAGGTGTACTCGTAGAACACCTGGCTGATGCCATGGAAGCCGGGATTGGAGGTCGCCGAGATCGACGCCGGCAGGGCCAGGGTGACCGCGGTGAAGCCGAGCAGCACCAGCGGCTGCAACAGGATCAGCAGCGCCAGCAGACGCACTTCCGGCGCCTCGATCTTGCGCCCGAACAACTCCGGGGTGCGCCCGGTCATCAAGCCAGCCAGGAACACGCTCAGCAGCAGATACACCAGGAACTGCTGCAGGCCGCAGCCGATGCCGCCCCAGATCGCGTTGATCAGCATGTTGACCATGGCCACGCCGCCGGTCAGCGGCGCCAGCGAATCGTGCATGGCGTTGACCGAGCCGTTGGAGGTCTGCGTGGTCAGCGACGACCAGGCCGCCGACGCGTCGACGCCGAAGCGCACCTCCTTGCCTTCCATCAGCGCGGCGCTGCCGGGCGCATGGCCTTCGGCCCACAGCGACACCGCGGTGGACGCCAGCGACATCACCAGCATGCTGCCGAACACCAGCGCGGTGAACTTGCGGCGTCCGGTGAACGGGCCGACCATGAACGCCACCGCCACCGGGATCAGCACGATGGCCAGCACTTCCAGCAGATTGGAGAACGGCGTGGGATTCTCCAGCGCCATCGCGCTGTTGGGGCCGTACCAGCCGCCGCCGTTGGTGCCGAGCTGCTTGATCGCCACCATCGCCGCGACCGGGCCGAGCGGGATCTTCTGCGTCTGCTGCCCGGCGCTGGCGTCCAGCGGCGTGGCGACCGGACCGGCGGCCAGCGTGGACGGCACGCCCTGCTGGGTCAGCAGCAGCGTCCACAGCAGGCACAGCGGCAGCAGGAAGCGCAGGGTCGGCCGGATCACGTCGGCCCAGTAGTTGCCGAGATCCACGTCCTGCACCGCCTCGCCGCCGGTGGCGGCCGCAGCGGTGCGCGCCGCGTCATGGCCACGCCCGCCGAACAAGCCGCGCAGCGTCGCCGCCACCAGCGCCAGACCCATCATCGGGGTGATGAACTGCAGGCCGACCACGCCCACCGCCTGCGACAGGTACGACAGCTGCGCCTGGCCCGAGTAATGCTGCTGGTCGGTGTTGGTGAGGAACGAGACCATGGTGTGCAGCGCCACGTCCCAACGCATGTTGGGCACCGCATCCGGATTGAACGGCAGCCAGGCCTGGGTCACGAACAGCGCGAACACCAGCACGCCCAACACCAGGTTGCTGGCCAAGAACGCGCCGGCATAGGCGCGCCAGTGCATGCCGCGCGCCGGATCGGTGCCGAGCAGGCGGTACAGCGGGCGTTCGATCCAGCCGAACAGCGCGTCGCCGCGCATCGGCGCACCGCGCATCACCTTGGCCAGGTACAGGCCCAGCGGCCACCCCAGCAGCAGCGCGAGCGCATAGACAAGCAATGTATCGATCATGGAAGTGGCACTCGGCTCAGAAATCTTCGGGGCGCAGGATCACGTACAGCAGGTAACCGGCCGCGACGATCACCGCCACGCCGCAAACGAACGAAAGCCAACCGCTCATGGTCTCAACTCCGAAACAAAGGGACGGCCCGCCGCAGGGCAGGCCGCAATCGTGTGGAACAGCGCCGCACGCGACGCACGCACGGCGACAGAAGGGAAGCGCAACATGGCGACGCACGCCGGGTCGGACAGGCCTTCTGGCCCAGGCCGGCATTATCGAAGCCGGCGCCATAAACTCTCCGTGGCGAAGCGGCGCGGCGCGCATAAATTCTGCGTAAAACCGCGCGGCGCCGGCGATCGCGCGCGATATCGCAGGCGCATCGCCATGGTCGGCGCCGGCGGCGCGCAATGCCGCGCGACGCGGCCGGCACCGCGTGCGCCGTCCTCAGTAGTGCAGGATCGCGTCGATCAACGCCGTCGCCTCATGATTGCGGCGTCCGCCGTCGTAGGCGGGAAAATCGTAGGCGTGCTCGTAGCGCAGCTCGGGGCGGATCTCCAGGTCCTGCGACACCCAGTGGGTCAGGCCGATGGTGTGGCTGGAGTAGCGCGTGGCGAAACCGGTGCGCTGGCCGTCGTGGTCGTTCACGAACTCGTTGCGAATCGCCAGCATGTCCGACGCGCCGAGCTGGATGTTGACGTAGTTGACGATGGCATCGGCGGTGCTGCGTCCCAGCGGGAAGTCCGGCGCCTCGCCCAACGCATAGCCCGGGCGCCCGGTCGGCGCATGCGACTGCGACGGATCGGTGGCCAGCGCCTGGTCGCGCACGTAGAGGTGGTAGGCCTCGGTGAGCATGTGCACCTTCGGCGAGAGGCGGTGGCCCCAGGTCAGCACGAACTCCTGCAGGTTGTTGTAGGTCTGCGCGGCGTTGTTGTACGACTCCACGCAGGGATACAGCATGTCGTCGTTGCTCTTGGAGACCCAGCGCAGGCAGGCCTGCGCGCTCAGGCGGCTGGTCGCGTCCCAGATCGCCGAATCGTCGCCGCCATGCACGCCGAGTTGCAGCGTCCACTGGTCGTTGAGCTTGGTGGTGGTGAGCACGCCCATGTTGGTATAGGCATCGACCGTGTACAGGATCGAGTGGGTCAGCAGATAGTTGTTCGGCGAGAACTGCGCCTCGATGTCCGGCAACGACAGATAGCGGCCGACCGTGACCAGCATGCCCTGCGCCACCGACGGCAGGTACAGGTCCACGTGCGCGATCATCGGATCGTTGCCGTAGATCTTGCCGTTGAGCGCGCTGTTTGGCTGCGGGTGGTGCAGCAACTGGTCGCTGGTGACGCCCTTCATCGTGGTGTAGTGGTAGTCGTAGCCGTAGAGGTCGTCGAGGTGGAAGCCCCAGTCGACATGATCGGTCTGCACCGTGTCCGGCACGCGCTGCAGGCGGATCAACGCCTGGTTGAATTCGCCGCGGTTGGGCCGTGTGGAGTAGGACAGCGGATAGTTGGTGCGCGAGGACGTGCTGGCGTTGAGCGAGGGATTGATCCAGCCGTACAGCTCGATGCGGTTGCGCTGCATCCACTGCCCCACGCGCGTGCAGGCCAGCGCCTTCTCCACCGGATACTGCGCATTCTCGTTGGGCACGCCGACCGGATAGTCCACCGCGCCGAGCTGCCATTCGGCCGACGGGAACGGCGGCGAGGAGAACGGCGCCGCCAGGCCGCGGCGCGCCGGCGTCGGCGCATCTGGATCGGCCGGTTGCGCATCCTCGCGATAGGCGGAGGCCAGGCGCGAGAAGAAGCCATTGGCGCAATCGGCGCTGCGCGGCAGCGGCGCCGTCACAGCGTCCGACGCCGGCATCGCCTCGGACACGGGCGCAACCAGGCCCGCGGCGGCGGCATCGCGGGCGCACAGCAGGGCCAGGGACAGGAACAGGAACAGGGGATGGAGCTTCATGGACATTGCGACTTCGGCTCTGCAACGAGCCGTCCTTTTCGGGTGGAGGGAGGCAACGACAGCGCGCCGCCTCACGCGCACGCGCCATCGCAGGCGATGCGCCTGGTGGCGCATCGCGGGAGAGAGGTGGAATGCGGCGCCGCGGCGGCGGCGTCAGCGGGTCACTGCGCGTGCAGTGAACGCGCGCGGCTGCGTGGAGGCGGATGCTGCGACGCGCTGCGACAGCCGTGGCGACGTCGCAACGCGCGAAGAATGGCAGCGATGCTGATGCGGACACCAGGCCAGTGCGCCCCCAGTGGATGCCGCAGGTGGCGCCTGCAGGCGACCGTTGCAGGCAGCGGCAGGCTCAAGATCGCAACCATCGATTCCACGCACACATCCCCGTCGTCAGCGCGGAAAGTATGCGGAATCGCCGGATATCTTCGTTGCAAAGCGCGCGCCGGTTCGAATAAAAGCTGCGTAAATTCGTGCGCGTGACTAGCGTCGCGTCGATCTGGCTATACGAGGCTGCGCCCGTACCCTCATCCGCCCCTACCGGCACCTTCTCCCGAGATGAGAAGGAATAAGCTCAAAGCCCCTCTCCCACCGGGAGAGGGGTTGGGGTGAGGGTCGGCGCGCGAAGCGCACGCGCGGACCTATCACTGCGAGGCTGCGCCCGTACCCTCATCTGCCCCTCCGTGCACCTTCTCCCAATGGGAGAAGGAAACCACTGCCTCAGTGCAACGGCACACTCAGGAACGACGGCGTTGCCGCCGGCGAACTGAAGCTCACGGTGCCGCCGAAGCGGCTGGCCGAGGTGTAGCGCGGGTCGGTGGTGTCCACCACCAGCACCAGCCGGCGCCCCGCCGGGATGTCGACCGCGGTCGCCTGCAGCGCCAGGTCGAGGGTGACCGGCGTGCCCGGCGTCGCGTTGCGCAAGGTGTACGGCACGTGGCTGAGCAATTGCGCCGAACCCGACCCGTCCATGCTGTAGAGATAGGCGAACAGCGACACGTTCGACTGGCTCGGGGTCACCGTCAGCCGCAGCGACGGCGCACCGGCCAGGCGCTTGCCGCTGGACAGCACGGGGCCGCTCCACACCGCGGCACCGGCGCGGCTGACCAGCGGGATCGAGGTCGTCACCGGCTGGCCGAAGCCCTGCAGCAGGCCACTGACCAGCACCACACCGGAATCGGCCAGCGTCGGCACGCCGGTGGCGATGCGGTAGCTCCAGCCACTGCTGTTGCCGCTGGTCAGCGCCCCGGTCGGCAGCAGCAGGCCGCTGGGACCCGTCAGGCCGTAATGGGTAGCGCCGGCCTGCACGCTGTTCCAGTCGGCATAGCTGAGCCAGTCGCCACCGAGGGTGGACAGTTGCACCGGCGCTTCGCGGTCCACGCCGTTGTCGCGGCCCTTGAGGTAGCGATCGAACCAGCGCGTGGCCTCGGTGTACACCTGGTTCGGCAGGCCCAGCGCACCCGGCAGTTCGGCGGTGGCGTGGTCGCCCTGACTGAACATCAGGTGCTTGGGCACGCTCAGCCGGTTGTACAGGTCGATGTACTGATTCGGCGGGAACAGGCCGTCGTTGAAGGCATTGGCCATCAGTACCGCCGGACCGTTGCGGTTGAGCGCCTGCACCTCGTTGATCACTCCGCGCTCGGCCGCCTTGGGCAGGAAGCCCTGCACCGCGCCGTCGTAGTCGCCGACCGCCACGTGCGCGGTGATCCGCGCCAGGTCCGGACCGGGCCGGCCGGTGAGCGTGCCGGCACCGACCAGCAGGGCGACGCCCTGCTGGCTGACCGTGCTGTTGGCGTAGAGCGAGGCCTGCAGGTCGGCCCAGCCGCTGAGCGCGGCCACCGCCTTGATCCGCGGGTCGCGCGCGGCGGCGAGCAGGCTGGTGCCGGCGCCGTAGGAGATGCCCGAGACGCCGATCGCCTTGGCGTCGGCCGGGGTATTGGCCAGCGCCCAGTCGATCACCGCGCTGACGTCCTCCACCGTCGGCGCTCCGGCGATGTCGATCAGCCCCTGCGAATCCCAGAACCCGCGCGAGGTGTAGCTGACCACCACATAGCCGTCGTTGGCCAGTTCGCTGGCGCGGCCCACGTACTCCAGGTTCGGCAGCGACCAGCTGGCCGGCATCACCACCAGCGGGAACGGTCCCGGTCCCTGCCCCTGCGGCACCAGGACCAGCGCGCCGAGCTTGGTGCCATCGAAACTGGAAATGCTCTGGTACTGCTTGCTGAAGCCGGCCGCGGCGGCGGCGGCGGAGAACACCAGCAGCATCGCGCCAAGGGCGATGCGACGTGAGACGGACATGCGCATGGACTGCCTCCCAAGCGGCGCCGGACCGGAATGGCCGGCTGCCGGAACGGTATTGCCAGAACGGTGACAAGCGCTCGACACGGGGCCGGGCAGGCGGACCGTACCACCGGGTACGGGCGATGTTCACGCCGCAGTGCGGCACGGTATGGAAGGGGGTGTCGGTCGACCTTGGCGCGCGGCACACCGGTGCTGGCGCCGCGGCCCGTGGCCTGCGCGCGCGCAGGCCACGCGGCTCAGCTCAGAAAGTGCTGGTACCCGCTGCGCGGCGGTTGCCACCGCTGGCCGTCGGCATCGCGCACCACGATGCCGCGACCGGCGACGATGCGCCCGATCGGCGTCGCCGTGACCCCCACCGCCTGCAGCGCCTGCACGATCGCCGCGTGCTGCGCCGGGTCGGCGGTGAAGCACAGTTCGTAGTCGTCGCCGCCACCCAGTTGCCAGGCATGCACCTGCGCCACATCCGCGTCCGCTGGCGCGGCGACCGCCGGCAGCGCGGCCAGCGCCAGTTCGGCGCCGACGCCGCTGCGCGCGCAGATGTGCTCCAGGTCGGCGAGCAGACCGTCGGACACGTCCACGCAGGCCCGCGCCAGGCCGCGCAGGCGCACGCCCGCCTGCACCCGCGGCGTCGGCCGCAGCAGGCGCTGGCGCAGGCGTTCGTGCAGGGGATCGGCGGCCGGCGTGGTTACGTCCAGGCGGGCGGCCTGCCACAGCGCCAGCGCCGCGGCCGCCTCGCCCGGCTGGCCGGTCACCCAGACCTCGTCGCCCGGTTGTGCGGCATCGCGACGCAGCGCCGCCGTCGCCGGCACGCTGCCGATGGCGGTGACCGACAAGGCCAGCGGCCCACGCGTGGTGTCGCCGCCGGCCAGGCCGATGCCGTGCGCGTCGGCCACCGCGAAGAAGCCCTCGGCGAACGCATCGACCCAGGCCATGTCGACCTGCGGCAGCGACAACGACAGCGTGCACCAGCGCGGCTGCGCGCCCATCGCCGCCAGGTCGGACAGATTCACCGCCAGGGTCTTCCAGCCGATGTCGGCGGCCGCGGTCTCGGCCGGGAAATGCACCCCGGCATTGAGCGTATCGGTGGTGATCGCCAGCAACTCCCCCGCCGGCGGCAGCAGCAAGGCCGCATCGTCGCCGATGCCCAGCGGCAGGTCGTCACGCGCCCGACTGCGTGCGCGCAGGCGCTCGATCAGATCGAATTCGGGCATTGGGGGCTGGGAATCGGGAATGGGGAGTCAGGAATGGGAAAAGCAGGAGCAACAACCGGCGCGCCGGCGATCTCGGAGGGGACGGCAGTTGCATTTGCCATTCCCCATTCCCGTTTCCCCATTCCCGGCCCCTCAGCCCCCCGACTCCACCGCGCGCCACTGCAGCGCGGCGCGGTCGAGGACGCCGTTGACGTAGGTGTGGCCGTGTTCGGAGCCGAAACGCTTGGCGGTCTCGATCGCTTCGTTGATCACCACGCGGTACGGCACGTCCATGCGGTGCAGCAGTTCGTAGGCGGCCAGGCGCAGCACTGCGCGTTCGATCGCGTCCACTTCCTCGACCGTGCGATCCAGGTAGCCGACCAGTGCTTCGTCCAGTTCGGCGCGGTGCTTGAGCACGCCTTCGACCAGGTTCTCGAAGTACACCAGGTCGGCGATCTCGTGCGCCTGCTCGTGCGCGAACTGCGCGATCACGTGCTGGGCGTTGCCGCCGGAAATCTGCCAGGCGTAGATCGCCTGCAGCGCACGCCGGCGCGCACGCGAACGCAGGACCGGATCGACGCCGTCGCGGCGTGGGTGGTGCTTGTGGCCAGCGGGTTTGTTCACGGCAGCAGCTCCAGCAGGTTGACCATCTCCAGCGCGCTCAGCGCCGCTTCCTCGCCCTTGTTGCCGTGGCTGCCGCCGGCACGCGCCTCGGCGTCCTCGACCTGCTCCACGGCGAGCACGCCGTTGAGCACCGGGATGCGGAAGTCCAGCGACACCCGCAGCAGGCCCTCGGCGCAGCCGTCGGCGACGTGTTCGTAGTGGCGGGTATCGCCACGGATCACGCAGCCCAGCGCGATGATCGCGGCATGCTTGCCGGCCGCGGCCAGGCGTGCGGCGACCAGCGGCAGTTCCCACGCGCCCGGCACGCGGATCACGTCCACCGCGTCCTCGGCGATGCCGTTGCCGGCCAGGCTCTGCCGCGCGCCGGCAACCAGCACGTCGGTGATGCGGGCGTTCCAGCGGCTGGCGATGATCGCGAAACGCGCCGACTCGGGAGTGCGGAGGTCGCCTTCGTAGTGGGACATGGCGGTGGCAGCTTGAGGGGGTGGAAGAGTTTAGCAGGCGGTGGGGCCGCGCCCCGGGAAAGCGGTCCTGAGGTCAGTGCAGAAGGCCGCGTCACCGCCAATGGCAGGAATCGCGCGGGATCAGCTTTTACCGACTCCCGACTCCCGAATCCCGATTCCCGGCTCCACATGCTCCACCACCTCCAGCCCGAACCCGGCCAGGCCGATCTGCCGGCGCGGGGTGCCGAGCACGCGCAGCTTGCCCAGGCCCAGGTCGGCCAGGATCTGGCTGCCGGCGCCGTTGCGCCGCCACTGGCCCACGTCCTTGCCATGCGCCGCCTCCGGCTGCGCGCGCAGCCGCGCCAGCAGCGCCTCGCTGTCGCGCGGCGCCGACAGCACCACCATCACCCCGCGCTCGGCGGCGGCGATCGCGCGCAAGGCGTCGCTGGCGGCCACGCCGAAATCGTCGCGGCGCCAGTGCAGCAGGTCGGCCAGCGGGTTCTCCACCTGCACCCGCACCAGGGTCGGCGTCTCCGCGTCCGGGGTGCCGCGGACCAGGGCGAAATGCAGGTCGTGGGCGATGCGGTCGCGGTAGGTGACCAGGGTGAAGCCGCCGAACTCGGTGTCGATCGGCCGCTCGTCGATGCGCTCGACGGTGTGCTCGGTGGCCAGGCGGTAGGCGATCAGGTCGGCGATCGACCCCATCTTCAGGCCATGGGTGCGGGCGAACGCCTCCAACTGCGGACGCCGCGCCATGCTGCCGTCGGGGTTGAGCACTTCCACCAGCACGCCGGCCGGCTCCAGCCCCGCCAGCATCGGCAGGTCGCTGGCGGCCTCGGTGTGGCCGGCGCGGGTCAGCACCCCGCCCGGCTGGGCGATCAGCGGGAAGATGTGGCCGGGCTGGCTGAGGTCGTGCGGCTTGGCGTCCGGCTTGACCGCGGTGCGCACGGTATGGGCGCGGTCGTAGGCGGAGATGCCGGTGGTCACGCCCTCGGCGGCCTCGATGCTGACGGTGAAGTTGGTATGGAACTGCGCGGTGTTGCGCTGGACCATCGGCGCCAGGCCCAGCTGCGCGCAGCGCTCGCGGGTCAGCGACAGGCACACCAGGCCGCGCGCATGGGTGACCATGAAATTGATGTCCGAGGGCTTGACCAGCTCGGCAGCCATGATCAGGTCGCCCTCGTTCTCGCGGTCCTCGTCGTCGACGATGACCACCATGCGGCCGGCGCGGAGTTCTTCCAGCAGTTCGGGGACGGAGGCGAAATTCAGGCTCGGGGTAACGGAAGGCGACATGCGGGGACTCGCGGAAAGACGGAAGGCGCCGCGCGCGCCGCAGGCGGCGGCGCAGCGTGGCGGAAGGACGGCACGGCCGGACTCAGAGCAGCGCTTCGTCCTGGCGGCCCTGCAGCAGGCGTTCGACGTAACGCGCGACCAGATCGATCTCCAGGTTCACCGCCGCGCCGACCGCGGTCTGCGCGAACGCGGTGTGCGCCACGGTGTGCGGGATCAGCGCGACCTCGAAGCCTTCCGCGTCGACCGCATTGACGGTGAGGCTGACCCCGTCCACGCAGATCGAGCCCTTCTTGGCGATGTAGCGCAGCAGCGCCGCCGGCGCGGCGAAACGCCAGCGCTGCGCGCGCGCGTCGTCGTGGATCGACAACACCTCGCCCAGCCCGTCGACGTGGCCGCTGACCAAGTGCCCGCCGAGGCGGTCGCTGGGGCGCATCGCCCGCTCCAGGTTCAGCGCCGCGCCCTCGGCCAGGCGGCCGAGCGTGGTCAGCGCCAGGGTCTCGGTGGAGGCGTCGGCCTGGAACGAGGCCGCGTCGAAGGCGATCACGGTCAGGCATACGCCATTGACCGCGATGCTCTCGCCCAGGCGCACGTCGGCGAACGGCAGGCTGCCGGTGGCGACGGTGAAGCGGACATCGCCGCCCTGCGGCTGGCGTGCGGCGAGATGGCCGACGCCTTCAATGATTCCGGTGAACATAGCTACGTTTCTCGCAATGGGGTGAGCGAAAAACGCCACAAGGCAAACAGGCACGCGCACAGCCGCGAGGCTGCGCGTAGGCCGTCTTCTTTCATCCGGACTATACCGTCGGCTCCGGCATCGCACCGGATCTGCTGACCTTCCCGATTCGGCGGGTCGCGCCGGCGCCGGGAAGCGCTCGCGGGCTCGTGCGCGAACGCACCTACCGCCGGTGGGGAATCGCACCCCGCCCTGAAGACGTTTGTGGTCGCCGGCGAACCGGCCCGCGCATTCTAGCAGGCGCGGCCCGGCCGCCTGCCGCCGCCGGCGCGCCGCGCGTGGGACAAAGCGTCGCGGCGACGACGGCAACCCCACGCACGTGGCCGCGCCACGCTTGCGTGGCGGTCGCGCGCATTCGGGCCGGGGCGCGCCTGCCGACTAGATCCACACGTCGTTCGGTGCCGTGCGGCTGCCGCCCTGCTCGCCGGTATTGGCCACGCCACGCGGCTCGATCAGCATCAGGCTGACCTCTTCCAGCGCGGACGTGCGGTGCGCGACGCCCCGGGGCACCACGTACAGTTCGCCGGCGTCGACGAACACGTGACGATCGGCGAAGTCGATCCGCAGCCGCCCCGCGAGCACGAGGAACGCCTCGTCGGTGTGCGCATGCGTGTGCATGATGAAATCGCCGAGGATCTTGACCAGCTTGAACTGGTAGTCGTTCAGCTCGGCGATCACCCGCGGCTGCCAGTGTTCGGCGATCAGGCCGAGCTTGTGGGCGAAGTTGATGGCGCGCGATGGCGCAGCGGCGGACGGGGACGCGGGCATGGGCTGGACCTGGTCTGGACGGAGGAGGCCCAGTCTGGCGCCATCCTCCAGGCCGATCTTGTACGATCGTGCAGGCTGCGCCGCGGCTCAGGCCGGCGCCGATCGCAGCATCCGCGCCCAGCGTCCCGGCGCCATTCCGTAGGCCTGGACGAACTGCCGCGTCAGATGGCTCTGGTCGGTGAAACCGGCCAGCAGCGCCGCCTGCGCCAGCGTCCGGCCCGCCGCGACCAGATCGCGCGCCCGCTGCAGCCGCCGCATGGTCAGGTAGCGATAGGGACTGGTGCCGTAGAGCGCCCTGAAATCCCGCGACAGGCGCCAGCGATCGCGGCCACTGGCCCGTTCCAGATCCTGCAACGCGATCGGCCGTTCCAGGCAGTCGAGCAGATAGCTGCGGGCCAGTTCGGCCGCACGATAGTCCACGCCGGCACGAGCCCGGCGGACGCCGGCGGCGGCGGCCAGGGCGTGTGCAAGATCGAACAGGGCGTCCGCTTCCTGCAGAGGATCCAGCGCGTCCAGCGACTGCAGCAATGCGCCTGCGGCCGCGCCGAGGCGCCGATCCGCAGAGGTCCCCACGCCGACGAAAGGCAGTGGCGCGCTGCCCAGCACGCGCTGGATCAGCGCCGGTTCGATATACGCCATCCGATAGCGGAAACCGGCCTGCGTGCCGGCATGGCCGTCGTGCGGCTCGTCAGGATGCAGGACGATCGTCGTGCCGGGCGTGCCATGGGCCATCGCGCGCCGGTAGTGGAAACTCTGCACGCCGGCCAGGGTCCGGCCGATCGCGTAGGTGTCGTGCCGGTGCATGGCATAGCCATGGCCGCCGAAGAACGCCTCGATGCGCTCCAGCCTGCTGGTCGAGGCGACCCGCTGCACCCAGTCGCCGCGTCCTGGGAGTCCGCCGTCGGTGCCTACGATGGTCTTGGACATGCTCCACTCCCTCCAGGATCGCCACGCCTTCGCCGCGGCGGCCGGCAACTGCCGCGGCGGCGCCCCGCCCGGCGCTCAGGGGCGCAGCAGCAGGCGCAGGTCGTCACCGAGCTGGCGCACGTCCTGCAGCTGCAGCGGCAGGCGCTGCGCCATGGTGTCGATACCCAGCCCGGCCAGCAGCGGTCGAGCGCTGTCGCCCAACAGCAGCGGCGCCATGTACACCAGCAGTTCGTCGACCAGGCCGGCACGCAGCAGTGCGCCGCTCAGCGTCGCCCCCGCTTCGACCTGGACCTCGTTGATGCCGCGTTCGGCGAGCAGGCGCAGCGCCGCATGCAGGTCGCAGCGGCCGTCGTGCAGCGGCACGGTGGCGAACGCCGCGTGATCCAAAATCGGCGGCGCGCGGTCCGGCGCATGCAGGTACAGGGTCGGTGCGCTGCCGTCGCGGACCTTGGGCTGGGCCAGGCTGCGCAGGTGCGCATCCAGCACCACGCGCAGCGGCGGCATCACCTCGGTCGCCGCGTCCAGGCGCACGGTCAGCGCTGGGTCGTCGGCCAGCACGGTGCCGGCGCCGGTGAGAATGGCGCCGGCGCGGGCGCGCCAGTGCTGCACGTCCTGGCGCGCGGCAGGACCGGTGATCCATTTCGATTCGCCGCTGGCCAGGGCGGTGCGTCCGTCCAGGCTGGCGCCGAGCTTGATCCGCAGCCATGGGCGGCCGCGCTCCACCCGCGACAGGAAACCGCGGTTGAGCGCGCGCGCCTGCGCTTCCATCAACCCGGCCTGCACCGCGATGCCGGCCTCGCGCAGCAGCGTGAAGCCGCCGCCGTTGACTTGCGGGAACGGGTCGGCCATCGCCGCTACCACCCGCGCCACGCCGGCCTCGATCAGCGCAAGCGCGCATGGCGGAGTGCGGCCGTAGTGCGCGCACGGCTCCAGGGTCACGTAGGCGGTGGCGCCACGTGCGCGCTCGCCAGCGGCGCGCAGCGCGAACACCTCCGCGTGCGGCCCGCCGGCGCGCTGATGGAAGCCCTCGCCGACCACCGCACCGTCGCGCACGATCACGCAGCCGACCATCGGGTTCGGCCGCGTGGTGTAGGCGCCGCGCTCGGCCAGGCGCAGGGCCTGCGCCATCCAGCGATGGTCGTCGGCGGAAAATCCGGGCGACTGCGGATCGCTCATGCGGCACCGCCGCCTGCATCGATGCGCATCACCACCACGTGCAGCAGCCCCAGCGGCAGGTCGGCGTGGCGCTGCCAGCCCAGGCGCTCGTAGAACGGCACCAGCACCGGCTCGCAATACAGATACAGCCACTGCACGCCGAAGCGCGCGGCGGCCTGCACGCAGTGCGCGACCAGGGCGGCGGCGACGCCGGCACCGCGCGCCTGCGGCCGCACGTACAGCGTGGCCAACCAGGGCGAGAACTGGCGGATACGCGCGTCGTCGTTCTGCAGCAGGCTCACCGACCCCAGCCAGTCCTCGCCGTCCAGGGCGATCCAGCTGGTGGGGATGCGGCGGTCGTCGCGGTGGCTGCGCAGGTCGGCCTCGGCCTCCACCACGTTCCATTCCGGCAACAGGGGACCAAAGGCCTGCAGATGCTCCTGCGCCAGCGCGGGGATGTGCTGCGCCGCCTCGGCCAGACAGACG
Source organism: Xanthomonas sp. PPL134 (assembly GCF_040595915.1). NCBI lineage: Bacteria > Pseudomonadati > Pseudomonadota > Gammaproteobacteria > Lysobacterales > Lysobacteraceae > Xanthomonas > Xanthomonas sp. PPL134. The sequence continues at coordinate 84,671 of NZ_JAMDLL010000007.1, forward strand.
ATGCGCATGCGCTCAGCGCTTGCCGGTCTTGTCGCCCGGCTTGGCCGCGCGCACCAGGTCCAGCAGCGGCAACTGTTCGCTGCCCACCGGCAACTCGCGCTCGAGCTTCTCGATCTCCTCGCGGAAATCGGCCACGTCCTGGAAGCTGCGGTACACCGAGGCGAAGCGCACATAGCCGACGTGGTCGAGCTTGCGCAACTCGGCCATCACGTACTCGCCGACCCGGATCGAGGGCAGTTCGCGCTCGCCGGACATGCGCAGCTGGTGCACCACCGCACGCACCGCCGCCTCGATCTGCTCTTCGGCCACCGGCCGCTTCTGCAGCGCGCGATCGAAGCTGGTGCGCAGCTTGCGCGCATCGAACGCCTCACGGCCGCCGTCGCTCTTGATCACCGTCGGCAGCTTGAGTTCGATCGTCTCCAGCGTACTGAAGCGCTCACCGCAGGCCTCGCACTCGCGACGACGGCGGATCGTCGCGCCGTCCTCGGACACGCGCGAATCGATCACCCGGGTATCGGTGTGCTGGCAGAAGGGGCAGTGCATTCAGGGCGCCGGGAATGGGGAAACGGGAATGGGGAATGGGAACGTCAACGGCGCCAGCTTAGCGCTTCTGACCATTCCCGATTCTCCATTCTCCATTCCCGCCTCAGCCATATAGGTGCCGGGAGTGGGGAAACGGGAATGGGGAATGGGAACGCCAAAGGCGCCAACTAGCGCTTTCAACCATTCCCGATTCTCCATTCCCCATTCCCCATTCCCGTTTTTCAGCCATACACCGGATACTTGCGGCACTGCGCGGTCACCGCGTCGCGCACGCGCGCCAGCACGGCGGCGTCGGCCGGGGCGTCGAGCACGTCGGCGATCCAGTTGGCCAGGTCGACGCAGTCCTGTTCCAGGTAGCCGCGGGTGGTGATGGCCGGGGTGCCCAGGCGCAGGCCGGAGGTCACGAACGGCGAGCGCGGGTCGTTGGGCACCGAGTTCTTGTTGACGGTGATGTGGGCCTTGCCCAGCGCCGCTTCCGCGTCCTTGCCGGAGACGTCGCGGCCGATCATGTCGACCAGCATCAGGTGGTTTTCGGTGCCGCCGGAGACGATCTTGTAGCCGCGCGCGATCAGGGTCTTGGCCATGGCCTGCGCGTTCTTCACCACCTGCTGCTGGTAGCTGGTGAACTCCGGCTCCAGCGCTTCCTTGAACGCCACCGCCTTGGCCGCGATCACGTGCATCAGCGGGCCGCCCTGGATGCCGGGGAACACGATCGACTGCAGCTTCTTGGACAGGTCCTCAAGCGTGTCGCCGGCGCCGGCGGCACTGGCCACGATGATGCCGCCACGCGGGCCGCGCAGGGTCTTGTGGGTGGTAGAGGTGACCACGTGCGCGTGCGGCAGCGGGGTCGGATAGACGCCGGCGGCGACCAGGCCGGCCACGTGCGCCATGTCCACGAAGAAATACGCGCCGACCTTGTCGGCGATGGCGCGGAAACGCGCCCAGTCGATGACCTGCGAGTAGGCGGAGAAGCCCGCCACCACCATCTTCGGCTTGTGTTCCAGGGCCAGCCGCTCGACCTCGTCGTAGTCGATCAGGCCCTGGTCGTTGACGCCGTACTGCACGGCGTTGAACAGCTTGCCGGAGGCGTTGACCTTGGCGCCGTGGGTCAGGTGGCCGCCGTGCGCCAGCGACATGCCGAGGATGGTGTCGCCCGGCTGCAGCAGCGCGAAGTACACCGCCTGGTTGGCCTGCGAGCCGCTGTGCGGCTGCACGTTGGCGTAGTCGGCGCCGAACAGCTGCTTGACCCGGTCGATGGCCAGTTGCTCGGCGACGTCGACGAATTCGCAGCCACCGTAGTAGCGCTTGCCCGGATAGCCCTCGGCGTACTTGTTGGTGAGCTGGCTGCCCTGCGCTTCCATGACCCGCGGGCTGCAGTAGTTCTCGCTGGCGATCAGCTCGACATGGTCTTCCTGGCGGCCGGCTTCGGCGGCGATGGCGCGGGCCAGTTCGGGATCGTAGGTTTCGATGCGGGCGTCGCGCGGGAACATCGGGTCTCCAGGGGCATGGACAGAAGGCAGACGACTAGTTTAAGCCCCGCGCGCGCCCGAGGGCGAACCAAAACGCGAACGGCCTCCCGAAGGAGGCCGTTCGCCGTTGTTGCAACCGAGGTCAGCGGCCGTTGAGCACCAGGTCGGCGATGACGCCGGTGGCGATGGCGACCAGCAGCAGGTTGCCGGTGTCGTCGCGCACCCAGCGGTAGCCGTGCGGCGGGCGCCGGACCTGATAGCGGTCGTAGTCGTAGACCACGTAGTTCGGGCCGTAGTAGCGCTGGCCGCGCGCCCAGCGCGGCGGGCCCGGGCGGTAGTAGACGACGTCGGGGCCATTGCGATAACCGTCGCGGTAGCCGCGGTCGTAGGCGCGACGGGCATCGCGGCGGTCGCGCTCGCGGTCGCGCCAGTAGCGCTCGCGGTCGGCGTCGCGGTAACCGCGGTCGTACCAGCCGTGGTCGCGCGGACCCGGGCCCGGCGGCGGAGGCGGCGGCCCCGGAGGACCCGGCGGGCCCCAGCCAGGGCCCGGGCCGCCCGGACCCCAGGCAAACGCGGGTGGCGCCATGAAACCCAGCGCCAGCGCGGACGAGAGGGCAATTGTGGCAATGCGTTTCATGTTCATGGCAACTCCGTCACGTGGTGTGGCGGTTGCATTTAGGCCGTTTCCGTCTGAACCGTCTCCTGCTGGAATCGGTTACGTATTCAGCTTGCCGGATCGGGCTAGGAAAGCGTTCATCCAGCGGCATTTCCGGCCTGCGCGTGCAGGCGCAACAACGCAGCCTGCGCTGTGTCATCGGCTGGCAAATAGACCACCAGGCGGTTGCCGTTGCGCGGCGCCGACCACCAGTTGACCTGGTGCAGGCGCAACTCGCCTTCCGTCGGGTGGCGGAAGCGCTTGAGCTGGTTCTCCACGCCCCGCACCTCGCGCCGCTGCCGCCACAGCGCATCGAATTCGGGCGAGGCCGCACGGTAGCGCGCCAGCAAGGCCTCCCATTCCGGCTCGCCCAGGTGCTCGGCCATCGCCGCGCGCAACATCGCCACCATGTGCTGCAGCACGTCCTGCCGATCGAGCAATGCGTCGCGCCAGCGCGGATTGGTGAAGGCCTGATAGACGCAATTGCGGTCGGCGTCTGGCAGGTCGGTCAGGGTCACGCCCATCAGGCGCTGGAACGCTGGGTTGGCGCCGAGAATGTCGAAGCGCGGGGTCTGCAGCATCGCCGGCCACGGCCCGAGCTGGTCCAGCAACATGCGCGCGGTGCCGGTCAGCCGTTCGCACGGCGGCGGCGCCAGTGCGGTGGTGCCGCCCACCCCGGCCAGCGCCAGCACGTGCGCGGTTTCGACCTCCGAGCACTGCAGGGCGTGGGCGATGGCGGTCAGCACACGCGCCGAGGCGCGCACCGGGCGCCCCTGTTCCAGCCAGGTGTACCAGGTCACGCCGACATCGGCGAGCAGGGCCACCTCCTCGCGGCGCAGGCCCGGGGTGCGCCGCCTGCCGCCGCGCGGCAGCGCCAGGCGCGCCGGATCCAGGCTCTCGCGGCGCGCGCGCAGGAAGGCGCCCAGCGCCCGGGCGCGCTCGCTGGCCAGGGCCGGGCCGGACGCGGCGGGTGCGGCCGCCCGCTGCGGCGTGGGGGTGGAATGCGCGAGGTCCAGTTGCATCGTCTTCTCCGCGTTGCGGTCCGCACGTGACCAACGGTGCCGTGCCGGCGCACGGCGAAGGCTGCGCCGCCGTGTCCCGCCTGCCTGCCGGATGCGGTGCCGAGGCGACCGCCCGGGATGCCAGGGAGGCACCTTCAGTACCAGGATAAATGAGTCCTTGTACCAGTTTACTTGGCTTCCATACTGCGCGCCATGACCTCCCCCACCTTCCCCACCTCCGACATGTCCACCATCGCCCCCACCCTCAGCCGCCGCGGCCTGGGCATCCTGCTGATCGGGCAGATGCTGCCGTTGATCGACTTCTCCATCCTCAATGTCGCGCTCGGCTCGATCGCGCACACGCTGCACGCGTCGGCGACCCAACTGGAACTGATCGTGGCCGTGTACGGCGTCGCCTTCGCGGTGGGCCTGGCGGCGGGCGGGCGGCTCGGCGACAACCTCGGCCGGCGCCGCGTGTTCGGGGCCGGCGTGCTGCTGTTCGGCCTGGCCTCGTTGCTGTGCGGCGTGGCCGGTTCGGTGGGCGCGTTGCTGGCCGGCCGCACGCTGCAGGGGCTGGGCGCGGCGCTGGCGGTGCCGCAGATCCTCGCCACCATCCACGTCAGCCTGCACGGCAAGGCGCACGCGCGGGCGCTGGCGCTGTACGGCTCGCTGGGCGGCATCGCCTTCGTCATCGGCCAGGTGCTGGGCGGATCGCTGGTCAGCGCCGACATCGGCGGCTCCGGCTGGCGCAGCGTGTTCCTGATCAACCTGCCGTTCTGCCTGCTGGCGCTGGCCAGCCTGCGCGCCGTGCCGGAGACCCGCGCGGCACAGCGGATGCCGCCCGACCTGGCCGGCGCCGGATTGCTGGGGCTGTTCCTGGCCTGCCTGCTGCTGCCGCTGGCGCTGGGCCCGGCGCTGCACTGGCCGCCGGCGTGCCTGGCGGTGCTGGCGGCCTGCCTGCCGCTGCTGGCGGCGCTGACCCGAGTGGAACTGTGGCAGGAACGGCGCGGACGGACCCCGCTGCTGCCGCCGGCCTTGCTGCGGCTGCCCAGCGTGCGCTTCGCGCTGCTGGTCGGCGGGGTGTTCTTCACCTGCTGGAGCGGCTTCATGTTCGTGCTGGCGCTGACCCTGCAGACCGGCGCCGGTCTCTCGCCGCTGCAGTCGGGCAACGCCTTCATCGTGCTGGGGGCGGCCTACTTCGCCTCCGCGCTGGTCAGCGCCCGCGTGGCGACGCGCTGCGGCCCGCTGCCGACGCTGCTGCTGGGCTGTCTGGTGCAGATGCTGGGCCTGCTGGCGCTGGGCTGGACGCTGCACGCCGTGTGGCCGCATCCGGGCGCGCGCAACCTGGCCCCGGCGACGGCGCTGATCGGCGCCGGCCAGGCCTGGATCGTGGCCAGCTTCTACCGCATCGGCCTGTCCCAGGTCCCCACCGCACATGCCGGCGCGGGCAGCGCCATGCTCTCCACCATCCTGCAGGCGGCCATGGGCCTGGGCCCGGCGGCACTGGGCGCCATCTATGCGCACGCCCGCGGCGGCGGCAGCCTGGCCGCGATGCAGGCCGCCCTGCACAGCGAATGGCTGGCGATGCTGGTGCTGGTGATCTGCGCGCTGTTCTATCTGCGCCGGCAACGTCGCGCGGGCGCCTCGTCAACGGCGACCACGGCTGCGCTGCCGCCGATCGCCGAGTAGGCCGCGCGGCATCACCCGCGCGTCTGCTGCCGCCACCGCGCGGCAACGAATGCCGGCGGCCGTCCGGCTATAATCCGCCATCCCTTTCGACGCCCTCCGGCCGCCGGCCGGCGGGCGCCCTGCGCCTTTGGAGCCGCCATGTCGCAATACATCTACACCATGAACCGGGTCAGCAAGACCGTGCCGCCCAAGCGCCAGATCATCAAGGACATCTCGCTGTCGTTCTTCCCCGGCGCCAAGATCGGCCTGCTCGGCCTCAACGGCGCCGGCAAGTCCACCGTGCTGAAGATCATGGCCGGCGTGGACACCGATTTCGAAGGCGAGGCGCGTCCGCAGCCCGGCACCAAGGTCGGCTACCTGGCGCAGGAGCCGGAGCTGGACCCGAACAAGACCGTGCGCGAGTCGGTCGAGGAAGGCGTGGGCGAAGTGCTGCAGGCGCAGGCCGCGCTGGAAGCGGTGTACGCCGCCTATGCCGAGGAAGGCGCCGACTTCGACGCGCTGGCCAAGGAACAGGAGCGCCTGGAGGCGATCCTGGCCGCCGGCGACGCGCACACCCTGGAGAACCAGCTCGACGTGGCCGCCGACGCGCTGCGGCTGCCGCCGTGGGACGCCAAGATCGCCAACCTGTCCGGCGGCGAGAAGCGCCGCGTGGCGCTGTGCCGGCTGCTGCTGCAGAAGCCGGACATGCTGCTGCTCGACGAACCGACCAACCACCTCGACGCCGAGTCGGTGGAGTGGCTGGAGCAGTTCCTGGCGCGCTACACCGGCACCGTGGTCGCGGTCACCCACGATCGCTACTTCCTCGACAACGCCGCCGAGTGGATCCTGGAACTGGACCGCGGCCGCGGCATTCCGTGGAAGGGCAACTACACCGAATGGCTGATGCAGAAGGACGAGCGCCTGAAGCAGGAAGAGAACCAGGAGAAGGCGCGGCAGAAGGCCATCCAGAAGGAACTGGAGTGGGCCCGGCAGAACGCCAAGGGCGGCCGTTCCAAGGGCAAGGCGCGTCTGGCGCGCCTGGACGAGCTGCAGTCGGTCGATTACCAGAAGCGCAACGAGACCAACGAAATCTTCATTCCGCCGGGCGAGCGCCTGGGCAACTCGGTGATGGAGTTCAAGAACGTCTCCAAGAAGTTCGGCGACCGCCTGCTGATCGACAACCTGTCGATGATCATCCCGCCGGGCGCCATCGTCGGCATCATCGGCCCCAACGGTGCCGGTAAGTCGACCCTGTTCAAGATGATCACCGGGCAGGAGAAGCCGGATTCGGGCGAGATCGTGGTCGGGCCGACCGTGCAGCTGTCGTACGTGGACCAGAGCCGCGACAAGCTGGAAGGCAACCACAACGTGTTCCAGGAGATTTCCGGCGGCCTGGACATCCTCAACATCAACGGCGTGGAGATCCAGTCGCGCGCCTACATCGGCCGCTTCAACTTCAAGGGCCAGGACCAGCAGAAGATGGTCGGTTCGCTGTCCGGCGGTGAGCGCGGCCGCCTGCACATGGCCAAGACCCTGCTGCAGGGCGGCAACGTGCTGCTGCTCGACGAACCGTCCAACGACCTGGACATCGAAACCCTGCGCGCGCTGGAAGACGCGTTGCTGGAGTTCCCGGGCAACACCTTCGTGATCTCGCACGATCGCTGGTTCCTGGACCGCATCGCCACTCACATCCTCGCCTTCGAGGGCGACTCGCACGTGGAGTTCTTCCAGGGCAACTACCGCGAGTACGAAGAGGACAAGAAGCGCCGCCTGGGCGACGACGCCGGCCCGAAGCGCCTGCGCTTCAAGGCGCTGAAGTAAGCCACAGCGCGTTTCTAGCAGCACCCGCCACGGCCCGCCTCGCGCGGGCCGTGCGCGTTCTGGGATTTGCCGGTGATCGGCGCTGTCGTAGGAGCGGCTTCAGCCGCGACCGAGGCGTTACCGGTAACGCCCGGTCGCGGCTGAAGCCGCTCCTACGAAAAGCACGTCGATCCTGCGCTACAACTCGTACGACAGCACGTCCTCGAAGCCGAACTTGTCGAAGTCGCGGATGCGCGAGGGATACAGCCGGCCGATCAGGTGGTCGTGCTCGTGCTGGACCACGCGGGCATGGAAACCCTCGGCCTCGCGCTGCAGCGGGGTGCCGTCCGGCAGCACGCCGCGGTAGCGGATGTGCCGGTAGCGCGGAATCACCGCGCGCAGTCCGGGAATGGACAGGCAGCCTTCCCAGCCGTCCTCCAGCTCGTCGGACAGCGGTTCGATCACCACATTGGCCAGGGCGGTGCGCGGCACCGGCGGCGCGTCCGGATAGCGCGCGCTGCGCTCGAAGCCGAACACCATCAGTTGCAGGTCCACCGCGATCTGCGGCGCGGCCAGGCCGACGCCGCGTGCGGCGTCCATGGTCTCGAACATGTCGGCCACCAGCGCGTGCAGTTGCGCGCTGTCGAAGTCGGTAACCGGCGGCGCCTGGCGCAGCAGACGCGGGTCGCCCATGCGGATGATGTCGCGGATCATGTGCGAACTCCTGTGCGGGGATGGCCGCGATTATCCGCCGTGGCGGCGGCGTGTGCAGAGGGGCGGCGGCATCGCCTGCCCCAACTGCGGCCCGCCGCGGTGCAACCCCTGCGTTGCGGCAAAGCGCTGGCGAAATGCCACAGGAGTGAACCGTCGTGCAGCCGCGACGCGCGACGTGGCGCGCTTCCCGATGGCGCAATGCGTCGGGACTGAAGTCCCTCCCACAGTGCACCCAGCCAACGTATTGCGCGTACCGTCACGCGTGGTTCCGCATCGCCGTGGGCCATCCGCCGAGACGGATGTCCACACGTGACGCCCGCCTGACGTCGCTCCCATAGGGATGAACTGGGCATCCTTGTGGGAGGGACTTCAGTCCCGACGACGGAGGGTGTCGGTCGGCTTTCGGCTTCGCTTGTCGGCTGCATGACAGTCGACTCCTACGCCGGCATCCGCGCGGCGCGTTCCCTACTCCGGCACGTACGGCGAGGCCAGCACCTGCGGGCGGCGGCCGAGGCCGGCGCCGAGCCGGTCGAGCACGAAGCGCACGTAAATGTTGGTGCTGAACTGGGTGTAGTCGCGGGCGTTGTTGAACAGCAGGCGGCCGCCCAGGAACAGTTGCGGGGCGATCTGCCACTCCGCCGCGCCGGCGATGTTGTAGGACATGCCGGTCTTGCTCTGCCCGGCGTAGACCGGCGCGACGTAGCGGTCGGTCAGGCCCAGCAGCGCGGCCAGCGAGGCAGCGTCGTAGGCGACCTGCTGCATCTGCGCACTGGTCGGGAAGTACGGGCTGTCGTCGCTGCGGAAGTGCTGCACGCCGACGCTGGCGTCCACGCTCCAGTTGACCGTGCGCCCGGCCGTGCGCCCGCTCCAGTGCACAGGGAAGCCCAGGTCCACGTAGTCCTGCGGGCTGAAATAGCCGCCCTGGCCGTAGGTGTAGCCGCCCAGGTTCTTGTCGTACTGCATTGCAGTCAGGTTGAGGCCGGCGGTCAGCGACTGGTTCTCGGTGTCCAGCGCGTGCACGTACACGCCCAGGTCGACCTGGCGGTGGTCGTTGTCGGCGACGTTGCGGCCGACCAGGCGATCGGCGCTGACGCTGGCGTAGCCGCCGAGCAGGCCGTTGTCGAGGGTGGCCGACAGGCGCAGGCCGTTGCTGGTCACGCCGCCCCAGCCCAGTCCGGCGCGGCCGTCGTCGACGCCACCGAAGGACAGCAGGCTGTCGCTGACCGCACGCCGGAACACCTCGCCCGAATAGGTCAGGCTGTCGCCGGCCTGGCCGCGATAGCCGACGCCGCCGACGATGCGGCGCTCGGGGAAGCCGACCGGCGTGCTGCCCAGATCGGCGCTGAAACCGCCGTTCTTGTAGGTCACCGCCATGCCGACGCCGCGCGCGTCCTGGTCCATGCGCCGCGCCCCGTTGCCGTTGGCGGCCATGGTGTACAGCGCCTGGCTGAAGCCGGCCGGGGTCAGCGCCGCGGCGGTGGGGTTGGCGGCGAGGTTGCGGAAGCGGGCGATGTCGGCGGCACTGAGGTCGGCGCTGCGCGAGGCATCGCCGAGGATGGCGCTGGCCAGCGTGCCGATCGCGGTGTCGGCGGCGGTGTTGCCGAGCAGGAACGCCGACAGCGGTTCGGCGTACAGCGCCTGCAGCGCCGCCGCCTCGCGCTGCGCATTGGTCAGCGCCGGGTCGGTGTCGTTGAACAGCTTGTTGTACAGCCCGGTGTTGACCGCGTAGGTGCGCAGCGCGTTGCGGGTGACGTTGCTGTTGCCCTCGGTGAGCAGCAGTTGGTACAGGTCGCTGCCGACCAGGCTGTCGATCGGGGTGCGGTCGGCGGCCAGGGCATCGCCCATCGCCGCCGCGGGGCCGGCGCCGAAGCGGCTGGCGGTGGCGTAGCCGGTGCCGAGCGTGCCGGCATCGAGCAGGGTCGGGGTGACGTCGACCTGCAGCTTGCCCTCGCCTACTGCGAACTCGCCGTGCAGCGGCACTTCCAGATCGCGCAGCCGGCCCAGGCCGGCTTCGCCGTCGCGGGCGCGGTAGCTGGCGCCGGTAGCGAGACTGTCGCTGTTCTCGGCCTGCACCTCGCGCAACTCGTCGAGCACGCTGGAACCGCCCACGGACGTGGCCGCTGCGGGCGGCTGGCGCAGGGACGCACGCGGCGCGGCGGCCAGCAACCCGTCATCGCCGGGCAGCGCGCGCGGTGCGGTGCGGGTGGTCGTGGTCGTGCGCTGGCCCGGCACCGGCAATGCGACCAGGGCCACGCCGGCGGCACTGGCGCTGGCCGGCGGCGGCAGGTCGTCGCCGGCGGCCACGGCCGGCGCGGATCCCGGCAGTGCGGACGCCGCGTAGGCCGGCGCCGGCATGCCGCCGCCGAGGCTGTCGGACACCACCGCGGCGCTGCGCGGCATGCGCCCGTTCATGCCGGCAAACGGATTGAGCGGGCGCCCGGCCGCGGCGTACGACGCCGGGCCGTTGGCCGCCGGCAGGCCGTTGTCGTACTGGCCGGCCTCGCGCGCCTGCGCCGCGAGCGCGGCACGGAAGTAGCTCTCGGCCTTGCGGTTCTTGCCGGCGCTGCGGTACACGCGGCCGGCGGCCGCGAGCACCTGCGGCGAATCCGGTGCCTGCGCCAGCGCACGTTGCAGATAGTCCTCGGCGCTGCGCAGGTCGCGCAGCGCGGCGGCGGTGTTGGCCGCGGCGATCAGCGTGTCCAGATCGTTGGGCGACTGCTGCAGTTGTTGCTGGTACAGCACCAATGCCTGGCGCTGGTCGCCGGCGGCGGCGTACAGCCGCGCCAGCGCGGCCACCGCCTGCGGATCCTGGTTCTGCTGCGCCAGCAGCGGCGCCAGTGCGTCGTAGGCGGCTTCGAGGTTGCCGAGCTCGCGCAGCGCATCGACCTGGCGCAGCACGTAGCCGCTGCGCAGCGCCTGGTAGCGGCGCTGCTGCTCGGCGCTCATGTCGCTGTCGCGCAGTTGCCGCAGGGTCGCCGCCAGTTCCGCGTCCTGGTGCGCGCGCAGCAGCACGCCGGCGTACTGCAGGCGCGACTCGGTGGAGGGATTCTGTGCGACCAGGCGCTGCGCCAGGGTCAGCGCGCGCGTGTTGCTGCCGATGTCGGCATAGGCGCCGGCCATCGCCGCCAGCAGCGCCGGCTGCTCCAGCGCGTCGCCCAGTGCCGCCTCGGTGCGGCCCAACAGCAACTGTGCTTCGCCGCCGCGGCCCTGCTGTTGCAGCAGCCGCGCCTGTGCCGCCTGCTGTTCGACCCAGGCGGTATTGCGCAACGCGCGCATCTCGGCGGTGCGCGAAGCGGCCGGGATGCGCTCCAGGCTGGCGTAGGCGGTGGCCCAGTCGCCGCGTTCCTGCGCCAGCAGCGCATTGGCGTACAGCGCCTCGGGCATGTCGCCGTGCACCGCGAGCAGGCCGTCCATGACGCTGCGCGCCTGGTCCGGACGCCCGGCCTGCTGGTACAGCCGCGCCAGGTCCAGGCGCACCCACGGATCGCCCGGGTTGTCGACCATCGCCGTCTCCAGCTCGCTCTGCGCGGTGACGGTGTCGCCGGCTTCCAGCGCCTGCTGCGCGCGGGCGCGCTGCAAGTTGGCTTTCAGCGCAGACTCGCCGCCGGCCTGCTGGCGCTGCGCCGGGCTGAGCCGGGCGAACAGTGCACTGGCCTCGTTAGCGCGGCCCTGGCGGCTGTACAGGGCGATCAGGCCCTGCAGCGCGCCGCTGTCGTCGGCATGCAGACGCAGCGCCTCGCGGTAGCTCTTCTCGGCCGCGGCGGCGTCGCTGGCCGCCTGCAGGTCGCCCAGCAGCGCGTAGCCGGCGGCCTCCTCGGGCTTGAGCTTGACCGCTTGCTGGGCCAGGCGCAGCGCCGCGTCGCTGTCGCCGCGTGTGCGTGCGTCCTGCGCCTGCTGCAGCTGCAGCCAGTAGCGCGCGCTGTCCAGCGCACTGCGCCACTTGCCGTTGGCGGCCGCGGCCGGGCGCAGCAGTTCCTGCGCTTCGCCGAAGCGCTGCTGGCGCAGCCGCACCGAGCCCAGGCCGCCGAGCGCCTCGGCGTCGCGCGGACGCGCGCGCAGCACCTGCGCGAAGCGCTGTTCGGCCAGCGCCAGGTTGCCGGCGTTGAGCGCCTTGAAGCCCTCGCCCAGCTGTTCGCCGGCCGGGTCGCTGCCGCCTTGCGCGCGCCGCGCCTGCACCTGCGCCAGCTTGTTGGCGACCTCGGCATCGTTCGGATTGGCGGCCAGGAACGCCTGGTACAGCGGCGCATCGGCGAGCCCGGCGTTGAGCCACAGCAAGGCCTGGCGCCAGGCGGCGCGGGCCGGGCCGGCGACATCGGCGCGCTTGCTCAGCGCAGCGAGCTGGGCGATGCCCTCGCGCCGCGACGGTTCGCGGTAGGTCAGCACCTGCGCCAGCGCCAGCGCCGCGGCGGTGTTGTCCGGCTGCGCGGCGGCCAGGCGGCGCAGGCCGTCGCGCGCGCCCTCCCAACCCTGCGGCGTGCCGGCCAGCACCTGGTAGTACTCCAGCGCCAGCGCGTCCGGCGGCCCCTTGCCGTCGAACAGCGCCTGGTAGGCGCGCACCGCATCCACGTAGCGGCCCGCGGCGGCGGCGCGGCGCGCGTTGCGCAACTCGATCGTGTCGCCGCTGCCACCGCTACCGCCGATCGACATGACCAGGCGCTGGGTCTGCGGCGCCTGCGGATGCGCCTTCTGCAGTTGCGCCAGGCGCTTGCGCGCGTCGGTCTGGCGGCCTTGCGCCAGATCGATCTGGGCCAGGCCGAGCAGCGCGTCGGGCTGGTTCGGGTCGACCTGCAGCAACTTGCGCCAGGCGTCGGCGGCGAGGTCGTCGCGGCCCTGGTCGTGCCAGTAGTTGCCCTGGCTGACCAGTTGCTGGGTGGCGGTGGCGTTCTGCGCCTGTGCGCTGCCGGCGAGCAGACACAGGTCGATCATGCCGGCCAGGTACAGGGGCTTGAGGTTCATGCGGAGCATTGGGTTCTCCAGGCGGGCTGCAGCGCGCCGTCTGCGGAAAAGCGGTAACGGTTGTCGAGCCAGGCGCGGCCGAACAGGATCAGCACCCGGTCGTAGTAGGGAAGCCGGGCCGCGGCGGCGTCGCCGGGGGCGGGAATGCGTTGCGCCTGCGCCTTGAGCAGCGCCGGTTCGCGCAGCGCGCTCAGGTACGGCAGCAGGGCCGCGGAAAAGCCGGGCGGCGCCTGGCCGCTGCCGACGCCCTGGCGGGTGTCGATCTTCTCGTCGAGGCGGCCCTGCGCACGCAGTTGCTGCAGCGGGCCGGACAGATCGTCGAGCAGTGCCTTGCGCAGCGGCTCGGCCGCGTCGAGCATGCCGGCCCACAGGTACACGCGGATCGCGTCGTAGCTGCCCAGCGCCCCCTTGTCCGGATCGACGCCGAACTCGCGGCCGTTCCAGGCGATCCAGTCCGGGGCGAAGCCGACCGGCGCGCTGTCGCGCAGCAGGCGCGCGCTGCGCGTGGCCAGGCCGGCCCATGGCCCCTTCGGATCGACCGCGGCGAAGCGCCGCAGCAACTGGATCGGCAGGTAGCTGGGGTTGAGCGTCCAGCGCTGCGGCTTGACGAAGCCCTTAGCCGCCGGCAAGACCATGCTGCCGAACCCGGGCAACTCGGCAAGCTCGGTGCGCCGCACCAGCGCCAGCGTCTGCAGGCCGGCCTGGGTGTAGCCGGGCCGCTGCCACAGGCGCCCGGCCTCGAGCAGCACGTAGGCGATCCACAGGTCGGCATCGCTGGCGGTGTTGCCGTCGAGCACGCGCCAACTGCCGTCGCTGGCGCGGCCCCACAGCCACGCCGGCAGCACTTGCTGCGGGCGGCCACCGCACAGGTTGTGCCGGGTCCAGCCGAGCACGCGCTCGAACAGCACCTGGTCGTTGGCCACCAGCGCGAAGAACAGCGCGTAGGACTGGCCTTCGGAGGTGCTGCGCTGGTCGGCGTGCTGGAAATCGATCACCCGCCCGCCGGCATCGAGGTGCTTGCCGACGAACGCGGTCCACTCGCGCCACGGCGCGCAGGCCGGCGCTGCGGCGAGCGCGGCGCGCGCCGGCGGCAGCAGCGTGGCCGCACCGGCGGCGAGCAGGCCGCCGAGCAGGCGCCGGCGTTGGCCGATGTGTGCGTTCACTGCCCTTCCTGCAGCCGCGCCGCCGAATGCCGGCGCAGCACCACGCGCGCGGCCAGTGCCAGCAGCACGCTCAGCGCCACCACCGCCAGGCCGAGCAGCAGCGGATGCTGCGAGAAGTACCAGCGCGCCCAGGTCGGCAGCGGCAGGTGGCCGACGTAGTAGGTCTGGTTGCCGGCCAGGCTGCGCACCTTGCCCTTCTGCAGCAGCACCACGCTGCCCTGGAAATCCTTCAGCGTGGCCGGTTCGAACCAGGCGTCGAAGAAGTCCTCGACGCTGGCCGGGTCCTCGGCCAGCAGCGCGACCACGCTGCGCCCGGCCTTCAACGGCGACTGGAAGCCCATCAGCACCACGTCGCCGGGCGCCGGCTTCACCGCGACCTCGGCGGTGGTCGGCAGGTCGGTGCGGCGCGGATCGAACGACAGGAAACCGGGCAGCTTGTCCAGCACCCAGTCGCTCATCGAAAACCGCTGTCCGCTGGCGCCGTCGCCGATCGGCAGCGCCGCGCTCCAGCGCTGGAACAGCGGCTGCGAGCGCAGGCTGCCGAACACCAGCAGGTCGCTGTCGGCGTGCTTGTCGACCTCGGCGGCGTGGATCAGGGTCACCCGCAGCGCCGGATAGCCGGTGGACGCGCCGAGCCGGCCGAGCAGGGTCAGGAGGTTGGCCATGTCCTGATCGCCGATCTCGTCCGGCACCACCACGGTGGATTCGGACAGGTCGGCCAGGCGCGTGAACGGGAAGCCGGCATTGCCGAACGCGGCCAGGTTCGGCATCGCCATGTAGTGATGGAACGAGCGCAGGTCCACGCTGGAATCCGCATCGATCGCGCCGGACACGTCGGGGAAGGTGTTCTTGCACGCCTCCGCCTGCGGACGGTCGAAGAAGAAGTGGAAGCGCAGCTGGCTGTTGGCCGAGAACGGCCCGGTCGGCAGCAGCAGCTTCTGCTCCACCGGCATCGCGCCCTTGGGCGAGAGCTCGTGCCACCAGCGCAGCGGCAGCGACTCGGCGTAGGCGTGACCGGTCAGCGGCAGCGTGGTCACGAAGGCCTCGTTGATGCTGACGTTGAGCGCGGACTTGTTCTGCGTCTCCGGCACCGTATAGCGGTAGCGCAGGTTGATCGGGATGCCGTCGCGCTGCCACACGAACAGGTCCGGCGGCAGTTGCAGGCCGACCCGGATCAGGTCGGGGTGGTAGCCGCTGACATTCAGTTGCGCGGTCTGCGCGACCAGGTCGCCGAAGCGTACCGGCCTGTCGCTGGAGATCCAGTTGGGCGCGTCATAGGGCTTGCGCGGCTGCGCCTGCTTGAGCTCGCCGATGCGCGCCACCGGGCCGTTGAACGGCGTGCCCAGGCTCAGCGCGGTGGCGGCCTGCTGCAGGTCGGCGTCGTCGCGGCCCAGCACCAGCAGCAGCTTGCCGGTGGCATCGCGCGGGTTGGCGACCATCGCCAGGGTCGGACCGGAGATCTCGCTCAAGCCGGCCTGGGTCGCGGCCAGTTCCGCCGGCAGGGTCGCAGCGGTGGCGAACAGCACCGCATTGCCGGTGGCCGGCACGTCGCCGATGGCCACGCCGAACGACGCGCCGCGGTAGCCGGCCTGCGCGCCGAACCAGGAGGCGACGATGCCAGCGCTGCGCAGCGTGGGCAGGTCCGGGCGCTGCGGGAACACGAACGGCAGTTCCAGGCGGCGCGTGTCGCGCTTGTCGTAGAACGGCACCGGCAGCAGCGCCAGGTCGTTGCGCAGCACCAGCGGGGTGGCGGTCAGCGACAGCCGCGTGGACGGATCGATGTTGGCCCACAGGCTGGTGTGGTCCGGGTCCTCGCAGTCGCGGGTGTAGTGACCGATCAGCTGCAGGTTGAGCCGGTTGTAGTCGCTGATCAGGCGCGGATCGATCGGCACGTCGCTCTGCTGCAGCTTGCCGGCGTTCTCGCGACTGACCGGCAGGGTCGCCACGGTGACGCCGTTGACGCTGACCTTCAGGTGCGACAGGTCCGGCAGCAGCGCCGGCGAATAGCTGTACACCAGGTGCAGGTTCGCCGCCTGCACCACTTCGTCGGTGCGGGTGCTGAAGGGAATGCCGGCGCTGCCCTGGATGCCGCGCAGGGTCATCTCGTAGTCCACGCCGAGCTGCTTGAGCGTGGCCGAGCGCTCGCGTTCGGCCGGCGACGGCAGCGGCGTGGCGGTCGCGGCGGCGGCCGGCGCCGGCGCGGTGGCGGGAAGGGTCGGCTCCTGGGCCAGGGCGAGGCCGGACAGGACCGTGAGACAGCACGCAACCAGGGCAGGGAGACGCATCGACGGCAACCGGAAAGAAGGGAAAGAGAGGGAGCAACGCACCACCGCGGGACGACGACTCACGGCGCCGCCTCCTCGCCGGTGGCGCGGCCGCGCCAGCCGCTGCGCGCGCTGCTGGCGATGTGCTGGCCGAGACGCCGGAAGCCGCGCATGCTGGCCGCGAACACGCGCCCCAGCGACACCCAGAAGCGGTCGCGGTCGTGGCGGCCCCACTGCGACACCCAGATGTCGGCGCGGGCGAAGGTGCAGGCCACCAGCCAGCGCTCCTGCTCGATCGACATCGGCCGGAACTGGATGCTGATTTCGCCGTCGCGGTCGTGGCGCACCATCGCCGGCAGGCGCTTGGAACTGCCGCGCTGCGGCAGCGCGATCTCCACCGGCAGGTCCGGCTCCACCGGCACCGGCTCGAGCAGGCGCAGGGCCATGCCGCCGGTGGAAAAGTTGACGGTGCGGCAGGCCAGTTCGCGGCCATCGGCCAGGTGCAGGGTGGCCGGGATGTCCAGCGGCACGCGGTGCGAACGGCGCACCTGGCGCATCTCGCTGGCGGTGGCGATGGTGGCGCCGAGCAGCAGCACGTTGTAGGCGGTCCAGGCCAGGTTGAACCAGATGGTCTGCGCCTCGCCGCCGGCCTGCACGCTGAGCAGGCGCATCACCCCGGCGACCACGCCGGCCAGGTTGAGCACCAGCAGGAACAGGTAGGGCTTGGCGATCTGCCCGTCGAAGTAGCTGCGCGGCACCAGGCCGCCCTTGGGGGTGACGTTGAACTTGCCGAGCTTGGGATTGAACAGCGCCACCAGCGTCGGGCGCAGGATGTACCAGGCCAGGGTGGTCTCGTAGACTTCGTTCCACAGCAGGTGGCGGAACTTGCCCTGGGTGCGCAGGTTGGTCAGGTTGGCCTGCAGGATGTGCGGCAGCGCGTAGGCCAGGATCATCAGCGCCGAGGCGTGGATCACGTGCGCGCCGAAGAACAGGAAGGCCAGCGGCGCGGTGAGGTAGACGATCCGCGGCAGCCCATAGAAGAAATGCAGCATCGCGTTGGCGTAGCACAGCCGCTGCGACAGGCGCAGGCCCTTGCCCAGCAGCGGATTGTCCAGCCGCGCGATCTGCGCCATGCCGCGCGCCCAGCGGATGCGCTGGGCGACGTGGCCGGACAGGCTCTCGGTCGCCAGGCCGGCGGCCTGAGGCACCGCGATGTAGGCGCTGCGGTAACCGCGACGGTGCAGCTTCAGCGCGGTGTGCGCGTCCTCGGTGACGGTCTCCACCGCCACCCCGCCCACTTCCTCCAGCGGCTTGCGCTTGATCACCGTGCACGAGCCGCAGAAGAAGGTGGCGTCCCACTGGTCGTTGCCGTCCTGCAGCAGGCCGTAGAACAGCTCGCCCTCGTTGGGCACCTTGCCGTGGTTGCCGAGGTTGCGCTCGAACGGATCGGCCGAGAAGAAGTAGTGCGGCATCTGCACCACCGCCAGCTTGGCATCGCGCAGGAACCAGCCCATCGCCACCTGCAGGAACGAGCGCGTGGGGATGTGGTCGCAGTCGAAGATCGCCACGTATTCGCCGCTGGACTTCTTCAGCGCGGCATTGATGTTGCCGGCCTTGGCGTGGAAGTTGTTGGTGCGGGTGATGTAGTGGATGCCGGCCTGCGCGCAGAACGCGCGAAACTCCTCGCGGCGGCCGTCGTCGAGCAGGTAGATGTTGAGCTTGTCGGCCGGCCAGTCCATCACGCTGGCGGCGAGGATGGTCGAGCGCACCACCGACAGCGGTTCGTTGTAGGTGGGGATGAACAGGTCGACGCTGGGCCATTGCCGCTGGTCGGCCGGCAGCGGCAGCGGCCGCCGGTTCAGCGGCCACAGCACCTGGAAATAGCCCAGGGCCAGGATCACGAATGCGTACAGTTCGGCCAGCAGCAGGCCCAGGCCCAGGCTCAGGTCGATCGGGCTGCTCATGCCCACGGTCTGGGTCAGGCGCCACCAGATGTAGCGCGAGGACACCGCCAGCGACAGCGCCATCATCACCAGGATCGCCAGGCGGCTGCCACTGCGCCGCAGCAGCATGGCCGCGACGAACACCACCAGCGAGAA
This sequence comes from Xanthomonas sp. PPL134, assembly GCF_040595915.1. Lineage (NCBI taxonomy): Bacteria > Pseudomonadati > Pseudomonadota > Gammaproteobacteria > Lysobacterales > Lysobacteraceae > Xanthomonas > Xanthomonas sp. PPL134. The sequence goes on from NZ_JAMDLL010000007.1 coordinate 103,003, forward strand.
CACCAGTTGCTGCGGCACATCCATGGGGATGGCGACGACGAAGACCAGCAACACGGCGCCCAGCAGCCACAGCGACCAGTTGGCCAGGACATGCAGCGGGCGCGCGGCATGCGACGCGGAGGCAGCGCTCATCGGCGGTTCCTAACAAGGGGGAGGAGGTCGCCGCGCGGTCTTCCCCACCACGCGGCGACGGCAAACAGCGCGGCGCCCGAGGCGCCGCGCGGCATCAACGATTCAAGAAGCGCTTGAGCGGACCGCCCGGCGCCGGCACGGCGGCCTCGCGGCCGACCTCGAGCAGGCGCTGGAACAGCTGCTGCAACGGCGTGCCGCTGCCAGTTCCCGCCACGACCGCGGCCGGCGCCGGCGCAGGAGGGGCGACAGGCGCCAGCGGCAGCGGCGCAACCGGCAACGGGGCGCCCGGCCTGGGCTCGACCGCGGCGCGCACCACCGACAGCACCGGTGCCGGGACGGCAGGCGCTGGCGGCGCCACCGCGGCCGGCTCCACGGCGCTGAGCCGGTCGGCGGAGAAATCCTGGTAGGCGGTGGCGCCGCTGCTGCCGAGCTTGGCGAACAGGCTGGAGACGTCATCGCCGGTTTCGGCACCCGTCTGCTTGGACTTCTTGGACATGACTCCCCTCATGACGATCTGAAAATAATGGGTCGCCGCCGCCGCGCTCAGCCGATCCTGGCCAGCACGAAGCGCCGCAGGTCTTCGTTCCCGGACGACAACGCACGCACGCCCAGCCCGGCCGACATGCCTACCTGCACGAACCATGCCTGATACACCCCTTCCAGGAAGCCGTCGGCGCCGGTGGCCTGCCCGGCCAGGCCGATGTGCAGCGGCGAACCGGCGTGCAGCAGTTCGACGCGGTCGGCATGTTCCTCGAACCGCGCATAGCCCCATTCCAACTGGTCCCAGAGGCGGTTGGCCGCTTCCTCCAGGTCCTGCAGGGTGGCGCAGGCGCCGACCGGATGTTCGGCGGCGAAGCGGCGGCCGATGCGCGCCAGCAGCAGCGCCAGGTCCTCGGCCCCGAGTTCGGCGGCGAACTCCTCGGCCAACGCGCGCAGAAAGCCACGCCACTGCCGCGAACAGGCCTGGGTGCGGTAATGGGTCTGCAACGCGTGAGCGCTCATCGAGGAAGTCTCTGGGCAGGGACGGAACGACAACGGCGTAGCGGCTGCGGCGCCTGGCCGGCCGTTGTCGACCGTCACTATTGCGACACAGTTCTCACTTTATGGCGAAGTTTATCTCACTCCTTCTTCACCGCAAAGTCCCGATGCGCCGAACTGCGACGCCTGTCCGGCCGCCCCGGGACCGCGGCGTCCGCCGCGTCGGCGCACCGCCGCAGCACTCAGCGCGGGTCCTCGGCAGGCACCTCGAACACCTGGCGCAGGTACGCCAGATAGGCCGGGTCGTCGCACAAGGTCTTGCCCGGCGAGTCGCTGAGCTTGGCCACCGGCTGGCCATTGCAGCGGACCATCTTGATCACGATCTGCAGCGGCACCAGGCCCAGGTCGTTGGTCAGGTGGGTGCCGACGCCGAACGCCAGCATGCAGCGATCGCGGAAATGCGCGTACAGCCGCATCACCTTGTCGATGTCCAGGCCGTCGCTGAACACCAGGATCTTGCTGCGCGGATCCACCCGATGCCGCTGCAGGTGCGCCAGGATCCGCTCGCCCCAGTCGAACGGATCGCCGGAATCGTGGCGCATGCCGTCGAACAACTTGCAGAAATACAGATCGAAATCGCGCAGGAACGCGTCCAGGCCGACCACGTCCGACAGCGCGATGCCGAGGTCGCCGCGGTACTCGCGCGCCCACGATTCCAGCGCCGCCGCCTGCGAATCGCGCAGCCGCGGCCCCAGCGCCTGGAACGCCTGCAGGTACTCGTGGGCCATCGTGCCCAGCGGGGTCAGCCCGTAGCGGCGGGCGAAGTGCACGTTGCTGGTGCCGACGAACTGCTTGCCCAAAGTCTGCTGCAGCACCGGCAGCAGCTCGCCGTGCCAGGCCCGCGAATAGCGGCGGCGGGTGCCGTAGTCGGCGATGGCGCAGCCGTCGTAGCCCGGGGTGTCGCGCAGCAGCGCGATCTTGGCCTGCAGGCGGCGCAGGCCTTCGGCATGCTCGGCGCCACCGGCATTGCGGAACCACACCTCGTTGACGATCGCCAGCAGCGGCACCTCGAACAGGATGGTGTGCAGCCACGGCCCGCGGATGTGCAGTTCGATCTCGCCGGGCACGCTGGTCGAGGCCTGCACCTGCAGATACTTGCGGTCCAGGTGGAACAGCGCCAGAAAATCGACGAAGTCCGGCTTGATGAAGCGCATCGCACGCAGGTAGTCCAGCTCCTCCTCGCGGAAGCGCAGCGCACACAGCGCGTCGATCTCCGCCGAGATCTGCGGCAGGTACTGCGCCAGGTCGATGCCCGGGGTGCGGCACTTGAAGCGGTACTCCACCTGCGCGCCGGGATGCTGATGCAGCACCGCCTGCATCATGGTGAACTTGTAGAGGTCGGTGTCCAGCAACGAATCGATGATCATCCGCCGATTATGCGCTCGCTGCGTTGCGGCTCCGTTGTCACCGATGGCAGATGGCGCGATATGCGCGTGCCACTCAGCGCTTCAGCACCGCCTGCGCCGGCTTGTGCTGCACGGTGAAATCGCTGTCCTGCGCGCCGCCGGCATCCGGGTCGGTGTACCAGCACCACAGCGCGATGCCGGCGATGCGCGGCTGCGCGTCGAGCACGTCGCGCCACTCGCGCAACACCTGCGCCTGCAACGCGGTGTCGACGTCGGCGGTGCGCTGCTCCGGGCTTTCCCATGGCGCCGCCAGGCTGCCGTGCGCCGAGCGCAAGCCCAGCTCGGCCACCCACACCGGGCGGCCGCTGCGCTCGCCCAGCGCCTGCACGCGCGCCGCCGCCGCATGCATCTGCGCGCGCCGCTGCGCCGGCGTGGCGGAAAGCGCCGGGTACAGGCTGGTGCCGACGAAATCGAAGCGGTCCCAGTAGCCGAAGCGCTCGGCCTGCTCCAGGCCATCGGCGACGTAGCCGATCGGGCCGCGATAGACCTGGCGCACCGCCGCCAGCAGGGCCGGCCATTGCGGCGCATCCTGCAACTGGCGCAGTTCGGTGCCGACGATCAGCGCGCTGGCGCGTTCCTCGGCGGCGACCTGGGCCAGTTGCAGCAGCGCGCGCTGGTAGGCGGCGAACCAGGCATCGCGATCGGCCGGCGCGGCCTCGCCGGCCCAGTGCCCGGGAATCCACAGATGCACTTTCAGCACCGGCTGCAGGCCCGCGGCGCGCATCTGCCGCAGTCCGGCGCGGATCAGCGCCGGGCTGCTGTCGCTGCCCAGCACCGGTGCCGAGGACTGCGGCGCGGCCTGCCAGACGAAGGCGACCAGCAGCGCGCGCGAGGCGCCGGCATCGGCCAGTTGCCGCAGCGACTGCTGCGCCGCCGCGCTGCCCCATGGCGCCTGCGGCGAGACCTTGACGTTGGCGCCCAGCCACGGCGGCGCCGGCGTCGCACTGCAGCCGCCGGCACTCAGCGCCAACAGCAGTGCGGCCAGCAGTCTCACGGCGATCGGCGCCATACCCGGTAGATGCCCTGGTGGTAGACCAGACTGTAGCCCGGCAGGCCCTGTTGCCATAGCGGCGGGAAGCGCCGGTTGAGGCTGTCCAGGGCGCCGGCCTGGCTGGCCGGGTCGCTCACCACCACCTGCGCCGGCATCTGCCGCGGATCGACCAGCGCCTGCTTGAAGCGCGGGTCGAACGGCAGGATCAGTTGCCTGGCGTCGCCGCGGGCGACGATCACCGGGTAGCTGGCGCGGTCGTCGAGCAGGGTCGGCAGCCGCGCCTCGGCCAGCCACGCGCCCAGCCGTGCGGCATCGGCATGCCGTGGCGGCGCCGGCGCCTGCAGCGCGGCGATCCAGTCGCGGGTGGTGGAGGTGGCGGTGCGGGCGATCACCCAGCCGCTGGACACCGCGCCGGCCAGCAGCAGCGCCAGGCCCAGCCAGCGCAGGTCGCGGCGCAGGTCGCCCAGCACCAGCGCCACCGGCACCAGCAGCAGGGCCAGGAAGTCCAGCGGCTGCGCAGTGAAATGCGCCCAGGTGGCCAGCGTGCCGGCGCCGATCACGGTCAAGGTGGCGGCCAGCACGCTGCGCCAGGTGTCGCCGGTGCGGGTGTGGCGCAGCAACAGCAACAGCGGCGCGCTGACCAGCCCGGCCAGCGACAGCCACAGCGGCGGCCACCACGGCTGCGCCGCGGCCTGCTGCAGCCACGGCTGCAGCGCCGCCTGCGCATAGATGCCGCGGAAGGCCGAGTTGGCGTCGCGCACGAACAGCAGCGGGTCGCCGAAGAACATGTAGTTGAGGTACATCCAGGCCGCCACCGCGAACAGGAACGGCAGGTAGCACACCAGGTAGAACGCCAGCGGTGCCTGCCGCATCAGCCGCGGCGGCGCGATCAGGAACAGCCACGGCGCCAGCGCCACCGCCAGGAAGCAGGCGCGCTCGTCGACGAAGAACAGCAGGCACAGGCTCGCCGCCAGGCGCAGGTAGGCGAAGGCTTCCGGATCGCCGCGGAAGTGGCGCAGTGCGCGCGCGGCCACGTAGAACACCAGCAGGCCCAGGCCCTGGTTGTTGCCGGACAACGTCGGCCACAGGAAGAACGGCTGCAGCACCAGGCCCGCGCTCAGCGCCCACGCCCAGCCGCGCCCCAGCCCGGCGGCGATGTCGCGCCACAGCAGGGTCACCAGCGTCGCCCCCGCCAGCACGTCGACCAGGTACGGCAGCAGCGGCGTGGACAGGCCCGGCAGGCCGCCGATCAGCACGCCCAGGTACAGCGAGGCCTGCGCGTACAGGAAACCCAGGTACTCGATGCGGAAGCCGGCCGCGTCGCGCAACAGCAGCAGCTTGGCGTACTGCGCCATCGCGTCGTCGCTCATGTAGCCATGCGCGAGCAACCGGTGGCACAGCAGCGCCAGCAGCGCCGCGGTGAGCACGAACACCGCGGTGCCGCGCGCGCGCGGCGGCGCGTCAGTCGTCGAGCGCGGCGCGGCGCTCTTCGGCCATGTGCTTGCTGATGCCATGGGTGGTCTTTTCCCAGTAGAACGGGTTGCGGATGAGCTGCCACAGGCCCTTGTAGGCGGCGATGGACTGCAACAGCCAGTACAGCGGCACGGTCAGCGCGTAGGGCGCCAGGCGGAAGTAGTCGCGCTTGAACGCCGCCACCAGGGTCATGTAGATCAGGAAGCCGTTGCCGAGCAGCAGGTTGAGCAGGCTCAGGTACAGCAGCGCCGGCGGGAAGAACGGATCGAAGAATTTCGAGCCCACCGCCAGCCACAGCCCGTAGCTCAGCCACATCAGCGGCGCGGCCAGTGCGGTGAAGAAGGTGCCGCCGACGAACAGCTGGAAGCCCCAGAACCCGCGCACGCCGGTGGAGCGGTACAACTGCACCGGGTTGCGCATGTGCACCAGCCAGGTCTGCATGTAGCCCTTGAGCCAGCGCGAGCGCTGCCGGATCCAGTTGGGGATGCTGACGTTGGCTTCCTCGAACGTGGTCGAGTTGACCACGCTGACCCGGTAGCCCTGCTGGGTCAGGCGCACGCCCAGGTCGGCGTCCTCGGTGACGTTGTACGGATCCCAGGCGTGGACCTTGCGCAGGATGTCCAGGCGGAAGTGGTTGGAGGTGCCGCCGAGCGGAATCGGGATGCGCAGGGTTTCCAGCGCCGGCAGGTAGAAGTCGAACCACAACGTGTATTCCAGCGTGAACATGCGCGTGAGCCAGTTCTCGTCGGCGTTGTAGTAGTTCAGCCGCGCCTGGATGCAGGCCACGTCGGCCGGCGACTTGCGGAACGCGGCGACCACGCGCTTGAGCTGGTCCGGCTCCGGCTTGTCCTCGGCGTCGTAGATGGTGAGCATCTGCCCGCGGGCGAAGCGCAGCGCGTAGTTGCAGGCCTTGGGCTTGGTCTTGGGCTGCGACGGCGGCACCCGGATGATCTCGAAGAACGCCTCCAGGCCCAGCGCCTTGGCCGCCTCGATGGTCTCGGTGTCGTCGGCCTCCAGCACCAGCTTCACGTCCAGCTTGGAGGTCGGGTAGTCGAGCCGGCGCAGCGCGTTGGCCAGGATCGGCAGCACGTCCGGTTCCTTGTACATCGGCACCAGCACCGTGTAGACCGGCAGGTCCTCGTCGCCGAGCGCGGCCACTTCTTCGTCGCTGACCTTGATGTCGATGCGGCGCCGCGCGCCGCGCCAGGCCAGCACCAGCTTCAGCCCGAAGGTGGCCAGGAACGCCACCGCGATCAGCGTGTTGAGCGCGATCAAGGTGACCAGCGGCCACAGCGCCAGCGCCGCGGCCAGCACCACGGTCAACGCCACCAGGAAGGCGGACTGCGCACGGGCGATCACCTGCCGCGCCGAATGCTCCGGTGCATGTTCGGCCAGCAGGTTCAGCGCGTCGTGGGTGAGCTGCGCGTCGGCATGCTGCTGCAGGCTCCACACGATGTCGAACTTGGAGGTGCCGACGAAGCGCACCTGCTCGCCATAGGTGGCGCGCGCCCAGGCGAAGATCTCCGGGCCGGGATCGGCCACCGCCAGCACCAGTTGGCCGTCCTCCTCGCGCCACGGCAGCACCAGGCGCTGCGCGTAGTCGGCCAGCCGCTCCGGCTGGAACAGGGCCGGGTCGATCGGTTGCTTGAGCAGATTGACGAAATGCAGCCCGAAATGTTGCGCCAGCACCGTGTAGAAACGCAGCGCGGCGACGCCACGCTGGGCCAGCACCACGTCGCCCAGTCGCGAGCGCCAGCGCGACTGCAGGGTCAGCGCATTCTGCAGTTGCGGCGGGTCGATCACCCCCGCGGCGACCAGCGCCTCGCCGATCGGCGCCTGCAGTCCGCCCTCGGTCGGCAGCCGCCCGAACCGGCCCGGGGCGCTCGCCTCGGCGGCGACGCTGTCGTGTTCGCCGGACACGGCTAGAACCGCCACCAGGCGGCCACGAACGGGCCGCCCGCGCCGCCAGTGTTGCGCCCGGCCACAGGCTGCTGGTAGCCGAGCTGCAGCTGCGTGCCGCCGGGCAGCGTGTACAGCACCGAGGCCTGCAGCTTGCTGAAATCGAAGTTGTTGCCGCGGATCGGCGTGTTGTCGCCGGGCGCGTAGATCCGGTTCGGGCCCTTGCCGTTGCCCAGGCTCTGGATCACGTTGAACTCGCCGATCAGCATCCAGCGCGGCGCCAGCGCCAGGCCGCTGGACACATCCAGCCGCGCCTCGTCGGAGGCGTCGCCGCCGCGCAGGCGCACCGCCGTGCCCAGATCGACATAGCCGTCGTGCTCGCCCAGGCGGTAGCCGCGGCCGACGCTGTAGCGCAACTCGGCGCCGTAGTCGCCCTGGCCCAGCGCGGGCCGCGCGCCGTCGCGCTGGCGCGCATAGGCGGGCACCAGCGCCAGCACCTGCAACGCGCCCTGCCAGGGATCGTCGCGGCCATCCGGGTCGAGCCGGTAGCGCAGGCCGATCTCCTGGTCGGACCAGCCGCTGCTGTGGCGGTCGCCGTAGCCGCTGTCGTTGCGGTAGCCGACCTTGCTGAAATAGAAATTGCCGACCAGGGTCAGGTCCGAGCTCAGCGCGTATTCGCCGTAGAGATTGAGCTGGTCCTGGCGGCTGCGCCCGGCATCGGGGAAGTTGCCGGACTGGCCGTGGCTGTTGAACACCGCGCCGCCATCGGTATGGCTGGCCTTGAGGATCACCAGCCCGTGGCCGGCCTCGTCGACCCAGGCGCTGGCGTAGCAGGGGCCGGCCGCCAGCGCGAGCAGGGCCAGTGCCAGCCGCGCGCGGCGCGCAGGCGTGGCGCTGCCGGCAGCGGCCATGGGCACAGCGGACGCGCAGGCGCGCGCGTGGGTGCGCGAGCGCACGCCGTCGAGATCAAGCATGGTTGAGTTCCTGGTGGGGCCCCCGAACCAGAAAGCGGGCACGGTTCAGGGGTGATCGGCGGAACACGCCATTTGTTAAGTGACGCACTTCCCAATATAGCGAATTTATGTTGCCATGCCGCACGCGCGCGCAACGCGGCAGATTTCGTTCAGCCTGGGCGCCGCCAGCACAACCGGGCGAAGGTGACCCAGGCGTGCAGCCAGATCACCGCCCACACCGCCGCCCGCACCGGCCACGCCCGGCTGGGCGCCTCGAACTTGCGGAAGTAGCGCCACAGCCCGCGGTGCTTGTGCCACTCGACGAACCACGGCCGCTTGCGGCTGGACACGCCGCGTACGTGCAGCACGCGCAGGGTGTTCAGCACCGCCACCGTGGCCCCGGCCTGGCGGACCCGGCGGCACAGGTCCAGATCCTCGGCGTGCAGCCGGTAGCCAGCATCCCAACCGCCGATGCGCGCGAACAGCGCGCGCGGCAACAGCATCAGCGCACCGGACAGCGCCGGCACCGGCTGCAGCGGCTGCGCCGGGTCGGCCGCCAGCGCCAGCCGCGAGCCGGCCAGCGGATGCCGCAGCATCGCCGCGAAGTCCGGGTCGCGTCGCCGCACCGCGGCGTCGGCGCGGCCGTGTTCGTCGACCTGCTCCACGCCCAGCAGCGCCTCGCCGAGCGCGGCGGCCTGCGCGCGCAGTTGGGCCAGGGTGTCGGGCTCGACCATCAGGTCGGGATTGACGAAGGCCAGCCATGGCGCATCGCTGGCCGCGGCCCCCTGATTGCAAGCGGTGGCGAAGCCGGGATTGTCGGGATTGGCGATGAAGCGCACCCGCGCATCGTCCAGCGCATGCCGCTGCACCACCGCCAGGGTGTCGTCGCGCGAGGCGTTGTCGACCACCCGGATCTGCGCCACCTCGGCGGCCGCGCGCAGCCGCTGCAGACAGGCATCGATGGTGCTGCCGCTCTCGTAGGTCACCACCACCACGGCTATCTGCTGTTCGCTCATCGGCCGATTATCCCGCATGCGCCGCCCGCCACGCGCGCAGCAGGCATGGCGGCGGCGGCGATTGCCGCGCATACTCTGCGCCCCGTGCACTGCGCGGCCGTTTGCGGCCCGCACGCGCGGGAGACGGAGCGATCCGTGTCCTTTCCTTCGCCCAGTGCAGATGCCGGTCAGCGTTGTTTCCTGTCCCAGGCTGCCGCCCCACCCCGCAGACCGCGCGCGCCGCCTGAGCCCGCGCGCATGCCGAGACGCCGGCGGCGCCACCGTCCCCGCTCCCGATCGTGCGACCGGGCCCTGCCCCAGGCCTCCCCGCCTCTGGTCTAGACCAATTGCGCACAGCCGCCGCGACGGTGCGCATCGCGCGCCCGGCATGCGGCGCGCCCGGGCGCACCACCACCGCGAGACACGCGCATGAGCGCGCGCCACCAGATGCACGGCATGGGCCTGCAGACCGTGGCTGCCGACTGGCCGCCGCTGTCCGACGGCGAGGTGGAGGCGCTGCTGCAGCAGTACGCCTTGCCCGGCCAGCTGCGCGCACTGCGCTGGCACAGCCCGCGCCCGTTCTCCGCGGCGGCGGAGGTGGAGACCGCGGCCGGCACGCTGTTCGTCAAGCGCCACCACCGCCGCGTGCGCGACCTGCACGCGCTGGGCGAGGAACACGCCTTCATCGCTCACCTGCGCGCACACGGCGTGCCGGTGCCGGAGGTGCTGCGCGACCGCGACGGGGCCAGCGCGGTGCGGCGCGGCCACTGGACCTACGAGGTGATGCGCGCCGGCGACGGCCAGGACCGCTACCGTGAGGCGGTGTCGTGGACGCCGTTCGCCGACACCGCCCATGCCGCCGCCGCCGGCCGCGCGCTGGCGGCACTGCATCGCGCCGCCGCCGGCTACATCGCGCCTCCGCGCAGCACCACGGTGCTGGTCGCCAACCTGCGCCTGTTCGCCCAGCCGCAGCCGGTGCAGGCGCTGCAGCAGGATCTGGCGCGGCGCCCGGCACTGGCGACATGGCTGCAGCGGCACGACTGGCAGGACGACCTGCGCGCGCACCTGCTGCCCTGGCACGCGCAGGCGTGGCCGCTGCTGCAGGCGCCGCCGCCGGCGCTGTGGACGCATGGCGACTGGCACGCCTCCAACCTGTTGTGGCGCGGCCACGGCGCCACCAGCACGGTCAGCGCGGTGTTCGATTTCGGCCTGGCCGACCGGACCTTCGCCCTGTTCGACCTGGCCACCGCGATCGAACGCAACCTGATTCCGTGGCTGCAACTGGACGACGGCGGCGAAGCGGTCGCCGAACTCGACCAGCTCGATGCGCTGCTGCACGGCTACGCCACGCTGCTGCCGCTGGACGCGGCGCAACTGCGCTTGCTGAGCGCGCTGCTGCCGCTGGTGCATGCCGACTTCGCGCTCAGCGAGATCGACTACTTCGCCGGCATCACCGGCTCGGACGCGCACGCCGAGATCGCCTATCGCCGCTACCTGCTCGGCCACGCCACCTGGTACGGCGAGCGCGAAGGCCAGCGCCTGCTGCGGCACCTGCAGCGGCGCGCCGCGGCCGCGCCATGAACCGTCGCATCCACCCCGCCCCATCCGCCGTCACGGCTGCCGCGCGCACGCCGCGCGGCGGTGCCGCTTCCCTCTTTCGTTTCGTTTGCCCGAGGTCGTTCCGCATGCTTCCCACCCGCCGCTTCCCCGCCCCGCACGCGCTTGCGCTGGGCCTGGCCATCGCCCTGCCGCTGCCGGCCCTGGCCGCCGACGATGCGCCGGCATCCGCCGCCGCGCAGACTCCGGTCGAACTGGACGCGGTCAACGTGCAGGGCCGCCAGCCGCACAACCGCAGCAGCCTGAGCGGCTACGGCGACGCGCCGCTGCTGGACACGCCGATGGCGATCGACACCATCGACCGCACCCAGCTGGCCGACCGCCAGGTGCGCGTGCTCAGCGAGGTGCTGCGCGCCGACGCCGCGGTCGGCGACAGCTACGCGCCGATCGGCTACTACGAGAACTTCCTGGTCCGCGGCTATTCGCTCGATGCGGCCAACAGCTACCGCATCAACGGCCTGACCATCGCCGGCGAACAGAACGTGGCGCTGGAGAACAAGGAGCAGGTGCAGGTGCTCAAGGGCCTGTCCGGGGTGCTGTCCGGCATCACCACCCCAGCCGGGGTGATCGACTACCAGACCAAGCGCCCGCAGCACGTGCGCAGCCTGGTACTGAGCGGCGACGACGACGGCAGCCGCGGCGCGGCGGTGGACCTGGGCGACTGGTTCGGCAGCGAGCGCCAGTTCGGCCTGCGCGTCAACGCCGCGCACGAGACGCTGCGCAGCTATGTCGATCACGCCGACGGGCACCGCAACTTCCTGTCGCTGGCCGCGGACTGGAACATCGATCCGCAGTCGGCCCTGCAGCTGGACGTGGAGTACCAGGACCGCCAGCAGCGTTCGGTGCCGGGCTACCAGTTGCTCGGCGGCACGCAGCTGCCGAGCGGGGTGTCGGTGCATCGCCTGCTCGCCTACCAGCCGTGGTCCAGGCCGGTCGGCATCGAGGCACTGAATGCACAGGTGCGCTACGAATACCGCTTCAGCGACGCCTGGAACGTGCATGTCGCCGCGTCGCACAGCCGCGCCCTGATCGACGATTACTCCAGCTTCGCCTGGGGCTGCTACGGCGCGGCCAGTTGCGCCGGCGACGCCGTGCCCAATCACTTCAGCCGCGAAGGCGACTACGACATCTACGACTACCGCAGCCCCGCCGACAGCCGCCGCAACGACGAACTGCAGGCGATCGCCAGCGGCAGCGCCAGCACCGGCGTGTTGCAGCACCAGTTCCAGGTCGGCGTCGACTATCTGCATCGCACCATCGACCGCCACGGCTCGATCAATGAAATGATCGGCAGCGGCAACATAGACGCCGATCCGCCGCTGCTGGCACCGGCCGACGCCGTCCTCGGCCCCAAACGCCGGCGTCTGGACAGCGCGCAGACCGCCCTGTTGGCCAGCGACCGCATCGGCATCGGCGATGCCTGGCAGCTGCTGCTGGGCGCGCGCCAGGTGCGCTACGACGAACGCGCCTGGGACCGCGACGGCACCCTGACCCGGCGCACCCGTCGCTCCGTGTTTCTGCCGCAGGCGGCGCTGCTGTTCAAGGTGCAGCCCTCGCTGTCGCTGTACGCCAGCTTCGCCAAGGGCCTGGCCCCGGGCGGCACCGCGCCCTGGTTCGCCAGCAACGCCGACAGCATCCTCGCCCCCACCAGCGCCTACCAGCGCGAGGCCGGCATGAAGTACGAGCGCGACGGCGTGACCCTGGGCGCGGCGCTGTTCGACATGCGCCAGGCGTACCAGTACGCGCAACCGCAGGCCGACGGCAGCTTCCTGTTCGTGCAGCAGGGCCGCCTGCACAACCGCGGCATCGAACTGTCCGCCGCCGGCACGCTCGGCGCCGGCCTGCACCTGCAGGCCAGCGTCGCCGGCATCCGCGCGCGCGCCGAGGACACCGGCACGCCGGGCGACGAAGGCCACCAGGCGTTGAACGTGCCGCGCTTGCGCGCCAGCGCGCAGGCCACCTGGGATGTGCCCGGCATCAACGGCCTGGCGCTGCTGGGCGGCGCGCAGTACAGCGGCGCCAAGTACGCCGACCGCAGCGGCCAGGTCGCCGTCGGCGGCTACAGCGTCTACACCCTGGGCGCCCGCTACGCGACGCGGCTGGGCGCTGTGCCGACCACGCTGCGGCTGAGCGTGGACAACCTCACCGACAAGCGTTACTGGCGCGACGTCGGCGCCTACGAAGGCGACGACTACCTGTTCCTCGGTGCGCCGCGGACGGCGCGGTTGGCGGTGCAGTTCGATTTTTGAGGAGCTGGGAATGGGGAATCGGGGATTCGGGATTGGTAAAAGCCAAGAGCGGAACATGGCGCGTCACCTTTGTAGGAGCGGCTTCAGCCGCGACGCGCTATTGCTAACGGGTTGCGGCTGATCCCCACAGTGGGGCAAGCGCTGCTCCTTCAACGAACACTGTCTTCTTCGCTCGCAAAAACGCCTGACCCTGTTCTCCGGATCCACCATGACTTCATCCATTCGTGTCCCCTCTCGAACACAAGCCACGCGGATGACCAATGTGGGAGTCAACTGGCATGCAGCCGCGACGCGCGAAGTGGCATGCGTTCCGGTGGCGCAATGCGTCGGGACTGAAGTCCCTCCCACAGTGCACCCGGCGGGCTTGCCGCAAGCCCGTGTGGGAGCGGCTTCAGCCGCGACGGGCGTTCCTGGTAACGCTTGTCGCGGCTGAAGCCGCTCCTACAAACGCGCGCAATGCAACGCGCTCGCGCACCACACCCCATCCAGAATCCCCACTCCCCAATCCCGGCCACCCCACCATGTCTCCCCTCGAACTGCTCGCCGTGCTGGTCAACGTCGTGGGTGTGTGGCTGACCGCGCGGCGGGTGCGCTGGTGCTGGCCGGTCAACGTGGTGGCGGTCCTGCTGTACGCGTGGCTGTTCTATCAGTGGAAGCTGTACTCGGACATGCTGCTGCAGGGCCTCTACGTGGTGCTGCAGGTCTACGGCTGGTGGCGCTGGAGCAAAGGACTCGGCGACGACGGCAAGGTCCAGGTCGGACCGCTGCCGTGGGCCGAAGGGCTGCGCTCGGTGCTGGCCGGCGCCGCCGGCGCGGTGCTGCTGGGCTGGTGGATGCACCGGCACACCGATGCGGCGCTGCCGTGGCTGGATGCCGCGCTGTCGGCGTTCAGCGTGGTCGCCAGCGTCTGGGCCGCGCGCAAGCGCATCGCCAACTGGGTCCTGTGGATCGTGCTGGACTGCGTCTACGTCGGCGTGTTCCTGTACAAGGGGCTGTACCCCACCGCGGCGCTGTACGCCGGATTCGTGGTGCTGGCGGTGTACGGCTTGCGCCTGTGGCAGGCGGATCTGCGTCGCGCGCGTGCGATCAGCTGAGTGCGCCCAGATCCTTCCGTGCTTTCAGCGACACTGCACGCGCGAAGGTCGGGCAATCGGCACACCGGAAGCCCTCAACCGTCAGGCGCCCCACATCGCCCGCATGCCTGCCGGCAGCGTAGTCTTGTCAGCCACGCTGTGCCCCGCCCTGGACTTCGCATGAGCTTCGCCACCCCCGCCGGCTTCGCCCAGCGCATCGCCGATGCGCTGCTGGCGCGCATCGCCGCCGGCGAATGGCGGGCGGACCAGCGCCTGCCGGTGGAGCGGGAACTGGCCGCGCTGTTCGGCTGCACCCGCATCACCCTGCGCGAAGCCCTGCAGCAACTCGAATCGGACGGCCACATCTACCGCGAGAACCGCCGCGGCTGGTTCGTCAGCGCGCCGCGGGTGCGCCACGACCCCAACAGCATCGCCGGCTTCATGCAGTACGTGGCGGCACAGGGCGGCGTGCCGCGCACCGAACTGCTCGCCGCGCAGCGCCAGCCGGCCGGCCCGGTGCTCGCCCGGCACCTGCAATTGCACGATCCCACGACCGAGGTGTTCGTGCTGCGCCGCCGCCGCTGGATCGGGCGCCGCGCGGTGCTGCTGGAGACCAACGCGATCCTCGCCGCGTGGGCACCGCGCCTGCTCGACCACGACCTGGCCGGCTCGCTGAGCGCGGTGCTGACCCAACGCCTGGGCTTGCGGCAGGCGCGCAGCCGGCTGTCGATGTATCCGGCCACGCTCGACGCCGAGCAGGCCGCACTGCTGCAATCCACCACCGGCACGCCCTGCTTCCGCCTGCAGCGCGTCAGCTATGATCCCGCTGGACGCGCCGTGGAGTTCGACATTGAATCCTGGCGTCACGACGTGTTGGAAGTCTCGGTGGACGTGTTCGCGCCATCGGAGTAAGCCGATCTGCGGCGATGTCAACCAGGCACGGAGGTTGTGGGAGTCAACTGTCATGCAGCCGCGACGCGCAACGCGGTGCGTACTTTCCGATGGCGCAATGCGTCGGGACTGAAGTCCCTCCCACAGTGCATCCGGCGGGCTTGCCGCAAGCCGCTGTGAGAGTCAACTGTCCTGCAACCACGACGAACGGAGTAGGTGGACGACCGGACCTCGAAAGCCGTCGGGACTGATCCTACAAAGGGGAGGAGAGTCTCTCCCACATCGCACCCGGACACCGATCATCGCATGGTCGCTTGGCTTTGGCTGTTGCTCTTGCTTTTGACTTCCCGGGTTCCCTTCCGAAGCGGCGGCCATCGCGGGGAAACACCCGAAGGGCGGCGCACAGGGATGTGCGCCGTCCGCGGCAGGGGCAGGATGCCCCTTCCGCGGATCCCCGCGATGGACGCGGACCCGGAGCGCGCAGCGCGGAGGGCGCGAGGCAGGGCGCGCTTGACCAGCCTTCGGCTGTGGTAAAGCGTTTCTTTTGGTTACTTTTCTTTGCGCGAGCAAAGAAAAGTAACTCGCCGTAAGGCGAAAGCTTTGCTCTTGCACTTGTTGTCACATGGCTGAATTGTAGGAGCGACCTCGACACGAGACGCACTAGGCATCGAACAGCGCGCGCTGCGGATCCGGCGGCGGCAACGTGTCGTACAGGCGCTGCAACTCCTCGCGGCAGGCGCGTAGCGGATCGTGCATCAGGAAGCCGGCCAGGCGCGCGTGCCAGGCAGGCCAGCGCGTGGCCAGCGCATCCATGTCACCGTCGGCGGCGCGGCCTTCGCCGCTGCACGCGACATGCGCGGTCTCGCACAGCACGTTGCGCCAGCCGAGTCCGGCCATGCGCAGCGACAGGTCGGTCAGCGCCGCATACCAGGAGCCGTAGCTGCTGGCGTCCAGGCCGCCGGCGCGCTGCCGCGCCACCCCGCGCAACACCACCGCGTGGCACACCGCCGACGGCAGTTCCGGATGCAGCGGCGGCAGGGACGCGCAGGCGCGGGCCAGGCGCTCGGGATCCTCGGGCAGCGGATTGATCTCGCCCAGCCGCGGCCACGCGCAGGCTTCGCCGGCATTGCTCCACGGCGTGGCGCTGGCGATGGCCGCATCGCGCGCCAGGCAGGCGCTCAACTGCAGCAACCAGCCCGGCCCGGGCTGCGCGTCGGCGGCCAGCACCGCCACGTCGGCATCGCCGCAGGCACGCAGCATCTCGTCCACATGCGCGACCTCGCCGAGCATGCGCGGCCGCCGCGTGTAGTCGGCCTGCAAGCGCGTGCGCGCCAGCCAGGCCTCGATCACCCGGATGCCGCGCGGGCCGGCCTGCGCATCGTCGGCCAGCCACACGCGGGTGCCGGCCGGCGTGTTCGCCTCCAGCGCGCCCAGGCAGGCGTCCAGCGCGACGTCGTCGACGCCGACCGCCAGCAGCACGATGGGCAGGCTCACCCGTTTACTTCTTGCCGCGTGCCGGCAGCGGCTCCATGGCCTTGAACTTCTGCCCGTACTCGTCGGTGAGATTGCGCGCTTCCTGCGGGTTGCGCACGATCGACGGCGTGATCAGCACGATCACTTCCTGCCGAGTCTTGTCCTGGGTCTTCTGCCCGAACAGCGCGCCGACTACCGGCAGCTTGCTCAGGTACGGCACACCATTGCTGCCGTCGGTGGTGCTGTCGCTGATCAGGCCGGCCAGCATGATGGTGTCGCCGCTCTGCACCGCCGCCTCGGTCTTGACCCGGCGGGTGTTGATCGGCACGTTGCAGGCGGTGCTGGTGCCGGCGTTGGTGCTGCAGTTGGTCGGCGCCGCGCCGGGCGAGCTGACTTCCTGCACGATGTCCAGGAACACCATGCCATCCTTGGTCACGCGCGGACGCACCTTCAGGATCACGCCGGTATCGATGTAGTTCACCGACGAATAGGTGGTGCCGGTGCCCAGGCCGGTGTCGACGCTGACCGAATTGATCGGAATGCGCGTACCCACGTTGAGCGTGGCTTCGGCGTTATTGCGCACGAACACCGACGGCGTCTGCAGCAGCTTGACGTCGGTGACCTTGTCCAGCGCAGTGATTACCGCCGCGGCGTTTTTGCCGAGGAAGGTCCAGCCCAACCCGCTACTGCCGGTGATGGCACCGGCGATATCGCCCCAGATCTTGCGACCCGCCGCGCTGGGCAGATTGGCGCCACCGCCGCTGAAGCCAATGTTGTTGGCGGTGGACGACGCATTCACCGCCTGCTCGAAGTACCAGTTGACGCCGTACTGCAAATCGCCGCTCAGATTGACCTCCGCCACCTGCGCCTCGATGTGCACCTGCATCGGCATCACATCGAGCTTCTCGACCACGTCGCGGATCGAGCGCCAGGCCTGCGGGGTCGAGCGCACCAGCAGGGTGTTGGTTTCCTCCACCGCCGACACGCCGACCTTGTCGCCCTGCACTTCCAGGGTCACGCTGCCGTTGCCGGACGTGCGCGGCGACAGCTGCAGGCTGCCATTGCCCAGGCCGCCGCCGCTGCTGCCGGAGGAACTGCTGCTGCCCAGGCTGTCGCTGCTGCTGCCCAGGCTGCCGCCCAAGCTGCCGCCGCCCAGGCTGCTGTTGTCGCTGCCGTTGAAGCCGCCCAGGCCGCCGCCGTTCAACTGGCTCATCTGCGAGCCCGGCATCAGCGAGGCGTTGGAGTCGCCACGGTTGCCGCCGCCGGCGCCGAACACCTCGGCCAGGCGGTCGGCCAGGTCCTTGGCCTTGATGTACTTGAGTTCGTAGGAGAACAGCCGCGCGCCGCCGCCGGCGCTGTCGATGCGGTCCAGCCACTCCTGGATCTGGTCCAGGTAGCGCGCCTGCGGGGTGATCACCAGCACCGCGTTGGCATTCTCCAGCGGCATGAAGCGGAACATGCCGGCGCTGGGGGTCTTGCTGTTCTCGCCGAACACCTTCTCCAGGTCGGCCGCGACCTGCTCGGCCTTGCCCGACTGGATCGGGAACACGCCCACCGACATGCCCGACAGCCAGTCGACGTCGAAGATCTGCACCGTGCGCAGGTAGTTCTCCAGTTCGGCGCGGGTACCGCCCAGGGTGATGACGTTGCGCGAGCTGTCGATGCCGACGATGGCGTTCGGCCGCGCATACGGCTCCAGCACCTTCTTCATCTCGCTGGCGGAGATGTATTTCAGCGGCACCACGCGCACCTCGAAGCCGCGCGCGTTGGCCGGCGAGGCGGTGCTCGGCGCCACCGTGCCGGCCAGGGCCTGGTCGGCGGGGACGATGTTGTAGCGGCCGCCGCTGTAGACCATCCGCGCGTTGTTCCAGCCCAGCACCATCTCCAGCAGGTTCAGCGCCTGCGCCGGCGATACCGGCTTGGGCGTGGCCAGGGTCACCGTGCCCTGCACGCCCGGCGCGATCACGTAGTTCTGCCCGAGCATGTCGCCGAGGATGGCCTTGACCACCGCCTGCAGCGATTCGCCCTCGAAGTTGAAGGTGGCGCTGCCGCTGCTGGCGTTGCCCAGCGACGGCGCCGGCGCCGCGGCGGCCGCGGAATTGATCATGGTGCCGCTGCCGCGGCGGATCACCGGGGCGGCGCGCTCGGGCAAGGCATTGGGATCGGCCGGGCCGCCCTGGCCGTCGGTCTGGGTGCTGCCGGCCGCGCCGACCTGGGGGTTGATCGCGGCGCCGCGACGGATGTCCGGCGAGGGCGTGGTGGCGCAGCCGGCCACCAGGCCGATGGCGAGGAACAGGGAAAACAGACGCGGCGTCATGCGATCACTCTTCAAGGGTTCTGACCTGAGGGGTTGTTCTGGCGCTGTTGCTGCAATTGCCGGCGGCGCGCTTCGATCCGCTCGCGGATGGCCTGCAGTTGCTCCGACGACGGAGCCGGCGACGACGGCGGGGGGGCGCTCGGGGTCGGTGCCTGGTTCGGCACCGGGTTGGGGGCGGATTGGGGCGGCGGGCGCGACGCATTCGGGTTGGACTGGCCGTTGCTCGCAGCTCCCGGCATCTGCCCCTGCGCGGCGGCCGCGCGCCCGGCCTGGCCGAGCACGGTCGGCGGTTGCCCGCCCTTGCCGTCGAACACCTTCAACTCCAGGGTCTGGGTGCCGCCGGAACCGCTGACCGTGGCCTGGCGCGGCGCCAGCGACAGCAGCCGCCAGCCCTGCACGGCGTCACCACCTTCCTGCAGGCGCAGCGATTCGCCCTGCTCGGTGGTCAGCGTGGCCATCTTGAAGCGGTCGGTGAGCAGCACGCCGGTCAGGCGCACGTTGGGGGCGGCGGCCTGGCCGTTGTCGGCGCTGAGGAAGAACGGATGCGGGCGGCGATCCTCGGCGAACACCGGGCGCGCGGCGATCTCGCCGTACTGCGAGAAATCGCCCAGGCGATGCGCAGTGGCCGCGGGCAGGCCCGGCAGCCGCTGCAGCATCGACGGATCGTCGCGCAGCGGCGCCACGCGTTCGCCGAGCCCGCCCAGGCCCAGCGCCCAGACCAGCAGCCCCCACAGCGCCAGCGTGCCCAGCCACACGGTGCGCAGGCCCATCGCTTCAATTCGCATGGCGTCCCTCCACCTGTTGCGGCAGGTCCGCCGGCGCGGCATTCGCGGCGCCAGGCGTGCCCGGCAGGTTGGTCGCGCTGGGCGCGGCCTGCGGCGCCGGCGCGGCGGCCGGCTCGCTCGGCCCGGCGCCGGCGGAACCGCCGGCATTCATCACCGGCGTGGCCGCGGCAGGTGCCGCCGCTGCCGACGGATCCGGCGTGGCGGACGCCGCCGGCGGCGCCGGCATCGCGTTCGGGCGCAGGTAGCCGGCCAGTTCGAAGGCCACGTCCAGGCCGTTGCCGCTTTCGCCCGGCGAGAGCTGGTAGCGCTGCGCCATCACGTTGAGGTTGTCGATGAACAATGCCGGCGTGCCGCTCTCCAGCGCATGCAGCACGGCCGCCAGTTCCGGCGTGCCGCAGCGCAGGCGCACCTGCACCGCGACGCGGGTGAAGCGGTCGCTGCGGTTGTCGGCGGCCAGCGGCGAGCGGTTGCTGATCGCGCAGCTGCGGTTGCCGGGGCTGGCCGTGGCCACCGCGCTTTCCAGGCGCTGCACCAGGCCGGCCGAGGCCAGTTCGGCCGAGGTCTCGCGCAGGAAGCCCGGGCGCGTGGCCAGCTCGCGCTGCGCCTGCTGCAGCCGTTGCGCCACCTGCGGCGCCTGCTGCAACTGCATGCGCACGCGCAGTTCGCGCTGCTGCAGTTCCTGGATCTGCGTATCGACCTCGCGCATCGGCACGGTCCACCACGGATGCACCAGCACCAGGTAGCCCAGCGCCAGCGCCGCCAGCAGCAGGCCCAGCGCCAGCCAGCGGTCGCGCTTATCGACCTGCACTGGCATCGGCGGCCTCCTTGCGCTTGGTCCCGGCCAGTTCGGCGGTGAGGGTGAAACGGTCGCGGTGGCTGCCCGGGTCGGCCTGCAGCACGCCGGTCAGCGACGGCGTGCGCCACAGCGGCGAGCCTTCCAGGCGCCCGACCAGCGACGAGGCTTCGCTGCTGAGGCCGATCAACTGCAGCTGGTTGCCCTCGATCGAGAACTTCTCCAGATAGGTGCCCTCCGGCAGGCGCTTGCTCAGTTCGTTCCAGACCTCCACCGAGGCCGGGCGCTCGGCGCGCAACTGATCGAAGAAAGCGGCGCCTTCGACCAGGTCGACCAGTTGCTGGCGCTGCGCGGCGACCCCGCGCGCGCGCTGCGCGCCGCTGTCCACCTGCGCGCGCAGGTGCTCCAGCGCATCGCGGCGGTTGTCCAGCAACTGCCAGCCGGCCGCGCACAGCGCCAGCAGTGCGGTGGCGGCGAGAATCGCGTTCCAGCGCCGCATCGGGTCGGCGCGGCGGTGGCGCTGTTCCTGCGGCAGCAGGTTCACCCCCAGCGGCGCGCCATCGCTGCCGGCGACGTCGATGCCGGCCAGGGTCGGGCGCAGCGCACCGGCACTGGCCTGCAGATCGTCCAGCACGCGGCGCGGGGCCACCACCAGTTCGGCATCGAGCTGGGCGTCGTCGCGGCGGCCGTCGGCGCGCACGTCGTAGATCACCTGATCGGCCTGGAACGGGGTCTGCCGGTCGATCTCGAACTTCACCACCTCGCGCAGGTGCTCGGCCGCCGCCGCCGGCAGGCGCAGCCGGCGTTGCAGCGCCGCCTCGGCCGGCAGCAGCCAGACCCGCGGCAACGCCGCCAGGCGCGGCCCCAGCAGCGCCTCCAGTTCGGCGGGCAACAGCGGCCACGGCAGCGCCAGCGGCGCGCCCAGCTCGGACTCGACCTGCCGCGCCAGCATCAGCTGCTCGCCCTCGCGCCACAGCAGCAGCCGCGCCTGCGACCAGCCCAGCTGCAGTTGCCAGCGCGGCGGCAGCCACGCCATCAGCGAGCGCTGCCACCAGGCCAGCAGCCCGCCCGCACCGGGGGCGATGCGTACGCCAAGTTTGTCCATCGTGTCGCGCCACGCCGTCATCGCACCGTCGTTCCTTCTTCCCAACGCAACACAGTGTAGGCGGAGCCCGGCAGCGCCGACGAGCCTGGGCGCACTACCGCGCGCAACACGCCCTCGCGGCCATTGCCCAACCGTGCCCGGCTTTCGATGCTGTAGGTGCCGCCCCCGCCCATGCCGACCATGCCGAGCTGGGTCTGATCGGTGCGTTCGCGCTGCGCCAGCACCTGCTGCGCGTCCAGGCCGAGCGCGGTCAGCACCGGCCCCGGCGCGAAGTCCGGCGTCGGCCGCGACACGCCGCCGTACAGGGTCAGGTTGGGCAGCAGCTTGGCGTACAGCTCCGGGTCCATGCCCAGCACCAGCTGCAGCTCGGCCAGGCTCTCGAACGGGGCGTCCTTGGCGCCGTAAGGCAGGCCAGCCGCAGCGTAGTCCGGATCCTCGGCGCCGTTGGGCTGGGTCAGGTTGTCCGGATCGCGCCAGTCCACGATCGCCGCGGCGATGCGCTCGGCGCGCTGCGGATCCTCGCCGACCGCGCGCACCAGCGCCGCCAGCAGCGTCGCATCGGCCATGTTCAGATCGACCTTGCCGCTCTCGTCGGTGACGCGCAGGTCGACGGTGGCGCCTTCGTACTGCCAGCGGTAGCGCCGGCCGTCGGCACGCCAGCCCGGCTGCGTGGGCGTGCCGGCGAGCCGGGTCAGCGCGTATTCCAGGCCGGCGCGCGCGCGCTCCTGCGCCTCGGCGCCGTCGCCCAGCACCTTGCCCTGCAGGTTCTCGGTGCGCGCGGTCAGCGCGAACGCGCCGATCAACGCGGTCAGCAGCGCGATCAGCCACAGCACCAGCACCAGCGCGGCGCCGCGGTCGCGACGCGCCGCGCTCATTGCCGCATCTCCGCGCCGCCGGCCTGGCGCAGCGCCACCACCAGCGGCGGCCACGCCGTGCCATCGCCGCCGCGCAATTCGATCGAGACCAGCAGCGGCAGCGTGTCGGTGCGTTCCCAGCGTTCCTGCCAGGGGCCGATGGTGCCGCGCTCCGGGTCCAGGCCGCGGTAGCGGAAGCGCACCTCGCGCAGGTCGCGCGCCAGCGGCTCGGGCGGGCGCGGCGGGGTCTCGGCCAGTTGCTTGCCGGCCTGCACCTGCACCAGCGCAATCGCCAGTTGCCGATGGTCGCCCTCGCCGCTGACCCGCAGGTCGTGCAGGTAGGGACCGCCACGGCCGAGGTAGTCGGGCAGATCGGCCACGAACTGCATGCGCTGCGGTTCGCCGACGAAGCGCACCGGCTGCAGGGTCTGCGTGTCGATGTCCAGCGGCAGCGACTGCGCGCCGCTCAGGCGCCGGCGCAGGAAGCCCTCGACTGCGCGCATGCGTTCGCTGCGCCCGGCGATCGCCTCGCCACGGCCGCTGATCGCCATCGCCGAGCGCAGCGTGGCGAAGGCCAGGGTCAGGCCGCCGACCAGCAACACCGTGGCCAGCAGCACTTCGATCAGGGTGAAGCCGCGCGCAGTGGCGCGGCGCGGCGCACGCCGGGTCATTGCGGCACTCCGGCGGCCTGCGGCGCGACCAGGCGCAGCGTCTTCCACTGCAGCGCCTGCGCCGGCGCATCGCCCCAGCGCACCTGCAGGGTCAGTTGCAGCAGGGTCGGCGCGCCGGGTACCACCGCGGCATCGGGCGGCCGCCGCGGGTCCGCATAGGGCGCCACGTCCAGCGTCCAGCGGTAGTGGCCCTGGTCCAGGGTGCCCTGACTGCGTCCCGGCTGCAGCGGCTGCTCCACGCCCTGCGCGGCCAGCAGCGACTGCGCATACAGGGTGGCGCGGCTCAATTGGTCGGCACGCTGCACCTGCCGCGCCGCGCCGGACAGCGAGCCGAGCAGCAGGGTCAGCGCCAGCGCCAGCAAGGCGAACGCCACGATCACCTCGATCAGGGTGTAGCCGCGCTGACGGTTCATGGCGCCGCCTGCTCCGGCGCACGCCCCACCGTGACCTCGCCGGTCAGCCAGGTCACGTCGATGCGCCAGCGCGCCTGCCGCGCCTGCAGCTCGATGCGGCCGCCGGTGGACGCGCCGTCCTCGAAGAACTGGATCGCGCCCTCGCCGTCGCGGCGCTGCGCCTGGCGTGCGCCGGTGAAGCGGATCGTCAGCGACGGGGGGATCTCGCCGTGGCGGCCGTTGGGCGCCTGCCAGCGGTGCGCCTGCGGGTCGATCAGGAAGCGCTGCGGCTGGCCGCTGGCGATCGCCTGGGTGCGGGTGTAGCGCAGTTGCGACGCGATCTCCTTGGCCGCCGAGCGCAGGCGCATGCCGTCGATGCCGCCGGTCAGCACCGAGGCCGCCAGCAGCGCGGCGATCGCGATCAGGCCCACCACCAGCAGCATCTCCAGCAGCGACACGCCGCGCATGCGCGCACGCGCCGCCGGCACGCACGCCGGCGCGCCGAAGCGCAGCGCGCCGGCAGGGGCCCGGATCACGGCGCCGGATCACTCGTACTTGATGTCGGCGTCGTAACTGCTGCCGCCGGGCTGGCCATCCTTGCCCAGGCTGATCAGGTCGAACGGACGGCCTTCGCCGGGCACCTTGTACTCGATCGGGTGGCCCCAGGGGTCGTTCAGTTCGGCAGGCTTGGCGTACGGGCCGAGCCAGCCGCTGACGCCGCCCGGCGCGGTGACCAGGTCGTCGAGCTTGGACGGCAGCTTGCCGGTATCGAGCTGGTAGTTGTCGACCTTGCCGGCCAGGGTCTGGATCTGCGACTTGGCCAGGTTGGCCTTGCCGCGGTCGGCGCCGCCGAGCACGCGGCTGCCGACCAGGGTCAGCACCGCGCCGATCAGCACGATGACGATGATGATTTCCAGCAGGCTCATGCCCGCCTGGCGTGCGGCGGACGGGGAACGGGTGAGGGAGCGGCGGAGAGTGCGCATTGCATCGGATCCTTGCGGTGGAAGACCTATGTAGCCGAACACGGTGACGATGGCAGCCGGGGCCGGCCGGCGGTACAGCGGCGCGTCACGCACGCCGTCACACCTGCCGCCGGAGGATCCGTGCCGCGCGCACGCACGGCCGCGACCGGCGCGCACGGCGCCGCTGGCAATGGGACAGGGGCAGCGGCCGAAGGTTCCCGCGCGAGAAGGCGTGGCGTCACAGTCCGCGGCAGTCGCCCGAAGCCCGGCCGAGGCCGGGCGTTCGGCGCCACATGCGCCATGGCGCACCGCGCGGGCGTGTCAGGCGAGGCCGCGGCCATCCATGGCGTCGCATTGCCGGCGCCGGATAGACCGGCCCGGCCCTTCATGGCCGGGCGTTCGGCCATGCGCGAACCTGCGGTTCGCAAGCGCATGGCCTCCTTTGATTCATTCGTCCGCTGCGCCAGATGACTGCGCAGCCGTCCATGGCGTGACATCGCGAGCGCCGGAACCACCGGCCCGGCCGTCCCTGGCCGGGCGTTCGGCGCCACATGCGCCATGGCGCACCGCGCGGGCGTGTCAGGCGAGGCCGCGGCCATCCATGGCGTCGCATTGCCGGCTCCGGATAGACCGGCCCGGCCATCCATGGCCGGGCGTTCGGCCATGCGCGAACCTGCGGTTCGCAAGCGCATGGCCTCACCCAATCGCATTGGTGAGGTCGTAGAGGGGGACGAGGACGGAGATGATCACCAGGCCGACCACCGAGGCCAGGACCAGGGTGATCGCCGGCACCATCGCCGCCAGCAGGCGGTCGATGGCCTGTGCGGTCTCCTGTTCGAAGGTGTCGGCGGTCTTCAGCAGCATGATGTCGAGCGCGCCCGATTCCTCGCCGACCTGGATCATCTGCAGCGCCAGGCGCGGGAAGCGCTTGCCCTTGGACAGCGAGGCCGACAGGCCGTGGCCGTTCTTGACGTCGTCCGCGGCGGCGCCGACGTCGGCGGTCAGCGCCAGGTTCGACAGCACGTTGCGGGAGATGCCCAGCGCCGCCAGCAGTGGCACGCCGTTGCGCAGCAGGGTGCCGAGCGTGCGGGTCAGGCGCGCGGTCTCCAGCCGCGAAATCAGCACGCCGACGAAGCGCTGGCGCAGCAGCCAGGCGTCGAAGCGAGCACGGAAGGCGGGATCGCGGCGCTTGCGATCCACCGCCAGGATGGTCACGCCCGGCACCACCAGCAGCACGATCCACCAGTCGCGCACGAACAGGCCCACGCTCAGCACCGCCTGGGTGAACCACGGCAGGGCCACGTCCAGACTCTCGTACATCTGCGCGAACTGCGGCACCACGTAGCCGAGCAGGAACAGCAGCGCGCAGCCGACCACGCTGACCAGGATCGCCGGGTAGATCAGCGCATTGATCACCCGCCCGCGCAACTCGCGGCTGCGCTCCAGGTACTCGGCCAGGCGTTGCAGGGTGTCGTGCAGGCTGCCGCCGGCCTCGCCTGCGCGCACCATGTTGATGTACAGGCGCGAGAACAGCCCGTGCTGGCGCTCCAGCGCGGTGGACAGCGGCGCGCCGCCGCGCACCGCATCGCGGATGTCGCCGACGGTGCGCTTGGAGCGTTCGTCCTCGGGCAGTTCGAGCAGGATCGACAGCGCGCGATCCAGCGGCTGACCGGCGCCGAGCAGGGTCGCCAGTTGCTGGGTGAACTGCACCAGCGCCGCCCCGTCGAACGGCTTGGGCCGGAACAGTCCGCGCAGCGAGGTGCCGCCGCCCTCGGCGGCCAGCCTGGCCTGCATCGGCATGTGCCCCTGCTCCTGCAGGCGCAGCGCCACTTCCGCCTCGCTGGCGGCTTCCATCTGCCCTTCCAGGATCTCGCCGTGCGAGTCCAGGGCCTTGTAGCGGTACAGGGGCATCAGGGCTGGAGCTGGGACTGGAGAATGGAGAATCGGGAATGGGAACGCGCGTCGTGCGCGGTCCGTGCGTTCCCGAGCGCGGACCGCCGGCGCATGGCGCAGCGACACGTCGTCACCACCGGAGCGCACGCCGCGCGCATCAGGTTTCCTCCGTCACGCGCAGCACTTCCTCGATCGTGGTCTGGCCGCTGAGTGCCTTGGCCAGACCGTCCTCGTACATGGTGCGCATGCCGGCCTCGCGCGCCAGTTGCTCGATCTCGCCCATGCCCGCGTGGCGCATCACCGCACGCCGCAGCACGTCGTTCATCACCAGGAATTCCATGATGGTGGTGCGGCCCACGTAGCCGGTCGGCGCGATCGCCGAAGGCCGCGGGCGGTACAGGAAGATCTCGCCTTCCGGCTGCAGCCGGCGCAGTTCGAACTTCTCGATCTCCTCCGGCGAGGCCGCATAGCGCTCGGCATGGGTCGGCTCCAGCCGCCGCACCAGGCGCTGGGCGAGGATGCCGTTGATGGTGGAGGTCAGCAGGTAGTCTTCCACGCCCATGTCGAGCAGGCGGGTGATGCCGCCGGCGGCGTTGTTGGTGTGCAGGGTGGACAGCACCAGGTGGCCGGTCAGCGCGGACTGGATGGCGATGCGCGCCGTCTCCAGGTCGCGCATTTCGCCGATCATGATGATGTCCGGGTCCTGGCGCACGATGCTGCGCAGCGCATGCGAGAAATCCAGGCCGATCTGCGGCTTGGCCTGGATCTGGTTGATGCCCTCGATCTGGTATTCGACCGGGTCCTCGACGGTGATGATCTTGACGTCGGCGGTGTTGAGCTGGCTCAGCGCGGTGTACAGCGTGGTGGTCTTGCCCGAGCCGGTGGGACCGGTGACCAGCAGGATGCCGTGCGGCTGCTCGAGCACCTTGCGGAACTGCGGCAGGAACGCGTCGGTGAAGCCGAGCCGGTGGAAGTCGAACACCACGGTCTCGCGGTCGAGCAGGCGCATCACCACGCTCTCGCCGTGCGCGGTGGGCACGGTGCTCACGCGCAGGTCCAGTTCCTTGCCCTGCACCCGCAGCATGATGCGGCCGTCCTGCGGCAGGCGGCGCTCGGCGATGTTGAGCTTGGCCATGATCTTGACGCGGCTGATCACCGCCGCGGTCAAATTGGCCGGCGGACTCTCGCCGTCGATCAGCACGCCGTCGACGCGGTAGCGCACCTTCAGCCGGCTCTCGAACGGCTCGATGTGGATGTCCGAGGCGCGCAGTTCCACCGCGCGCTGGATCACCAGGTTGACCAGGCGGATCACCGGCGCCTCGGAAGCCAGGTCGCGCAGGTGCTCGATGTCGTCGGCGGCGACGCTGTCGCCGTCGGCGGTTTCCACGATCGCGCCCATCGCGCTGCGGCCCTGGCCGAACCAGCGCTCGATCAGGTCGTCGATCTCCGAGCGCAGGCCGACCCGCGGCAGCACCTGCAGGCCGGTGGCCAGGCGCACCGCGTCGGCGGCATAGGCATCGTGCGGATCGGCCATCCACAGTTCCAGCACGCCATCATGTTCGCCCAGCGGGCACACATGGAATTGCTTGAGGAAGCGCAGCGACAGCGGTTGCGCCTCGGGCAGGCTCTCCGGCGCGGTGGCCGGCAACTGCTTGGCGTCGAGCAGCGGCAGACCCAGGACCTCGGCGCTGAGCTCGGCATGGTCGCGCTCGGAGACCAGGCCCAGGCGCGCCAGCAGCGCCAGCAGGCCGCCGCCGGACTCGCGCTGCAGCTGCCGCGCGCGCGCCAGGTCGCCGTCCTTGAGCCGGCCCTTGGCCAGCAATGCCGCGATGATGCGGCTTTCGGGCGTCTCCACGGCGACGGCAGTGTCCTTCACGAGCGCATTCACGCGATCCCTCCCAGATGACCGTGCGACTTTAGCAGTTCGGCATGACCCGACGCCGAATCCGGCGCGCTCCCCTGTCGCTGTCTACCGGGAGGCAGGGATGCCGGCTCCGGCAGGCCGGCGGCGGTCATCGGCCTGACATCCGCGCAGGCGATGCTGGCCGGTCGCGCCGCGCCTTGGCCAGCCGCACGGCGCTGTCCCCAGACGCAGGAAACCCGGCCGAAGCCGGGTTTCCTGGGACGACATGGCGCCTCCCTGCGCCGCGTGCGCTTACTGGCGCGCGACCAGGCTGACGCCGGTGTAGGTGCTCTCGCCGACCAGCTTGATGTAGTACGTGCCGGCCTGCGGCGCGGTGAAGCGCACCGTTTCGTTGTTGCCCGGGCGGGTCGACTTGGCGTCGGCGTTGCCGGCACTCGGCTCCTTGCCGAAGCTCACGTACAACGACACGTTGCCGCTGCCGCCGTAGGTGAGGAAGCTCAGCACCGCACCGGCCTTGGCCTCGAAGCTGTACAGCGCCTCGTTGCCGGCGGCGCCGGCCAGGCCGGCCACCGCCACCTTGTTGGTCAGCGCGGTGGCCGTCGGCGCGCACTGCTCGGTGGCCGGATCGCACGGCTCTTCCAGCGCCTTGGCCAGCGCGGCCTTGGCATCGACGATACCGGTGCCGATCGGGGTGCTGGACGGGATCGACACCGGGAACGGACGCGCGGTCTGCTTGAGCAGGGTCTCCAGCGCCGCCGGGGTCAACGGCGCCTTGTCCGCGGCGATCAGGGCGCTCTGCACCAGCGCCGCCACCGCGGCCACGTGCGGCGAGGCCATCGAGGTGCCACCCAGGCCCATATAGGTGTAGTTGCCGGAGGTCGGCGTGGTCGCACCGCTGTAGCCGTTCTGCCAGATGTAGCCGCCCGGGTTGCCGTCGACGCTGCCGCCGCCGCCGGGACCGGACAGGTCCACCTTGGCGCCATAGTTGGAGTAGTAGGTGATGCCGCCGGTGATGCGGGTGGCGCCGACCGCGATCACGTTGTCGCAGCTGGCCGGGCTGAAGTTGGCGGCGTTGGCGGTGTTGTTGCCGGCGGCCACCACCACCGTGGTGCCGCGCGACACCGCGCCGTTGATCGCGTCCTGGGTGACGCTGTCGCAGGCGCCGCCGCCGCCCAGGCTCATGTTGATGATCTCGGCCGGGTTCTGGTTGGCCGGCACGCCGGACACGGTGCCGCCCGAGGCCCAGATGATGGCGTCGGCGATGTCGGAGGTGTAGCCGCCGCACTTGCCGAGCACGCGCACCGGCAGCACGGTGGCGTTGGGCGCCACGCCGGCCATGCCGATGCCGTTGTTGGTCGCTTCGGCGACGGTGCCGGCGACGTGGCTGCCGTGCCAGGAACTGTCGTCGGCGACGGAACCGGCGTAGCACTCGTTGTCGTTCTCGACCCAGTCGCCGTAGTCCAGCGCGCCCGGCACGCGGGCGTCGGTCGGACGCCGCGAGGTCGCCGCGTCGGAAATGAAGTCGTAGCCCTGCAGCAGGTTCACCGCCACGTCCGGATGGTTCGGCAGGATGCCGGTATCGAGCACCGCCACCACCACGCCGTCGCCCTTGGACACGTCCCACGCGGCCGGCGCGTTGATGCCGCCGGTGGTGTTGCTGTAGTGCCACTGGTACTGCGCGTACAGCGGATCGTTGGGCACGAACTGCGGCTGCACCTGCGCCTTGGCGCGCAGCACCTCGACCGGCCGCAGCTTGGCGTCGACCTGCGCGTACTTCACCGCCGGGTCGGCGGCGATCTCGGCCACCACCTTGTCCAGGTCGGCCTTGCTCAGCTTGCCGGTCAGGCGGATCAGGTCCGCGCCGATGCCCAGGGTGCGCACGTACTCGGCGCGCACGCTGGCCGCGGCCGCGCGCGAGATGCCGTTGCCGCCGCCGAGGCTGGCGCGGCCCACCGCCGACTGCACCGCCGACAGCTTGGCGCTGCGGTCGCTGGCCGCGGCGGTACCGGCGTTGTAGCGCACCAGGATGCGGTTGGAGGTCACCGCATCGGCCGGCGCGGACCTGCCCGGTTCCTTGACCGGCAGCGGCGCAGAAGCGCCGGCCGCGATCGCGCTCGAGGCTCCCAGCGACATCGCCAGCATGGCGGCGGCGATGGCATTGATACGAAGGTTTTGCTTGTCGATCACGTTGACGTCCTCTTCAAAGTTTCGTGGATCAGGCGACAGTTGCGGCCGTAAAACTCCCTTTTTCGAATCCGTTGGCCGGCCCAGCCAAGGTCCTGTGGTCTGCCCCCTCAGGCCATTGCGTGGCGGACGGCGGCACGCGCCGCCGTCCGCGATGGATCACCAGCCGAAACCGGCACCGATGCCGATGGAGCTGTCGTCGCTGCTGAAGGCACCACCGATGGTCACCGTGGCGCGGTCGCTGAAGGCGCGCTGGTAGCCCACCGACAGCGCCGATTCGCCGTTCTGGAAGCCGATGCCAGCGCCGACCCGGTTCTGGGTGCGGATGCCGGCGGCGCTGGTGGCCATGTTGAGCATGGCCGCACTCATCGCGCCCTGGCGGTCGATGCGACGGTCCTGGTCGCGCAACCGCGCATCGACGTCGCCGCGCAGCACCTCGAAGCTGTCGGCCATCGTGCCGAAGCGCGCATCGGTGTACGACTTGGCCGTGGCCACGCCGTTGTCGAGCTGGCTCTTGTTGACCGCATCGGTGGCCTGGGTGCCAGCGGCAACGTTGGCGAGCTGGCGCTCGTTGCCGGCGCTGCCGATCGAGACCGTCTGCGCGCGATCGGCCACCGAACCCTGCCCCAGTGCGACCGCGCCTTGCGCCGTGGCGCTGGCGCCCTGGCCGAGGGCGGTGCCCGAGGCCGCGCTGACGCTGGCGCCCTCGCCCATCGCCACCGCGTTGGTCGCCACCGCCGCGATGTGGCTGTTGGCGCCCACCGCGGTGCTGCCGTCGGCATTGACCTTGGCGTTGCTGCCGATCGCGGTGTCGTTGGGCCCGTGCGCATAGGCGCTGCCGCCGATCGCGGTGCCGGTGACGTCGTTGGCGCGTGCGGCGGTGCCGACTGCGGTGGCGCTGGAGGCCACCGCCGTGCTTTCGCCGACCTGCGCGGTGTCGATGCTGCCGGACACCGGCGTCGTCGCCGCCGCGGTTGCAGCGGTCGCCGCTGTCTCGGTCGCAGTCGCCGGCGCCGCTTCGGTAGCCTGCGCCGCCACCGCACTGGTGCCGACCATGCGCGCGCTGCGTGCCGCGGTGGCGCTGCCGCCGCTGCGCGCATCCAGTTCGCTGACCTTGCCGTCCAGCGCCGCCAGCGCCGCGCCGACGTTGTTGTAGCTGGCACCCTGGATCACGTAGGTCGGCGCCACGAACACCCCTTGCGCACCCAGGCCGGCACCGCCGCCCAGGAACGTCGCCATGTTGCTCAGCGACTGATACAGCTGGCCGCCGTTGATCGCCTCGGTGCTGCCGGCGGCAAGGCTGCCGGCGGTCAGGTTGACGATGCGCCGGGTGGCCGGACCGCCGCGGCCGTTGCCGCTGCCCAGCGACACGGTGTCGGCCTCGTACACCCGCGAACCGGCACCGAGCGCGACCGCGTTGTCCGCGGAGACGCCGGCATTGGCGCCGAGCGCGACGCCGTTGCTGCCGCTGTTGCGGACGAAGCTGTTGTAGCCCATCGCCACGCCGTTCTCGCCGATCGCATTGGTCTGCAGGCCGATCGCGGTGCTGCGCGCACCGGTCGCCGAGCTGCCGGCACCGCTGGCGGTGGCCCCGGCGCCGGCGGCGACGGCACCCACGCCCAGCGCGGAACTGCGCAGGCCGCTGGCGGTGGCGCCGGCACCGGCCGCAGTGCTGTCCACGCCGCTGGCGCTGGCCACCGCGGTGCCGGAACTCTGGAAGCGCGCGCTGGTGTCGCCGGCGGCGGTGGCCACCGCGTCCAGCTGCGCCTTGTTCACCGCATCGGTGGCGTTGACCGCGGCCCCGACATTGGTGATGCGGCGCGTGGCCGGCGCGGTGACGCCGTTGCCGCCGCCCACCGACACCACGTTGGCTTCGCTGGTGCGCGCGCCCGAGCCCAGGGCGACGCTGCCGGCGCCGCTGGCCGAGGCGTTGATGCCCAGCGCCGTGGCATTGGTGCCGCCGTAGGCGAAGGCGTTCTGGCCGATCGCGGTGCCGCCCTGCGCGGTGGCCCAGGCGAACTGGCCGACCGAGGTGGTCTGCGCCGCGGTGGCCCAGGCCGAGGCGCCGAGCGCGGTCGCGTCCTCGCCGGTGGCGCGGGCGCTGTAGCCCAGCGCCGCGGCATACGCGCCGGACGCGGTGCTGCCCCAGCCCAGCGCCGAGGCGTAGTTGCCCGCCGCCGCCGCGCCGTAGCCGAACGCGCTGGTGCGGGTGCCGCTGGCGGTACTGAAGGCACCCACCGCGGTGCTGTAGTCGCTGCCGGCGGTGGCCTTGTAGCCGTCGGCGGTGGCCTGCAGCCCGCTGGCGATGGCGCCGGCACCGCTGGCGCTGCTGAACGTGCCGCTGGCCTGCGCACCCGCGCCCAGCGCGGTGGCGCCGGCGGCGCTGGCGGTGGTGGTGCCGTCGAGCAGCACATTGCCGTTCGCATCGGTGTAGTACAGCGAGCCGCCGATCGCGGTGCTGGATTCGCCGGTGGCGGTGGCGTTGTAGCCGGACGCGGTGGCATAGCGGGCGCCGGCCAGCGCGCCGCTGCCGAACGCCGAGGCACCGGTGCCGTAGGCGTTGCTGGCCTCGCCGGCGGCGGTGGCGTAGGTGCCTTCCACGTAGCTGCCGACATCGTCGGCCGGATCGCTGCCGCCGCTGGCCTTGAACTGCTTGCCGGTGGCATCGGCGGACTGCTTCACCGCCTCCAGCTGGGCGACGTTGACCGCGTCGGTGGCCTCGGTCCCGGCGGCGACGCTGGTGATCTGCCGCTCCTTGCCGGCGCTGCCCACCGAGACGGTGTTGTCGCGCGCCGCCTCGGAGTTGGCACCCAGGGCCACGCTGTTGACGCCGGACGCATACGCGCCGTAGCCGAACGCGCTGGCGCTGTCGGCGCTGGCATAGCTGAGGCTGCCGAGCGCGCTGCTGAAGTCGGCCGTGGCGCCGGCACCCGCACCGAACGCGGCGCTGTTGGCGCCCGAGGCCTCGGCCGGGATCAGGCCGAAGAACGAGGTGCCGCCGACCGCCACGCTTTCCTCGCCGGAGGCCACGCTGTACTCGCCCACCGCGACGCTGCCGCTGCCGGAGGCGGTGGAGGACACGCCGACCGCGGTGCCGTAGCTGCCGGAGGCCAGCGCGCCATAGCCCAGTGCCGAGGACAGGTAGCCGGTCGCCTCGCTGTAGCCGCCCAGCGCGGTGGCGCCGGTGCCCGAGGCGGCGCTGCGGAAGCCGGTGGCCGTGGCCTGGTTGTCCGAGGCCACCGCTTCGTTGCCGGTGGCGGTGGAATAGGTGCCGCTGGCCTGCGCGCCGGCACCGCTGGCGGTGGCGCCGATCTCACTGGCCTGGGCATTGCTGCCGATGGCGATGCTGTTCTCGCCCGCCGCCTGGCTGGCATTGCCCAGCGCGATCGCATCGACGCCGCTGGAGACGGCGTTGAAGCCGATCGCGGTCGCCCCGGCGGCCACCGCATTGGCGCCGCCGCCGAGTGCGGTGGCGCCGTCGGCGGTGGCGTTGGCCGCCTCGCCGGCGGCCAGCGCATTGTCGCCGTCGACCAGTGCGCCGGCATCGCTGTCGGCGCTGCCGCTGGCCTGGAAGTACTTGCTGGTGGTCGCCGCCGCCTGCTTCACCGCGTCCAGCTGGGCGACGTTGACCGCATCGGTGGCCTCGGTGCCGGCAGCGACGTTGGTGATCTGCCGCTCCTGGCCGGCACTGCCCACCGACACGCTGTAGGCGCGGTCGGCGACCGCGCCGGCGCCCAGCGCCACCGCGTTCGCGGCGGTGGCTTCGCTGCCGGCGCCGAGGCTGATCGC
This sequence comes from Xanthomonas sp. PPL134, assembly GCF_040595915.1. Lineage (NCBI taxonomy): Bacteria > Pseudomonadati > Pseudomonadota > Gammaproteobacteria > Lysobacterales > Lysobacteraceae > Xanthomonas > Xanthomonas sp. PPL134. The sequence goes on from NZ_JAMDLL010000007.1 coordinate 136,802, forward strand.
GCTTTCCGCGTCGGCCACGGTGTTGGTGCCGATGGCGATGGTATTGACCTGGTTGCCCAGCGCCTGGAAGCCCAGCGCCACGCTGTAGTTGCCGTAGCCGAAGGCGCCACGGCCGACCGCGGTGGCGCTCAGCCCCGGCGCCCAGCTGTTGAAGCCGATCGAGGTGGCGCCGCTGCCGCTGGCCCACGCCCCGGTGCCGAACGCCGAAGCATTGGTGCCGGTGGCCCAGGCCGAGGTGCCGAACGCCGAGGCGCCGTCCGCGGTGGCCCAGGCGTAGGCGCCGACCGCACTGGCGTCCTCGCCGCTGGCCCAGGCGTTGTCGCCCTGCGCCAGGCTGTAGTTGCCGGTGGCACGAGCCTTGTAACCGCCGGCGGTGCTGTGGTCGCCGCTAGCCTGCGCACCGTAGCCGGTGGCGGTGGCGACGCTGCCGGTGGCCTGCGCGCCCGCGCCGAGCGCGGTGGCGTTCTCGCCGGCATTGGCGCCGACCAGCACCGGCTTGCCGTCGGCATCGACGATCGGCTGGTTGTACTGGTCGTAGGCCTGGCCGCGGCCGCCGATGGCGGTGCCGCCGGTGCCGCTGGCACTGCTGCCGTTGCCCAGCGCCACCGCGTCATCGCCCATCGCCGCCGCGCCGCTGCCGAACGCCGCCGCGCCGGCGCCGTAGGCATTGGCCGCATCCCCGGCGGCCAGCGCGCCCTCGCCGTCGGCATAGGCGCCGACCGCGCCGCTGCCGCCATGGGCGAAGAACTTGGAGGTGCCTTCGGCGGTGGCGCGCACCGCATCCAACTGCGCGAGATTGACCGCATCGGTGGACTGCGTGCCCGCGGCGACGTTGACGACCTGCCGCTCGCTGCCGGCATCGCCGACCGAGACCGTGTTGGCGCGGCGCGCCACCGAGTTGGCGCCCAGCGCCACGCTGTCGGCCGCAAACGCGGTGCTGTAGTAGCCGAGCGCGGTGCTGTTGGCGCCGCTGGCCCAGGCCTGCGCGCCCACCGCGCTGGCGAAGTCGCCCGGCGCGTAGGCGAAGTAGCCCAGCGCCGTGCTCTGCAGGCCGGAGGCCTCGGTCATGCTGCCGTTGGCGGTGGACTCGTCGCCCGAAGCGATCGCGCCGGCGCCGAACGCGGCGGCATTGGCCCCGCTGGCCTGGGTCTGCACGAACAGGCCCAGGCCCGGGATCAGGTCGGCCGGACCGCCGACCGCGACGCTGCTGGTACCGGTGGCCACGCTCTGCGTGCCGACCGCGGTGGCGTAGTCGCCGGTGGCATTGGCCACCGCACCGAAGGCCGATGCCTGCGCGCCGCCGGCGTAGGCGCCCACGCCCACCGCCGAGGCAGCGAACCCGCCGGCATCGGCGCTGGCGCCCAGCGCGGTGCCGCCGACCCCGGCGCTGGTGGCGCCGGTATCCACCGCCACCCCGCTCTTGGTGATCAGCGGCTCGCCATTGGCGTCCACCGCCACGCCACCGACCGCCACCGCCGCCGGCCCGGTGGCCTGCGCGTTGGTGCCGAAGGCGGCGCTGTTCTGCCCGGCCGCGACCGCGCCGCTGCCCACCGCGGTGGCGCCGCTGTTGAGCGCGTCGGCACCCGCGCCGAGCGCGGTGCTGCCGTTGCCGATGGCATTGGCGGCCTCGCCGGCGGCCAGTGCGTCGTCGCCTTCGACGTAGGCGCCGGCATCGCTGTTGGCGCTGCCGCTGGCCTGGAAGTACTTGCCGGTGGTGGCCGCGACCTGCTTCACCTCATCCAGTTGCGTCACGTTGACCGCATCGGTGCCCTCGGTGCCGGCGGCGACGTTGGCGATCTGCCGCTCCTTGCCGGCGCTGCCCACCGAGACGGTGTCGGCGCGATCGGCGACCGATCCCTGGCCGAGCGCGACGCTGCCGCTGGCCGCGGCCTTGGCGCCATAGCCCAGCGCGGTGGAGTCGTCGGCCTGCGCCCAGGACGCGGCACCGAACGCGGCGCTGGACGCGCCGTCGGCCGAACTCAACCAGCCGACCGATGTGGAGAAGTCGCCGTTGGCCCAGGCGCCGGCGCCGAACGCGCTGCCGCCTTCGCCCTGCGCCTCGGTGGTGAACAGGCCGAGCACGCTGCCGCCGACGGCGGTGCTGGAAACGCCGCTGGCGAGGCTGGAAAAGCCCACCGCCACGGCATCGCCGCCGCTGGCGTTGGCGCCGTAGCCGAACGCGGAGGCGAAATCGCCGCCGGCCTGGCTGAAGCCGCCGGTAGCGGTCGCGGCCAGCCCGGTGGCGGCGGCGGAGAAGCCGGTGGCGGTGCTCTGCGTGCCGTCGGCGCGCGCCGCGGTACCCAGCGCGGTGGAGAACGCGCCATTGGCCTGCGCGCCGGCGCCGAACGCGCTGGCGCCCTGTTCGGCGGCGGTGGTGGTGCCTTCCAGCAGCACCTCGCCGTTCTCGTCGACGATCGACAGCGCACCGCCGACCGCGGTCGCCGAGGCGCCGACGGCCGTGGCGTTGCTGCCGACCGCGGTGGCATTGCCGCCCAGGGTGGTGGCGCCGCTGCCCAGCGCGCTGGCGCCATCGCCGATGGCGTTGGCGCCTTCGCCGGCGGCCACCGCATTGGCGCCCTCGACGTAGGCGCCGGCATCGCTGGCATCGCTGCCGCTGGACTGGAAGTACCTGGCGGTGGTATCGGCGGTCTGCCTGACCGCGTCGAGCTGCGCCACGTTGACCGCATCGGTGGCCTCGGTGCCGGCGGCCACGTTGGTGACCTGGCGTTCGCCGCCGGCCTTGCCGACCGAGACGCTGTCATCGCGGTCGGCCACCGCGTCGGCGCCCAGCGCCACGCTGTTGCGGCCCTGCGCGACCGCGCTATTGCCCAGTGCGGTGCTGTTGAAGCCGCTGGCGCTGGAGAAGCCGCCGACCGCGGTGGCGTACGCACCGGTCGCGTCGGCCGCCACGCCGACCGCGGCGCTGGCGGCGCCGGAGGCGATGCTCTCGGCGCCCAGCGCGGTCGCGCCATCGCCACTGGCGGTGCTGTAGTAGCCGAGCGCGCTGGCCTCCACGCCGCTGGCTTCGCTGAGCGTGCCGCTGGCCACGCTGCCGTCGCCGCTGGCCACGCTGCCGTCGCCGCTGGCATTGCTGGCCGCGCCGGTCGCGGTGCTCTGCGCGCCGCTGGCGTCGCTCTCCGCGCCGACCGCGGTGGCGTAGTCGCCGCTGGCGCTGGCGTTGTCGCCGATCTGCAGGGCCTGCGCCTGGGCGCTGGTGGGCAGCGCCACGGCGCCGGCGCCCAAGGCCAGGGCGATCGCGCCGGCCAGGGCCAGGCCGTGTGCGCGTGCGGCACGGCGGTCGCGGACGACGGCCCCGCGCGCATCGCCGCTGGCCAGTTCCGATGCCACCACCCACATCCCCAACGCGTTGTTCCAGACCTTGCGATAAATCCGATTCATCGACGACTGCTCCTCAATTCGGCTGGTTTCGGTCAAAAAGCCACCCTCGCCCGGCGTTCCGGCCGGCCGACCCCCTGTCGGTTTTTTGGTGCCGCACGTCCCGACCGGGACGCGAGAGGCTCACGCCTGTCGCTGCTCGGAGCTGTAGATGAACCGAGGTGGAATGCGGAACTGAGCCGAGTGTTAACTCGGCCTCTCGAATACGTCAAGTTTTTGACTTAGTGCAACACACGGCGTGACAAAGACCGCGAATTCGGCGTCTATTCGTTAAGTTTTCGATAAATACCAATGAAAACAACCGAGTTCCGCCAATTTTTCGGCACGCACCTTGCCATTCTTGACACGCCGCGCGTCGAGCGATTTCGTTTTCTGTCAAGGACTTGACGCAAACAGCTGGTAGGGACGCCAAAGCGCGCCAAGGCAGGGCGGGCGACGGCGCCAGACGGATGCGGATCGCGCCGATTGCGCGAAATGGAGCGAGCGGTCGCGTGGCGGAGCGACCCGGGTGCCGGGCGACGGATGGGTGCTGCCGGGTTGCGGCGACACAGTGCAGAGCGCCGCGAGGGGGCGCGCGCCGCGCGCCTGGGTGCGACGGCGGATCCAGCACACCGACGCAATGACGCCAGCGCGCGACGCACCGCGACGTTGCGTGGGAGCGGCTTCAGCCGCGACCGGGCGCGGTCAGATCATCCGAAGGCGGGATGCCCGAGGAAACCCACTCGAAACACAGGAAAAATCACGGCATCGGCCCGTCAGACCGTCGGCTCGGCCGGCCTGTACACGGTCCTGCGTCGGGACTGAAGTCCCTCCCACATGGGACACAGCGACGCGCGATTCGGCGCATGCCACGCCACGAATTTCGGCACTGCAGTCTGCATCCCACAGCGATGGCAGCGCGGCACAGACCCTCGATCAACGCAGCCGGCAGCGCCGGCCCCAACATCGCGGCGGGCGCTGCCGACGGCGCCCTGGCGGGCGCCATCGTCTGGTCGCGATCAGGTCGCAGAACACGTCACCGTCGGCGCCGACCGAGCAAGCGCGTCGCCATTGCGGCGAGCGCGCCAGGGGGCGGGTCAGCCCACCCACACCCGTGCGTTGCGGAACATGCGCAGCCACGGCGCCTCGTCCGGCCACTCGGCCGGATGCCAGCTGAGGTTGAGCGAACGCAGGGTGCGTTCCGGATGCGGCATCAGGATGGTCACCCGGCCGTCGTCGCTGGTCAGGCCGGTGATGCCGTCGGGCGAGCCGTTCGGGTTCAGCGGGTACTGCGTGGCGACGGCGCCATGGCCGTCGACGAAACGCAGTGCCACGCGCGCGGCGGCCTGGTCCACGGCACTGTCGAATTCGGCGCGGCCTTCGCCGTGCGCCACCGCCACCGGGATCCGCGAGCCGGCCATGCCGCGCAGGAAGATCGACGGCGATTCCACCACCTCCAGCAGGCTGGTGCGCGCCTCGAACTGCTCGCTGCGGTTGCGCAGGAAGCGCGGCCAGTGCTCGGCACCGGGAATGATGTCCTTGAGCTGGCTGAGCATCTGGCAGCCGTTGCACACGCCCAGGGCGAAGCTGTCGCTGCGCGCGAAGAACGCAGCGAAGGCATCGCGCAGCGCCGCCCGCTCCAGGATCGAGGTGGCCCAGCCGCGGCCGGCGCCGAGCACGTCGCCGTAGCTGAAGCCGCCGCAGGCGGCCAGGCCGACGAAGTCGGCCAGGTTCACACGGCCGGCGATCAGGTCGCTCATGTGCACGTCGAAGGCGCGGAAACCGGCGCGCTCGAACGCATTGGCCATCTCGATCTGGCCGTTGACGCCCTGCTCGCGCAGGATCGCCACCTTCGGCCGCTGGCCGCTGACGACGAACGGCGCAGCGATGTCCTCGGCCGGGTCGAAGGCCAGCTTCGGCTTCAGTCCGGGCGCGGCGAAGTCGCGCGCCAACGCGCGCTCCTCGGCGGCGCTGTCGGGGTTGTCGCGCAGCGTCTGCATGGCGTGGGTGACCGACCACCAGGCATCGAACAGCTCGTCCCAGCGCCATTCGGCCAGGGTCTTGCCGCCCAGGCCCACGCGCACCGCGGCGGCGGTGCTGGGGCGGGCGATGCGCTGCGCGCATTCGGTCAGCGCATGGCGCTCGATCAGGTCGGCGAACGCGGCGCGATCTTCCTTGGCGACCTGCACCACCGCGCCCAGTTCCTCGTTGAACAGGCTGCGGAACGGATCGTCGCCCCAGGCATCGAGGGTGATGTCCAGGCCCTGCCGCGAGGCGAACGCCATCTCGCACAGCGCGGCGAACGCGCCGCCGTCGCTGCGGTCGTGATAGGCCAGCAGCAAGCCGGCCTCGCGCGCATCGCGGATCAGTTCGAAGAACGCACGCAGCCGCTGCGGATCGTCCAGGTCGGGCACCGCGCCACCGAACGCCGGCAGCGCGCCATCGCCATGCACCTGCGCCAGCACCGAACCGCCCAGGCGCTGCTTGCCGCCGCCCAGCCCGATCAGCCACACCTCGCTCTCGGCCTCGCGCGCCAGCAACGGCGTCAGCTGCGCCCGCGCATCGGCGACGGGCGCGAAGGCGGAGACGATGAGGGAGACGGGCGAGACGCTTTTGTGCGTGGCGCCGGGACTGGAGAATGGGGAATCGGGAATCGAAGAAGCGGCGGCATCGGCGGCGGAAGCATCGCGCTTTTCCCCATTCCCGATTCCCGATTCCCGATTCACGGCCGTAACACCCCACTGCGCCTGCATCGACAGCGAGTCCTTGCCCACCGGGATGCTCAGGTCCAGCTGCGGACACAGTTCCATGCCCACCGCCTTGACCGCGGCGTACAGGCGCGCGTCCTCGCCGTCGTGGTTGGCCGCGGCCATCCAGTTCGCCGACAGCTTGACCTGGTCCAGCGCCTGCACCGGCGCCGCGCACAGGTTGGTGATCGCTTCGCCCACCGCCATCCGCGCGGCCGCGGCGGCGTCGAGAAGGGCCAGCGGGGTGCGCTCGCCGATCGCCATCGCTTCGCCGGCGTGGGTGTCGAAGCCGGCCAGGGTGATCGCGCAATCGGCCAGCGGCAGCTGCCAGGGACCGATCATCTGCTCGCGCGCGGTCAGGCCGCCGACGCTGCGATCGCCGATGGTGACCAGGAAACTCTTCGCCGCCACCGTCGGATGCGCCAACACCCGCAGCCCGGCCTCGCGCAGGTCCAGCGCATCGGTGTCCAGCTCCGGCCAACGCGGCGCGGGCGGCTGGCGGGCGTCGCGGTGCATCTTCGGCGGCTTGCCGAACAGCACGTCCATCGGCAGGTCGATCGGATGCTGGGAATGGGGAGTGGGGAATGGGGAATGGGCAACAGCGGAGTCTGCCTGCTTTTCACCATTCCCGATTCCCGATTCTCCATTCCCACCGCCGAGGACACCGTAGCCCACAACGAGCCGTTCCTCGGCGGTCGCCACGCCCACCGCGGCAAACGGACAGCGCTCGCGCTCGCACAGGGCGGCGAATTCGGCCAGGCGCGCCTGCGGCACGCCGAGCACGTAGCGTTCCTGCGATTCGTTGCACCACAGCTGCATCGGCGACAGCGACGGGTCGTCGCTGGGCACGCGGTCCAGGTCGATGATCCCGCCCACGCCGGAGTCGTGCAGCAGTTCGGGAATGGCGTTGGACAGGCCGCCGGCGCCGACGTCGTGGAACCAGCGGATCGGGTTGTCCGCGCCCAGCGCCACGCAGCGGTCGATGACCTCCTGCACGCGCCGCTCCATCTCCGGGTTGTCGCGCTGCACGCTGGCGAAATCCAGGTCCTCGGCGCTGTCGCCGGAGGCCACCGAACTGGCCGCGCCGCCGCCCAGGCCGATCAGCATCGCCGGGCCGCCGAGCACGATCACCGCATCGCCGGGCTGCAGCGGGATCTTCTCCACCTGCACGCGGTCGATCGCACCCAGGCCGCCGGCCAGCATGATCGGCTTGTCGTAGGCGCGGGTCAGGTCCTGCGTCTCCGGCAGCTCGAAGCTGCGGAAATAGCCGAGCAGGTTGGGCCGGCCGAATTCGTTGTTGAACGCGGCGCCGCCGAGCGGGCCGTCCAGCATGATTTCCAGCGCCGGGGCCATGCGCGGGTTGAGCGGACGCGCGCCCTCCCACGGCTGCGGCAGGCTGGGAATGCGCAGGTGCGAGACGCTGAAGCCGGTCAGGCCGGCCTTGGGCTTGCCGCCGCGGCCGGTGGCGCCCTCGTCGCGGATCTCGCCGCCGGCGCCGGTGGAGGCGCCCGGGAACGGCGCGATCGCGGTCGGGTGGTTGTGGGTCTCGACCTTGATGCAGAACGCCGACGGCGTCACCGCCTCGCTGCGGTACTCGCCGCTGGCCGGATCCGGGCGGTAGCGCGCGGCCGGATGCCCTTCCACCACCGCCGCGTTGTCGCTGTACGCGCTGAGCGTGTGCTGCGGCGTCTGCTGGTGGGTGTGCTTGATCATCCGGAACAGCGAGCGGTCCTGCTCCTTGCCGTCGATGGTCCAGCTGGCGTTGAAGATCTTGTGCCGGCAGTGCTCGGAATTGGCCTGCGCGAACATCATCAGTTCCACGTCGGCCGGATCGCGGCCGAGCTCGCCGAAGCGCTGGCGCAGGTAGTCGATCTCGTCCTGGGCCAGGGCCAGGCCCAGGCGCGCATTGGCCGCGTCCAACTGGTCCAGCGGGATGCGCTCGACCTCGCCCCGCACCGGCGCCTGGAACAGCGCCTGCGCCTGCGCGGCGCTGTCCAGCAGCGATTGGGTCATCGGATCGTGCAGCAGCTTGGCCAGCGCAGCCTGATCGGCCGCCGCCGCGGGCCAACCGGCCAGGTCCAGGCGGGTGCCGCGCTCGACCCGGCGGATCGCCAACCCGGCGCCGCGCACCAGTTCGGTGGCCTTGCTCGACCACGGCGAGCGCGTGCCCAGCCGCGGCACCACGTAGCGCGAGCAGGTCCCGGCTTCAGCCGGCGCCGGTGCGTCCTGCGCCTGCAGGATGCGCCGCGCCGCGACCAGGTCGAGCGATGCGGCGTTCTCGCCGTCGATGAAGTAGACGTGCCAGGCGCCGGCGATGCGCACACCGGGAACCAGGGACTGCAGGCGGGTTTCGAGCCGAGCGCGACGGAACGGCGAAAGGGCGGAAGCGCCCTCGAGGACGATCATGTCCGGGGAACCGTGTGAGGAAACGGGCTGGCTATTGTAGCGGAGAGCTGGGAACGGGGATTCGGGAATGGGGAATCGGCACAGCCAGCCGCCGAGCGGGGTCGGCGCACGCGGACGTACTACCGGTGGTTGGACGCCCGTTGCACTGGCGCTCTGGACACAAAATGCGGTGTGACGCCCGCGATAACGCAGCGACAAAGACCGCGCCGATGCCCCCAAGGGGAGACACCGGCGTTAAACGCCGTGCCTGGGGGAAAACGAGCGCAGTCGCGCCCATTCCCGATTCCCGTTTCCCCATTCCCGGCCGCTCAGCGGCTTCCGCCAGCCTTGGTCGCTTCCGCCGCGCGCTGGTCCAGGGCTTCGCGCAGCTTGGCCGGGGGCAGGTAGCCGCCGAGCTGGGTGCCGTCCGGGGCGAAGATCGCCGGGGTGCCGTTGACGCCCAGGCGCTGGCCCAGGTTGTACTGCATGGTCACCGGGTTCTTGCAGTTGGCCGCGCTCGGCACCTTGCCGCTGGCCTTGGCGTCGGTCAGCGCCTGCTTCTTGTCCGCCGCGCACCACACCGCGACCATGTCCTTGTAGTCCTGGCTGCCCAGGCCCATGCGCGGGAACGCCAGGTATTCCACGGCGATGCCCTGCTTGTTGAGTTCGCCGATCTCGCTGTGCAGCTTGCGGCAATAGCCGCATTCGATGTCGGTGAACACGCTGATGGTGTACTTGGGATTGGCCGGGGCGAACACGATGCGGTCGGCGCGCGGCGCCGATTCCAGCAGCTTGCGGCGGTAGCTCAGCAGGCCCTCGCTGGAGGCGAACTGCTTTTCCTGGATGTCGAACGGCTGCGCCTGGAACAGGTAGCGGCCGTCGTCGGAGACGTACAGCACCTGGCCGCCGACCACCACCTCGCGGAAGCCGGGGAACGGCGCGGCGCCGATGTAGTCGGGCTTGAAGTTCGGATCCAGCTGCAGCAGCGCCGCACGCACGCGCTGCTCGCCCGGGGCGCCGCTGGCGGCGGGGCTGGCCTTGGCCGCGGCGGCGCCGGGCGCCGGGGAGGTGGACTGTGCGCAGGCGGAGAGCGAAGCTGCGCCCAGCAGCGCGCAAAGAGCAAAACGGAGCATTGGCGATCCATGAGGGCTGCGAATCGCCCGATTGTCGCATACCCCCCACCGCGGTCCATGTAGACAGGCTGAGCGGCCATCGCGCGCCGCGACCGCGCTCACCCGCGCGGATGATGCTTGCGGTGCAGGCTCTGCAGGTGCTCGCGCGCGACCAGGGTGTAGATCTGGGTGGTGGACAGCGAACTGTGGCCGAGCAGCATCTGCAGCGCGCGCAGGTCGGCGCCGCGGTTGAGCAGATGCGTGGCGAAGCTGTGACGCAGGCCGTGCGGACTGATCCGCGCCGGGTCGATCCCGGCCACCGCGGCATAACGCTTGACCAGGCCCCAGAACTGCTGGCGGGTCAGCGCGCGCCGGGCGGCATCGATGAACAGCGGCACCACGCCGTCGCTGGCCGGCACCGCCTGCCCGGCCGCCAGCGCCGGCCGTGCGCTGTCCAGGTAGCACTGCAGCCAGTGCTGCGATTCCTCGCCCAGCGGCACCAGCCGCTCCTTGCTGCCCTTGCCGGTGACCCGCAGCACGCCCTGGCGCAGGTTCACCGCATTGGCCGGCAGATTCACCAACTCACTGACGCGCAGGCCGGCGGCATACATCAACTCAAGCATGGCGCGGTCGCGCAGCCCGGCCGGCGCGGTCGCGTCCGGCGCCGCCAGCAACGCATCGATCTGGCTCTCGGCCAGCGCCTTGGGCAGCGAACGCGGCAGCCGTGGCGGTTCCAGCAGCGCGGTCGGGTCGTCGCTGCGCTCGCCGCGGCGCACGCGCAGCGCGAAGAACGCGCGCAGCGACGACAGCCAGCGCGCATTGCTGCGCGGCGAATAGCCCATTTCGGTGCGCCAGGCCAGGTAGTCGAACAGCGCCTGCCGATCGGCGCCGGCCAGGCCACCGCCCGCACCGTCGCGCCAGCGCGCGAAACCCTCAAGGTCGCGGCGGTAGCTGTCCAGGCTCTGCCGCGCCAAACCCTGCTCGGCCCAGGCCGCATCCAGGAACTGCTGGATCGCGACCGCATCGGCCTCGCGCAGCGGCGCGAGCCGTTGCGTCTGCTGGCGGCGTTCGGCGGGGGAATGCAGGGAGGGCATGCTGGGCGGGATTGGGGATTGGGGATTGGGGATTGGGGATTGGGGATTGGGGATTGGGGATTGGAAGAGCCTAGCCGCTTTGCCTGGGGGCGCAAGGTCGACGTGGCCGGGCAGCGCACCGGGATGGCATGCGTGAGCAGTTCGACAGCGGCGCATCCCGTCCACCGCAAAGCGCGCGGCTGGCTCTAAGCTGTGCCGATGAGCGCATCGCCTCCCGCTTCCGCCCCCCGTCCGCGCACGCTGCTGCTGTGGCGGCTGCTGGCGCTGTTCTACGACGCCTGGCCGGTGCTGGCGCTGTGGTTCGTGGTCTCGGCGCTGTTCACCCTCGGCTACACGCTGGAGGGCCATGCCCCGCGCGAGAACATCGCACCCTTCAGCGCCCTGCAGTGGCTGCTGTGGCTGTGCTGCTGGGTGGTGGCCGGGCTGTACGCCACGCTGAGCTGGCGCCGCGGCGGCCAGACCCTGGGCATGCGCCCGTGGCGGCTGCGCCTGCACGGAACCGACGGCCACACGCCGAGCTGGAGCGCGCTGTGGCGGCGCTATCTGGTGGGCAGCGTGTCGTTGCTGCTGGGCGGGCTGGGGTTCTGGTGGGCGCTTTTTGATCGCGAACGGTTGACCTGGCACGACAGGGCCAGCGGCACCTATCTGACACGATTGCCGAAAGCCAAGCCCTGACCGCAGGACATGGGCGCGCGGCGGCACAACCGCTCTTGCCTTATTGGATCAAGGCTGCAAACGACCTCGGGATTGCTTCGCCGCCGAGCCGCGCACGGCATGCACCAGGCGCATGATCGTGCACTGCCCCAGCGCTTGCAGCGCACATCCCATCAAGTACAGCAGCAACAGAAACGGCGGTACCAGCAACAGATAGCTGGCAACCCAGGACAGTCCGTGCAGCGCGTGGTCCACGCCCAACGCTTCCAATGCCAGCATCTGCGGTGTCAACGGCAACTGCAAAAATACGAAGCGACCCTTTTCATCGGCGCCAAGCGCCATCCACACGCATGACGCCACCAGCGCCGCGTACAGCATGCACAGACCGAAGCCGAGCAGGCCGCGCCGGCGCATGACTAACTGCTGCGTTTTCGGAACAGCAACCAGGACACGGTGAGCATCACCAGCGGCGGCAAGGCGTAGGCGATGCGGTAGTCGAACTTCAGCGCGCCGGCCATGCGTCCGAAGAACAGCTGCAGCAGCCAGAACACCAGGGCGAACAGGATGCCCAGGAACAGGCGCTTGCCCATGCCGCCGCTGCGCAGCGCGCCGAACGCGAACGGGATCGCGGCGAAGCACAGCGCCAGCACGTTCAACGGATAGAACCAGCGGCTCCAGTACTGGTCCTCGTAGTCGCGCGCGTCCAGGCCGTTGCGGCGGCGGTACTCGATGCTGGTGTGCAGGTCGCGCGCCGACAGGTTGCGCGGCTTGGCCAGGCCCGAGGCCAGCGCCGCCGCATCCAGCCGCGATTGCCACGGCAGGCTGTCGAACTTCTCGCGCTGCACCGAGCGCTCGGCGAAGGTGTCGCGGTAGGCCTGCTTGAGGGTCCAGCCGCTGTGCCGGTGCTCGGCGATGGCGGCATGGGTCAGCGAGGCCAGCCGGCCGTTCTCGTCCAGCGTGTACAGGCGCACGTCGCGCAATTCCAGCCAGGTGCCGCCGTCGTCTTCCAGGTGCTCTTCGCCGGCCTGCGCGTTGAGGAAGGTGTTGCCCTCGCGCGCCCACAGCCCGGAGTAGCGGGCCATGCTCATGTCGCCGTTGTACTTGGCGTTGGCCTTGATCGCATCGGCCTGGTTCTGCGCCCACGGCGCCAGGGTCTCGCCGTTGACCACCATGGCCACGGTCAGCACCGCCATGGTCGCCGCCGCGGCCAGGCTCAGCCGGCGCCGCGACAGGCCCAGCGCGCGCAGCGCGGTCAGCTCGGAGGTGGCGGCGAGCTGGCCCAGGCCCATCAGCACGCCGATCACCGCGCCGGTGGGGAACAGGGTGTAGGCGCGGCGCGGCACCGTGTAGGCCACGAACGCGGCCGCATGGCCCAGGCTGTAGCTGCCAGTGCCGATCGTCTTGAACTCGTTGGACAGGGCCATGATCACGTCCAGGCCCAGCAGCACCGCCCAGGTCAGCAGCACCGTGCCGAGCACGGCGCGGCCCACGTACACATCGTGCAGGTTCGGACGCAGCCTCATGCCGGCTGCCTCCGCGGCCGCGACAGCCGGCCATCGCGCAGGTACATCCACACCGACAACGCCAGCAGCGGCAGGGTCAGCCACCACAGGCCGAGCGCGCGCGGCAGCTTCTCGGTGCTCAGCCACTGCGTGCCGAGGAACATCAGGTTGGTGCCGACCAGGTAGGCCAGGAACGCCAGCATGATCCGGCCATAGCGCTGCTGCCGCGGCGAGCTGCGCGACAGCGGCAGGGTCAGCAGGGCGAAGGCCAGCGCCAGCAGCGGCGGCGCCAGGCGCGCATGCAACTGCGCGTTGGCCTGCGGCCGCGGATCGCCGATCAGCTTGGCGGTGGGCAGCAGTTCCGGATCGTCGTCCTTGCGCGCGGCGTCACGGTCCGGCAACGCCACGTCGTTGCTGACGAAGCGCATCATCCGGTAGTCCAGCCCGTCGCCGGCCAGCGGCCCCTCGACCCGGTAGCCGTCCTCCAGGCGCAGGTAGCGGTCGGCCTTGCCCTCGAAGAACATGGCGCCGCGCTGCGCGGTGACCACGTCCAGGCGGCCGTCCTTCTGCCGCTGCATGAACACCTTGCTGAGCTTGGTGCCGTCCCCGGACAGGGTGCTGATGTAGACGATGCCGCCGTCGGACAGCGGGGTGAAGCGCCCGGCCTCCAGCCCGGCCATCAGCAGGCTATGGTTGGCCTCGTCGATCAGCCGGTCGGAGGTGCGGTCGGCCCAGGGGCCCAGCCACAGCGAGCACATGCCGACCAGGGTCACCACCGGGATCACCAGCATCAGGATCGGCCGCAGCAGGCGCCGCGGGCCCACGCCGATGGCGGTGATCACCGCCATTTCCGAATCCCGGTACAGCCGCGCCAGCGCCAGCAGCAGGCCCAGCATCAGCGCCAGCGGCAGAATCAGCGGCAGGTACACCACGAACTGCAGGCCCAGCTGTGAAAACAACAACTTGGCCGGGATGCGGCCATCGGCGATGTTGCCCAGGATGTCCACCAGCACACCACCGACGCTGACCACCAGCAGCACGATCAGGGTGGCCGAGAAGCTCTGGACGAAATCGCGCAGCAGGTATCGATCGAGCTTCGGCATGGGGGTGGGTTGATTTAAACTCTCGGATTCGTTCGCGGCGGACCCAGCCTATCCGACTGGGGGTAAAGAGTCCGCGATTGTACGGATTTGCCAACGGAATCTGATCAATGGCCCTGGAATTCACCCTGAACCACGACGCCCCGGCCACCGCGGCGTTCGACTGCATCGTCGTCGGCGTGTTCGCCGACAAGCGCCTGTCCCCGGCCGCCCAGGCCCTGGACGCGGCCAGCGGCGGACGCCTGACCGCGCTGGCCGAACGCGGCGACGTCAGCGGCAAGACCGGCGCCACCGCCCTGCTCCACGACCTGCCCGGCGTGAAGGCGCCGCGCGTGCTCGCGGTGGGCCTGGGCGACGCCGCCAAGTTCGGCGTGCCGCAATACCTGAAGGCGGTCGGCGACGCCGCGCGCGCCCTCAAGAGCGGGCCGGCGACCAGCGCGCTGCTGACCCTGAGCGAGCTGGAGGTCAAAGGTCGCGACCAGGCCTGGGCGATCCGCCAGGCGGTGATCGCCAGCGACCACGCCTGCTACCGCTACACCGCCACCCTCGGCAAGAAGAAGCCCGACGACAGCGGCCTGGCGCAGTTGGCCGTGCACGGCGACGACGCCACCGCGCTGGCCCAGGGCGAGGCGATCGCCGCCGGCGTGAAATTCGCCCGCGAACTGGGCAACCTGCCGCCGAACCTGTGCACCCCGGCCTACCTGGCCGAGACCGCCGCCGCCTTCGCCCAGGGCGTGGACGGCGCCGAGGCCGAGATCCTCGACGAGACGCAGATGCAGGAGCTGGGCATGGGCTCGCTGCTGGCGGTGGCGCGCGGCTCGGCCAACCGGCCGCGGTTGCTGGTGCTGAAGTGGAACGGCGGCGGCGATGCCCAGCCCTACGTGCTGGTCGGCAAGGGCATCACCTTCGACACCGGCGGCGTCAACCTGAAGACGCAGGGCGGCATCGAGGAGATGAAGTACGACATGTGCGGCGGCGCCAACGTCATCGGCACCTTCGTCGCCGCGGCCACTGCGCGCCTGCCGCTGAACCTGGTGGTGGTGGTGCCGGCGGTGGAGAACGCCATCGACGGCAATGCCTACCGCCCGTCGGACGTGATCACCAGCATGTCCGGCAAGACCATCGAGGTCGGCAACACCGACGCCGAGGGCCGCCTGATCCTGTGCGACGCGCTGACCTACGCCGAGCGCTTCAAGCCGGCGGCGCTGATCGACGTGGCCACCCTCACCGGCGCCTGCATGGTCGCCCTCGGCCACCAGACCGCCGGCCTGATGAGCAAGCACGACGACCTGGCCGCCGAACTGCTGGCCGCCGGCGAGCACGTGTTCGACCGCGCCTGGCGCCTGCCGCTGTGGGACGAGTACCAGGGCCTGCTGGATTCCAGCTTCGCCGACGTCTACAACATCGGCGGCCGCTGGGCCGGCGCGATCACCGCCGGCTGCTTCCTGTCGCGCTTCACCGAAGGCCAGCGCTGGGCGCACCTGGACATCGCCGGCGTGGCCAGCGACGAAGGCAAGCGCGGCATGGCCACCGGCCGCCCGGTGGGGTTGTTGTCGCAGTGGTTGCTCGACCGCGTTGCGGCCGGGAATTGAGAAACGGGAATCGGGAATCGTGAAAAGCGCCTTGTCTGACCCAACCGGAGGCGGCGCGCGCGCCGCCCGCTGTTCCCATTCCCCATTCCCCATTCCCCACTCCCAGCCCTGATGCGCGCCGACTTCTATCTGATCGCCAAGCCGCGGTTCCTCAACGAACCGCTGCGGCTGGTGTGCGAGCTGGCGCGCAAGGCCAACGACGCCAACCTATGGACCCTGGTGCTGGCGCGCGACATGGCCCAGGCCGAGGAGCTGGACGAACTGCTGTGGGCGTTCGATGCCGACGCCTACATCCCGCACCAGATCGCCGACGCCGATGCCGACGAAGAAGAGGCGCAGGTGCTGATCGTGCCGCCCGGCGTCGACGCGCCGGAGCGCCCGCTGGTGATCAACCTGCGCGATGCGCCCTACCTCGGCGCCTGCGAGCGCGTCCTGGAAGTGGTCCCGGCCGACCCATCCGCGCGCGAACCGCTGCGCGAGCGCTGGAAGCAGTACAAGGCGCAGGGCTACGCGGTCACCAAGCACGATATGTGATGAAGCGGAGAATCGGGAATGGAGAATCGGGAATCGTTTCTCCAAGCGCCGCATTGAGGCGGCTCCCGCTCTGCGCTCCATCGATTCCCCATTCCCGATCCCCGATTCCCAGCCCATGACCACCCTCGCCTCCAGCTACGATCCCAAGTCCTTCGAATCGCGCCTGTACGCGCAATGGGAAGCGTCCGGTTACTTCACGCCGTCCGGGCAGGGCACGCCGTACACGGTGCTGCTGCCGCCGCCGAACGTGACCGGCACGCTGCACATGGGCCACGCCTTCCAGCAGACGCTGATGGATGCGCTGGTGCGCTACCACCGCATGCGCGGCTTCGACACGCTGTGGCAGGTCGGCAGTGACCATGCCGGCATCGCCACCGAGATGGTGGTGTCGCGCAACCTGACGCTGGAAGGCAAGGGCGAGACCCGCGATTCGCTGGGCCGCGACGGCTTCATCGCCAAGGTCTGGGAGTGGAAGCAGCACTCCGGCGACACCATCGAGCGGCAGATGCGCCGCCTCGGCACCTCCGCCGACTGGTCGCGCAGCACCTTCACCATGGATCCGCAGCCGTCGGCGGCGGTGGTCGAGGCCTTCGTGCGCTGGCACGAACAGGGCCTGATCTACCGCGGCCAGCGCCTGGTCAACTGGGACCCGGTGCTGAAGACCGCGATCTCCGACCTGGAAGTGGAGAACGTCGAGGAAGACGGCTTCCTGTGGTCGATCGCCTACAAACTGGACGACGGCGCCAGCTACGAACACGTCGAGCACGACGCCGACGGCAACGAGACCCTGCGCGAGACCCGCGACTACCTGGTGGTCGCCACCACCCGCCCGGAAACCCTGCTCGGCGATACCGCGGTGATGGTGCACCCGGAGGACGCGCGCTATGCGCACCTGATCGGCAAGACGGTGACGCTGCCGCTGACCGGCCGCCGCGTGCCGGTGATCGGCGACGACTACGTCGATCGCGCGTTCGGCACCGGCGTGGTCAAGGTCACCCCGGCGCACGACTTCAACGACTACCAGGTCGGCGTGCGGCATGGGTTGCCGATGATCAACCTGTTCACCCCGACCGCCGCGCTCAACGACAGCGTCCCGGAAAAATACCGCGGCCTGGACCGCTTCGACGCGCGCAAGGCGGTGCTGGCCGATCTGGAAGACCTCGGCATCCTGGTCGAGACCAAGCCGCACAAGCTGCAGGTGCCGCGCGGCGATCGCACCGGCCAGGTGATCGAGCCGTATCTCACCGACCAGTGGTTCGTGAAGATGGACGCGCTGGCCAAGCGCGGCCTGGAGCTGGTCGAGTCCGGGCAGATCCAGTTCGTGCCGCCGAACTGGATCAACACCTACCGCCACTGGATGGAGAACATCCAGGACTGGTGCATCAGCCGCCAGCTGTGGTGGGGCCATCGCATCCCGGCCTGGTTCGACGACGCCGGCAACTGCTACGTCGGCCGCGACGAGGCCGACGCACGCGCCAAGGGCGGCCTGGCTGCCGATGTCGCCCTGCACCAGGACAGCGATGTGCTGGAGACCTGGTTCTCCTCGCAGCTGTGGCCGTTCGCGACCATGGGCTGGCCGGATCCGCAGGCGATGGCCGAGCGCGGCTTCGACCGCTACCTGCCGTCGAGCGTGCTGGTCACCGGCTTCGACATCATCTTCTTCTGGGTGGCGCGCATGATCATGGCCACCGATAGCTTCACCGGCAAGGTGCCGTTCCGCGACGTCTACATCACCGGCCTGATCCGCGACAAGGACGGGCAGAAGATGTCCAAGTCCAAGGGCAACGTGCTTGATCCGCTGGACATCATCGACGGCATCGACATCGAGGACCTGGTCGCCAAGCGCACCACCGGCCTGATGCAGCCGCGCATGGCCGAGAAGATCGAGAAGGCCACGCGCAAGGAATTCCCGAACGGCATCGTCGCCCACGGCGCCGACGCGCTGCGTTTCACCATCGCCGCGCTGGCCGGCCACGGCCGCGACATCAAGTTCGACCTGGGCCGCGCCGAGGGCTACAAGAACTTCTGCAACAAGTTGTGGAACGCCAGCCGCTTTGTGCTCATGAACACGCCGGGCGGGGATTCGGGAGTGGGGATTCGGGAGTCCCAAGAGCCGGTCACCGATGCCGAGAAATGGATCCTGCTGCGGCTGCAGGCGGTGACCGCCGAGGCGCAGGCGCAGTTCGCCGCATACCGCTTCGATCTGCTGGCGCAGTGCCTGTACGAATTCGCCTGGAACGAGTTCTGCGACTGGTTCCTGGAACTGGCCAAGCCGGCGCTGAGCGGCGACGACGCGGCCGCCGCCGACAGCACCCGCCACACCCTGCTGCACGTGCTGGAGACCCTGCTGCGCCTGCTGCACCCGCTGACCCCGTTCGTCACCGAGGAACTATGGCAGCAGGTGGCGCCGCGCCTGGGTATCGCCGCGCCGACCATCTCGCTGCAGCCGTACCCGGACGCGGCGGCGATGGACGTGGCCGCCTACGCCGGCGCCGCGGCCGACGTGGAATGGCTGAAGGCGATGGTGTCGGCGCTGCGCCGCGTGCGCAGCGAATTGCAGGTAGCGCCGTCGCGGCAGGTGCCGCTGCTGCTGCAGGGCGGCCAGGCACAGGATCGTGCGCAGATTGATAACCCCACGGTGGTTTCCGAAAAGTCCGCTCCCTCTTACTGGACGCAAGACCGTGCCCGCGTAGAACGGTTCACGCCGCAGCTGCGCTTCCTACTCAAGCTCGACGATATTGAGTGGCTGCAGGATGGTGCCGCGGCGCCGGCCGCGGCCACCGCGATCGTCGGCGAGCTGAAGCTGCTGGTGCCGCTGGAAGGGCTGGTCGACCTGGATGCCGAACGCCTGCGCCTGGACAAGGAGATCGCGCGCGTCGCGTCCGAGAAGGACAAGAGCGAGGCCAAGCTGGGCAAGTTCACCGACAAGGTGCCGGCCGCGGTGGTCGAGCAGGAACGCCAGCGCCTGATCGACTGGAGCGCGCAGCTCGACGGCCTGCGCGCGCAGCGCGCCAAGCTGTAGGAGCAGCGCGATCACGCCACCGTAGGAGCGGCTTCAGCCGCGACCTGGTTTTCATGGGAACGCCCGGTCGCGGCTGAAGCCGCTCCTACGACGCGCTGCCGAAATTGCCGCACCACCACACCGCCGCCCGGTCTTCCAGGCGGCGGCGCAGCGATCCTTCAGAGCTTGCCGGCGCCGGCCTTGGCCTTGACGTCGGCGGCCACCTTGTTCGCCGGCAGCAGCGAGTAGGTGTACGGCGGGGTCCAGCCGATGCTGTTGTTCCAGGAGCAGGTCAGCGCCTTGCCGTTGAGCAACGAGCCGAAATCGCGGTAGACGCTGCCGCCGTAGTCGGCCGCGATCTTGTCGCAGCTGCTCACACCACTGATGTCGAAGACGTTGTTCTCGGAGAAGATCTTCGACTCCTTGCCGACGCCGTGCGCGTAGGAGAACGGATACACCGCGTGGCTGGTGCTGCCCACGTGGTAGTTGTTGTACAGGTGCACCTGGCCGAAGCGCACACGCGGCGCGCGCGCGGAGATGTTCTCGAACAGGGTGTTATGGATGGTCACCTTGAGCTTGCCGCTGTCGGTGCTGGAGGCGCTGTCGCTGGAGCCGATCAGGTTATTCTTCTCGTGCGACTTGAACGCCGAGTAGGACACGGTGACGTAGTTGGCGCCCTTCTTGATGTCCAGCGCGCCGTCGTGGTGCTGCTTGGGCCGGCCGTTGGCGGTGCCGTTCTGGTCGTCGGTGCGGCGGCCGTCGGTGAAGGTCACATGGTCTACCCACACGTTGCTGGCGCCCTCGATGGTCATGCCGTCGTATTCGGAATTCCAGTTGCCGGCGCTGCCGTCGTCCGGATCCCACACCGGCTGCGGATCCCAGGGGTTCTCGATGGTCAGGTTGCGCACGATCACGTCGTTGGCCTTGACGTAGAAGTAGCCCTCGCGGATCTCGGCGTTGCTGCCCACGCCGATCAGCGTGGTCTTGGTCGGGATGTCCAGGCGTGCGCGGCTCTTCATGTCCGCGGTGGTGCTGTACGGGGTGCCTTCGCTGATGTCGATGATGCCGTTGACCTTGATGATGCGGCCATTGCTGCCGGCGCTGGCCTTCAGCGCAGCCTTCAGCTGCGCCGCCGTGCTGACGCTGTAGACGTCGGCCGCGGCGGCCTTGGAACCGCCCTTGGTGCCGCCGTTCTGCGTGGCCCAGCCGGTGCTGGCGACCTCCAGGCTGGCGTCGGCCTGGGCGGCGCCAGCGATGCCGGCCAGGCACAGGGCCAGGCCGAACGTGCGCAGCGGCGAGCGCGGCGATGGAGCGATGCGGGACTGCGTGGTCATCCTGGAAACCTCGTGAGCATGCGTGGTTTGGACGCAGGCGCGCGCGCTCCGCCACAGCGGCATGCACGGCGACGCCTGCGCGATCGCTGTCCCCTCGGACAACTGCGGGTCATGCCTTCGTGGGAGGCAGGCGCCGAAGAGGCGCGCACTGTAGGGAGCGCGTAGCCCGTGTAAAGAGACGATGGAGAAACGCACGATCCAACCGCACGATATGTGAGCCGCATCGAACGAATCGCCCGCGCGCGACAGTGCGCCGCGACGCCATCGCTGCGGGACAACAACGCTGTCCCACCGACAGCAGGCGACATTCCGCGGCTCGCCTGCAACCGCGCAAAAACACCGGAAAAAGCCGCCAAGGCGATTGGGCGCGCGCCGGGCCTTGCACAGCGGCGCGCGGCACGCAGGCGCGATCACCGCAGCGAACGTGCTGCCGGCACCACCCCCGACCGCCTGCAGCGGGATCGCTCAGCTCATGCGGTGTCGCGCGCGGCGCAGTGCCGTTGCGCCGCCCGGGCACAGGCCAGCGCCATCCACCATCCCCTCATCGGCCGCGTGCGCCGACGCTGTCCGCACACAAGTGACGGCAGCGCACGAAGGACCGCACGTCGCCCGCGGCGGACGCGCAGGGATCTCAGGACATGCCGTCGAAGAACAGCTCGATCGCCATTACCAGCGCGTCCTCGCGACCGTTCGCGGCCGGGTAGTAGCGCGGGCGCCGGCCGATCTCGTTGAAGCCTTCGCTGTGGTACAGGGCGATCGCGTTGGGATTGGACGGGCGCACTTCCAGGAACACCCGGCGCGCACCGAGGTCGACGCCGTACTTGATCAGCGCGCGCAGCAGCAGCCGGCCGTAGCCGCGCGACTGCCGCTCCGGCGCCACGCAGACGTTGAGGATGTGCGCCTCGTCGGCGGCGACGCTGATCACCCCGTAGCCGACGATCGTGCCCTCCTCCACCAGCACCCAGCCCGGATAGCCGGCCTGCAGGCAGTCGCGGAAGATGCCGCGGGTCCAGGGGAACGGATAGGCGCGGCGCTCGATCTCCATCACCGCGTCCAGATCGGCCTCGCGCAAGGCACGCAGCGTGGCCGTCGGCGCCGGTGCCGAGCCGAGCGCGCTCATCGCGGCACCCGCTTGCGCAGCGCGCGCAGCTGCGGCCACAGCGCGCGCTTGGCCGCGGCATTGCCACGCAGTTCGTCCAGCGGCCAGGTCGCCATCAGCGCCTGCGTGGCCGGATCGTTGGGATTGAGGCCGGAGGCGCGCAGCAGGGCGATCTGCAGGCGGTCGGGCAGGCGCAACCCGACCCGGCGCGCCCCTGCCGTGGGCGCCGCTCGCACCGCGTCCGGCTGCACCGTCGGTGCCGGCGGCGCGGATGCCCGCCGCCGCTCCGGTGCGTCGCCGGCCGGCATGTCGGCGGCGAGGCCGCCACGTGGCGGCGCCGATGCCGATGGCGCGCGCTGCACCGGCGCCGCCGGCTCGATCGCCGGCGACGCGGCGGGCTCGGGCTCGACCACGGCCGCGGCGTCCACGTAGACGGTGTGGCCGAGCGCCTGCAGCCAGCCGACCTGCTCGGCCGACCACAACGGCGCATGTCCGGACGCGTGCTCGCTCATGCCGCGTCCGGCACCCTGCGCCAGCGCCGCCACAGCCACAGGCACGGCCCGGACAGCGCGTACAGCACGCCGATCGCCAGCAGCGCCCGCGCCAGGTCGATGACCAGCACCGCCAGCACGATCGGCGCCAGCACCAGCATCAGGAACGGCACCCGGTCGGTGCGCGGGTCCTTCTCGCCGCTGCCCTTGAAGCTCCAGAAGCGGATGCGGCTGACCATCAGCAGTGCCGCGGTCACGGTCAGGCCCAGGGCCACGTAGCGCAGCTGTTCGCCGTCCCAGCCCAGCGAGCCGTCGGCGAAGGACCACACGAAGGCCATCATCAGCCCCGCCGCGGCCGGGCTGGCCAGGCCCACGAACCAGCGCTTGTCGACCGTGCCGACCTGGGTATTGAAGCGGGCCAGGCGTAGCGCGGCGCAGGCCGCGTACAGGAACGCCGCCGACCAGCCGACCCGACCCAGCATGCTGCCGTCGAACTTCAGCGCCGACAGCGACCAGTGGTACATCACCAGCGCCGGCGCCATGCCGAAGCTGACCAGGTCGGCCAGCGAGTCGTACTGCACGCCGAATTCGCTGCTGGTGCCGGTCAGCCGCGCCACGCGCCCGTCCAGCCCGTCCATCACCGCGGCCACGAACACCGCCACGCTGGCGTGCACGAACTGGCCGTTGGCGGCGGCGATGATGGCGTAGAAACCGGAGAACAGGCCGGCGGTGGTGAACAGGTTCGGCAGCAGGTAGATGGTGCGCGAACGGGGGGGCGGTCGGGATGGGTCCATCCCGTCAGTCTAATCGACTTGCCAGGCCCGTCGGCGGGTGCTGCAATCGGCGCTCCCGCCGCGCCCTGGAGACCGAGATGCGCGTCCTGCCCCGGCTTTGCTGCCTGCCCCTGCTCGCCGTCAGCGGCATGCTCGGCGCCACCACCCTGTACCAATGGAAGGACGCGCAGGGCGTCACCCACTATGCCGAGACCCCGCCCGCCGGCGGCAAGTACCAGGTCCGCAAGGTCGACACCCGCGGCGACGCCCCGGCCGAGACGCCCGCGGCGGCCCCGGCCGAGAACGGCCAGTGCCTGACCGCGCGCAAGAACCTGGACATCCTCAACAAGCCCGGCAAGATCACCACCGACAGCGATGGCGACGGCAAGCCGGACGGGGAACTGGACGAATCCCAGCGCGCCTCGCAGAAGGCCCTGGCCGAGGCCGCGATCAAGGCCTACTGCACCCCGGCGGCCGCACCCGCCAAGTAACCCGCACGCACCCCGAACGCGCCGGGCCGGCCGCGGGCGATGCCCGCAGCGCCGGCAATGACTGGCAAAATGGGCGACCCGCCGTCTGCGAAGCCCCTCGATGCGCCTTTCCCAGTTCCACCTGCACACCACCAAGGAAACCCCGGCCGACGCCGAACTGGTCAGCCACCAGCTGATGCTGCGCGCGGGCATGATCCGCAAGCTCGCCTCCGGCCTGTACACCTGGTCGCCGCTGGGCCTGCGCGTGCTGCGCAAGGTGGAAACGGTGGTGCGCGAGGAAATGAACCGCGCCGGCGCGGTGGAAGTGCTGTTCCCGACCATCCAGCCGCGCGAGCTGTGGGATGCCACCGGACGCTGGAGCAAGTTCGGCGGGCTGATGCTGCGCATGCAGGACCGCAAGGAACAGGACTACTGCTACAGCCCAACCGCCGAAGAGGCCGCCGCCGATTTCGCGCGGCAGGAGCTGAGCAGCTACAAGCAGCTGCCGGTCAACTTCTACCAGATCCAGACCAAGTTCCGCGACGAGATCCGCCCGCGCTTCGGGGTGATGCGTGCGCGCGAGTTCCTGATGAAGGACGCCTATTCGTTCCACCTCAGCGACGAGGACCTGGCGCGCGAATACGAGAACATGAAGGCGGCCTACACCCGCATCTTCACCCGCCTGGGCCTGCAGTTCCGCGCGGTGCAGGCCGATTCGGGCGACATCGGCGGCGACGCCTCGCAGGAATTCCACGTGCTGGCCGCCTCCGGCGAGGATTCGCTGGCGTTCTCCACCGGCTCGGACTACGCGGCCAACGTCGAGGCGGCGATCGCCGCAGCGCCGGCGCCGCGCGCGGCGGCAGGCGAGGACCTGCGCAAGGTCGCCACGCCCACCCAGAAGACCTGCGAGGCGGTAGCCGAGCTGCTCGGCATCCCGCTGCAGCGCACGGTCAAGTCGGTGGCGGTGATGGCCGGCGAGACCTTCGTGCTGGCGCTGGTGCGCGGCGATCACACGATCAACGAGATCAAGCTGGGCAAGGTCGCCGGCCTGGCCGGTTACCGCATGGCCAACGAGGCCGAGATCCGCGCGCACCTGGGCAGCGAACCGGGCTTCCTCGGCCCGCTCGGCCCGCGCCAGCCGATCCGCGTGGTCGCCGACCGCGACGTGGCGGCGCTGGCCGACTTCGTGGTCGGCGCCAACGAGTCCGGCTTCCACCTGGCCGGGGTCAACTGGGGCCGCGACCTGCCGGAACCGGACGCCGTCGCCGACCTGCGCAACGTGGTCGAAGGCGAACGCGCCCACGACGGCGGCGAGATCCGCCTGGCGCGCGGCATCGAGGTCGGCCATGTGTTCCAGCTCGGCCGCCAGTATGCGCAGGCGCTGGACGCCACCGTGGTGGACGAGAACGGCAAGACCGTGACGCTGGCGATGGGCTGCTACGGCATCGGCATTTCCCGCATCGTCGCCGCGGCGATCGAGCAGAACCACGACGACGTCGGCATTCGCTGGCCGCAGCCGATGGCGCCGTGGACGGTGGCGGTGTGCGTGATCAATCCCAAGCGCGACGCGGCGGTGGACGCCGCCGGCGAAGCGTTGCTGGCGGAACTGCAGCAGGCCGGGCTGGACGCGGTGCTGGACGACCGCGGCCTGCGCCCCGGCGCGATGTTCGCCGATATCGAACTGATCGGCGTGCCGCACCGGGTGGTGGTCTCGGAACGGGGCTTGGCCGCCGGCACCTTCGAATATCGCGCGCGCAGCGGCGGCGATGCCGAACACCTGGATCGTGCCACCTTGCTGGCCCGATTGCAGGCATGACCAAAGGGCCGGGACGATATCCCGGCCCTTTTTCTTTACGCCACCATCACGCCACATGGGCGAAACCGACAGGGTATCGCCGCAATTGAATACGTCCGGCATGAATCCATAAGGAC
This sequence comes from Xanthomonas sp. PPL134, assembly GCF_040595915.1. NCBI lineage: Bacteria > Pseudomonadati > Pseudomonadota > Gammaproteobacteria > Lysobacterales > Lysobacteraceae > Xanthomonas > Xanthomonas sp. PPL134. The sequence continues at coordinate 161,997 of NZ_JAMDLL010000007.1, forward strand.
ATATTCCAGGGGATTGCGTTCGCAGATACCCGGACGCGAATAAGCCGGATATTTGTCAAGCCGATTCGGCATCATTATGATTCTGCGCTGCCAGGGAATGGCGGAAGGCCACCACCCATTTTCCGGAGTAAAGATGACCATCGATCTCAGCGGCCTGTCGGCCAAGCAATTGGGCGCCCTCATCAAGACCGCCAAGAAGCAGCAGTCCATCGTCGCCAAGCGCACTCCCATCGCCAAGGTCCGCACCCAGTTGACCCGTCTGGCCAAGAGCCACGGCTACAGCATCGAGGAAGTCTTCGGCGGCGCTCCCGCCGCACGCGGCCGCAAGGCCGGCAAGCCGGGCCCGAAGCCGGGCCGCAAACTGGGCAAGGTACCGCCGAAATACCGCAATCCCGCCAATGCCGCCGAAACCTGGACCGGCCGCGGCAAGCAGCCGCGCTGGCTGGCCGACCTGGTCGCCAAGGGCAAGAAGGTCGAGGATTTCCTGATCGCCGGTGGCGCTGCCAAGTCCGCCGCACCGGCCAAGAAAACCGCCAAGAAGGCGGTCAAGCGCGTCGCCAAGAAGGCCAGCAAGAGCACCGCGCCGAAAGCCTGATCCGGCAACGGAAATACCGACGAAAAGCGCCGGCGCATGCCGGCGTTTTTTATTACCGGATTCAAAGATTCTTGCGCGCCGGCACCAGAAGATTGCCGAACAACAGGCCGGCGACCAGCGCCATCACGATATTGGTCACCGTCAGCAGCGCCGATTGTCCGCCGAGCACGTCCTGCTGCTGGACCAGGGTCAGCAACCCGCGCAGGCTGGCGCTGCCGGGCACCAGCATGATGATGCCCGGCAGCCGCACCAGCGCCCCCGGCCGCTGCACGATGCGCCCGAACAGATTGCCGGCCGCGGTCAGCACCATCGCCGACAGGAAGATGCCGACCGGGCTGCCCCAGGCGTCGCCGGCGAAGCGCGCGATCGTATAGCCGGCCACCGAAGCGGCCATCACGAACGGATAATCGCGACCGCTGGCCTTGAACAGCAGCGCGAACGCGTAGGCGGCCACCAGCAGCGAGGCCCATTCCACCCAGCCGTGTTGCGGCCGCGACGCGCGCACCATCGGCTCCAGGCCGAGCAGTTGCGCCAGGGTCACCGCGATCACCGCGCCGACGGTCAGCTTGACGATGGTGGTGACCGCACCGGCGAAGCGCGCCGTGCCCGAGACCCAGTGCTGGCTGGTCAGTTCGTTGACCGCATTGGTCAGCGCCATACCCGGCAGCAGCACCACCAGCGAGGCGATGATCACCGTATTGAGATTCAGCGGCGCGACGAAACTGGCCACCAGGGTCGCGACGAAACCGGCCAGCAGCGCCGCCAGCGCGTCGTTGGCTTCCTTGGTCGCCGGGCGCTTGTCGGTGAGCTGGGTGAGCACGCCGATCAGCAGGCCGATCGCGGTGGCGGTGGCGATGTCCAGCCACGGCAGGCGCCACAGCCCGGCCACGCCGGCCGCGGCCAGACCGAAGCCGAGCACCTGCATCGCGATCCAGCGCGGTCCCGGCGGCTGGTCCAACTGGCGCAGCGCGGTGTGGCCCTGGGCCACGCTCATGCGCCCGCTGGCCACGTCGTCGGCGATGCGGTCGGCGACGCTGAGCTTGTGCAGGTCGTTGTCGCCCGGCGCCAGCCGCACCACGCGGGTGATGTCGCTGGAGCCGATCGCCTTGGTCGGGTCGCTGAAGCTGAGGATCAGCCCGGTCGGGTTGGACCAGGGTTCGCAGTCCAGGTCCAGTTGCTGCGCCAGTGCCACCACCGCCGCCTCCAGCCGCTGCGCGGTGGTGCCATAGGTGTGCAGTCGCCCGGCGATGTCGGAGACGAAGGCGATGCGCTGCGCGTAGGTCGCGGTGGCGGAGGGGCTGACGGTGGGAGCGGCGGGCATGTCGGCTAGTATGGCGCGAACGCCGCGCCCGGCCACCCGTCGCGATCACCACATCTGCAACACGGGCGAAACAGGTATGCTCGCGCACCGGACGCCCCCATGATCGAACCGCAACCGCCCAAACTCAGCCAGGACGACCGAGACCCCTCGCGGGTGCGGCTGACCGGCAGTTGGACCCTGGCCACGGCCCTGGCCTCCTCGGAAGTGCTGCGCGGCATGCCGGCCGGCACCACCGGCATCGACGCCAGCGGCATCGCCCAGCTGGATTCGGCCGGGGTGCTGCAGTTGATGCGCTACGCCACGCGCAACGGCATCGCCCACGAGGCGCTGGATTTCCGCCAGGATCACCGCGCGCTGGTCTCCACCATCGAGGACGTGGCCGACGACCGCCCCAAGCACAAGCGCGACTACGGCTTCGCCGCGGCGCTGGAGCGCCTGGGCTACGCGGTCCACCGCAACGGCAAGGAAATCGTCGCCCTGGTCGGCTTCCTTGGCGAGACCCTGGTCAAGTTGCTGCGGCTGCTGCACGCGCCGCGCCGGTTCCGCCTGACCGCCACCGTGCACCACATGGAGCAGGTCGGCCTGGACGCGGTGCCGCTGGTGGCGCTGCTGTCCTACCTGGTCGGCGCGGTGATCGCCTTCCTCGGCTCCACCATCCTGCGCGACTTCGGCGCCGAGATCTATGTGGTGGAACTGGTCAGCATCGCCTTCCTGCGCGAGTTCGCGGTGCTGCTGACCGCGATCGTGCTGGCCGGACGCACCGCCAGCGCCTTCACCGCGCAGATCGGCGCGATGAAGGCGCGCGAAGAGGTCGACGCGATCCAGACCCTGGGCCTGGATCCGATGGACCTGCTGGTGATCCCGCGGCTGGTGGCGCTGCTGCTGATGCTGCCGCTGCTGACCTTCGTGGCGATGATCGCCGGCCTGGCCGGTGGCGTCACCGTCGGCGCCTTCGACCTGGGCATCCCGCCGCAGATGTACCTGGCGCGCATGCACGACACCATCCAGATCCGGCACATGCTGGTGGGCCTGTCCAAGGCGCCGATCTTCGCCATCGTGATCGGCCTGATCGGCTGCCTGGAAGGGCTGCGCGTGGAAGGCACCGCCCAGTCCGTCGGCGAGCGCACCACCTCCAGCGTGGTGCAGACGATCTCGCTGGTGATCATCATCGACGCGATCGCCGCGCTGTGGTTCATGAACATGGGGTGGTGAGTTGAAGCCGGGAATCGAACATCGAGAATCGGGAATGGGGAACGCCGGCTGCGTCAGCGACGTCGGCCGGGAGTGCGCGCCTTGACCATTCCCGATTCCCCACTCCCGACTCCCGACCAGGAACTGGCCATCTCCGTCCGCGGCCTGGTCAATCGCTTCGGCAGCCAGACCGTGCACGAGGACCTGGACCTGGACGTGCGCCGCGGCGAGATCCTCGGCGTGGTCGGCGGCTCGGGTACCGGCAAGTCGGTGCTGATGCGCACCATCCTCGGCCTGCGCGACCCCGATGCCGGCAAGATCCAGGTGCTCGGCGTGGATACCGATTCCGGGCGCCGCGCCGATCGCCTGCACGTGGAGCGCAACACCGGCGTGCTGTTCCAGGACGGCGCGCTGTTCTCTTCGCTGACCGTCGGCGAGAACGTGCAGGTGCCGCTGAAGGAGCATTTCGGTGAACTGCCCGACAGCTGGCATTACGAACTGGCGCTGCTCAAGGTGAAGCTGGCCGGCCTGCCCGCCGATGCATTGAACAAGCTGCCCTCGCAGCTGTCCGGCGGCATGCGCAAGCGCGCCGGGCTGGCGCGCGCGCTGGCGCTGGACCCGCCGCTGCTGTTCCTGGACGAACCCACCGCCGGCCTGGACCCGATCGGCGCGGCCGCCTTCGACCGGCTGATCCGCACCCTGCAGGAAGCGCTGGGCCTGACCGTGTTCCTCATCACCCACGATCTGGACACCTTGTACGCTATCTGCGACCGCGTGGCGGTGCTGGCCGACCGCAAGGTCATCGCCAACGCGCCGCTGGCCGAGATCGAGCAAGTGGACCATCCGTGGATCCAAGAGTATTTCCACGGCCCGCGCGCCCGCGCCGCACGCGATGCCAAGACCGCCTGGACCGAGACCCCCTGAGCCCATGGAAACCAAAGCCAATTACGTGCTGATCGGCGCCTTCACCATCGTGGTGGGAATCGCGCTGCTGCTGTTCGGACTCTGGGCCGCCAAGTACTCCTCCGACCGCACCTGGCAGGAATACCGCGTGGTGTTCCGCGAGGCGGTGACCGGCCTGTCGGTCGGCAGCCCGGTGCAGTACAACGGCATCGCGGTGGGGTCGATCACCGAGCTGACCCTGGCGCCGAACGACCCGCGCCAGGTGGTGGCGCGGATCCGGGTCAACTCGACCACGCCGATCAAGAGCGACACCCGCGCCAAGCTGGGCATCACCAGCCTGACCGGCCCGTCGATCATCCAGCTCTCCGGCGGCACGCCGGAAGCGCCGACGCTGACCTCGATCGACAACAGCGACGCGCCGATCATCCAGACCACGCCCTCGGCGCTGCAGAACATCACCGACACCGCCAACCGCATCGTCGAGCGCCTGGACGAGGTGCTCAGCGACCGCAACGTGGCCAGCATCACCGCCACCCTGCACAACCTGGAGACGATCAGCGGCGGCCTGGCCGACCGCGACCAGGGCATGCAGTCGCTGATCGTCAGCGCGCGCGACGCCGCGCGCAACCTGGACACCACGCTCAAGACCACCAACGGCACCATCCAGCGCCTGGACCAGAATCTGGTGCAGCAGCTGCCGCCGATCCTGAACAAGCTGGAGGACACGCTGAGCAAGCTGGATTCGGCCGCAGGCAATGCCGACAAGATCCTTGGCGAGAACCGCTCGGCGATCAACAGCTTCGCCAACGACGGCCTCGGCCAGCTCGGCCCGACCCTGACCGAACTGCGCGGCCTGATCCGCGACCTGCGCCGGGTCAGCGACCGCCTGGACAACAACCCCGCGCGCTACCTGCTCGGCCGCGACGCCCCGAAGGAGTTCAAACCCAAATGAAGCCGATGCGCGCCTTCCTCCTGCTCGCCGTGCCGGCCCTGCTGCTGGCCGGCTGTTCGCTGACCGGCGGCAACAAGGAGCCGGTGACGATCTACGCGCCGGACGTGCGGGTGACCGCGGACCCGGCCTGGCCGCAGGTGCGCTGGCAACTGGCGCTGACCAAGCCCAGCGCCGCGCGCGTGGTCGACAGTGCGCGCATCGCGGTGCGCCCGACGCCGGACGAACTGCAGGTGTACGGCGGCGTCAGCTGGGCGCAGCCGGCCACCGACATGCTCGAGGACATGCTGCTGCGCGCGTTCGAGGATTCCGGGCGCATTCCGGGCGTGGCCCGGCTCGGCACCGGCATTCGCGCCGACTACAAGCTGCTGCTGGACCTGCGCCGCTTCGAATCGGACTACGCCGGGCGCACGGTGCCGTCGGCGACCATCGAACTCAATGCCAAATTGCTGTACAGCGCCGACCAGCGCGTGGTCGCCTCGCGCACGTTCCTGGTGACCCAGCCTGCCGCCGGCACCGCCGAATCGCAGGTGGTCGACGCCTTCGGCCAGGCCATGTCGCAACTCGGCCACGACGTGGTCGGCTGGACCCTGCAGCAGGGCCAGGCCGACGCCGCCACCGCGTTGGCGCCCACCGTGCCGCCGCCGGCGAGCACGAAGCCGCCGCGGCGCTGAATGGCTCCCCTCTCCCTTCGGGAGAGGGGTCGGGGGTGAGGGTACGGCGGCCGCGGAGTCATTTCCCCAGATACCTCCCTAGCCACCCGCCCCTCATCCGCCCCTTCGGGGCACCTTCTCCCGGTGGGAGAAGGAGTCAAGGCATCCGACGGCAACGGTGCCGCTTTGCTCCCCTCTCCCACCGGGAGAGGGTCGGGGGTGAGGGTGCGGCGGCCGCGGAGTCATCCCCCCAGATACCGCCCTAGCCACCCGACCCTCATCCGCCCCTACGGGGCACCTTCTCCCAGTGGGAGAAGGGTGGGCGCTAGACGATCCGGCGAAACGTCAGGTTGATCCGCTCCCCCACCGGCCTGGCGGTGCGTGGCAGCGCGTGCCGGTACAGGCGCTGGGTCTCGCCCGCCATCAGCAGCAGCCCGCCGGAGGTCAGTTCCAGCGCCTGGCGCAGCGCCGGCTGCTGGCGATGGCGCAGCACGAAGCGGCGCGTGGCACCCAGGCTCAGCGAGGCGATCACCGGCGCCGGGCCGAGTTCGCGCTCGTCGTCGCTGTGCCAGCCCATGGCGTCGCGGCCGTCACGGTAGCGGTTGGCGAGCACGCTGTTGAATTCCACCCCGGTCTCGGCCGCCAGCCGCGCACGCAACGGCCGCAGCGCCGCCGGCCACGGATGCGGCGCGAAACGGGTGCCGGAGTAGCGGTAGCTGGCGTCGGCATCGCCGATCCAGCAGCTCAGCCGCGGCGAGTCGACCAGCTTGCCGAACAGGCGGATGCGATGCACCTCCCACGGCACCTCGTGCAGCAACTGCGCGCACAGCGCTGCCGCCGCGGCCGGGTCCAGCCATTCGGGGTACCAGCGCACATCGGCGCCGGGCAGGTCCAGTTCCATCGGGCCACGCTAGCATGCCGGGCGCCACCATACGCCTGCGTGCGGAATTTGCCCCTTCACGCGCAAACCCTGAAAATGCAGGCAGCCAGAACGAGCCAACGGGAGCGGAGCAGATGACGGGAACCGAGGGCGGCGCCAACGCGCCGGAGCCAGTGGAGCGCGACGTCATGGAGTACGACGTCGTCACCGTCGGCGCGGGCCCGGCCGGGTTGGCGTTCGCGATCCGGCTCAAGCAGCTCAACCCCGACATCTCGGTCTGCGTGATCGAGAAGGCCAGCACCATCGGCGCGCACATCCTGTCCGGCGCGGTGATCGAACCGGCGCCGCTGGATGCGCTGCTGCCGGGCTGGCGCGACAACCCGCCGCCGATCTGCGTACCCGCGGCCGAGGACGAGTTCTGGTACCTCAGCAAGGACGGCGGACACAAGTTCCCGATGGTGCCGCCGGGCATGCGCAACCACGGCAATTTCATCGTCAGCCTCGGCGCGATGTGCGCCTGGCTGGCGCCGCAGGCCGAAGCGCTGGGCGTGGAAATCTACCCCGGCTTCGCCGCCGCCGAGACCCTGCACGCCGAAGACGGCACGGTGCTGGGCGTGCGCATCGGCGACATGGGCGTGGCCAAGGACGGATCGCACAAGCCGGGCTACACCGCCGGCATCGACATCCGCGCCAAGGTCACGGTGCTGGCCGAGGGCGCGCGCGGGCATCTGACCAAGCGCCTGATCGCGCGCTTCGCGCTCGACGCCGGCCACGATCCGCAGGCGTTCTCGATCGGCATCAAGGAGCTGTGGCAGCTGCCCGAGGGCCGCGTCAGCCCCGGCAAGATCGTGCACACCCTCGGTTGGCCGGCCGACAGCAAGACCTATGGCGGCAGCTTCCTGTACCACCTGGAGAACAACCAGGTGGCGCTGGGCTATGTCAGCGGCCTGGACTATCGCGATCCCGAGTACCGCCCGTGGGAAGCCTTCCAGCAGTGGAAGAACCACCCGATGATGAAGTCGCTGCTGGAAGGCGGCAGCATCCTCTCGGCCGGCGCCCGCGCCATCGCCAGCGGCGGCTGGCAGTCGCTGCCCAAGGTGGAGATGCCCGGGGCGCTGCTGATCGGCGACACCGCCGGCCTGCTCAACGTGCCCAAGATCAAGGGCACCCACCAGGCGATCCGCAGCGGCATGCTCGCCGCCGAACACCTCGCCGCCGGCGCCGCGCTCGACCCGGCCGGCTTCGACGCGCGCCTGCGCGACTCGGAGGTGATGGCCGAGCTGCGCCAGGTGCGCAACATCAAGCCCGGCTTCAAGAAGGGCCTATGGTTCGGCCTGCTCAACGGCGCGTGGGAGACCCTGGTCAAGGGCGCCTCGCCGTGGACGCTGAAGGTCGGCGCCGACTGGAAGAGCCTGGACCGGCTGGGCGAGCACGAGCAGCCCAAGCGCGACTACGCGCAGCGCGAGCTGGCCCCGCGCGACCGCCTGCAGGGCGTGTACTTCGCCGCCACCGAGCACGACGAGGATCAGCCGGTGCACCTGCACGTGCTCGATCCGCAGATCTGCGTGACCCGCTGCACCGAGGAATACGGCAACCCCTGCACGCGCTTCTGCCCGGCGGCGGTGTACGAGATCGTCGACGACGCGGCCGGCAAGCGCCTGCAGATCAATGCCGCCAACTGCGTGCACTGCAAGACCTGCGACATCAAGGATCCCTACGCGATCATCGACTGGGTGACACCGGAAGGCGGCTCCGGGCCGAATTACCAGAACCTGTGAGCGCAGGCCTGCCCACGCGCCTGAAGACCGCGCTGTACCTCGCCCTGCGCGCCGGCTTCCGCGCCCTGCCGCTGGCGCCGGCGCAGCGCGACCGCCTGCGCGCGCGCTTCCTCGATCGCCATGCTGACCTGGTGCCGCCACCGCCGCGTGGCCGCGCCGCCGCCGGACACGGCGAACGCCGGCCGCGCGCGCGCGCCGACGAACCTGCGATCGGGTACGTGCCTTCGCAGCAGATCCCGTTGCCCTCGCCGCTGCCGGCCACCGTGGTGGCGTTCTACCTGCCGCAGTTCCATCCGATTCCGGAGAACGATGCCTGGTGGGGCACCGGCTTCACCGAATGGCGCAACGTCACCCGCGCGCTGCCGCAATTCGAAGGACACGTGCAGCCACGCCTGCCGGCCGACCTGGGCTTCTACGACCTGCGCAATCCGCACAGCATGCGGCAGCAGGTCGCCCTGGCGAATCAGTACGGCGTCGGCGCGTTCTGCTTCTACTTCTACTGGTTCGGCGGCAAGACCCTGCTGGAGACACCGCTGCGGCAGTGGCTGGACGATCCCACGCTGGAGCTGCCGTTCTGCCTGTGCTGGGCCAACGAGCAGTGGTCGCGGCGCTGGGACGGCCGCGGCGACGACGTGCTGATGGCGCAGGCGCACAGCGCGCAGGACGACCTGGACTTCATCGCGCACGTCGCCGACTACCTGCGCGACCCGCGTTGCCTGCGCGTGGACGGCCGGCCGATGCTGCTGGTGTACCGCCCGCACCTGCTGCCGGATCCGCGGGCCACCGCCACGCGCTGGCGCGACTGGTGCCGGGCGCACGCCATCGGCGAACTGCACCTGGCCTACGTGCAGGGCTTCGAGCGGCCGGACCCGCGCGACATCGGCTTCGACGCGGCGGTCGAGTTCCCGCCGAACATGAGCAATCCGCGTTCGCTGGCCGCCGACCAGCAACTGCTCAATCCCGACTACAGCGGCGCCGTGCTGGATTGGCGCGCCCTGGCCGCGGAGATCGCCGCACGCCCGCTGCCCGACTATCTGCTGTATCCGGGCGTCAACCCGGGCTGGGACAACGAAGCGCGCCGCCCGGGCGCCGGCCGCGTCTATCTGCACGCCTCACCGCGCGGCTATGAGGACTGGCTGCGCACCACCATCCATACCCGACTGCAGGGCCGGCGCGCCGAGCAGCGCCTGGTGTTCGTCAACGCCTGGAACGAGTGGGCCGAAGGTGCCGTGCTGGAACCGGATGCGCGGCTGGGCCACGCCTATCTCGACGCCACCCGGCGCGCGCTGACGCCGCTGCCGGCACGCGACACGACACCGCACGCGATCATCCACGCCTTTTATCCCGAGGTGCTGCCCGAACTGCTGGCGCAACTGGCGGCGAGCGCCCTGTCGTGGCGCCTGCTGGTCACCACCTCGCCCGAGCAGGCCGATGCGGTGCGCGCGCACCTGCGCGCCTGTGCGTTCCCGCACGACGTGATGGTGCTGGAGAACCGCGGCCGCGACATCCTGCCGTTCCTGCACGCGGCCGAGCGGCTGCTGCGCGACGGCGTGGACGTGGTACTGAAGCTGCACACCAAGCGCAGCACCCATCTGCACAACGGCGATGCCTGGCGCTCCGAGCTGCTGCAACGTCTGGCCGGCGCCGACCGCACCGCGCGCGTGCTCGAAGCCTTCGCGCAGGATCCTGCGCTCGGCCTGGTCGCGCCCGAAGGCCACCTGCTGCCGTTGACCGAATTCTGGGGCGGCAACCGCGCGGCCGCCGACTATCTGCTACGCCGCACCGGCCACAGCGACGCGCGCCTGGCGCAGGCGCAGTTCATCTCGGGCAGCATGTTCTGGGCGCGCCTGGACGCGTTGCGGCCGCTGCTGGACAGCGGCCTGTGCCCGTCGGAATTCGAGGCGGAGCAAGGGCAACTCGACGCCACCCTGGCGCACGCGGTGGAGCGACTGGCGGCGCCATTGGCCGAGCGTGCCGGCTACCGGGTGGCCACCGTGGCCGAGCTGCTCGGCCAGCCACCACCAGCAGCCACCGGCTACGCCTACGCGCAGCGCAGCGCCTGAACGGCGCCGACGCAGCGCTTACGCGCGCCGGAACGGCACGCCGGTCTTGGCGACCAGCTCCGCCTCGTCCACGCCCTCGGCGGTTTCCACCAGCACCAGGCCGCTGTCGGTGACGTCGAACACGGCCAGGTCGGTGATGATGCGGTCGACCACACCCACGCCGGTCAGCGGCAGGTCGCAGGCCGGCAGGATCTTGTGGCTGCCGTCCTTGGCCACGTGTTCCATCAGCACGACCACGCGCTTGACCCCGGCCACCAGGTCCATCGCCCCGCCCATGCCCTTGACCATCTTGCCGGGCACCATCCAGTTGGCCAGGTCGCCCTGCGCGCTGACCTGCATCGCGCCGAGGATGGCCAGGTCGATGTGGCCGCCACGGATCATCGCGAAGGAGTCGTGGCTGCCGAAGTAGCTGGCGCCGGCGCGGGCGGTGACGGTCTGCTTGCCGGCGTTGATCAGGTCGGCATCAACCTCGTCCTCGCTCGGGAACGGGCCGATGCCGAGCAGGCCGTTCTCCGACTGCAGCCACACGTCCACGCCGTCGGGAATATGGTTGGCGACCAGGGTCGGCAGGCCGATGCCCAGGTTCACGTAGGCGCCGTCGGTGAGTTCGCGGGCGGCGCGCTGCGCCATGTCGTCGCGGGTCCAGGCCATGTCAGGCGTCCTTCTGGCGCAGGGTGCGCTGTTCGATGCGTTTTTCGGGATGCGGGTTGTGCACGATGCGGTCGACGTAGATGCCCGGCAGGTGCACCTGGTCCGGATCCAGGCTGCCGGTCTCCACCACCTGCTCGACCTCGGCGATGCAGAGCTTGCCGGCCATCGCACAGGCCGGATTGAAGTTGCGCGCGGTCTTGCGGAACACCAGGTTGCCGGCGGCATCGGCCTTCCACGCCTTGACCAGGGCCACGTCGGCGCGCAACGCGGTCTCCAGCACGTAGTGCTTGCCGTCGAATTCGCGGGTCTCCTTGCCCTCGGCCACCACCGTGCCGTAGCCGGTGGCGGTGAAGAACGCGGGAATCCCGGCGCCACCTGCGCGCAGGCGTTCGGCCAGGGTGCCCTGCGGGTTGAATTCCAGCTCCAGCTCGCCGGCCAGGTACTGGCGTTCGAACTCCTTGTTCTCGCCGACATAGGACGAAATCATCTTGCGGATCTGCCGCGTCGCCAGCAGCTGGCCCAGGCCGAAGCCATCGACGCCGGCATTGTTGGAGATCACGGTGAGACCGCCCACGCCGCTGTCGCGCAAGGCCGCGATCAAGGCCTCGGGAATGCCGCACAGGCCGAACCCGCCGACCGCCAGGGTCTGGCCGTCCGCCACCACATCGGCCAGCGCCGTGGCCGCATCGGGGAAAAGCTTGCCGCGCCGCCCGCCCGCAGGGGTAGAGGTGTCGCCCATTCGCCAGCTCCGCATTGGAATGTAGACAGCTAGTTTAGCCGCTCGGGGACTGCGACCCCCGCCGCACCGCCGCAACGACCGATTAAGCGCCGTAACGTTACACTCGGGTTTCCCCCAACTCAGAGACCCTCCTCCATGTCGCTTCCCGCATTCAAGGCCTACGACATCCGCGGTCGCGTTCCCGACGAACTGAACGAGGACTTGGCGCGCCGCATCGGCGTGGCGCTGGCGGGGCAGTTGGACAGCGGTCCGGTGGTGGTCGGCCACGACGTGCGCCTGGCCAGCCAGGGGCTGCAGGACGCGCTGTCGGCCGGCCTGCGCGCCAGCGGCCGCGAGGTGATCGACATCGGCCTGTGCGGCACCGAGGAAGTGTATTTCCAGACCGACCACCTGCAGGCGGCCGGCGGCGTGATGGTCACCGCCAGCCACAACCCGATGGACTACAACGGCATGAAGCTGGTGCGCGAGAACGCGCGCCCGATCAGCTCCGACACGGGCCTGTTCGCAATCCGCGACACCGTCGCCGCCGATACCGGGCCGGCCGCTGACCCGACCGCCGCCGAGCATCACCGCCCGGACAAGAGCGCCTACATCGAGCACCTGCTCAGCTACGTGGACCGCGCCACGCTCAAGCCGCTGAAGCTGGTGGTCAACGCCGGCAACGGCGGCGCCGGCGCCATCATCGACCTGCTCGCGCCGCACCTGCCGTTCGAGTTCGTGCGCGTCTTCCACGAGCCGGACGGCCACTTCCCCAACGGCATTCCCAACCCGCTGCTGCCCGAGAACCGCGCCGCCACCGCCAACGCGGTCAAGCAACACGGCGCCGACTTCGGCATCGCCTGGGATGGCGATTTCGATCGCTGCTTCTTCTTCGACGCCGACGGCCGCTTCATCGAGGGCTACTACCTGGTCGGCCTGCTGGCGCAGGCGATCCTGGCCAAGCAGCCGGGCGGCAAGGTCGTGCACGACCCGCGCCTGACCTGGAACACGATCGAACAGGTCGAGGAGGCCGGCGGCATCCCGGTGCTGTGCAAGAGCGGCCACGCCTTCATCAAGGAGAAGATGCGCAGCGAGAACGCCGTGTACGGCGGCGAGATGAGCGCGCACCACTATTTCCGCGAGTTCGCCTATGCCGACTCGGGCATGATCCCGTGGCTGCTGATCGCCGAGCTGGTGTCGCAGTCCGGCCGCTCGCTGGCCGACCTGGTCGAGGCGCGCATGCGCAAGTTCCCGTGCAGCGGCGAGATCAACTTCAAGGTCGCCGACGCCAAGGCGGCGGTGGCGCGGGTGATGGAGCACTTCGCCTCGCACGCGCCGTCGCTGGACTACACCGATGGCGTCAGCGCCGAATTCGCCGACTGGCGTTTCAACCTGCGCAGTTCCAACACCGAACCGCTGCTGCGCCTGAACGTGGAAACCCGCGGCGATGCGGCCCTGCTGGAACAGCGGACGCAGGAGATTTCCGAGCTGCTGCGCGGCTGATCCAACCTCCCTCCCCCTAGACGCACTATGGAGTTCCCCCGCCCATGAGCGACGTCCTTCCCATCATCCTGTCCGGCGGTTCGGGCACGCGGCTGTGGCCGCTGTCGCGCGAGTCGTATCCGAAGCAGTTCCTGCCGCTGGTCGGCGAGCAGAGCATGCTGCAGGCCACCTGGCAGCGCGCGGCTCCGGTCGCCGCGCATGCGCCCATCGTGGTCGCCAACGAAGAACACCGCTTCGTCGCGGCCGAGCAGTTGCAGCAGATCGGCGTAAAGCCGCACGCGATCCTGCTCGAACCCAAGGGTCGCAACACCGCGCCGGCAATCGCCGTGGCGGCGCTGGAGGCCTCCCGCGACGGCGCCGATCCGCTGTTGCTGGTCCTGCCCTCCGATCACGTGATCGGCGACGAAGCCGCCTTCCAGGCCGCGGTGCGCGTAGCCGCCGTGGCGGCCGAGCAAGGCAAGCTGGTGACGTTCGGGATCAAGCCGACCGCACCGGAAACCGGCTACGGCTACATCAAGGCGGCGGCCGGCGACGGCGCGCGCGCGGTCGAGCGCTTCGTCGAAAAGCCCGATCTGGCGACCGCAAAAAGCTACCTCGCCTCTGGCGAGTACTACTGGAACAGCGGCATGTTCCTGTTCCGCGCTTCGCGCTACCTGGAGGAGCTGCGCAAGTTCCAGCCCGCCATCGCCGATGCCTGCACCAAGGCCTGGCAATCGGCCAAGCGCGATGCCGACTTCACCCGTCTGGACAAGGACGCGTTCGCCGCCAGCCCCTCCGATTCCATCGACTACGCGGTGATGGAGAAGACCGCCGACGCGGTGGTGGTGCCGCTGGATGCGAAGTGGAGCGACGTCGGTTCGTGGTCGGCGCTGCTGGACGTGTCGCCGCAGGACGCCAATGGCAACGCGCACCATGGCGACGTGATCGAGATCGATTGCCGCAACACCTACGCCTACGGCTCGCGCTTGATCGCGATGGTGGGCCTGCAGGACGTGGTGGTGGTGGAGACCGACGACGCGGTACTGGTCGGGCATCGCGAACGCATCCAGGAAGTGAAGGACATCGTCGGCAGGATCAAGGCCAACGGCCGTTCCGAGGCCACCTGGCACCGCAAGGTGTACCGCCCGTGGGGCGCCTACGACTCGATCGACAACGGCCAGCGCTTCCAGGTCAAGCGCATCACGGTCAAGCCCGGCGCCACGCTGAGCCTGCAGATGCATCACCACCGCGCCGAGCACTGGATCGTGGTCAGCGGCACCGCCGAGGTCACGCGTGGCGACGAGGTGCTGCTGCTCACCGAAAACCAGAGCACCTACATCCCGCTCGGGGTGACGCATCGCCTGAAGAACCCGGGCAAGCTGCCGCTGGAATTGATCGAAGTGCAGTCGGGCAGCTATCTGGGCGAGGACGACATCGTGCGCTTCGAGGACACCTACGGGCGCACCTGAATTCGGCGCAGGCCGCAAACGCAAAGAGCCGGGCAATGCCCGGCTCTTTGTTTTTGGCTGCGTGGCGTTCTGCGTACGACGGATCAGGCGGTCGGCGTTGCCGCAGCGAGTTCGCCGATCACCTGGCGCAGGCCATCGCGCCACTGCGGCAGTTCCAGCGCGAAATCGCGCTGCAGGCGCGACACGTCCAGGCGCGAATACGCCGGGCGCTTGGCCGGGGTCGGATACTCCGCGGTGGTGATCGGCAACACCCGCGGCGCGCGCGGCAACAGGCCCACCGCCACCGCCTCGGCGAAGATCGCTTCGGCGAAGCCGTGCCAGGTGGTCTCGCCGGCCGCGGTCAGATGCCAGGTGCCGGACGGCAGCGTCGCGCGCTGGGCCAGCACGCGCGCGGTGACATCGGCGATCAGCGCCGCAGGCGTCGGCGTGCCGACCTGGTCGGCGACCACCTTGAGTTCGTCGCGGTCGGCGCCCACCCGCAGCATGGTGCGCAAAAAATTGTGCCCGTGCGCGGCGTAGACCCAGGCGGTGCGGAAGATCAGGTGCTGCGCAGCGGATGCGCGGATCGCCTCCTCGCCGGCCAGCTTGGTCGCACCGTACACGCCCAGCGGCGCGGTTGGCGCGTCCTCGGGATAGGGCTGCGTGCCCTGGCCGTCGAACACGTAATCGGTGGAGTAATGCACCAGCGGCACGCCGTGCGCCGCGCACCAGGCGGCGATCGCCGCCGGCGACTCGGCATTGGCGCGGTGCGCCGCCTCGGCGTCCTGCTCGGCGCGATCGACCGCGGTGTAGGCCGCGGCGTTGACCACGGCCGTCGGCCGCAGCCGGTCCAGCAGCGCGCCCAGCGACTGCGGCTGGTCGAAATCAGCGCGCTCGCAGGCGCTGCCGTCGGGCAACTGGCCGCTGCGGGTGGTCGCCAGCACCGGTCCCTGGCCCGCCAACGCCCGCAGCAGTTCCTGCCCGACCTGGCCGTTGCCGCCGAAGACCAGCACGCTCATGGCTGGTACACCGGCAGGCGCTCGACCGGGATATCGGCCAGGAACGGCGCAACCGCGTCCTTGCCCGACAGCACCGGCTCGGAGATCGGCCAGTCCACGCCGATCGCGGCATCGTCCCAGCGCACGCCGGCGTCGGCTTCCTTGACGTACACGTCGGTGCACAGATAGCTGAACACCGCCCGCTCCGACAGCACGGCAAACCCGTGCGCGAAACCTTCCGGAATCCAGAATTGCTTCTTGTTCTCCGCGCTCAGCACCACCGCAGCCCAGCGGCCGAAGTGCGGCGAGCCGTGGCGGATGTCGACGGCGACGTCGTACACCTCGCCCTCCAGCACGCTGACCAGCTTGCCCTGCGGCCGCGGCCACTGGTAATGCAGGCCACGCAGCACGCCCTTGGCCGAGGTGGAGACGTTGCTCTGCACGAACTTGGTCGGCAGCCCGTGCTCACCGAACCGCTCGGCATTCCAGGTCTCGAAGAAATAGCCACGCGCGTCGCCGAACACCGCCGGCTCGATCACCACGCAGCCGGGCAGATTGGTTTCAATCACTTTCACGGAACGGTTCCTCGTACAGCCAGTTCATGCAGATAGTTGCCGTAAGCGTTCTTGCGCAGCGGAGCGGCAAGTTTCTCCAGCTGCGCCGCATCGATCCAGCCATTCCCGAAAGCGATCTCCTCCGGGCAGCACACCTGCAGGCCCTGCCGCGACTGGATGGTCTCGATGAAGTTGGAGGCCTCGTGCAGCGACTGGTGGGTGCCGGTGTCCAGCCATGCATAGCCGCGGCCCAGCGCTTCCAGGTGCAGTGCGCCGGCGTCCAGGTAACGGCGGTTGAGATCGGTGATCTCCAGTTCGCCGCGCGGCGAGGGCTTCAGTTCGGCCGCATGGTCGCTGGCCTGGCCATCGTAGAAGTACAGGCCGGTGACCGCGTAGTGGGAGCGCGGCTTGGCCGGTTTTTCCTCGATGTCGATGACCTTGCCAGAGGCGTCGAACTCGGCCACGCCGTAGCGTTCGGGATCGTTGACCCAGTAGCCGAACACGGTGGCACCCTGTTGCCGCGCATCGGCGCGCTGCAAGGTCTCGGTCAGACCGTGGCCGTGGAAGATGTTGTCGCCCAGCACCAGGCAGCTCGGCTTGCCGGCGACGAAGTCGCGGCCGATCAGATAGGCCTGGGCCAGCCCGTCCGGACTCGGCTGCACCGCGTACTGGATGTCCATGCCCCACTGCGCGCCATCGCCCAGCAGCGCCTGGAACAGCGCCTGCTCGTGCGGGGTGTTGATGATCAGCACCTCGCGGATCCCGGCCAGCATCAGCACGCTGAGCGGGTAGTAGATCATCGGCTTGTCGTACACCGGCAGCAGCTGCTTGCTGACGCCCTTGGTGATCGGATACAGCCGCGTGCCGGAGCCGCCAGCGAGAATGATGCCCTTGCGTTGTGTCATGAGGTCTTTCCTATGGACGTCCGCACATGGAGGTGCGGACGCATGCGAGGGACGCGGGTTATGCCGCGGTGCCGATCCGTTCCAGCCGGTAGCTGCCGTCGAGCACACCCTGCACCCAGTCCTGATGGCTCAGGTACCAGTCAACGGTGAGCGCGATGCCCTGTTCGAAGGTGTAGTGCGGCTCCCAGCCCAGCTCGTTCTTCAGCTTGGACGCATCGATCGCGTAGCGGCGGTCGTGCCCAGGCCGGTCGGCGACGTAGGTGATCTGGCTGGCGCGCGGCTTGCCGTCTTCGCGCGGACGCCGCGCGTCCAGCAGCGCGCAGATCGCCTGCACCACCTCGATGTTCTGCTTCTCCGAGTTGCCGCCGACGTTGTAGGTCTCGCCGACCTTGCCCTTGGCCAGCACGGTGCGGATCGCCTCGCAGTGATCGCCGACGAACAGCCAGTCGCGCACCTGCTTGCCGTCGCCGTATACCGGCAGCGGCTCGCCGGCCAGCGCCTTGGCGATCACCAGCGGGATGAGCTTCTCCGGGAAGTGGTACGGACCGTAGTTGTTGGAGCAGTTGGTGGTCAGCACCGGCAGGCCATAGGTATGGTGGAACGCGCGCACCAGGTGGTCGGACGCGGCCTTGGACGCCGAGTAAGGCGAGTTCGGCGCATACGGCGTGGTTTCGCTGAACTTGCCGGTCTCGCCCAGGGTGCCGTAGACCTCGTCGGTGGACACGTGCAGGAAGCGGAACGCATCGCGGCGGTCCTGCGGCAGCGCCTTCCAGTGATCGCGGACCGATTCCAGCAGGCCGAGGGTGCCGACCACGTTGGTCTGGATGAAGGCGCCGGGGCCGTCGATCGAGCGGTCCACGTGGCTTTCGGCGGCGAAATTGACCACCGCGTCGGGCTGGTGCTCGGTGAGCAGGCGACCCACCAGGTCGCGGTCGCCGATGTCCCCGTGCACGAACACATGGTCGGGGTTGCCCTCCAGCGACGCCAGCGTGTTCAGGTTTCCGGCATAGGTCAGCGCGTCCAGGTTGATCACACGGATGCCGCGCGCCACCGCCTCGAGCACGAAATTACCGCCGATGAAACCGGCGCCGCCGGTCACGAGCCAAGTCGCCACTATGTGTTTCTCCTGATTCGGCGCCGTCGGCGCCCGCTATTCGAACGGCACAGGATATACGGTTTATATGAACCAGTCGTCGTTGCTGCACGGCAGGATCCGGGCCTACGGATCCCGCCACCATACGCCCTCGCATGGTCCCCCGCGCCCGGTTAGAATCCTCCGACTGCCCCGTGCCAGCCGCCGCGGCCGGGCCTTCCCGCACTGCTGAAGGATCTCGTACACGATGAAAATCCTCGTCGCCTACAAGCGCGTGGTGGACTACAACGTCCGCATCCAGGTCAAGCCGGACGGCTCCGGCGTGATCACCGAGGGCGTCAAGCTCTCCGCCAACCCGTTCGACGAAATCGCCCTGGAAGAGGCGCTGCGCCTGCGCGACGCCGGCATCGCCAGCGAGGTGGTGGTCGCCACCATCGCCCCGGCCGACGCCGCCGCGCACCTGCGCAACGGCCTGGCGATGGGCGCCAACCGTGCCATCCACGTGGTCGCCGACGCGGCGATCCAGCCGCTGACCGCCGCGCGTACCCTGCTCAAGCTGGTCGAGCAGGAGCAGCCGGACCTGGTGATCCTGGGCAAGCAGGCGATCGACGACGACGCCAACCAGACCGGGCAGATGCTGGCCACGCTGTGGGGCCGTCCGCAGGCGACCTTCGCCGGCAAGCTGGTGGTGGCCGACGGCAAGGCGACGGTGACCCGCGAGGTCGACGCCGGCCTGGAGACCCTGGAAGTGGACCTGCCGGCGGTGGTCACCACCGACCTGCGCCTGAACGAGCCGCGCTTCATCAAGCTGCCGGACATCATGAAGGCCAAGAGCAAGCCGCTGCAGACGCTGGCCTTCGCCGACCTGGGCGTGGAGGCCAACGACAGCCTCACCACCACCCACTACGCCCCGCCGGCCAAGCGCAGCCGCGGCGTGATGGTCAAGGATGCCGCCGAACTGGTGGCCGCACTCAAGCAGAAGGGGTTGCTGTGATGTCTAAGATCCTCGTCGTCGCCGAACACCTCAACGGGCAGCTCAACGCCGCCACCGCCAAGTGCGTCAGCGCCGCGCAGGCGCTGTCGCCCGAGGCCATCGACATCGTCGTGCTGGCCGCCGACCCGGCCGCGGTGGCCGCCCAGGCCGCGCAGATCGCCGGCGTCGCCCGCGTCCTCACCGTCGCCAACCCCGCCAACGAACACGCCATCGCGCAGGTGCTGGGCCTGCAGATCGCCGCGCTGGCGAAGGGCTACAGCCACGTCTTCGGCCCCTCCACCACCTTCGGCAAGGACCTGATGCCGGTGGTGGCGGCCCTGCTCGGCGTCAACCAGATCTCCGACCTGATGGCAGTCGACGGCGAATACGCGTTCAAGCGCCCGATCTACGCCGGCAACGCCATCATCAGCGTGCAGGCGCCGGCCGACCAGATCGTGGTCGCTACCGTGCGCAGCGCCTCCTGGTCGGAAGCGGCGCAAGGCGGCAGCGCGGCGGTGGAAGCGGCCAGCGTGGACGCGTCGCTGCCGAGCCACACCCGCTTCGTCGGCCTGGCCGCCGGCAAGTCCGACCGTCCCGACCTGCAGAGCGCCAAGCGCGTGGTCTCGGGCGGCCGCGGCGTCGGCTCGGCGGAGAACTTCCAGATCGTCTACCAGCTCGCCGACAAGCTCGGTGCGGCGGTCGGCGCCTCGCGCGCGGCGGTCGACGCCGGCTACGTGCCCAACGAACTGCAGGTCGGCCAGACCGGCAAGATCATCGCGCCGGAGCTGTACGTGGCGATCGGCATCTCCGGCGCCATCCAGCACCTGACCGGCATCAAGGACGCCGGCACCATCGTCGCGATCAACAAGGACCCGGAATCGCCGATCTTCGAGATCGCCGACATCGGCCTGGTCGGCGACCTGTTCACGGTGCTGCCGGAGCTGGAAAAGGCACTGGGCTGAGCCGCGCGGAGACCCGGGGATGATGCCGCACGGCGCCGACGGCGTGCCCGCGCCGCGCCACCGTGCGGATCATCTAGCAGTGTTCGTCGTGCTGCTGTGCGGCGGCTACCTGGCTGCCCTATGGTGGGTGGACCGCGGCAACGGCACGTTCGCCCGGCTCGGCGCGATCTGGCCGTTGCTGGCGCTGGCGGTGCTGCCGGTCTCGGTCAGCTACCTGTTCCGCTTCTGGCGCTGGCGCTGGCTGCTGCAACGGCAAGGCCATGCGGTGCCGTTCTGGCTGGGCTGGGCCGCCTACCTGGCCGGCTTCGCCTTGACCGCGACCCCGGGCAAGGCCGGGGAATTGCTGCGCATCCGCTATTTCGCCCGCATGGGCGTACCGGCCGGGCGGACGCTGGCGGTATTCGTGTTCGAGCGCGCCTCCGACCTGCTGGTGATCCTGGCGCTGTCGCTGTTGGCTGCGCCGGTCTTCCCCACCCTGGGCACCCTCGCCGCGGTGGTGCTGGGCTTCGTCACCCTGCTGTTCGGCGCTGCCGCCTGGCCGGCCCTGCTTACATGGCTGGAGAGCGTGGGCCGGCGCCTGCCCGGCCGCTGGCTGCGGAGGACGGCGCAGTTCGCCGTGTTCGCCGCCATGGAGTTGCGCGCCTGCCTGGGCGCCTCGCAACTGGTGCGCAGCCTGATCGCCGGTGCCGGCGCCTGGGGCCTGACCTCGGCGGTCTTCGTCGGGCTGTGCAGCGGCCTGGGCCTGGACCTGGACCCGCTGGTCGCGTTCGGCATCTACCCGCTGGCGATGCTGATCGGCGCGCTGTCCTTCGTGCCCGGCGGGGTCGGCACCACCGAGCTGGCGATCGTGTTGATGCTGGACCGGCTGGGCGTCGCCACCGCCGATGCGATCGCAGTCGCGGTGGCCGCGCGGCTGGTGACGCTCTGGTATGCGGTCGCCGTGGGCGCCCTGGCAATGGGCGCGACCGAATTCCTGCAACGGCGTCAGGCCGCCTGAACCGCTGGTTATAATGCGGCCCCGCGATGGATCCCCAGGCCGCAGAATGTCCCTCCCCCCCAGCCCCCCCGCCGACCGCCCGGCTGTTTCAGGGCGCGCGCTCTGTGTGGATCTGGACGGCACGCTGCTGAACTCGGACATCCTCTACGAGTCCCTGCTGGCTCTGCTGGCGCGCAATCCGCTGTACGTGTTCCTGCTGCCGCTGTGGCTGCTGCGCGGCAAGGCCGCGCTGAAGCGCGAACTGGCCGCGCGGGTCACGCTCCCGGCCGAGACCCTGCCCTACAACGAGCACGTCCTGGAGCTGCTGCGTACGACCACGCAGCGCCCGCGCGTGCTGTGCACCGCCTCAGACCAGTTGCTGGTCGCGCCGATCGCCGCGCACCTGGGCCTGTTCGAAGAGGTCATCGCCAGCGACGGCCAGCGCAACCTGTCCGGCCGCAACAAGGCCGACGTGCTGGTGCAGCGGTTCGGCGAAGGCAATTTCGACTACGCCGGCAATGGCCGCGTGGACCTGCACGTATGGGACAAGGCCGGTGGCGCCTGGGTGGTCAACAACGGCAACGGGCTGCGCGCCGCTGCCGCACAGCGTACCGCCATCCACGGGCATTGGCCGGCGCCCCCGCGCGCCCGCGCCTGGCTCAAGGCGCTGCGCCTGCACCAATGGCTGAAGAACCTGCTGGTGTTCGTGCCGCTGCTGACCGCGCATCGTTTCCTGGACGGCGCCTCGGTGCTGCAGTCGGTGATCGCCATGGTCGCGTTCGGACTCTGCGCCTCCGGCGTCTACGTGCTCAACGACCTGCTCGACCTCACCCCCGATCGCCAGCATCCGCGCAAGCGCAAACGGCCGTTCGCCGCCGGCCGGCTGCCACTGCTGCAGGGCCTGTTCGCCGCGCCCGCCCTGACCCTGGCCGGACTGGCGCTGTCGCTGGCCTGCAACCTGCAGTTCACCCTGGTGCTGCTGGCCTATTACGTGATGACGCTGGCGTACTCGCTGCGCCTCAAGCGCATCGTGATGATCGACGTGGTGCTGCTGGCGGCGCTGTACACCGTGCGCATCATCGGCGGCGCGGTCGCGATCGACCTGGAGCTGTCGTTCTGGCTGCTGGCGTTCTCGATGTTCATTTTCCTCTCGCTGGCGCTGCTCAAGCGCTACACCGAGTTGCACGCGATGCTCGGCAGCGGCAAGACCAAGGCCAGCGGGCGCGCCTACTCGGTGGAGGACCTGGTGCTGCTGCAGTCGATGGGCGCGGCGGCCGGCTACATCGCGGTCATGGTCATGGCGCTGTACATCAATAGCCCGGCAAGCGTGGAGTTGTATCGGCATCCGAAGCTGCTGTGGCTGATCTGCCCGGTACTGCTGTACTGGGTCAGCCGGGTCTGGATCGTGGCGCACCGCGGCGACATGCACGACGACCCGATCGTGTTCGCCGCCACCGACCGGGTCAGCCAGGTGGTCGTCGTGTTGTGCGGGCTGTTCGCGCTGAGCGCCATCTGATGGCCGACGCCGGGCAGTCCTGGGGGCGCTACCCACGGGCGACGCAGACGCTGCTGCCGATCGCCGACCGGGCAGCCGCCCTGCCGGTCTTCGCCGGCAACGCGCTGCCGCGTGGTAACGGCCGCAGTTACGGCGACAGCTGCCTCAATCCGGACGGCACCCTGCTGTGCGCCCGCGGCCTGGACCGCTTCATCGGCTTCGACTCAGCCTCCGGCCGCCTGCGCTGCGAGGCGGGGGTCACCCTCGCCGAGATCATCGATCTGGCACTGCCGCAAGGCTGGTTCCTGCCGGTGACGCCGGGCACCCGCTACGTCACGGTGGCCGGCGCCATCGCCAACGACGTGCACGGCAAGAACCATCACCGCACCGGCAACTTCGGCCACCACGTGCGCGCCTTCGAACTGCTGCGCAGCGATGGCAGCCGCCGCCTGTGCGCACCGCACGACGATGCCGAGGGCTGGTTCGCGGCCACGGTTGGCGGACTCGGCCTGACCGGGCTGATCACCTGGGCGGAGATCCAGTTGCGCCGCGTGCCGGGTCCGGCGCTGGAGACGGAGAACATCCGCTTCGGTTCGCTCGACGAATTCTTCGCGCTGTCCGCCGCCTCGGCCGACAGCCACGAATACAGCGTGGCCTGGATCGACTGCCTGGCCAGCGGCCGCGCCCGCGGCCGCGGTCATTTCACCCGCGCCGATCACTGCGCCGGTCTGCCCGAGGAACGCCTGGCCTCGCCCGGCAAGGGCCTGGCGATGCCGCTGACCCCGCCGGTCTCGCTGGTCAACAAGCTCTCGCTGCGGCCGTTCAACGCGTTGTACTACTGGCGCCAGCCTGCGCGCAGCAAGCGCCGGCTGAGCCACGTGCTGCCGTTCTTCTATCCGCTGGACGGCATCCGCCACTGGAACCGCATGTACGGCCCGCGCGGCTTCCTGCAGTACCAGTGCGTGCTGCCGCCGGCCACCGCACGCGACGGTGTGGATGCGCTGCTGGCGGAAATCGCCCGCAGCGGCAGCGGCTCCTTCCTGGCGGTACTGAAGGAATTCGGCGACCTTCCTGCGCGCGGCATGCTGTCCTTCCCGCGCCCGGGCACCACGCTGGCGCTGGACTTCCCCAACGACGGTGCCGACGTGCTGCGCCTGCTGGAACGGCTGGACCGCATCGTCGACGCCGCCGAAGGCGCTCTGTACCCTGCCAAGGACGCGCGCATGTCCGCCGCCTCGTTCCAGCGCGCCTATGCCCGCTGGCAGGACTTCAGCCGCTATCTCGATCCCCGCTTTTCTTCCGGCTTCTGGCGCCGGGTCACGGAGTGAACATGCAACGCGTCCTCATCATCGGCGCCACCTCGGCCATCGCCGAGGCCACCGCCCGGCGCTACGCCGCGCGCGGCGCGGCCCTCCATCTGCTCGGCCGCCAGGCCGCGCGCCTGGACGCGATCGCGTCGGACCTGTCGGCGCGCGGCGGTAAGGCCAGTTGCGGCGTGCTCGACGTCAACGACAGCGCCGGCCATGCGGCGGCCTTCGATGCCGCCTGGGCCGCGCTGGGCGGCGTCGACGTGGTGCTGATCGCCCACGGCACGCTGCCCGACCAGGCCGCGTGCGATGCCTCGGTCGACCTGTCGATGCGCGAGTTCGCCACCAACGGTACCTCGACGATCGCGCTGTGCGCCGCGCTGGTGCCGCGCCTGCGTGCAGGCGCGACGCTGGCGGTGATCTCGTCGGTGGCCGGCGACCGTGGCCGCGCCAGCAACTACCTGTACGGCAGCGCCAAGGCCGCGGTCAGCGCCTACCTGAGCGGCCTCGGCCAGCGCCTGCGCCCGGAGGGCATCAACGTGCTCACGATCAAGCCGGGCTTCGTCGATACGCCGATGACCGCCGCCTTCAAGAAGGGTGCGCTGTGGGCCAAGCCCGACCAGATCGCCAAGGGCATCCTGCGCGCGGTGGACGGCCGCCGCGCGGTCGCCTACCTGCCCGGTTTCTGGTGGGCGATCATGTTCGTCATCAAATCCATCCCCGAATTCGTCTTCCGCAGGATCAAGCTCTGACATGACCGGTACATTCGTTTCCTGCAGGATCGAGATTTGACATGACCGGTCGACATGCCATGTTCTGCATCACGGCGCCCCTGTCCGAGCAGGGCAACCCAGCAGGAATTTTTGACAGGCTCAGCAGGACCACGGTCTCTGCGGGACGTCGTGTCATGAACCTGGCACTGCTCGTCTGCTTATTGCTGCTTGGAGGCTGCGGCTTCTATCCGGACCCTGCGCTGGGAATCGATGGCGGTTGCGCCCCGACCAACTCGCCGTTCCTGAAGCAGGACGACACCGTCGCGGGCCGCATCAGTTTCTGCGAAGGCGCCGACGCCTGGGTCGGAACGTTGGAGTCGCGCCCTTATCCTCCCGGCACAAAGCACATCGAGGTCCTGCTGACCGGTTATCCGGGAAATCCCGGTGTGAGCCTCAATGCGGTCACCCGCACGGGAAAGACCGCGCGGATCGCGATTCCCGAGCAACCCCGCGAGCGTTGGGAACGCTTCATGCTGGTGGTTCCCGATGGCATCGCGCAGGAGGGCTACCGCATCCAGGTCGACGATCAGTCTCGCTCTTCTTTCGGCTGGGCCGGCCTCGGCGATTCAATCACGCGTCCCGCCGTGGACCTGGCCGGAGGCATGCTGCCGATGCTGGCTGCCGTGCTGCTGGGGAATGTCTGGTTACTCGCTGTCTCCTTGTGCCTGCCCGCAGGTGCACCTCCGCGTGAGCGTCTGCTCCAGGGCATGCTCGCCGGGGGCTGCGGCTGGTTTGCGATCTTCCTGGGCTATGTGCTTTCCGCCCAGTTAGGCAACGCGCTGGCGTTGCTGATTCTGATTCTCCCCTTCCCGCTCGCGCTGATGATCGGAAGGCATCGACGCATCTCGCTGGCCGACGTCGCCGACATGCAAAAGGGCCTGCTTCCCGCACTCCTGCTTGTCTGCCTGATTCTGTGGATCGGATTGTTTCCCTTCCATTGGGAGGGACAGTTGGATGACGGCCCGGCAGTGCGCTGGAGGCATTTCCCGACCGACGCCTGGTTGCCCATGCTGTTCGGCGACATGCTTGCACGCGGCAGACTGGACATTCCGATGGTAGGGGACTGGCTAAGCAGCGACCGCCCTCCCCTGCAGACGGGGCTTTACCTCATGCTGTACAAGCTGCTGCCTCACAGCCGTGTGCTGGTGTATCAGGGCATCTGCAGTTGGGCGCAGGCACTGGTTCTGCTGCCACTGGCCTCCCTGCTCGCGCGATTCATGAACAAGCGGGCACAAGCAATGGCATTGCTCGTGATGAGCCTGTCGGCGCTGATGTTGCTCAGCACCCTTTTCGTCTGGCCCAAGCTGCTGGCCGCGGCCTTTTCGCTCATCTACTACCTGGCGCTCTTTCCGGCTGAGGGTGCGCCCAGGCGTTGGGGACAAGCAGGCATCGCCGCAGCGCTGGCCATGTTGTCGCATGGCGGCGCGCTGTTCTTCATCGTCGGCGTCGCACTCGTGCACCTGTGTTGGTACAGACGTCAAGGCTTGGCAATGCTGCTGCGAACCGGGCCACTTGCCGTCGCGCTCTACCTTCCTTGGGTCGCCTATCAGCGGTTTGTCGACCCTCCAGGCGACCGGCTCATCAAGTGGCACTTTGCCGACAAGATCGACGTCAGCAACGAGAGCGCCACGCACGCCATTCTCAGCGCCTATTCCCAGCTCACTCCCGGCGCGTGGCTGACAGCACGCCTGCAAAATCTCGGCGTGGTCGTCAAAGGTACGCTATCGGCACCCTACGATGCGTGGAGGATGGCGATGCGACAGGATCCCGCATTCCTTTCCCGTTTTATCGAGGACGACTTCTACCACATGTTCCATTCGATGTGGTTTGCCTCGCCCCTGTTGCTGCTCCCTTGCATTGCCGTGATGTATTTGCGCGACCGCCATCGAGACAGTCAACCGCTCAAGAAGCTGTTGCAGGCATTGACGTCTTTTGCCGTGGTCACCCTGGTGTGGGTGATCGCCATCTTCAAGGGAGGGGTAACGACGACGCACATCGGCGCCTACGCTTCTGTACTGCTGCTGCAGCTCGCCATCCTGGCCGCTGTGTGGCGCACCAGTGTTCTCCTTTTCTATGCGATCTGCCTGGCCAACGTCACTGTGTCCTTGTCAGCCTATGTGCTTGATCGGCAGTTCCTTCCCGGCTTGCAGTCGGCTTACGTACTGGTAAGCGTGTTGCTGTGCGGCGGACTGGCATTGGCAACGCTGATCGCCACAGAGAGTTGCTTCGCAAGGGCGGCACATCCGCCATCGGGAGCATATTCCGATGGCGTGGAAACACCCGAGGCTTTTCCGCAGAGTTCGGTCGTCGGCGCCCCCCTCCTTGAGGTACAGGAGCCCTCCGATTACTCGGGCAAGGAGCAGGTTTCTGTATGATTTTGAACGTGCCCATCCTTCGATTGCGCAGACCTTCTGCACTGTTGCGATCAGAATGTCGCTGAGAATCCGCAGCGATCGGCGAAAGTTCTTCGCTTTCTTTCACAGACAAGCACCGACGTCGGCTCGACTAGCCACTTGCATTGCGCCGACGAACCTTGACTCCATTCATCCGCTTTCGAGTTTGATTCATGGCACAGAAGAATGACAAGATTGTCTTGACCGGCGCTGCAGGGCTGGTGGGGCAGAACCTGATCGTCGAGCTGAAGCGACAGGGCTATACCCGGCTGGTAGCCATCGATAAGCACGCACACAATCTCGGCATCCTGCGAGGCTTGCATGCGGATGTGGAGACGATACTTGCGGATCTGGCCGAGCCGGGCGAGTGGAGCAAGGCGCTTGAAGGTGCTCAGCTCGTCGTACAGTTGCACGCCCAGATCACCGGCAAGACCACCGACCTGTTCACCCGCAACAACCTGACCGCGACCGCGCACGTGCTCGACGCCTGCCGCGCGGCGAAGGTGCCGTACCTGGTGCACATCAGCTCCTCGGTGGTGAACTCGGTGGCCAAGGACGACTACACCAACACCAAGCGCGCTCAGGAGGAGATGGTGGTTGCCAGCGGCCTGCGCCACTGCGTGCTGCGCCCGACCCTGATGTTTGGGTGGTTCGACCCCAAGCACCTGGGCTGGCTGTCGCGCTTCATGGCCAGGACCCCGGTGTTCCCGATCCCGGGCGACGGCAGGTTCATGCGCCAGCCGTTGTACGAGCGCGACTTCTGCCGCTGCATCGCCAAGTGCATCGAACGCGAACCGGATGGCGAGGTTTACGACATCGTCGGCGACACCCGCGTGGACTATGTCGACATCATCAAGACCATCAAGCGGGTCAAGAAACTGCACACCCTGATCGTGCATATCCCGATCGGCTTCTTCGCCTTCCTGCTGCGTGTGTATTCGCTTTTCAGTTCCAAGCCGCCGTTCACTGCAGACCAATTGAAAGCGCTGAGCGCCGGCGACGACTTCAAGGGCGTCGATACGGAAGCGGTGTTCGGCGTACGCCAGACCCCGTTCGAAGACGCGATCCGCGAAAGTTACACCGACCCGCGCTACAGCCACATCGTGCTCAAGCGCTGAACCGTCATACGAGACTTAGACACTATGAGCACATTCGCGATCGTCGGCAGCGGCCCCATGGGCCTGATGGCTGCCATGGAACTGTTGAAGAAAGGCCACCAGGTCGACGTCTACGAACGCGACGACCGCATCGGCGGCATGTCCGCGGACTTCGATTTCGACGGCCTGCGCATCGAGCGGTACTACCACTTCATCTGCAAGACGGATTTCCCGCTGTTCAAGCTGCTCGAGGATCTGAAGCTGTCCGACCGCCTGCACTGGACGGACACCAAGATGGGGTATTACTACCAGGGCAAACTGCACAAGTGGGGAACGCCGTTCGCGCTACTCGGCTTCCCGCACCTGGGGCTGGTCGACAAGATCCGCTACGCCCTGCACGTCATGCACACCAAGGGCATCAGCGACTGGACCGCGCTGGACAAGGAGAACGCGCGCGACTGGATCACCCGCTGGATCGGCCCCAAGGCCTACAAGGTGATGTGGGAAAAGGCCTTCGCCCTGAAGTTCTTCGAGTACCAGAACGACCTGTCCGCGTCATGGATCGGTACCCGCATCAAGCGCGTGGCACTGTCGCGGCGCAATCTGTTCAACGAAAGCATGGGCTATCTGGAGGGCGGCTCGGCCGTGCTGCTGGAGCGCATGGCTGCGGAAGTGACGCGCCTGGGCGGACGCATCCTGCTGTCGCAGCCGATCGAGGAAGTCGCCTCGGTCGATGGCAAGGTCACCGGCATCCGCACCCGCGACGGCCATCATGCCTACGACGGCGTGGTGTCGACGGCGCCCATCCAGTACGTGCCCGGCATGGTGCCCGGCCTGCCCAAGACCTTCGCCGACCAGGTCGCCGCCATCGAGAACATCCCCGTCGCCTGCGTGATCCTGAAGCTGTCCAAGCCGGTCAGCGAGAACTTCTGGATGAACATCAGTGACGACCGCATCGCCATCCCCGGCCTGATCGAGTACAGCAACCTCAATCCCGGCAAGGGCCCGGGCGAGCACATCGTGTATGCGCCGTACTACATGCCCAAGACCCATCCGAAGTGGCAGTGGAGCAACCAGCAGCTGATCGACGAAGTCATCAGTTACCTGCCGATGATCAATCCGGACTTCAAGCCGGAGTGGATCCGCGCCACCCATTGCCATCGCTACGAGTACGCGCAGACCATCTGCCCGCCAGGGTTCCAGGACATGCTGCCGCCGATGAAGACGCCGCTGCAAGGGTTCTACATGGCGGATACGGCGTACTACTACCCGGAAGATCGCTCGATCAACGAGAGCATCGCTGTCGGAGCCAAGCTGGTGGCTGATCTGTGATCGATCAGAAGTTCTTCAAGTTCCTGGTGGCGGGCGGCCTTGCCGCGCTGGTCAATTTTGGATCGAGAATCCTGCTGAATGAGTTTATGCCGTATGCGCAAGCCATCATCATTGCCTACTGCATCGGCATGCTGACTGCCTTTTTGCTGAACCGAATTTTCGTATTCAAGGAATCCAGCAACCACATCCACCAGCAAGCAGCTTGGTTCATCCTCATCAACGTGGCTGCAGCACTACAGACGCTGCTAATCAGTTTGCTTTTCGCCAAGATTATCTTTCCGAAAATGCAGATGAACTTTTATCCTCAGGCCGTTGCTCATGCGATAGGCGTCATTGCCCCGGTTGCAATCAGCTATCTGGGCCACAAGCATTTCACTTTTCGGGGGCATCGATGAATCAGGCAGCTCAACATAGCGCGCCATCACGGCTGCGCGACAGGACGCTGGCTGCGTTCACATTGATGGTGTCACAGCCCGCGCTTGCGGCGATCGCCGCATTGGCCGCTCTTTATGCGCTCTTGGCCGTAGTGGGTGGAATTCTCACGTTCAGCCCCGTCCCGTTCTGGGACATGTGGGATGGCGGACTGGGATTTTATGTCCGCCAGATGACGGATGTCTCGCAGTGGTGGGCGCAGCACAACGAACATCGCATCGTGCTGTCCAGAATCCTTTTCTTCCTCGACTATCGCTATTTCGATAGCAATGGCGCCGTACTGGTCGTTATCAACTACCTGCTTGCGTGCTCGACCTTTGGGCTACTCGCTTGGTGCGCCCTGCAACGCGATGCAAGTCGGAGACAGGATGGGCGCATGATCGCAGCCTTCATCTTGTGCTGCGCACTGCTGTGGACCCAAAGCAACAACCTGACATGGGCATTCCAGAGTCAGTTCTTCCTCGCGAATCTACTGCCCCTGCTCGCCCTGGTGTTGCTGCATGCCTCATGCCGCACGCGCATTCGCGGAAATGCAATCGTGTTCCTGGCAGCCCTGACCGTGGCCGCAATGGCCGCCGTCAGCATGGCAAATGGTGTCTTGGCGGGGGGCGTCGTCGCTGCCGCCTGCCTGCTGGGGCGCCAAAGCTGGCGTCGCAATCTGCTGGCCTGGGCCGTGGCGATTGCTGTTCCGGCATTGTACTTCCACCACTACACGGCCCCTGCCGGACATGGCTCAATCCTGGCATCGCTTCGGACAGAGCCGCTCGAAGTCATCAAGTTCTTCTTCGCTTACATCGGCAGCCCGTTCGCCCACTTGGACGCGAGCGGCTCGCTGCATCTCGGCTGGGCGATCCTCGCCGGTGTTGTGCTATTGACTGCAGGAGCGATCCTGTCCTGGCGCACGCTAGTCAAGCGCCACGACACGGTTGATGTCGATCTTGTCGTCACTCTTTTCCTTGGTTACCTCGTTGCCTCCGCATTTGCGACGGCGGGTAGCCGAGCGCTGTTTGGCCTCGATGCCGCTGTGGCGAGTCGCTACACGACACCTGGTCTATTGGTGCTTGGTTGCGTCCTGATCCTGGCATCACGAAACTTCTTTCGTGAGCGTGCGCTGACAATGCCTTATCAGATCGGCCTCGCGTTGATGGCGCTCGCCTTCCTGCCTTCGCAGTTGACAGCAACGCGTCCGCAACCTTATCTGGACTTCGAGTGGCGCTTCGCCGCCCTGGCGCTCGAATTGGGAGTCAAGGATGAAAAGCAGATCGCGTGGATTTTCCCCGACGCAGCCTGGGCACAGAAAATCGCCGAGCCTGCCGCGAACATGGGTCTAGGCATATTCGCGAAGCCCGGGATTTACGATGCGAAACTCACCTTGGGCGGCAGCTATCCCACGTTACCACTGCAGACCTGTAGCTTGGCCGGGCTGGAAAGCGAGGCTGTCGATGCGTCGACGAACGACTGGATACGCTTGAAGGGCGGACTGATGAATTCCATCCTGCCTCAGAAGATATCCACCGTACTGCTGGTGGACGCAAACAACACCATCGTGGGGCGAGGCCTGCTGGCCGAGCCCAAACAGGATAGCCCAGGCGCCCCCTTCGGCGCTCCGTTCAAGGCCTACCTGATGGGACGCGCACAAACATCCGTTTATAGGATCGTAGTACCGGGATTTTGCACGGTCATGGTCGCCCCCAAGAGCTCATAGGATTCGAGAACGTTGGAAAACTGCGTGGGCACAGGATCATTAGCCTGGCCCACGTCATTTCCACAGTTGCTCCAGAGGTCTAGGCTCCGACATCGACGCGTCATCGTGGACGCATCGTCGTTCACCGTCTGCAGTCGAGCGCTACCAACCGGCGTCGGGGCAACTGCCGCATTGGAATTGCAGCATTCAGCAGTTACAGCCCGTCAGTGAGCA
Source organism: Xanthomonas sp. PPL134 (assembly GCF_040595915.1). Lineage (NCBI taxonomy): Bacteria > Pseudomonadati > Pseudomonadota > Gammaproteobacteria > Lysobacterales > Lysobacteraceae > Xanthomonas > Xanthomonas sp. PPL134. The sequence continues at coordinate 193,837 of NZ_JAMDLL010000007.1, forward strand.
AAGGCAATCACCATCCAAGCTGCAGCCTTGCAGAGGCCAGTGAGCCACCTGTGTCGCTCACTGGCTTCATCACCCGAGCCGCTCCCCACTGGATATTCGCGCTAGTTGTTTGGTGCGAACATCGGGCGCTCCAGCTGGAGCATGAAGCGGCCGCTGATCATCGGCACTTTCCGGATCTCCTTCGGCGCGAAAGGACGGACGCCAAAAAACTCTTCGATGCCATACATGGTCTCCCGTTCGGGCGCACAGTGGAACACCATGCTCTTACGGGTCATACCTGAAGAAAGGATGGGGGTACCCCCATGAGGAAGCTCGGGATGCCAAATGAAGCAATCGCCCTTCTTGATCAGCGCAATTTCCGGCTTGATGCCACGCTTGTGCACTTCCTCAGCCACGCGTCCAATGTAGTGGTTGAACGCCTCGCCCAATCGATCAGCGCCAGTGGCCTGGATGGACTCGATCTCGATCAGATGGCCGCCGGGATAGTACTGTAGCGGCCCTGCTTCAGCATGCACATCCTCTAGCGCGAACCAGATGCCGGCAAAAATGTTGTGAGGACGCGTATGGAAAAATGGCGTATCGCGATGGAGTGCCTGTTCGCTCGACTGTTCGAAGAAAAGAGAGGTCGCAACGAATGCTCGGTCGCCGAAGAACGCGTCGAGGGTTTTCATCACCACAGGCTTCGCGATCGCTGCCCGCGCTCTGTTGCTGACGAGGTGCATGTTGGTCAACCGCGAATGACGCCCAGTTCCCATGACATGCTTGTCTGCCTCCTGGCGGTGTTTCGCCACGTAGCGCGTGAAGTCAGCACAAATGGCATCGCATTCTTTGGCAGACAAGACGCCTGGCAAATGCGCATAGCCACGCTCATGCAGACTACTCACTGCGGCAGCTGCAGCGGCATCGCTTTCCGGCGAACCGCGCTCACTTTGGAACATCTTCAAAAACTTCATCACTATCCCCTGTAACGTAACAAACCACTCAGCCGTTAACGATAACGCCTACACCCGGTCAACCTGGTTTGCACCCCACAGTATCGCCGCATCATCCACCATTGCTGAGAATGCATCGGGCCCTTGGCACACATAGGCATTGTCCAGGGCCGCCAATGGCCCCGAAAGCATCTGCCTCGATTCGCAGACATCGATCTGTCGGCTCAATTCGGCGGCAATAGCCTCAGGCGTCATCGTCTCCAGCGACACGATGTTTGCATGGCTTGATGACAGATCCTTGTTGGCGAAGCGATTGGTGATCACCGACATGCCGAACGCATCCATCTCCAACGGCGGGTAACTGGGATGGGGGGAAACCATCAAAGAGATTCCGAGCGACGATGTGGAGAGCAGATCGGCATACTGATCGATCGAAAGTTTGCCCAGCGCCCGCAGGACGAACGGCCCAAGATCGACATCTGAATCGAGCTCACCGACCGCAAGAACACGCCAGTCGGCACAGCGTGCGTCTGCCCAACCCCACTTCCTCAAACCCTCACACAGGAGCTCAAACGCATTACGAGGCGTTCCCGGACGCGCATACGTGAGGATCACGCGCTCGCGCGGCGTTTGCGGCGTTGAACGCACACGCTCCAGCGCCGTTTTCAGCCCATCGTGAAGCACTGGCTCGAACGTCACCGCCCGCTGATAGCCGAATCCCTGGTGCGCGAAGTAGTCACGCAGAAGCGACGTATTGAAAATGGCGATATCGCGATCTTTGCGGTACGTGCTCATCGCGAGTGCCGACTGGCTGGACCATGCGTAGAATCCCGGCTCATAATCCTGGATCAGGTACATCACTGGGCGATCACTCGCCTGCATCACCGATTGCCAGGTCGCAAGACGTTGAGCCGAATAAGCGGTCCACCACGCCGTCGCCAACCAATGATCACCCGCAGCGACTGACAGCGTCTGCCCATACCTATCATTGAATGCAACGATCTGACGCGGCGCCTCGCTTTCCTCACCACAGCTGACGAGTTGGTGATCCCCAAACCTCGCCAACGCCTCGTCGTCGGGTGCCGAATCGACAAGGATGATCCGCGACTCATCGAAGTAGCGGCAGAGTTCACGATAGATGAGGACCGCGGTGTGGATGCCACCAAAGTAATGCTGCTTGTTGATGGAAGGCAGTATCAAATTAAGCCTACGGCCCTGCCGCTCTTCCGCCCTGGGTTCACAGGGCGTGATCTCCCCGACGCTCGTGCGCACTGGGTCGGATGCAACGACTGCTGTCCTCAACCCACGTGCGGCGCGCCGTAGCAAACGATCAAGCATCTGTCTGCGCTCCTCGCAAGGCCGGCGACGGCGACATGTAATCCAGGTTCGGGCTGTAGAACGGATCTCCGGATTCACGGTATGGCGAATAGGCCTGCGCCGATCGCACGAAATCGCTCTCTGGAATTACGCGCGGATCTCGCGTCTTGGATTCGTGGTGGATAAGGATCGCCTCCGGCACATACACGGTGCGCTTGCCATTCGCCATGGCACGCAGGCACAGTTCCACATCGCTACCGCAGACGACGAATGACTCGTCGAATCCGCCAATGGCGTCGAAGTTAGCGCGCGAGATGGCGACACACGCCCCTGTCACCGCCAGCACTTCGCGGCGCAGAATCGGCGATACGAACAGATGCTGGTGGTGGATCGGCTGCTGCCCCTTGAACACGTGATCGGCCCAGCCCCCCATACCGACAACCACGCCCGCGTGCTGGATGCTGCCATCTGCATACAGGAGCAATGCACCGCATGCGCCGACATCCGGCCTGAGTGCGTTTTCCACCAATCGTTGCAGCCAATCCGCTGAAGCGACTTCGGTGTCATTGTTCAGGAACACGAGCACTTCGCCCTCGGCGCTCGCCGCGGCCAGGTTGTTGAGCGCAGACCAGTTGAACGGCACATCCGCCTGCAGCACGCGAAACCACGATTCGTTGGACATCGCATCAAGCCATTCAAGCGTGGCAGGATCCTTGGACCCATTATCGACAACGATGATTTCGAAACTCGCGTAATCGGTCCTTCCCTGGATCGACTCGATGCATGGCCGCAACAGATCGAGCCCGTCCCGAGTCGGGATGATGATGCTGGCCTTTGGCGCATGCTGTGCGTAGGGATAGCGCACGTCATAACAGAACAAGTGCGGCCCGTCCTCCACCTGGGCGCCGGGGTAGATGGCATCCACATGGTACTGAATCGCACGCTTGCCCGAATCATGAGCATATGGCTTCGAATCGGCGTTCGCCGCGGTGGAGCCCGCGTGCATGCGCCAGTGATACAGCACGCGTGGAACATGCCCTACCTTGGCTCCTGCCGCCACGCAACGCAGCACCAGGTCGTAGTCCTGCGAACCGTCGCATTCGCTACGCGTCAAGCCCACTTGCTTGATCAGATCGTGTTCGAAACTGACCAGGTGCCCCAGGTACATCTGTGCCAGGAACAGGTCGTAGTTCCAATCCGGCTTGAAATACGGATTGCGCAACCTGCCGTCCTCACCCAACATATCGTGGTCGGTATAGACGACAGCGCTTCCTGTCCTGATATGGCAATCCACTACCGCCGCCAACGCATTGCGGTCGAGCACGTCGTCATGATCGAGGAACGTCACCCATTTTCCGCGGGCTGACGCAAGCGCGGCATTGGTGGTGGCCGCGATGCCGGAGCGCGTCTCCGACCGAGTGATGCGCAGGTTGGGAATGCGCTTCTGGAACTCGGCCAGTATTCGGCCCACGTGGGGCTCGTTGGACGCGTCGTCATGGATGCAAATTTCCCAGTTTTGGTAGGTTTGCGTGCGCACGCTCTCGATCGCTTCCCTGAGGAATAGCTCGGGCGTATTGCAGACCGGGATGATGACGCTGATCATCCCGCTGTCAGCGGGAACTTCCATCTGCGGCAATGCGGAGTGCCAGCTTTCGTAGGCATCCAAAGACACCGGTGGTGGAGAGGCCGATCCACCAGAAGCATATGCCGCCATCCGCCTCGCGAAGTGTCGAGGCCCCTTGGCCCCTTCACGAAGACAGGCGCGCACGAGCTGGAAAGGAGATCTCCCTTGCAGACGAGCACGACGCCACGCCCAGAGCAACGAGCTAAGCAGGGCGCGAATTTGCCGAACTACCATGAAACCCCCATTTCAACACCTCAAATCAGTTTGATGCTTCCCTTAGCCAATGAACGGCCAGGCCTGAGCACCACGGTCTTGCCACACACGCCACCAGGTCGCACGATCGCTATCGATTTCAGCTTGAACCTTGTTACTGCTGCTGTGTGCTACCGAGATTGTTGCTGCCGCGCGAGAACGCCGCCATCAGCTTGATCTCCAGGCGCGCCTGCAGATCGCGCATCTCTTTTTCAACGGCCTCGCGGAGCGAACCTGAAGTATCGCGCGCAGGCAATGCCGCCTCGATCTCTTCATCCTTGCTACGAATGGCATCCATTGACGCACTAAGCGCGTCTCTACTCTCCATCAACTCACGGCGAAGCTCATAGACGAACTCCAGGGCAGCTGCATGATCGCGCTCCGGCTGAGAAGATTCATTGCTCATCTCGGCGCCAGCAACACTCCCCTCTTCCTCCGCGGCACTCAATGGACGATCGGCCACGAAACTTTCTCGCCCTGTTTGTTCCAGTTGATCCGCCAACGCGACCCGGTCCCGCTCAGCCTCCGCCGCTTTCTGTTCCGTCAATCTCAGCAACTCGGCCGTTGACTGCCACTCACCCAAAGCGACCCGCAGGTCCTCATCCTTTTGGCGGCAGGCGTCGACGGCCTGCTTCCATCCTTCAGACGCGTTCAGCGCGTCTTGCTGTGCCTGCTTGAATAGAGCGGCAGTTTGCTCCCATTCGCGAGTGATCTCTTTGATCTGGGCCTGTAGATCCGCATTGGCTTCGGCCGTGGATTTCCATCCCGCGGTGGCTTTCGCCACATCAGCCTCTGCGGCCTCCAGACGCTGGATCGTCGCGCTCCACTCCCGCGTCGCCACCTCCAGATCCTTCGCATGGGTCTTGGCGACGTCGGCAGTCGCGGCCCATTCCTGTTCTGAATTGAGCGTGCGGAGAGCGAGCTCTCTCAGGCCAGACGCCAACTGCTCCAGCAAGCCCACGGCTTGATCGTCCGAGGCGCCACGGGCACCCCACCAATCGCGCAATTCCTGGGCCTTTTCCGTATCGCGAAGCCCGATGAAATAGGTCCGGTAACAAGGCCCAACGCAATCGCCAGCGAATACCCGGGTGTTGTAGAGCCTGTCCGCAGCCATTGAAAGGCCTTCCAGCTCGGGAAACTTCACCTTCATGAAGTGAAGGCCCATCAGGCTTTCCCACAACGTCGCGCTTCCCTGTGTCAGCACGACTACGTGCAGTCCCTGATTTTCCAGCACAGAAACCACTTCGGCGGCTTTCACCAGTCCATAGTCACGATGCTCCTGCAGCCACTCGTAGTCGTCGCCAAAAAGCTCTTTCCAACGGTCATTGGCGGCCGCGTCTGCCTGAACCACCCACTCTTCATCCGTAGGGCAGCCAATCACAACGACATCCCCAGCGACTCGCCCCATTTCCGACACGGCAGCGGCACGGAGTTCGCGAGGGATATGTTCAAGCACATCAAGTGAGACAACGGCGCCGTATTCGCCCGATTGGAAAGGCAACGCGGTGGCGTCGGCTACGACGAAATCCTGCTCGTCCCCTTCCACACGTATGTCGGTATACAGCAACCTTGCTTTCGGCAGAAATTCACCCAGCAAGCGCTGCCTGTTCGCACCGACTTCGAGTATTCGGCAATCACCGCGACCAAGCATGCTCAATATCGCAGAAGCCGCGCCGTAGCGCTGGTAGTGATCAAACGCGATGGCTTGGAGATCAACGCCCATGGACACGCCACTCGTGAGAAATGTAGACGAGCCCCTCGCTGAAGTACGGCGCAGCGACGGTGAACTCATTTACCGAAGAAAGATAATCCAAACACACCAGGCCCTTGTCGGTAAAAAGGCCGACATCGATGCGATATGTGCCTGTCAACAACGGCATGGAAGGAATATGGTACGTAATACCGTGAGTTCCACGACCAGCAGGAATATCGATCTGCTCAAGGTGCGTATTCGGGCCAAAGATGTGCTGACCATCCAAGCCTTTTATTGCAACCCCCAAGAGCAAGCCTTCGATCACGTCGTCATTGACCGCGTACTCGATCTCGACTGTCAAAGGCTCGAAGGGCGCCAACATGTCGGTAGATATCGTCGTACGCTCGATGTGAGCAGGCACCGAATCCCGCTTTGCATCGACCTTTTCCGCGACAGCACCCGTATCGCCTGATGGAGGCGCCAGCCGTCCCAGCTCGTAATCCCGGAATCTGTCCGCGACAAAACTCGCCTCGCCATGCAATTTTACGCGCCCCTGCTCAAGCCAGATGGCGGTCTGGCAGAAGCGCTTCACCTGCTCCAGTGAATGCGAGACAAACAGGACGGTGGCTCCACGAGCACGGATCTGCTCGATCCTCGCCAGGCACTTCATCTGAAAGCGGATATCGCCCACAGACAGCGCCTCGTCGATGATCAGCACGTCAGGCTCGGTGTGAATGGCGACCGAGAAAGCAAGCCGTACGTACATGCCGCTGGAATACGTCTTGACCGGGCGGTCGATGAATTCACCGATGTCGGCAAACTCAATGATCTTGTCCAGGCTTTGATCGACTTCCGCATGCGTCAGGCCAAGCAGAGACGCGCTGAGATAGACGTTCTCACGGCCGCTGAAGTCGGGGTTGAAGCCGGCCCCCAGCTCTAGCAATGCCGCAAAACGCCCGCGTATGCGGACGGTGCCTTTGGTCGGCGAAAGTGTGCCGCACAAAATCTGCAGAAGAGTCGATTTTCCGGCACCGTTACGCCCGATGATGCCGACGGTCTCCCCCCTTGGCACAAGCAGGGTGACATCCTCGAGCGCACGAAAGTTGTGGGATGCACGATCACCCGACGGGCGCAACAACGAGAGCAGGCGCTTGAGAGGATGCCCATAGACCGGATAGTCCTTGGTCACCCCACGCATCTCGAGCGCAAGCTTGTTCTCTGGAATTTGGGGAAGCGCAGTACTGGTCATAGGACGTCCGCAAAACCTCGTGATAGGCGCTTGAAAAGCGCATATGCAAGCAGCGCCGCAATGATGGAGATTACGAAATGATTCCCAAGCGCCACCAAATCCAGCGCTTCATGGCCCAGGGTTGTTGCACGCAACTGGCTGATCGGAGTGACCAGGGGATTGAATGCAATAAGACCGGAGACAGACGCCGGCATCGCACTAGGCGGGAAGAAAATCGGACTCAAGAAAAGCAATACGCTGCTCAGGATGCCGACGAACTGACCTACGTCGCGCAGATAGACGCCGAGCGCTGACAGTATCCAGCCGATCGCAAGCAGCATGGGGACCATTTCGAGCAGGATGACAGGCGCCAACAGCGCCTTTGCAGACGGCGCCTCGGAAAGAAATGCCTGAGCCGTCAACAGGATAAGCAAGCTGATCGCCGCCGTGACCAAGGCCCCCGCCACCTTGACAACCACGAGCATGGGCAGCGGGAAAACCACCTTCTTCACGAAGTTCGGCTGCCCGACCACCAGCGTTGGCGAAGTAATAAGAACTTCGGACAGAAACGAGAACGGAATCAACCCAGCAAAGAGCATTAAGGCGAAATCGCCCGAATTCTGCGCGCCTGCCCATCGAGCCTTGAAAATGCCGCTGAACACAAGCGTGTAGACGCACAGCATCAGAATTGGCAGAAGAACCAGCCAAAGAGCGCCGAGAACCGTCGTTTTATACTTTAGAGCAAGCTCGCGCGCGAGCAGTTGGCGGAACAAGAAAATTAGATTTGCATGGCTCTGCATTACCCTTTATCTCCCGCCAAAGCAGCCTGCAAATCCCCACGCAAATCCCCCACATCCTCCACCCCCACGCTCAGCCGCACCAGCGCATCGCTGATGCCGAGCTGCTCGCGCCGCGCGACTGGCACCGAAGCGTGGGTCATCACCGCCGGATGGTTGACCAGGCTCTCCACGCCGCCCAGCGACTCGGCCAGGGTGAACAGGCGGGTGCGCTCGCAGAAGCGCTTGGCCGCGTCGAAACCGCCCTTGAGTACGATGGAGACGATGCCGCCGTAGCCGGTCATCTGCCGGCCGGCCAGGGCGTGCTGCGGGTGCGAGGGCAGGCCCGGGTAGATCACCTTCTCCACCGCCGGGTGCGTCTCCAGCCACTGCGCCAGCGCCAGGGCGTTGTCGCAGTGCGCGCGCATGCGCAGCGGCAGGGTCTTCAGGCCGCGCAGGGCCAGGAAGCTGTCGAACGGGCCCTGCACGCCGCCCACCGAGTTCTGCAGGAAGGCCAGTTGCTCGGCCAGTTCGGCGTTGTCGCCGACCACGGCCATGCCGCCGACCATGTCCGAGTGGCCGTTGAGGTACTTGGTCGCCGAATGCACCACGATGTCCGCGCCCAGCGCCAGCGGCCGCTGTAGCAGCGGCGAGGCGAAGGTGTTGTCGACCACCACCAGCAGGCCGTGCTTGCGCGCGATCGCGGCGATCGCGGCGATGTCCACGATCTTCAGCATCGGATTGGTCGGGGTTTCGATCCACACCATTCTGGTGGTCGGGCGGATCGCCGCCTCGAACGCGGCCGGGTCGGTCAGGTCGACGAAGCCGAATTCCAGCGCGGCGGTGCGCTTGCGCACGCGCTCGAACAGGCGGTAGCTGCCGCCGTACAGGTCGTCCATCGCGATGACGTGGCTGCCGCTGTCCAGCAGTTCGATCACCGTGGCGGTGGCGGCCATGCCGGAGGCGAAGGCAAAGCCGCGACTGCCGCCTTCCAGGGCCGCCACGCAGCGCTCGTAGGCGAAGCGGGTCGGGTTGTGGGTGCGCGAGTACTCGAAGCCCTGGTGCTCGCCGGGGCTGGACTGGGCGTAGGTGGAGGTCGCATAGATCGGCGGCATCACTGCGCCGGTGGACGGGTCCGGGTGCTGTCCGCCATGGATGGCCAGGGTCGCCAGCGCCAGCGCAGGGCCGTCGCCATGGGGGTTCGACGTGTTGTCCGTCATGTGGGGTTACCGGAAAAGGGGCGTGATTCTAGCAGCGCGGTCTGAACGGCCCCATGCAGCGCGGAACCGTTCAGACCACAGGGATTACTGCACCCGGCGGCGCAGGTAGTTGAGCAGGTCGATGCGGGTGATCAGGCCGAGGAAGGCGCCCTCGTTCATCACGATGGCGACCTGGCCGCGGTCGAACACCGGCAGCAGGGCCTCGATCGGCGATTTGACGTCCAGCCGATCGAGCTTGCTGACCATGGCCGTGGCCACGGGGTCGCGGAAACGCGCTTCGTCGCCATATACGTGCAACAAGACGTCGCTTTCGTCGACGATGCCGACCAGCTGATCGCCTTCCATCACCGGCAGCTGCGACACGTCGTACAGCTTCATGCGCTGGTAGGCGGTGGTCAGCAGGTCCTTGGGGCCGACCACCACGGTGTCGCGCTGGCTGTACGGGCGCAGGATCAGGTCGCGCAGGTCGCCATGCTGCGGGCGCTCCAGGAAGCCGTTGTCCAGCATCCAGTAGTCGTTGTACATCTTCGACAGGTACTTGTTGCCGGTATCGCAGACGAACACCAGCACCCGCTTGGGCTCGGTCTGAGCGCGGCAGTACTTCAGCGCCGCCGCCAGCAGGGTGCCGGTGGAGGAGCCGCCGAGGATGCCCTCCTTGGCCAGCAGCTCGCGCGCGGTGTGGAAGCTCTCGGCATCGCTGATCGAGTAGGCCTTCTTGACCCGGCTGAAATCGGAGATGGCCGGCAGGAAATCCTCGCCGATGCCTTCCACCAGCCAGCTGCCGGACTTCTCGCTGACCGTCCCCTGCTCGATGTACTCGGTCAGGATCGAACCGACCGGGTCGGCCAGTACCAGTTCGGTATGCGGCGAGGCGGCGGCGAAGGCGCGCGACAGGCCGGTCATGGTCCCGGAGCTGCCGCAGCCGAACACGATCGCGTCCAGGCGGCCGTCCATCTGCCGCAGGATCTCCGGGCCGGTGCCGAACTCGTGCGCGGCGGGGTTGTCGGGGTTGCCGAACTGGTTGATGAAGTAGGCGCCCGGGGTCTCGGCGGCGATGCGCGCGGCCAGGTCCTGGTAGTACTCGGGGTGGCCCTTGGCTACGTCGGAGCGGGTCAGCACCACCTCGGCGCCCATCGCCTTGAGGTTGAAGATCTTCTCCCGGCTCATCTTGTCCGGGACCACCAGGATCAGCTTGTAGCCCTTCTGCTGGGCGACCAGGGCCAGGCCGATGCCGGTGTTGCCGGCGGTGCCCTCGACCAGCACCGCGCCGGGCCTGAGGTCGCCGCGGCGCTCGGCCGCCTCGATCATCGACAGGCCGATGCGATCCTTGATCGAGCCGCCGGGATTGGCGCTCTCCAGCTTCAGGTACAGCTCGCACACCCCGGTGTCGAGCTTGCTGGCCTTGACGATAGGGGTGTCGCCGATCAGGTCGAGGACGGAGGAGTGAATGGCCATCGGGTCCGAATGCGTCGCGCCGCGGCAGCGGCTGGACCGGGCATTATCCGCGCTCGGGGGTGGAAAGTCAGAGAATGCGCGCGGCACGGACGAAAAAAGCCGCAATCGCGGCTCTCGGAGGGGGATGACGCGGACGGTGGCAAGCCGACGAGGAGGCCAGCCACCGCCCGCGACAAGGGGGAATGGGACGGTCAGTGCGGCTTCTGCTCGTAAAGGCGCAGCAGCTTTTCCTTGGCGGCGAGCTTTTCGCGCTTCATCTGCGCCAGGGTGACATCGTCGATCGGCAGCACGCCGAGCTCGGCGTCCATGCACTTCTTGTCCAAGGTCTTGTGGCGCTGGTAGAGCTGCTTGAACTCCGGATCGGACTTGATCAACGCGTCGATTTCGGTCTGCGGTTGCCCTTCGAACATAGGAATAGCCTCCTTCAGCTAGAAACAAGAACGCCCCGGCCGCTGCGGCACGGGGCGTTGCCTGGGAGCGGAAGCGCGCGAGCCGCCGGCTGCACCGCCGCAACGCCTGGAACCACGGTTCCTGCGACGTCGGACTGCGGTGCGCGCCACTGCGTCATCGGCTCGGACTCCTCCGTTGGCACCAGGCGGCGGGAGTGCCACCTGGAATACCGACCCTACGCTTCCCTACCGCCGCGGACAAGAGAAGCAAGCCCGCTTTGTCGCATTCAGTTGCTCGGCGCTCAGGCCCAGGGAAAAACCCCGTTAAACGCCGATGCAAAAGGGCACGACAGGCTTAGGGCGCGATCACAACCTCGGCCGAACGGGCCTTGGTCGACGCCCCCTTCTTGCCGACCGCCTGCACCCGGTTGGCGGGCACGCCGCCGCTGACCAGGGCCGAGCGCAGGGCATCGGCGCGCTTCTGCGCCACCCCGGCATCGGTGTCGTAGGCTTCGATCCGCACCTTGCCCTTGCTGATCTGCAGGTACTGGGACAGGGCCTTGGCCTGGTTCGTGGCATCGCCCGACAGCGCCGCCTTGCCGGCGCCGAAGGCCGCGCCGGAGAAGGTGAAGACCTCCCCGCGCGACTCGAAGCGCGAGGCCGGCAGCTTGGTGCCGGCGACCAGTTCGGCCTCCTCACGCGCCAGCTTGGCCGACTTCTGCTGCGCGGCGCTGAGCTTGGCGGTCTGCTGCCCGGCGACGCTGGCCAGGGCCGCATCCGCATCTGCCCGCGCAGCCTGCTCGGCCTCGGCGGCCTGGCGCAGGCTCTCGGCCTCCTCGGCCTGGATCTGCGCCTGCACGCGCAGGCGCTCGGCCTCCTGGCGGGCCCGCGCGGCCTCGCGGCGGCTGGCCTCGATCAGCAGGTCGCTGCGGGTCTTCTCCAACTGGTCGACCTGGCGCCGGGCGATTTCGGCGCGGGCCATGGTCTCGGCGATCTCGACCCGGCGCTCGGCCAGGTAGCGCGCCTCGTCGCGCTCCTTGCGCTTGGCGTTGGCGAAGTTGGCCACCGCCTGCTGCGCCTGCAGGCGCTCGTAGGCGGCGACATCGGCGTTGAGCGGATCGGCCTGCAGCGCCACCAGGCGCTGGTTGAGCACGGCCAGTTCCGGGTCGTCGGCCGCCATCGCGCCCAGCGGCGCCAGCAGCAACGCCAGCAGGGCCAGGCGGCGCATTCCGTGCAGGGCCCGGCTCATGGACGGCCCTCCCCGGTGCCCAGGGTCTGTTGCAGTTGGGCCACCTCGGCCTGGCGCTGCTTCAACTGCGCATTGGCCACCGCCTCCTCGCTGCGAGCGCGGGCCAGGTCGGCATCGGCGGCCACGCGCAGCGCCAGCTGCGGCGCGGTCTTGCGCTGGCGGCGGTCGAGCGCGGCCTGCTGCGCCTGTTCCAGGCCCTGGCGGGCGCTGGCCAGCAGGTCCGGCGCGTACTGATCGGCATCGGCCTGGATCGCGCGCTGCACCGCCTGCTGCGCAGACAGCAGTTCCGGCGAGGCCACCTGGGCGAATGCGGCCGGCGCGGCGAACAACGCCAATGCGCAGGCCATCACATACTGCTGACAACGGAAGTGTGCGAAGCTAGTTTTCATCTAGGGGGGCCGTGGACGGAGACGTCGATCACGGCCATTGTCGGAAGCCTGTGGCGCGCTTGCAACGGGCGATTGCGGATCGTTGGGGAACCATTGCGCATGGATATCGGCTATTTCCTGAAGCTGATGACCGAAAAGAACGCCTCGGACATGTTCCTGACCACAGGAGCACCGGTCTATATCAAGATCGAAGGCAAGCTGTACCCGCTCGGCGCCACCGGCCTGCCGCCGGGCATGGTCAAGAAGATCGCCTACTCGCTGATGGACGAAGGCCAGGTGCCGCAGTTCGAGCGGGAGCTGGAATTGAACATGGCCATCGCCCTGCAGGACGCCGGGCGCTTCCGCGTCAACGTGTTCAAGCAGCGCGGCGAGGTCGGCATGGTGATCCGCGCGATCCGCAGCAAGATCCCCAGCATCGAGGAGCTGCACCTGCCGCAGGTGCTCAAGGACGTGATCATGACCCCGCGCGGGCTGGTCCTGGTGGTCGGCTCGACCGGCTCGGGCAAGTCCACCTCGCTGGCGTCGATGATCGACTACCGCAACAGCACCACCACCGGGCACATCCTCACCATCGAGGACCCGATCGAATACCTGCACAAGCACAAGATGTCCATCGTCAACCAGCGCGAGGTCGGGCTGGACACCCACGCCTTCCACAACGCGCTGAAGAACGCGATGCGCGAGGCGCCGGACGTGATCCTGATCGGCGAGATCCTGGACGCGGAGACCATGGAGGCGGCCATCGCCTTCGCCGAGACCGGGCACCTGTGCCTGGCCACCCTGCACTCCAACAACGCCGACCAGACCATCGAGCGCATCCTCAACTTCTTCCCCGAGAGCGCGCACAAGAACGTGCTGATGAACCTGTCGCTGAACCTGCGCGCGGTGATCTCGCAGCGCCTGGTCAAGGACAGCAGCGGCCGCCGCCGGCCGGCCTCGGAAGTGTTGTTGAACACGCCGATGATCCGCGACCTGCTGCGCCGCGGCCAGGTCCACGAGATCAAGCAGGCGATGGAGGAATCGCTGGAGGAAGGCATGGAGACCTTCGACCAGTGCCTGTTCCGCATGGTCAAGCAAGGCCAGATCGAGCAGGAGGAAGCGTTGCGCGCAGCCGACTCGCGCGACGGCCTGGCCCTGAAGTTTCGCCTGTCCGAAGGCGGCAGCGGCGAGCACGATCCCTACGCCGACTACGACAGCGGCCCCAGCGCCGCGCCGCGCATCACCCACGGCTTCGTCTGAGGCGTCGCCGCTTCCTCGTAGGAGCGGCTTCAGCCGCGACCGGGCGTTCGTAGAGGCCTGGTCGCGCTGGTCTCGCAGCGACGGCGGCAACGGCGCCCATCGGCGTCGTCGCGAGGTTGCCCTTGCCGGGGCAAACGCCACTTCCACGCAACTGCGCGTCGGGACTGAAGTCCCTCCCACAGTGCACCCAGGGCGTTCGCTGCAAGCGCTTGTGGAAGCGACTTCGCAGGAGCGGCTTCAGCCGCGACCGGGCGTTCGTAGACGCCTGGCCGGGCTGGTCCCGCAGCGACGGCGGTAATGGCCAGACCGCGGGTGCATCGGCGATCGCTGCGGGGTTGCCCTTGCCTGGGCAAACGTCACTTCCACGCAACTGCGCGTCGGGACTGAAGTCCCTCCCACAGTGCACCCAGCGCGTTCGCTGCAAGCGCTTGTGGAAGCGACTTCGCAGGAGCGGCTTCAGCCGCGACCGTGCGTTCGTAGACGCCTGGCCGGGCTGGTCCCGCAGCGACGGCGGCAATGGCCAGACCGCGGGTGCATCGGCGATCGCTGCGGGGTTGCCCTTGCCTGGGCAAACGTCACTTCCACGCAACTG
>NZ_JAMDLL010000008.1:0-206321 GCF_040595915.1 Xanthomonas sp. PPL134
GCGGAGTGGACGGGACTCGAACCCGCGACCTCCGGCGTGACAGGCCAGCATTCTAACCGACTGAACTACCACTCCGCGTTTGAACGGAGGCGGGCGCGAGGCCCGCTTTCCCGCAGCGGCCAGGCCAACGCTGGTGCGTGGCGGCGACTGCGAGAAACGAAACCCCCGATTGCTCGGGGGCTTCGGTACAACTGGCGGAGTGGACGGGACTCGAACCCGCGACCTCCGGCGTGACAGGCCAGCATTCTAACCGACTGAACTACCACTCCGCTTTTGAAACTTGTCGCTTGGTGCTCTGGTGGGTGCTGAGGGTTTCGAACCCCCGACCCTCTCCGTGTAAAGGAGACGCTCTACCGCTGAGCTAAGCACCCTAGCGAGTCGATTAGTTTACGGCATCCTTCAGCGCTTTACCAGCCTTGAACGTCGGATTCTTCGACGCGGCGATCTTGATGGAGTCGCCGGTCTTCGGGTTGCGGCCGGTGCGCTCGGCACGGTCGCGCACCTGGAAGGTGCCGAAGCCCACGAGCGTGACGCTGTCGCCCTTCTTCAGGGCCTTGGTCACTTCCGACACGAAGGCGTCGATGGCACGACCGGCTTCGGCCTTGGAAATATCGGCGGCAGCGGCGATCGCGTCGTTCAGTTCGGCTTTATTCATTTCTTGATGACTCCATGTGCGGCAGAAGACCGCGGATTGAGGATCGGGTGTCGGCGTGGCCTGCCTCGCCTGAGCGAGACCCCGATGGATATGTTTTGCACTACCAAGCACGCCCGTTCGCGGTGCTCGCAAGCGCTGCATTTATACCAGCGGGCCCATACCCGCGCAAGCCGAAAAGCCAACAACGGCGCGGGTTTGAGCCGTTTGCGCGGGTGCGGTTCAGCGCGCGTCAGTGCTTGACGCGCGGGTTCGAGGATGCTTTCTGCTTGCGCCGCGACGGTGCCTGTTCGGCATCGGCGGTAGGCTTCGGCGCAAGCGGACGCTCCAGCGCCAGATCCAGCACTTCGTCGATCCACTTCACCGGCACGATCTTCAGATCGCGGGTGACGTTCTCCGGGATGTCGGCCAGATCCTTGCGGTTCTCCTCCGGGATCAGCACGGTGCGGATGCCGCCGCGCAGCGCGGCCAGCAGCTTCTCCTTGAGGCCACCGATCGCCGAGACGCGGCCACGCAGGGTGATCTCGCCGGTCATCGCCACGTCCGCCTTCACCGGCACCTTGGTCAGCATCGACACCAGCGAGGTCACCATCGCGATGCCGGCG
Organism: Xanthomonas sp. PPL134; assembly: GCF_040595915.1. NCBI lineage: Bacteria > Pseudomonadati > Pseudomonadota > Gammaproteobacteria > Lysobacterales > Lysobacteraceae > Xanthomonas > Xanthomonas sp. PPL134. The sequence goes on from NZ_JAMDLL010000008.1 coordinate 1,258, forward strand.
CTGGGTCCGTCCTTCGGCGTGGCGCCATCGGGCACGTGCAGATGCACGTCGTGCTTCTGCAGGAAATCCGCCTCGATGCCGAGCCGCTCGGCGCGCGAACGCACCACCGACAACGCCGCCGACGCCGATTCCTTCATCACGTCGCCGAGCTGGCCGGTCAGGATCACCGCGCCCTTGCCCGGGACCAGGGTCGATTCGATCTGCAGCAGATCGCCGCCGACCTCGGTCCAGGCCAGGCCGGTCACCAGGCCGATCTCGTTCTGCTCCTCGGCACGGCCGAAGTCGTAGCGACGCACGCCCAGGTACTTGTCCAGGTTCTTCGAGCCGACGACGACCCGCGCCTTGTCCTTGCGCACAGCGCCCTTCTTCGCCGCGACCTTCTTCGCCGGGGCTGCCGGCTGCGGACCGGCCAGGGCGATTTCCTTGACCACCTTGCGGCAGATCTTGGCCACTTCACGCTCGAGGTTGCGCACGCCGGATTCGCGCGTGTAGTAGCGCACGACGTCGCGGATCGCGTCGGCACCGATCTCCAGCTCATCCTGCTTCAGGCCATTGGCCTTGAGCTGCTTGGGCACCAGGTAGCGCGCGGCGATGTTGAGCTTCTCGTCCTCGGTGTAGCCGGGGATACGGATCACTTCCATGCGGTCCAGCAGCGGACCGGGGATGTTCAGCGAATTGGAAGTCGCCACGAACATCACTTCGGACAGGTCCAGGTCCACTTCCAGGTAGTGGTCGTTGAAGGCGTTGTTCTGCTCGGGGTCGAGCACTTCCAGCAGCGCCGAGGACGGATCGCCACGGAAGTCCATGGACATCTTGTCGATTTCGTCGAGCACGAACAGCGGATTCTTGCTGCCGACCTTGTTGAGGTTCTGCACGATGCGGCCCGGCATCGAGCCGACATAGGTACGGCGATGGCCACGGATCTCCGCCTCGTCGCGCACGCCGCCCAGCGACATGCGCACGAACTTGCGATTGGTCGCCTTGGCGATGGACTGGCCCAGCGAGGTCTTGCCCACGCCCGGCGGTCCGACCAGGCACAGGATCGGCCCCTTCATCTGCTTCACCCGCGACTGCACCGCGAGGTACTCGAGGATGCGGTCCTTGACCTTCTCCAGGCCGTAGTGATCGGCGTCGAGGGTTTCCTGCGCAACCTTGAGGTCCTTACGCACCTTGCTGCGCTTCTTCCACGGCACACCCAGCAGCCAGTCGAGGTAGTTGCGCACCACCGCGGCTTCGGCCGACATCGGCGACATCTGCTTGAGCTTGTTGAGTTCGGCCTTGGCCTTGGTCTCCACCGGCTTGGGCATGCCGGCCTCGGCGATCTTGCGCGCCAGCTCCTCCAGCTCGCCCGGCGCGTCGTCGAGGTCGCCCAGTTCCTTCTGGATCGCCTTCATCTGCTCGTTGAGGTAGTACTCGCGCTGGCTCTTCTCCATCTGCGACTTGACCCGGCCGCGGATGCGCTTCTCCAGCTGCTGCACGTCGATCTCGCCGTCGACCAGGCCGACCAGCATCTCCAGCCGCTCGCCCACTTCCAGCGTTTCCAGCAGGCGCTGCTTGTCGGCCAGGCGCACGCCGATGTGCGCGGCGATGGTGTCGGCCAGGCGGCCGGGCTCGTCGATGCCGGACAGGGTCTGCAGCAGTTCCGGCGGCAGCTTGCGGTTGGTCTTGACGTACTGCTCGAACAGCGACATCAGCGAGCGCGCGATCGCCTCGACCTCGCGCTCCTCGCGCGATTCGGCGGCATCGATCTCGCGGCCTTCGCCCTGCAGCGCGCCGTCGCGCTCGGCGACCTTGTCGACGCTGACGCGCGACAGGCCCTCGACCAGCACCTTGATGGTGCCGTCGGGCAGCTTCAGCAATTGCAGCACCTGCGCCAGCGTGCCGACGTTGTACAGGTCGGCCGCCGCCGGATCGTCGGTCTCGGCGGATTTCTGCGCGACCAGCAGGATGCGCTTGTCGGCCTCCATCGCGTGCTCGAGCGCGCGCATGGATTTGTCGCGACCGACGAACAGCGGGATGACCATGTGCGGGAAGACCACGACGTCGCGCAACGGCAGGACCGGCAGGTCGAGGACTTCGGATTGGGACTGGGCCATGAGGATTCCGATTTGGGAGGCGGGAACGCGATGCGGGCGGCCATAAAAACGCCGATGGCCCCGTTATGGGGCCATCGGCTGGACGATGCAAGGGGAGCGCAGAACCCCTTTATGTTTCAGCGACTTACCGGCAGGCCTGGGGCACGCGACGGGGTCGCCGCGCACCACCGGCCCGAGGTCACTCCGCGGAGGCGACCTTGGGCGGCGCCGGCGGGGTCTGGTAGATCAGGTAAGGCTCGGACTTGTGCTCGATCACCGACTCGTCCACCACCACCTTGCTGACGTTTTCCTGCGACGGCAGTTCATACATCGTGTCCAACAGCACCGACTCGACGATGGTGCGCAGGCCGCGCGCGCCGGTCTTGCGCTTGAGCGCCTTCTTGGCGATGGCCAGCAGCGCGTCCTGGCGGAACTCCAGCTCCACGCCTTCCATCTCGAACAGCTTCTTGAACTGCTTGGTGATGGCGTTCTTGGGCTCGGTGAGGATCTTGATCAGCGCCGGCTCGTCCAGCTCCTCGAGCGTGGCGACCACCGGCAGGCGGCCGACGAACTCGGGGATCAGACCGAACTTGATCAGGTCTTCCGGCTCGACGTCGGCCAGGATCTTGCCGACCTCGCGCTTGCGCTCGGCGCTCTTGACCTTGGCGCCGAAGCCGATGCCGCCAGCGTCGTTGGAGCGCTGCTGGATCACCTTGTCCAGGCCGGCAAACGCGCCGCCGCAGATGAACAGGATGTTCTTGGTGTCCACCTGCAGGAATTCCTGCTGCGGATGCTTGCGCCCGCCCTGCGGCGGCACCGAGGCGACCGTGCCTTCGATCAGCTTCAGCAGCGCCTGCTGCACGCCTTCGCCGGACACGTCGCGGGTGATCGACGGGTTCTCGCTCTTGCGCGAGATCTTGTCGATCTCGTCGATGTAGACGATGCCCTGCTGCGCCTTGTCGACGTCGTAGTCGCACTTCTGCAGCAGCTTCTGGATGATGTTCTCCACGTCCTCGCCGACGTAGCCGGCTTCGGTCAGCGTGGTCGCATCGGCGATGGTGAACGGCACGTTGAGCAGGCGCGCCAGCGTCTCGGCCAGCAGCGTCTTGCCCGAACCGGTCGGACCGACCAGCAGGATGTTGGACTTGGCCAGTTCGACCTCGTCGTTCTTCTGCCGGCTCTCGATGCGCTTGTAGTGGTTGTACACGGCCACGGCGAGCGTGCGCTTGGCGCGCTGCTGGCCGATCACGTACTGATCGAGCACCTCGAGGATCTCGCGCGGCTTGGGCAGGCTGCTGCGTGCCGACTGCGCCTTCTCCTCGAGCTCCTCGCGGATGATGTCGTTGCACAACTCGACGCATTCGTCGCAGATGAACACGCTGGGCCCGGCGATCAGCTTACGGACCTCGTGTTGACTCTTGCCGCAGAACGAGCAGTACAGGATCTTGTTGCTGTCGCCGGAACGGCCTTGCCGGTCTTCGCTCATTGCTTCGCTTACCCAGTTACCCCACCCGATGAACGGGGGTTCGATTTCGAGAATAGCACAGGGCCGGGAGGACGCTAGCCCGACCCCGGCCCTGCGGAATACGCTGCGTTTTGCAGTACATGCAAGCCTTATGCCGGCTGGATGGACTCGTCCGGGCGACGCTCCAGCACCTGGTCGACGAGGCCGTAGGCCTGCGCGTCGACGGCGCTCTTGAAGTTGTCGCGCTCGGTGTCGCGGGCGATGGTTTCCAGCGACTGGCCGGTGTGCTTGGCCAGGATTTCGTTCAGCCGCGCGCGCAGGGTCAGGATCTCGCGGGCGTGGATGTCGATGTCGGTGGCCTGGCCCTGGAAGCCGCCCAGCGGCTGGTGGATCATCACCCGCGAGTTCGGCAGCGCATAACGCTTGCCGGCCGCGCCCGACGCCAGCAGCAGCGCGCCCATCGAGGCGGCCTGGCCGACGCAGATGGTGCTCACGTCCGGCTTGATGTACTGCATGGTGTCGTAGATCGCCATGCCGGCAGTGACCACGCCGCCCGGCGAATTGATGTAGATGCTGATGTCCTTTTCCGGATTGTCCGCTTCCAGGAACAGCAGCTGGGCCACGATCACGTTGGCCATGTGGTCGTCGATCGGGCCGACCAGGAAGATCAGGCGCTCCTTCAACAGACGCGAATAGATGTCGTAGGCGCGCTCGCCGCGGCTGGTCTGCTCGACCACCATCGGAACCAGATTCAAGGCCTTGGTCACATTGTCCACGCGGTGATCTCCTGCTGCTCGGGGTCCGACCCTGCACGGGGGTGTACAGGGCTTCGCATCGTGTTGCACCCCGCCGCCGCGGGGAGGTGAAACGGGATCCGCGTTGCGCAGGCTGGCTGCGCAACGCGGTGGCGCGTCGTCTTATTGACGGATCGCGTCCTGGAACGACATCGCCTGCTCGGTGTGCTGGGCGCGCTCGGCGATCCAGTCGATCACCTGCTCTTCCATCACACGGCTCTGCAGTCCTCCCATCAATTGGGGATCGTTGCGGTACATCTCAATGACCTGCTCCGGCTCTTCGTAGGTCGAGGCGATCAGGCGCAGCGTCTCCGAGACCCGCTTCGGGTCCAGGCGCAGTTCGTTGCGGCGGGCGACCTCGCCGACCAGCAGGCCGACCAGCACGCGCTTGCGCGCCGCGTCCATGAAGCCCTGGTGGGCGTCCTCCGGCACCTGGCCCGGGTCACGGCCGGACCGGCGCAGTTGCTCGACCTGCTGCGCCAGCATGGCGCGCGCCTCGTTCTCGACCAGGCGCGGCGGCATTTCCACCGAGGCATAGGCGGCGATCAGTTGCTCGCCGACTTCGCGACGCAGGCGGTTCATCAGCGCGCCCTTGAGCTCGCGCTCCAGGTTGATGCGGATGTCCTTGCGGAACTGCTCGGCATCGCCGCTCTTCACGCCGAAGCTCTTGATGAACTCCTTGTCCACTTCCGGCAGCACCGGCGCGGCCACGTCGACTGCCTTCACGTGCACCTGGACCTGCTTGCCGGCGAACTGCGGCACGCGCCAGTCGGCCGGGAAGTCGACGGTCAGCGTCTTCTCTTCGTCCTTGGACAGGCCGATCAGGCCCTGTTCGATCGCCGGGAACATCACGCCCGAGCCGATCACGCTGCTGCCCTTCTCCACGCCTTCGGCCGGCAGGCGCTCGTCGCCGACCTGCGACCAGGTCTCCAGGGTCACCAGGTCGCCGTCCTGCGCCGGACGCGCGGCAGGCTGCCAGGTACGGCGCTGCAGGCGCAGGTTCTCGATCATCTGCTCGATGTCGGCATCGGTGACCTCGGCGGTGTGGCGGATCACCTGCAGCGTCGAGACGTCGATGTCGCCGAAGTCCGGCACCACTTCGAAGGTGGCCACGAACTGCAGTTCGTTGTCGCCGGCGCGGTCGATGCGCGGGTTGCCGGCCAGGCGCAGCTCATGCTCGCGCACGGCCGAGTCGAAGGTCTCGCGCAGCAGGCCGTCCAGCGCCTCGGCGCGGATCTGCGGCCCGAAGCGCTGCTCGATCACCTTGGCCGGAATCTTGCCCGGACGGAAGCCCTTGATCCGTGCGGTACGCGCGACTTCGCGCAGGCGGCCGCCGACATGGGTTTCCAGGCGATCCTCCGGCAGGGTGAAGGTCAGACGCCGTTCCAGGGTACCGGTGGTTTCGATCGAAGCTTGCATGTGGACTCCTGCCACCGGGAGCCCACGGCTCTCGGCACGATGTAGAAAAGTACGGGTTGGCGCGGGCACGGGACAGCCGCCGCAGCCGGATAGTTTCGCCTATTCCCGCGGCGCCTGCCAGCGCAGGGCCGGGCGGCCACCGTGGCGACGCCGAACCCACCATCGCCGCGAGGGGCCGCAGGGGGTTGGATGGTGCGAAAGAGGGGACTCGAACCCCTACGCCTTGCGGCACTGGTACCTAAAACCAGGGCGTCTACCAATTCCGCCACTTTCGCGCTGCGGCGCCGGAAGGCGCCCGCCGGCACATTGTTGCAGGCCGGCCGGCAAAGAAAAAGGCACCTGCCGGAGCAGGTGCCTTTCGTTTTGGTGGGCCGTCAAGGATTCGAATCTTGGACCTATGGATTAAGAATTAGCACTTGTTAGCTTACAAATCAAAGCCTTAGTTAAAGCAATTTTCCCAAACCCTCTTTATCAAGGCCCTGAACTCGCAAATTTTCCCGCGGCCTCAGAAGCCTTTCATGGCAACGCGGCACGCGCCCACTTATGCCGGTTCATCGCGCAGCTTGTAACGCCCGGTCGCCGGCACTTGGCATCGACCAAACTGCGCCGCTCGACCCGATAGCCACCACCGGCCAGCGGCAAGGACGCGAGAGGCGCACGACGCCTGCAGTCGCACAAGAGACTGCGACTGAGCCCTATCAAGCTTTTCGGCGTCCCCACTTCAGGCCTAAAGTGCGCTGAACAGTGGAGAACATCATGGCGGAAGCATCCAAGGGCTGGACTCGATTCGGTGTCTTCGTCGCGGGAGCTGGCGGAGTGCTTGGAATCGCAATCGCGTTGGTCCAGCTTTACGACCGAGTGACGAAGCCTTCTTCAGAAATCGTCGGCCTCGTGTCCGCGAACATGGCCAACTTGCCGCCGGATATCGTCCTCTCGGCGAGCGCGGCGCGCACCTCGATTCCAGTCGCGGTCGATGCGCTGGGAAACGAAGGCGAAGGATGGAGCCAGGCTGCTCTTGAGCGTCAGGCGAAGGCGCAGACTATGGTATTCGTATTAGTAATGAACAGGGGAACCCTGCCTGCGAACGGGGTAACGCTCACGCTTGATCCGGTCTTCACCGCCTCGGCGTTCACCGACGAAGATGGCCGACAGCATGTTCTTCAAGAACCAAGGCGCGTTTCGCTTGGGACCCTGCGGGCGGGCCAGGCAATTGGCGTGAGTAGCTGGACAACCACTAGGATTGTCGATATTCAACCAAGTCAGCTTTTGAAGCGAATTTCCCTCACCCATAACGACGGGATAGGAAGCCTCAAGATCGATGGCGGCGTCTGGGCAAACTTCATCGAGATCGAATCTGGCCGGCGTCAGCTATGGATTTCAATTCCGGTGATCATACTGTCTCTCCTCGGCGGCCTGTTTGCGATACGCCTTCGAGCGAAGGCAAGAGACCGTCATTTGAAAAGGCTGATTGAACTGCATCGCGCAGATGTCATCGACGGCGGCGGCGCATAGCAAAAGGGTCACCCGAAGGTGCCCCAGTTACCGCTACGGCCCCTAGGAGGGCGCTACGGAGGAGTCACCCGCGCAGGGAACGGCAGGGGCAGACACCCATCTGGAACCGCCGTGAGCGCCAACAGCGGCGCGCCCGGCCGTGGGACGCAGTGGCGCAGAAAAACAGGTGCATGAAGACCGCAGGGGTGGCGGGGCGACGACTGCGCGCGCTGGGCGCTGCATGAACCATCTGCGGATGGATACCCCAAACGCCGGCCTGGATGGCCTCGCTCCGAGCCCTTGATCCGGCTATCCCCTGAAGGCCGCGCCTTCACGACCATCGCGGCGGTCTTTGGGAAGCCGCACGGCAATGGCCATGCTTTGCTCGCGCGGTCGCTCGCTGCCCCCGTGTCGGCTAGGATTGGCGATCGAAGGCCCAAGCGGATCAAGGAATGAAGGGGGGCGCTTGACTTTTCGTAACGAAGCCAGTTGTAGAAAAATAACTCCAAGGTTATCCTGATGGCCTGGGTCGTTGAACTGCTCACCGAGGCCCAGGAATTTTTCGACGGACTCTCGGGAAATGAACAAATTAAGGTGGCTGGGGCGATGCAGCTCCTTGCGGCTCAGGGACCAACTCTGGGCCGTCCACACGTGGATCGCATACACGGTTCACGACACCACAACATGAAGGAGCTTCGTGTTCAGTGCGCGGACAAGCAGTTCCGCATCTTCTTTGCGTTCGACACAAAGCGTCGAGGGATCTTGCTCGTCGGCGGCGACAAGATCGCCTACGGTGTTGATGAGTTCTACGAGGAATTCATCCCCATTGCGGATGATCTACTTGATGCCCATCTAGACAAAACGAATGCGGCCGATATGGCCAGCAAAGTCGTCGCCAAGAAAACCAAGGGAAGAAGACAACAATGAGTACCATGCGCCTGGAAGATTTCCTGAGTGCACGCGGCCTTCAGGGCCACGCCGATGTGCAGCAAGCATTTCAAGATGCGCTGCGAAGCCTACCCTTGGCCGCGCTTCGGGAAGCTGCTGGCCTCACACAAAAAGAAATCGCCACGCAGCTTGGCAAGTCTCAAGCTGCGGTATCGAAGTTCGAGGGTCGCGGCGACTTCCTACTCTCCACCCTCTTTCAGTATGTGCAAGCTCTTAGCGGCACCGTTGATCTGAGCATTAGCTTGGGCCGCTCCAGCTTTACTCTTAGCCCAACGGAGGATGACGGAGACGTCTACTTCAGGCTGGCCCAAAAAGAGCTTGCTCCGGCTGCTGCAATCACGAAAAGAGAGGGCAGCGTTGCATACCTCTGGGCTCAGAGCCAAAACCTTGATTCGCGTCAATCAACCGCACGCAGATCCGGATACAGCTCCATGCCAAACCGCGCTGGGTATACCCAAGCTAATGAAGCACTGACGCAACTAGCAGCGAACGATGAAGCCGAGCCCATTGCAGCTTGACGCCCCTGAGTACACGATCGTCAGCGTACGAGCGATACCCGGCATTGGCCAAAGTGTCGTAGACGAGCCTCTACCGATCGTCGTCCGCGCCCAGGTCATGTACGACTCTGACGGATCCCATTTCGCCATGCTAAGCATCGATCAAAGCGATGACAGCAGGCCTTACGTAATCTCGTTGCAAGTTCTGGTCACCTTTCGCATCGACGTTGAAGGTTGCCGACAGGCCTACAAAAGCGCGTTCAACCCTGAGGTTGTAGCCGTAAACGTAGCGCGCATCCTCTACTCTGGTGCTCGAGAGATGCTGGCCCTAGTGTCCTCTCGCGCGCCATATGGCACAGCGCTACTCCCAAGCGTGATGCTGGAACCTTCTGACGTTGAGATGCTCTTTGAGACCGACAAGCTTGAAGATATCTTGCAGAAGAGCTTTGGGGTCGATCCCTCGATGATCGAAGCAGCTCGCGCCAAAGCAGAAGCAGTCGAAAGCTCCCGTAAGAAGGAGGCGCGAACGCTGGCGACAAAGAAGCCAGCCACCAAGCGGAAAACTGAAGCGAACTAAAAAAGAGAGGGGCCGCGCAAGCGGCCCTCTCTTTTGCCACCCCAAAATAGGGTTCGACTCGGCTCCGCGAGCCAGTTGGCGCACTCTATAGGTTACTGCGGCGGCTTAGTCTGCGGAGACTTGATCACATAGGAGGTGATGTATTCGCCGTTGCTGCCGTAGACGACCACGATGGTGGTGTTGGCGTCCCGGTACACCACGAGCGCCTGGCAGCGCATGATCGCCACGGCGCTCAAGGAGAAGGTGATCTAAGCCGAAACGCGGTTCGGCCCGCACGGCCTGAAGCATCGCGGCACCACCGACACCCCCGGCAACCGAGGCGACAAGCAAGACGCCGCGGGACGACCTGCCGCTGGTGCCGCCGCCCAAGCGTAAGTAGTGCATTCCCGGGTTATTTTTCCCGGCAATTTTCCCGGCGCATAGAAAAACAGCCACTTAGCTTGCGCTAAGTGGCTGTTTTGTTTGGTGGGCCGTCAAGGATTCGAACCTTGGACCTATTGATTAAGAGTCAACTGCTCTACCAACTGAGCTAACGGCCCTGAAACTGAGTCGCACATTCTATGTGCTTTTTTGCTTCGTTGCAACACCCCGCGAAGCATCGGGTCACGCAATCAATGGGGTGGCTGAGGGGACTCGAACCCCCGACATCTGGAATCACAATCCAGTACTCTAACCAACTGAGCTACAGCCACCATTGAAACCTTGCATCTCCCGCCCGGCGCCGGTGTTGGCGCGCCCGACAGGAATCGAACCTGTAACCGCCGGCTTAGAAGGCCGGTGCTCTATCCAGTTGAGCTACGGGCGCCCTGGCTGGATTGTCGCATTCCTTTCCGCCGTTGGACATCGGATTGGTCGGGGTAGAGGGATTCGAACCCCCGACATCCTGCTCCCAAAGCAGGCGCGCTACCAGACTGCGCTATACCCCGGCGGAACATCCCTCGCGGCCGAGGCCGGAAAGGTCGGCTATTGTGGGAAGCTTGCGGCCCGCTGTCAACGTCGCATGCACGCAACATCGCCTGCGCTATGCTCAAGCCTTGCCATCGGCATCGGCCGAACGCCTTTTTTGAAGGAGAAAACAGCATGCTTCGCAGCGGCAATCCCGCCCTGAAGGAATCCACCTTCCTCGATCTGCGCAGCGGCACCGTGGTCTCGCCCGGGAGCAGCCCGGTCGCCGCACGCGACAGCGGCGCAATGACACTGAACGGTACCGCCAACAAGACCGGCATCCTGCTGATGCTGACGGCGCTCACCGCCGCGTTCGCCTGGAGCCAGTCGGTCTCGATCGATGCCGCGGGCAACGCGATGATCGCCCCGGGCGTGGTCGGCTACGCGGCGGGCGGCCTGATCGGCGGCCTCATCCTGGCCCTGATCACGATCTTCAAGAAGGAATGGTCGCCGATCACCGCCCCGCTGTACGCGCTGGTGGAAGGCTTCTTCCTGGGATCGCTCTCGGCGATGTACGAAGTGCGCTTCAACGGCATCGTGCTGCAGGCGGTGATGCTGACCTTCGGCACCCTGTTCGCGATGCTGTTCGCCTACCGCAGCGGTCTGATCAAGGCCACCGAGAACTTCAAGCTGGGCGTGTTCGCGGCCACCGGCGGCATCGCCCTGGTGTACCTGGCGACCATGGTGCTGGGCCTGTTCAATATCCAAATTCCCTACATCCACGGCTCCGGCCCTATCGGCATCCTGTTCAGCCTCTTCGTGGTGGTGGTCGCGGCACTGAATCTGGTGACAGATTTCGACTTCATCGAGAGCGGCGTCGAACAGGGTGCGCCCAAGTACATGGAGTGGTACGGCGCGTTCGGCCTGATGGTCACCCTGGTGTGGCTGTATCTGGAGTTGCTGCGGTTGCTGTCGAAGCTGCAGTCGCGGAATTGACGCCGGGAGTCGGGAATCGGGATTGGGGAATCGTAAGAGCGACTCCCTTTGATCGATGAGCGCACCTGGTTTCAGACAACTTGCAAGCAAAAGAAAAGGGCGCCCTTGGGCGCCCTTTCTTCTTGTGCGATCTTCCGGTGCGCTCAGAGGCGGCCGGCGATGGCCTTGGCGAAGCCCATGGTGTTGCCGCTGCCGCCCAGGTCCGGGGTCAGCCCGTCCTTGGCTTCCAGGGTGGCGACGATGGCATTGCGCAGGCGCTCGGCGTTCTGCGGCTGGCCGATATGGTCCAGCAGCTGCGCAGCGCCCAGCAGCAGCGCACATGGGTTGGCCTTGCCCTGCCCGGCGATGTCCGGGGCCGAGCCGTGCACGGCTTCGAAGATCGCCGCGTCCACGCCGATGTTGGCACCCGGGGCTAGGCCCAGGCCGCCGACCAGGCCGGCGCACAGATCCGACAGGATGTCGCCGAACAGGTTGGTGGTGACGATGACGTCGAACTGCTCCGGGCGCATCACCAGCTGCATGCAGGCGTTGTCGACGATCATTTCCTGGAATTCGATCTCCGGGTAGTTCGCCGCCACTTCGCGCGCCACCTTCAGGAACAGGCCCGAGGTGGACTTGATGATGTTGGCCTTGTGCACCGCGGTGACCTTCTTGCGGCCGGTCGCGCGGGCCAGGTCGAAGGCGTAGCGGACGATGCGCTCGGAGCCCTTGCGGGTCACCTTGGCCATCGACAGCGCGGTCTCGCCGTCGGCGGACACTTCCTGGCCTTCGCTCAGGTAGGCACCTTCGGTGTTCTCGCGCACGGTGATCAGGTCCACGCCGGCGCCGAAGCGCGACTTGGTGTTCGGGAACGACTTGGCCGGACGCACGTTGGCGTACAGGTCGAACTGGCGGCGCATGGCCACGTTGATCGAGCTGAAGCCCTCGCCCACCGGCGTGGTCAGCGGGCTCTTCAGCGCCACCTTGTTCTTGCGGATCGACTCCAGCGTGGCGGCCGGCAGCAGGTCGCCGTGCTTCTCCAGCGCCACCAGGCCCGCGTCGGCGTATTCGTAGGTGAGGCCGGCGTTCAGCGCGTCGAGCACGAACAGCGTGGCGTCCATGATCTCCGGGCCGATGCCATCGCCACGGATGACCGTGATTGTCTGCGTCATAGGGTTGCGGTTTCCGTACAAGAAGGGGGAGCGCCGCCCGGGAGCCGGGGCTGCAGGCGCAAGGAGGTTTCAGCGGTAATTATGCCCGAAGCCGGTGAAGGCGCCCAAAACCGGGCAGCCTTCGGCAACCGGCGCCGGCGGCCGCCGGCCGACCGGGGCAGGCTCAGTCGTGCGCGTGCTGCGCCGGGGCGGCGGCCTCGCCGGCCTCCAGCGTGTCGAGGAAGTCCACGGCGCGGCGCAGGTGCGGGATCACGATCGATCCGCCGACCACCAGGCCCACCGAGAAGGTCTCGAAGAACTCCTCGCGGCTGACCCCGGCCTCCTTGCACTGGGCCACGTGGTAGCTGATGCAGTCGTCGCAGCGCAGCACCAGCGAGGCGACCAGGCCGAGCAGCTCCTTGGTCTTCACGTCCAGCGCGCCGGCCTGGTAGGTCTGGGTATCCAGCGCGAAGAAGCGCCGCACCACCTGGTTCGGCTCGGCCAGGATGCGCTGGTTCATGCGCTGGCGGAACTCGGTGAACGCGCGGACCCGGTCCTGCCCGGCCGCACCGCCCTCGCCCGTCGCGGCGCCGCTCATGCCTGCGCCTCCGGGGCGTGGCCGTCGAGCAGCGGCTCCAGCTTGCCGGCGCGGTGCAGCGCCATCATGTCGTCGTAGCCGCCGACATGGACGTCGCCGACGAAGATCTGCGGCACGCTGGTGCGCCGCGCCAGGGCGACCATCTTCTCGCGCTCGGCCGGATCCAGGTCGATCCGCACCTCGTTCCAGGTCCGGCCCTTGCTCTTGAGGAAGTTCTTGGCCGCCACGCAGTACGGGCAGATCGCGGTGGAATAGAGGGTGATCGGCGCGCCGCCGGCGTGGCCGGTGTCGGCAGTTGGGTTGTCCACGGGAAACTCCGGGCGGTGTAGAAGGTCCAAGCCACTATGGTAGCGGCCGGGTGGATTTTCGAGGCCGCTGCCGCAACACTGCGAATCATCCCGGATTCACCGTCGTCCCGGACGCTCCCCGGCGTCCGCCAGCCCTCTTGGAGCCCGTCTTGCGCCTGCTGCCGCTCGCCTTCGCGATCACCCTGGCCACCGCCTGCGCCGTGGCGCCGGCCCAGGAGAACAAGCTGCCGGACATCGGCTCCTCGGCCGGCGAGCTGCTGACCCCGGCGCGCCAGGCCGAGTACGGCAAGATGATGCTGGCCGAACTGCGCAGCTACGGCTACGTGCTCGAGGACCCGCTGATCGACGACTGGCTGCAGACCATGGGCACCCGGCTCGGCGCCAACAGCGACCAGCCGCAGCAGAAATTCACCTTCTTCATGCTGCGCGACCGCCAGATCAACGCCTTCGCCACCCTCGGCGGCTACGTCGCGGTCAACGCCGGCCTGGTACTGACCGCCGAGCGCGAGGACGAGGTGGCCGCGGTGCTGTCGCACGAAATCGCCCACGTCACCCAGCAGCACGTGCTGCGCGGGGTGGAGCGGGCGCAGCGCGACCAGATCCCGATCCTGCTCGGCATGCTCGCCGCGGTGGTCGCGGCGCAGCAGGCCGGCGGGCGCTCCAGCGGCGACGCCACCCAGGCGGCGATCGCCAGCGGCCTGGGGCTGATGCAGCAGCGGCAGATCGACTACACCCGCTCCAACGAATCCGAAGCCGACCGTCTGGGCATCCGCACCCTGGCGCGCAGCGGCTACGACGTCGATGCGATGGCGGGCTTCTTCGAGCGCATGTCGCTGGCGATGCGCGGCAACCAGGGCGGCTACAGCACCCCGGACTTCCTGATGACCCACCCGGTCACCACCACCCGCATCAGCGAGGCGCGCGAGCGCGCCGAGCAGATGAAGAAGAACACCCTGACCGTGACCACCAGCGTGCCCGGCGGCACCCTGCAGGAGCGGGTCGATCCGAACGACGTGTCGCTGAGCCAGCCGCTGGGCGCGCCCAGCAACCCGCTGCTGCCGGGTGGCCTGCAGTTGCCGTTCGCCAACTACGCGCGCGGCCCCAGCGGCCAGTTCGAATGGGCCCGCGAGCGGTTGCGGGTGTTCAGCGCCAACACCCCGGCCGATGCGATCCGCGAGTACGAGGGCCTGCGCCAGGGCAGCAAGCAGGGCCTGAGCGATGCCCAGCGCTACGGCCTGGCGCTGGCGCGGCTGCGTGCCGGTGGCGCCGCGCAGGACGTCGCGCAGACGCTGGAGGGCCTGCTGCAGGCGCACCCGGACAACTGGTGGCTGACCGTGGCGGTCGCCGAGGCCGAGGCCAAGGCCGGCCGCAGCCAGGCCGCCGACCAGCGCTTCGAGGCGCTGGTCAAGCGCATGCCCAGCAACCGGGCGGTGGCGCTGAGCTATGCGAGCGCCCTCAACGAGCAGGGCGGCCGCCAGGCCGGCCAGCGCGCCCAGGCGGTGCTGCGGCCGCTGCTCGGCGCGGCCGCGGAGGACCCGGTGTTCCAGCGCACCTTCGCCCGCGCCTGCGAACTGGCCGGCGACGACACCCGCGCCGGCGAGGCCTACGCCGAGGCGGCCTATCTGAACGGGCATCCGGAGCAGGCCCTGATCCAGCTCAACAACCTCAAGAAGCGCAGCGACCTGGACTACGTGGCGCGCGCGCGCATCGACGCGCGCATCGCCGCGATCACCCCGACCGTGCTGGAACTGCGCCGCCAGGGCGTGCAGGACCCGGACATGCAACGGCGCTGAAACGCGCCCATGGCAGGCGTCACTTAAACGTAATAAAACCGTAGTCTACTGGCGACCTTCCTCCCCAGTTCCACGGTGCCGTTGTGCAGAAACGCATCCTGATCGTCGACGATGAACCGGCCATCCGCGACATGGTCGCGTTCGCCCTGCGCAAGGGCGACTTCGAGCCGGTGCATGCCGGCGATGCCCGCGAGGCGCAGACCTCGATCGCCGACCGGGTCCCGGACCTGATCCTGCTGGACTGGATGCTGCCCGGCACCAGCGGCCTGGAGCTGGCCCGGCGCTGGCGCAAGGATGCGATGACCCGCGAAGTGCCGATCATCATGCTCACCGCCCGCGGCGAGGAGAACGATCGCGTCGGCGGTCTGGAAGCCGGCGTCGACGACTACGTGGTCAAGCCGTTCTCCGCGCGCGAGCTGCTGGCGCGGATCCGCGCGGTGATGCGCCGCACCCGCGAGGACGACGAGGACGGCAGCGTCTCGGTCGGCAGCCTGCGCATCGACGGCGCCGCGCACCGGGTGTTCGCCGGCGAGGCGCCGGTGCCGATCGGCCCGACCGAGTACCGCCTGCTGCACTTCTTCATGACCCATCCCGAGCGCGTGTACAGCCGCGCGCAGCTGCTCGACCACGTCTGGGGCGGCAGCGTGTACGTGGAAGAGCGCACCATCGACGTGCACATCCGTCGCCTGCGCAAGACGCTGGAGCCGTTCGCGGTGGAAAACATGGTGCAGACCGTCCGCGGGTCCGGCTATCGCTTCTCTGCGTCCATCTGACCGCCGGCCGCGCCTGCTATAACGGCGGACGGATCACGATCCTTTGCGACAGAGTGCGTTCCCGATGCCCCGCCACATCCGATCCGCCTGGTTGAAGACCCTCGGCACGCTCGCCGGCCTGCTGTTGCTGGCGTTGCTGGTCGGCTGGATCGGCGGCCACGTGTGGATGGCGCTGACCCTGATGTCGCTGGGGGTGATGGGCTGGCACTACTGGCGGCTGCGGCGCGTGCTGCGGCGGCTGACCGCACGCCAGCGCTGGGAGCCGCCGGCCGGCACCGGGGTGTGGAACGAGCTGGACCGGCTGCTGTACCGCAGCCAGGCGGAAATGCGCGTGCGCAAGCGGCGCCTGCTGGACATGCTGCGCGCCTACCGTGCCGCCGCCGCGGCGCTGCCCGACGCGGTGGTGGTGGTGGACCGCAACAGCCAGCGCATCCAGTGGTTCAACGAGGCGGCCGGCACCCTGCTCGGCCTGCGCCATCCCGGCGACCTCGGCGCACCGGTGGTGGAGCGGCTGCAGCCGATGCCGCTGGCGCACTGGCTCAGCGCCGGCCGCAACGCCGAGCCGATGCTGGACATGCCCTCGCCGGTCGACGAGCGCCTGCGCCTGAACCTGCGCCTGATCCCCTATTCCGAGGACCACTGGCTGCTGGTCGCGCGCGACGTCAGCAAGCTGCTGCAACTGGAGCAGGTGCGCCGCGATTTCGTCGCCAACGTCTCGCACGAACTGCGCACGCCGCTGACCGTGGTGCATGGCTACCTGGACATGCTGGACCCGGAGGACTTTCCGGATTCGGGGCCGATGATCGCCGAGATGCGCAAGCAGTCGCAGCGCATGACCCAACTGGTCGAGGACCTGCTGACCCTGTCGCGGCTGGAATCGCAGGAACACGCCAACGAGGAGTCGATCGCGATGGCGCCGATGCTGGCCACGCTGCGCCGCGAGGCCGAAGCGCACAGCCAGGGCCGGCACCGCATCGAGGTCCACGACGAGGCCGATTGCGACCTGGTCGGCTCCAACAAGGAACTGCACAGCGCCTTCTCCAACCTGGTCACCAACGCGGTGCGCTACACCGCGGCCGGCGGCACCATCCGCATCCGCTTCGCCCGCGAAGGCGACGGTGCGGTGCTGTCGGTGCGCGACAGCGGCTACGGCATTCCCGCGCATCACCTGCCGCGGATCACCGAGCGCTTCTACCGCGTCTCCAGCAGCCGCTCGCGCGAGAGCGGCGGCACCGGCCTGGGCCTGTCGATCGTCAAGCACGTGCTCGGCCTGCACCAGGCGCGGCTGGAGATCGAGAGCGAAGTCGGCAAGGGCAGCACCTTCTCCTGCCACTTCGGTGCCGGGCGCGTGCATCCGCGGCACGACCATGCCACCCTGACCTCCGTCTAACGAGTACCGCCATGCCACGCGCCGCCGCCCTGCCGCCCACGCCGCCACCGGACGTTCCCAGCGACCCGCTGCGCGACCCTGCGCTGTACCTCAACCGCGAACTGTCGCAACTGGACTTCAATTTCCGGGTGCTGGCGCAGGCGCAGGATCCGCAGGTGCCGTTGCTGGAGCGGCTGCGCTTCCTGTGCATCTCCTGCACCAATCTCGACGAGTTCTTCGAGATCCGCGCCGCCACCGTGCGCCATGCCCAGGAATTCGGGCTGCCGCCGGCGCCGGACGGCATGAGCCCCAACGCCATCCTCAACGCGATCCACGACCGCGCCGCGCAACTGGTCGACCAGCAGTACCGCTGCTGGAACGAGGTGCTGCGCCCGGCGCTGAAGGACGCCGGCATCGGCGTGCTCGGCCGGCACTCCTGGAACGCGCGGCAGAAGCGCTGGCTGCGCGCCTACTTCCGCAACGAGATCATGCCGGTGCTGTCGCCGCTGGGCCTGGATCCGGCGCATCCGTTCCCGAAGATCCTCAACAAGTCGCTGAACATCGTGGTTGTGCTCAAGGGCACCGACGCGTTCGGCCGCGTCGGCCACCTGGCGATCGTGCGCGCGCCGCGCTCGTTGCCGCGCATCATCCAGTTGCCGGAAAGCCTGTCCGAGGGCGGCCAGAGTTTCGTGTTCCTGTCCTCGGTGCTGTCCACCTTCGTCGACGAGCTGTTCCCGGGCATGGAGGTGATGGGCTCCTACCAGTTCCGCGTCACCCGCAACTCGGAACTGGTGGTGGACGAGGAGGAAGTGGAGAACCTGGCGCTGGCGCTGCGCGACGAACTGGTCAACCGCGGCTATCGGCCGGCGGTGCGGCTGGAGATCGCCGAGGATTGTCCGAAGTCGATCGTGCGCACCCTGCTGCAGAACTTCGAACTGCCGGAGAATGCGGTCTACCGGATCAACGGCCCGGTCAACCTGAGCCGGGTCAACCAGGTCTACGACCTGGTGCAGCGCCCGGACCTGAAGTATCCGCCGATGAACCCGCGCACCCTGCGCGACAGCGAAGGCATCTTCGAGATCGCCGCCGCCGGCGACGTGCTGCTGCACCATCCGTTCGACGCCTTCACCGCGGTGCTGGACCTGATCAAGCAGGCCGCGATCGACCCCAACGTACTGGCGATCAAGCAGACCCTGTACCGCACCGGCAAGGATTCGGCGATCGTCGATGCGCTGGTGCTGGCCGCGCGCAACGGCAAGGACGTCACCGTGGTGGTGGAGCTGCGCGCGCGCTTCGACGAAGAGGCCAACCTGGGCCTGGCCGATCGCCTGCAGGAAGCCGGCGTGCAGGTGGTGTACGGCGTGGTCGGCTACAAGACCCACGCCAAGATGCTGCTGATCGTGCGCCGCGAGGGCCGCAAGCTGCGCCGCTACGTGCACCTGGGCACCGGCAACTACCACAGCGGGACCGCGCGCGCCTACACCGACCTGAGCCTGATCACCGCCGACGTGGACATCGGCAACGACGTGCACCTGCTGTTCCAGCAGTTGTCCGGCCTGGCGCCGAAGATCCGCCTCAAGCGCCTGCTGCAATCGCCCTTCACCCTGCACCCGGGCGTGCTGCACCGGATCGAACGCGAGACCAAGCTGGCGCATGCCGGCCGCCCGGGCCGCATCATCGCCAAGATGAACGCGCTCAACGAGCCGCAGGTGATCCGTGCGCTGTACGCGGCCTCGCAGGCCGGCGTGAAGATCGACCTGATCGTGCGCGGCGCCTGCACCCTGCGCCCCGGCGTGCCGGGCGTGTCCGACAACATCCGGGTGCGCTCGATCGTCGGTCGTTTCCTCGAGCACAGCCGGGTCTACTGGTTCGGCAACGACGGTGCGCCGGAACTGTTCTGCGCCAGCGCCGACTGGCTGGAGCGCAACCTGCTGCGACGCGTGGAGACCGGCTTCCCGATCCTCGATCCGGACCTGGTCAAGCGCATCCACCGCGAGGTGCTGCAGAACTACCTGGCGGACAATCTCAACGCCTGGGAACTGAACGCCGACGGCAATTACCGCAAGCTGGCGCCGGGCCAGGACCAACCGCCGCATTCGGCGCAGTTGGCCCTGCTCGACGGGCTCTGAGCGCAGCGCGGCGCCGTCTCCACGGCGTGCGCCGCGCATCGGCTACCATTCCGCCATGCCTGCCACCTCCCCCACTCATCCGCCGCTGCGCGACGGCGACCTGCTGGCCGCCATCGACCTGGGTTCCAACAGTTTCCACATGGTCATCGCCCGCTATCAGCTCGGGCAGTTGCGGGTGGTGGACCGCCTGCGCGAGACCGTGCGCATGGCCGACGGCCTGGACAACAAGGGCGGGCTGTCCGCCGAGGCGCGGCAGCGCGCGCTGGAATGCCTGGCGCGCTTCGGCCAGCGCATCCGCGACCTGCCCTCGCTGCGCGTGCGCGCGCTGGCCACCAACACCGTGCGCCAGCTGCGCTCGCCGCAGACCTTTCTGATTCCCGGCGAAACCGCGCTGGGCCATCCGATCGAAGTGGTCAGCGGCCGCGAGGAAGCGCGCCTGATCTACCTGGGCGTGGCCCACGCGCAACCGCCCAAGCCGGACCAGCGGCGCCTGGTGATCGACATCGGCGGCGGCTCCACCGAGTTCATCATCGGCAGCGGCTTCCAGACCCTGGAACGCGAGAGCCTGCAGGCCGGCTGCATCGCCAGCACGCGGCGCTTCTTCCCCGGCGGCAAGCTGTCCAAGAAGAAGTGGAAGGACGCACTGACCGAGATCGGCGCCGAGTTCCAGCAGTTCGCCGGACAGTACCGGGCGCTGGGCTGGCACGAGGCGCTGGGTTCGTCCGGCACGCACAAGGCGATCGGCGAGATCTGCGCGGCGATGAAGCTGACCAAGGGCGCGATCACCGCCGAGGCGCTGCCGCAACTGCGCGAGCGCCTGCTGCTGGCCAAGCGCATCGAGGACATCGACCTGCCGGGCCTGTCCGCCGACCGCCGGCCGATCATCGCCGGTGGCGTGCTGGTGCTGGAAGCGGCATTCCAGGCGCTGGGCCTGCAACGGCTGATGGTGAGCAAGGCGGCCATGCGCGAAGGCATCCTCTACGACATGCTCGGCCGCGGCGGCCAGAACGATCCGCGCGAGAGCGCGATCGCCGCGCTGACCCGGCGCTACGGCATCGACGAGGCGCAGGCCGCGCGCGTGGAGCACACCGCCATGGCGCTGTTCGAACAGGTCGCCGGCGACTGGGCGCTGGATGCCGACGACGGCCGCATGCTCAGCTGGGCCGCGCGCCTGCACGAACTCGGCCAGGCCATCGCGCACAGCCAGTACCACGTGCATGGCGCCTACGTGCTGGAGCATTCGGACATCGCCGGCTTCTCGCGGCAGGAGCAGCAGGTGCTGGCCACGCTGGTACGCACGCACCGTCGCAACGTGGCCAAGACTGCCTTCGACGCGCTGCCCGACCGCCTGCTGCTCAGCGCCAAGCGCAAGGCCGCGCTACTGCGCCTGGCGGTGCTGCTGCACCGCGCGCACGAGGCCGACCCGATCCCGGCGCTGGAACTGAAGGCCGATGGCGCCAACCTGCACCTGATCCTGTCGCAGCCGTGGATCGAATCGCGGCCGCTGCAGCGCGCCGACCTGATCGGCGAGGTCGAGGGCATGGCGGGGCTGGGGATCAATTTCCGGCCGTTTGTGGCTTGAAAGCCGGGATTGGGGAATCGGGAATGGGGATTGGGTGGTTCGCTTGAGCTGAAGCGGTACGGGTAAGGCTTCGCTCGCCTGCGGGCGCTGCGCCTGGTCGCCCGGTGGTTCAAGCGCGGATGAATGCCTGGCGGGGGCGTCATCGTTCCTACATGCGCTGGACATGTTCGCTTCACTGCGGTGCGCGAGGCTTTGTCAAACCGGAGCCCCCGCATGCGCTACGCGATCGTCACCGAGACGTATCCCCCTGAGGTCAACGGCGTCGCGCTGACCGTGCAGGGGCTGGAACTGGGGCTGCGCGCACGCGGCCATACCGTCGACGTGGTGCGCCCGCGTCAGGCCGGCGACGCCGACCCGGCGGACCTGCGGCTGGTGCGCGGTGCGGCGCTGCCGCGCTACCCCGGACTGAAGTTCGGCCTGCCGGCGCCACGTCGCCTGACCCGGCTGTGGCAGGCGGCGCCGCCGGATGCGGTGTACATCGCCACCGAGGGCCCGCTGGGTTGGTCGGCGCTGCGCAGCGCGCGGCGCCTGGGCATTCCGATCGCCACCGGCTTCCACACCCGCTTCGACGAATACCTGCCGCAGTACGGCGCCGCCTGGCTGCAGTCGACCGCGCTGCGCTGGATGCGGCGCTTCCACAACCAGGCCCAGGCGACCCTGGTGCCGACCCGCGAGTTGCGCGACTTCCTCGCCACCCAGGGCTTCGAGCGGGTACGCCTGCTGGCGCGGGCGGTGGACAGCAAGCAGTTCGAGCCGCAGCGACGCGATGCGCAGTTGCGCGCGCAGTGGGGCCTGCACGACGACGATTGCGCGGTGCTGTACGTGGGCCGCATCGCCTCGGAGAAGAACCTGCCGCTGGCGGTGCGTGCGTTCCGCCAGTTGCAGCAGCTGCGCCCGCGCGCGCGTTTCGTCTGGGTCGGCGACGGCCCGCTGCGCGAGCGCCTGGCGCAGGAGAATCCGGACTTCATTTTCTGCGGCATCCAGCGCGGCGACGCGCTGGCGCGGCATTTCGCCAGCGGCGACCTGTTCCTGTTCCCCAGCCGCAGCGAGACCTTCGGCAACGTGACCCTCGAGGCGATGGCCAGCGGCGTGGCCACGGTCGCCTTCGACTACGGCGCGGCACGCGAATACCTGCGCGACGGCCTCAACGGTGCGGCGGTGGCCGACGACGACGCCTTCATCGCCGCGGCCCTGCGCCTAGGCAGCGACGACGCGCTGCGCCGGCGCCTGGGCGAGGCCGCCTGCGCGTCGATGCAGCAACTGCGCCCGGAGCGGGTGGTGGCCGATTTCGATGCGCTGCTCGACCAACTGGCACAGACCCGGAGGACGCATGTCGACGCGGCTTGAGATCCTGCGCGGGCACGAGACCCGCTGGTGCCGGCGCGCCAATCATTGGTGCCGGCGGCGCTCGGTGCGGCGCTTCTTCTCGGCGATCAGCCGGCTCGGCGACGGCGTGTTCTGGTATGCGCTGATGACCCTGCTGGTGCTGTGCGACGGCATGGACGGCGTGTTCGCCTCCGCGCACATGGCCGCCACCGGCGTGGTCGCGCTGAGCCTGTACAAGGGCCTGAAGCGCTGGACCCGCCGCCCGCGCCCGTACGCCGCCGACCTGCGCATCCGCGCCTGGGTGGCGCCGCTGGACGAGTTCAGCTTCCCCTCCGGCCACACCCTGCACGCGGTGTCCTTCGGCATCGTCGCCCTCGCCTACTACCCGTGGCTGGCGCCGCTGCTGGTGCCCTTCATCGCCTGCGTGGCGCTGTCGCGGGTGGTGCTGGGCCTGCACTACCCCAGCGACGTGCTCGCCGCGACCGGCATCGGCGCGCTGCTGGCGGGCGTGTCGTTGTGGTTGGTATGAGGCTGGGAATGGGGAATAGGGAATGGAAACAGCCGGCGCCGTCCGGCTCCATGCCCTCTCCTCACTCCTGGCTCCGGACAAGGTCGCGGCTGAAGCCGCTCCTACGAGAGCGCAACAACGCCTGCGTTAGCGCAGCCTCCGAATCCCTAATTCCCGTTCCCGAATCCCACTCCCGGCCCTTCGAAAGCGTCGTGACGCCTGCGCTCGCGAACACTCACCATTCCCCAATCCCGATTCCCCACTCCCGGCCTTACAATGGCCAAATGACCACGCTGTTCATCTCCGACCTGCATCTGGACCCGGCACGGCCGGCGATCACCGCGCTGTTTCTGGATTTCCTGCGCGGGGAGGCGCGCCAGGCCGAGGCGCTGTACATCCTCGGCGACCTGTTCGAGGCCTGGATCGGCGACGACACGCCGTCCGAGGCCGCCGATGCGGTGGCACTGGAGTTGCACGCGCTGCACGCGGCCGGGGTGCCGGTGTTCTTCATGCACGGCAACCGCGACTTCCTGCTCGGCGCCGACTACGCGCGGCGCGCCGGCCTGCGCCTGCTGCCCGATCCCTGCGTGATCGACCTGTACGGCGAGCCGACCCTGCTGCTGCACGGCGACCTGCTGTGCACCGACGACACCGCCTACCAGGCGTTCCGCGCGCAGACCCGCGACCCGGCCTTCCAACAGCAGTTCCTGGCGCAGCCGCTGGCCGCGCGCATCGCCTACGCGCAACAGGCGCGCGCCGCCAGCCAGGCGCGCCAGGCCGACCTTAAACAGGGCGATCGTGCGCAGTTCGAGACCGTCACCGACGTGGCGCCGGCCGAAGTCGCCGCCACCTTCGCCCGCTACGGCGTGGCGCGGATGATCCATGGCCACACCCATCGGCCTGCGGTGCATGCGCTGGACGTGGACGGCCGCGCCTGCACCCGCATCGTGCTCGGCGACTGGTACGAACAGGGCTCGGTGCTGCGCGTGGACGCGCAGGGCTGCCAGCTGCAACAGCTCTAGCGCACGCTTCCGGCGCCGTCGCGCGCAACGCGGCGACGCGCACGCAGCGCCGGCGCAGCGCTCTCCTGCGGCGAACGCGCGACCGCAGGACGACACCGAACTACGTTTCGACCCGGAATTCCGCGGGACCGCCGAGTCCGGCACTTGGACGCATCAGCTGGCCACTGCCTACCTCATGGAACGCCGCAACCGGCGTGGCAGTGACGCGCGACGTCGCCCTCGTCCGCGTGCGCGTCGCCTCCATCCATCCGCATTTCCTTGCCGCGTCCCGCGGCAACCACGCGTCGGCCAGCGCGCGAAGCCACGTCGCTCAGCGCTAGCCGCCGCTGGCTTGCTGCTGCCGCCATTGCGCGTAATCGACGAAGTCGCCGTCCACTACGTCGTACCAGCGAATCTCGCCGGAGCGCTCGACGCGGAAGCGGTCGCGGACCGGTTCGGTCTGCGGGTCGCCGGGGCAGCCGTCGCCGTGTTTCTCGCGCACCGCGATCTCGATCGCCGCCGGCGCGACGGGCTTGGAGGCGGCCGCTGCAGACGCGGTCGCGGAGGCGGCCTCGTCCCCGTCGTTCTCGATGGCGTAGCCCAGGCACGGCAGGTCGGGATAGGCGCGATCGGCGGTCAGGCGCGCCTGCAGCAGGTCCATCGCACGGTTTTCGTCGAAGGTGTCGGCCGGCGGGGTCGCCCGCGGCGCGTCGGTCTTGGCGGTCGGCGACGGAGTCTCGGTCTGCCGATCCGGGGCGGGGCCGCAGCCCGCGCTGAGCATCGCCAGCAGCAGCGCGGACGGCAGTCGCATGCGCTTGAACATCGTCGCTCCCAGGAAGTCGGTCGGCACCGGCCGCGCCGGCGCCGCTTCCCAGCATAGCCGAAGCGGACGCCGCCGCGCCCGCTCCGGCCGTCTTCGCCGCACGTGGCGCAGGCATGCAGCCTGCGCCACGTGCGCGCCGGCTCAACGGAACCCGGCCACCGTCGCCTTGGTGTTGACCAGCACGCGCTGGTTGTCGGCGCTGCTGGCATTGCCCATCGGCACCCCGTTGTAGGACACGTTCGGGTTGGACCAGTAGTTCAGTCGCGGGCAACTGCTGCTGCAGTTGTAGGCCATGATCGTGCGCCAGCTGTTGCCATAGCGATAGCCGTGGCCGTAGGCGTACGGCGAGGTGCTGGAGTCGGTGGCCACATCGTGGCGCGCGCTCTGCAGGTGCCCGATCTCGTGGGCGAAGCTGTAGTAGCCGGTGGCGCAATCCCAGTACACCGCCGCGAACGCGGTGGCAGCGGTGGAGCCGATGCCCGAGGCCAGGCCGCAGTAGCTGGAATTGTCGATGATCAGCACGCCGACGTCGGCGGCGGTGCTGTTGCGCGAGGTATGGATGCTGTCCATGTAGCCGTCGCTGGTGCCGCGGAAGCGGGTCAGGTCGGTGTTGAAGTCGCCGGACTCGGTGTAGTTGGTGGTCTCGTAGCCGGCCAGCTGCATGGTGATGCCGACGTTGCTGTTGCTGTAGCCCTGGTTGGACTCGGCCACCGCCAACTGCACCAGCGACTGCATGTTGCCGCCGTAGCTGGTCACCGCCTTGTTGGTCGCCACCACCAGCACGCGGATGGTCGCGGGCGAACCGGAGGAGGCGCCGGCGGCGGTCATCCGCTCGTCGATCACCGACTGCGGCATCTGCACCGTCGGCAGCAGGGCGTAGTCGGCCGGATGCTCGGCCGGCATGCGCCGTTCGTCGACCTCCACCAGCACATGGCCGCCGCCGGCGATCGGCCGCAGGTGGAACAGCGTGCCATTGCTGCGGATGCTGCCGGTGATGGTGTCGCCGCTGCGCACCAGGATCGCCGAGTTCAGCGGGTCCAGGCCGGACGGCGCACGGGTCCGCGCCACCGCGGCATTGCCGAGGTTGCCGTACCAGATGCTGTTGCCGCCTTCCAACTGCTCGGTCTTCAGCTGCGTGGCGGTGACGCGCTTGCCCAGCAGGTCCAGTTCCAGCTGGGCCTGCCCGGCGGTGACGGCGGCGGCGTCCACGCCGACCCGCTGCACCGCGCCGGTGGCGGGATTGGCCAGCAGGCGGCTCAGCGCGGGCTCGCCGGCGATGGACTTGGAGACGTATTGGCTGCTCTGGAACAGGGGCTTTCCCGCCGCAGAGGCGGAACCGGCGACACACAGGGCAAGCATCGCGGTCAGGCTGCACATCGACTTCATGTCGGACTCCTGGGGTGGTGAGTAGGGACGAACGTCGCCCCGCGCGCGGCCAGATCGGGGGAGGCCGCGTGGGGGAGTTCGATTAGCCGCTCAGCCACCGTTCAGCGCAAGCACCAAATGCAGCGGGGTCGCAGCTCGGAGATAGGCGTCACAGAAAGCACGCATCCCGACGGTCATGCCGCCCACACCAGCGCGTTGCCGCAACGCGCGCACCGCCCCGCAGGGCGACGCCGCCTCAGCCGGCCTGCTGCTGCAGGGCCAGCAATTCGTCCTCGTCGAACCCGGCCAGCAGGCGCGCCTGCAGATTGAACGGGCCGTGCAGATAGCCACCGGCGTACTCGCGCAGCAGAGCGGCGAAGCGGGCGCGCGGCTCGATCCCGGCCTGTGCGCAGTACCAGCGGTACCAACGCGAGCCGGCGGCCACGTGCGCCACTTCCTCGCGCAGGATGATCTCCAGGATGTCGGCGGTGGCGTCGTCGCCGAGCGCGCGCAGCTTGGCGATCATGCCTGGGGTCACGTCCAGGCCGCGCGCCTCCAGCACCCGCGGCACCAGCGCCATCCGCGCCAGGCCGTCGTGGGCGGTCTTCTCGCACATCTCCCACAGGCCGTTGTGCGCGGCGAAATCGCCATAGGCGTGGCCCAGCGCGCGCAGGCGGTCGCGCAGCAGCACGAAATGGCGCGATTCGTCGTCCGCCACCGCCACCCAATCGGCATAGAACGCCGGCGGCAGGCCGCGGAAGCGGTAGACCGCGTCCCAGGCCAGGTCGATGGCGTTGAGTTCGATATGGGCGATGGCGTGGATGAAGGCAGCGCGGCCCTCGGCGCTGCCGAGGCCGCGCCGTGGCAGTTCGCGCGGGTGCACCAGCAGCGGCCGTCGCGGCCGTCCCGGCATGCGGATCGGCTCAGGCGCCGGCGCGGCGGCCGGCACCGCCAGCGCGCCATCGCGCCAGGCCGCGGCATGGCGCTGGGTCAGCGCGACCTTCTCGTCGGGATCGGCCGCGTCCAGGCAGGCGCGCGCGGCCTGGTACAGGTCGCCGTTCACGGCGCCACCAGCGGCGGCCGGCCCGCCCATGCAGGCATGCGCCGCGCCAGGGCACTGGCGCCGCGGGGCTCAGGCACGGCGCTTGCGCTTGGCCTCGTCCGAGCGCAACTGCATGATCCGCTCGAAATAGCCGGGCTCGATGCCGGTGGTGTACTGGCCGTTGAAGCACGAGGAGTCGAACGCCTTCAGTTCCGGGTTGCCTTCGCGCACCGCGGTCTCCAGGTCTTCCAGATCCTGGTAGATCAGCCAGTCGCAGCCGAGGAATTCCTGGATCTCCTGCTCGCTGCGGCCGTGCGCGACCAGTTCGTCGGCGGCCGGCATGTCGATGCCGTAGATGTTGGGATAGCGCACCGGCGGTGCGGCGCTGGCCAGGTACACCTTGCGCGCGCCGGCGTCGCGCGCCATCTGCACGATCTGCCGGCTGGTGGTGCCGCGCACGATCGAATCGTCGACCAGCAGCACCACGCGGTTGCGGAATTCCAGGTGGATCGGGTTGAGCTTGCGGCGCACCGACTTCACCCGCTCGCCCTGCCCCGGCATGATGAAGGTGCGGCCGATGTAGCGGTTCTTGACGAAGCCCTCGCGGTACTTCACCCCAAGCACGTTGGAGATCTCCAGCGCGGCGTCGCGCGAGGTGTCCGGGATCGGGATGATGGTGTCGATGTCGTGGTCCGGGCGCAGGCGCAGGATCTTCTCGCCCAGCTTCATGCCCATGCGCATGCGCGCCTTGTGCACCGAGACGTTGTCGATCATCGAGTCCGGGCGCGCGAAGTACACGTACTCGAAGATGCACGGGGTGTGGTCGGTGGGCGAGGCGCAGACCTCGGAGAACAGCTCGCCGCGGCCGGTGATGACCAGCGCTTCGCCCGGACGCACGTCGCGCACGCGGGTGAAGCCGAGGATGTCCAGCGCCGAGGATTCGGAGGCGACGATGTACTCGTCGCCCTCCGCGCCCTCGCGCTTGCCCAGCACCAGCGGGCGGATGCCGTGCGGATCGCGGAACGCGACCAGGCCCAGCCCCAGCACCACGCTGACCACGGCGTAGCCGCCCTTGCAGCGGCGGTGCACGCCGGCCACCGCACGGATCGCCGCTTCCGGGGTCAGCATGCGCTGTGCGTCCAGCTCGTAGGCGAACACGTTCAGCAGCACTTCGCTGTCCGAATCGGTGTTGATGTTGCGGCGATCGGCCTCGAACACCTGCTGGCGCAAGGCCTCGGTGTTGACCAGGTTGCCGTTGTGGGCCAGCGCGATGCCGTACGGCGAATTCACGTAGAACGGCTGCGCCTCGTCCATGCCCTCGGATCCGGCGGTCGGATAGCGGCAGTGGGCGATGCCGACGCGCCCTTCCAGCACCGCCATGCGCTTCTCGTCGAAGACGTCGCGGACCAGGCCGTTGGCCTTCTGCACGCGCAGGCGGGTGCCATCGGCGGTGGCGATGCCCGCCGCGTCCTGGCCGCGGTGCTGCAGCACGGCCAGGCCGTCATAGAGTTGCCCGGCCACGTTCTGGTTGCCGACGATTCCGACGATGCCACACATGTCAACGCTCTCCGCGGCGGGAACGCCGCTATTGGGAAGGTGGCCGTGCCTGGCCGTTGGGTTCGACCCGTGCCGGGTCGAATTGCGCCGGACGCGCCTGCGCCGGATCGATGTTCGCGGGCATCAGTTGCGACGGATCGCTCCCGGGCTGCGCGGACCGTACCCCGGGACGTCCCAGGGCCTTGGACATCATCTCCTGCAGCCCGCTGGCCTGCAGGGCGTTGCCCAGCGCGGCATTATCGCCTGCCGCGGGCAAGTTGCCCAAATCCATCTGCGACACGTTCAGTTGCGGCACCTGCGACAGGTTCAACTGCGGCATCTGCGGCATGCGCCAGTCCGGCAGTTGCGCGCGCATCCAGCCCACCCCCGGACTGAGCACCGGCAGCACCATCGAATGCTGCCAGTCCGGCTCGCGGGTCAGCGGCGTGAAGCTCATCAGGAAGGCCAGCACCGCGGCGAAGAAACCGCCGCGCACCGTGCCCAGGCCGAAGCCAAGCGCGCGGTCGGTGCCCGACAGCGCGGTCGAGCGCACCGCGGTGCGGATCACCATGCCGACGATGGCCACCACCGCCATCACCGTCACGAAGGTCAGCGCGTAGCCGCCCAGGTAGTAGCTCATGCTCGGCCGCGCCCCATCGGCGAGCCAGCGCCCGGTATTGCCGCCGAACTGGAACGTGGCCCAGCCGGCCAGGAACCAGGACAGCGTGCCGACCACGATGCCGACGAACCCACGCAGGGCCCCGAGCAGGGCCGAGACCAGGATCACCGTCAACAGCACCATGTCGATCATGCGCGCCTCCCGCGGCCGAGCCGCTGCATCGCGCCGATCGCGCGTCGCGCCTGCCTTCCCTGGACCATCGTGCTACTCCGTGGGCCGCGGCCCGATCAAGGATGTGGACGTACCATACCGCTGATGCCGACCTTGGCCGCCACCTGGGCGCGCAACTGCTCGGCGTCGGCACGGTTGGCGACCGGCCCCACCCGCACCCGGTTCAGCGCGCCCTTGTCGGTGCGCACCTGTTCGACGAAGGCGCTGAAGCCGGCGGCGCGCACCTTGTCGCGCAGGGCATTGGCGTCCTCGGCCTTGCCGAAGGCGCCCAGCTGCACGGCGAAGCCGGTGCCGGACGCCGCAGGCGCAGCCGGCACGCTCGGCGCCGGCTTGGCCGCTGCCGTGGTGGCCGCAGGGGCCGCCGGCTTGGTGGGTTCGGGCTTGGTGAGTTCGGGCTTGGCCGGTTCCGGCTTGGGCGCCGGCGGTGTCGCCGGCTTGGTGGTGGCGACCGGCTTGGCCGGCTCCGGCGGCAGCGCCTCGGTCTTGGCCGGGGCGGCGGGCGCGGCGGCGGCGACATGGCTGGCGGCAGCCGGCGCGGCGCCGGTCGGGGTCGCGTTGCTCGGCGCCGCATCCAGGGTCACCACCTGGGCATTGACGTCGTTGCGGACCTTGACCGCCTGCAGGCGCACCGATTCGGCCTGGGCGCGATCGGCATACGGCCCGATCCGCACCCGCCAGGCCTGGCGCCCGCCGATCGTGGCCTGCTCGCGGAAGCCCGGCAGCTGCGCCTGCTTGAGCCGCGCGATCACCGCATCGGCATCGGCGGCGGTGGCATACGCACCGAAGTTCACCGCGTAGTTGCCGGCGGCCACGCTCGGCGGCAGCGGCTGCGCGGCACTGCCGGCGGCCGGATCGGCCAGGTCGGCGGCATCGGGATTGTTCTGGACCGGCGCCGGCGCCGGCGCGGGCGTGGCGCCCGGCGTCTTGGTCATGCCCACTGCCCCGCCGCTGGGCGCATCGCCCGGGGTCACCAGCGGCAGTTCGCGGGTCTCGAACTGGCCGTCGGCCGGCGCCTCGGGCGCCTTCAGCGGCACATTGGCCACGCCGCTGTCGGGCGCAGGCCCCTTCACCAGCATCGGCAGGAAGATCACGGCGAGCGCTACCAGGACGAGGGCGCCAATCAATCGCTGTTTCAGGACGGTATCCACGGAAAGGGTGAGGGGGGCGGCGTGGCGGAGTGCCGTCGCGATTATAAGGTCGGCCCGCCCGGGGGCGGGATCAGCCGGCTGAATGCAGCCAGTGCAAGGCCTCGGCGGCGGTATGGAACGAACCGAACACCAGCACCCGGTCGCCCGGCCGTGCCTGCGCCAGCGCCGCCTGCAGCGCCTGCGCCACGCTCTCGGCGACGCCCGCCTCCGCGGCGGCCGTGCCCGCCAGCCGCGCGCGCAGCTGCGCAGCGCTCTGGCCGCGGTTGCCGCCCAACCCCGCCAGGTGCCAGGCATCGACCTGCGCGGCCAGTGCCTCCACCACGCCGGCGGCATCCTTGTCGGCCAGCGCCGCGAACACCGCGCAGGTGCGGCCGGCGACCGGCTGCGCCTGCAGCGCGGCGGCCAGCTCGCGCGCCGCCTGCGGGTTGTGGCCGACGTCGACGAGCACCTCCACGCCGTCGCGCACGCACGGCTGCAGGCGCCCGCGCAGGCGCGCGGCGGCGATGCCCTCGGCGTAGGCGCTGCGCGGCAGCGACCGGCGCAGCGCGCGCAGGGCGGCGATGGCGGTGGCGGCGTTGGCGCGCTGCACCGGCGCACGCAGTTGCGGCAACGGCAGCTGCAGTTCGGTGCCGACGTCGCGCCAGCGCCAGCGCTCGGCATCGATCGGCTCGTGGAAGAAGTCGCTGCCGGCGCGCAGTGCATTGGCGCCGATCGCGTAGGCACGGCGCAGCACGCTGGAGGGCGGATCGATCTCGCCCAGCACCAGCGGCTTCCACGGCCGCGCGATGCCGGCCTTCTCCGCGCCGATCGCCTCGCGGTCGTTGCCGAGCCAATCGGTGTGGTCGATGTCCACGGTGGTGATCACCGCGACGTCGGCATCGACCAGGTTCACCGCATCGAGGCGGCCACCGAGCCCGACTTCCAGCACGGCCAGATCCAACGTGGCCTGCTGGAACAGCCACAGCGCCGCCAGCGTGCCGTATTCGAAATAGGTCAGCGCGGTATCGGCGCGCGCGGCCTCCACTGCCGCAAAGGCGGTGACCAGGTCGGCATCGCTGGCCTCTTCGCCGTCGAGGCGCACGCGCTCGTTGTAGCGCAGCAGGTGCGGCGAGGTGTAGCTGCCCACGCGCCAGCCGGCGGCGCGCGCGATCGCCTCGATGAAGGCGACGGTCGAGCCCTTGCCGTTGGTGCCGCCGACGGTGATGACGTGCTTGGCCGGCCTGGTCAGGCGCATGCGTGCGGCGACCGCGCGCACCCGCTCCAGGCCCATGGCGATGTCCTGGGGATGTTGGCGCTCGATGTAGGCGAGCCATTCGGGGAGGGTGTTCATTTGTGTATTTCTAGCCTTTCAGGCAAGCGCGCTCGCTCGCCTTCGTCAGAAGCAACAGCTTTGGAAGCGACAGCTTTCGCGCTGACGCGCGAGTCACTTTGATCAGCCTCCGGCTGCTGAGAAGCACTTCTTTGCTTGTGCAAAGAAAAGTAACCAAAAGAAGCGCTTTATCACAGCCGAATGGCTGGTCAAGCACACCCGGGCGCTGCGCGCTCCGGGTGCGCACTTGGCCTGGGCATTTTTCGACGGCACATCCATGTGCCGGCGAAAAACGGCGCGCTTCCTGCGCGCCGCCCCTTCGGGGTTTTCGCCCAGGCCAAGTGCCGCGGCTCACGGGCTCCCGAAAAGCAAAGCAACGGCAACGGCAACGGCAACGGCAACGGCCCAGAGGCTCGCATCGGAAGTGAAACAAATCAGCCCAAAGACGGGACGGCGCACGCTATCCGCGCATCATGTCCGTCCTACAGCGCCCGATGCTTCGCCTCACCGAAGAACGGCGTGTGATGCGCGCAATCGTTCAGCCGCACCACCTCCAGATGCTCCACGTCCGGCCCTTCCAGCAGGTTCAGCGTGGTGGGCGCCTGGCGGAAACTCCACAGCCGCGCGATCGGCAGGCCCAGCACCCGGCACAGAATTACGCGGTTGACCGCATCGTGCGCCACCACCAGCAGCGTGTCGTGTTCGCCCAGGCCCTCGGCGGCGCGGGCCAAGCCGCGCCAGGAGCGCTCCAGCACCTGCCGCAGCGACTCGCCGCCCGGCATCAGCACCGTGTCCGGCTCCTCGCGCCAGGCGCGCAGACGCGCCGGATCCTTCTCGTGGATCTCGCTGGCCAGCAGGCCTTCCCACTCGCCATGGGCGATTTCCTGCAGGTCCGGATCGGTCTGCAGCAGCGCCTCGCGCTCGGGCCCCAGCGCGAAGCGCGCGGTGCGTTGTGCGCGGGCCAGCGGCGAGGCCACGGCGCGGGTCAGCGGGACCTCGCGCAGGCGCGCGCCCAGCGCCTGCGCCTGGGCGTCGCCGACCGGCGACAGCGGGATGTCGATCTGGCCCTGGTAGCGGCCTTCGGCGTTCCACGGGGTTTCGCCATGGCGGGCGAGCAGAATGCGCATGCGCTGGATTCCTTGGGGGGAAGGGCCCGTCTCGCAAACGAAAACGGAGCGGCATGATACCCGCTCCGTCGCCGGAAACCCTGCGCTGCATCCCCGTGCCCCGCCGCGGCGTTGACCGCGGCGGACAGGCGGACGGCGGCCGTGGCCGCCGCCCGTCGGGCCTGGCTCACTTGGCCAGGTTCAACTCCTTCAGCAGCCGCGGCGCCGGTGCCACTTCCTGCATGATCCATCGCAGGTAGCGCGCGTCGACGGCGATCATGCGGGTCATCGCCGGGTCGAACACCCAGTTCGAACTCACCGACTCCCAGTTGCCGTCGAAGGCCAGGCCGACCAGCTTGCCGTGCGCGTCCATCACCGGCGAGCCGGAGTTGCCGCCGGTGATGTCCAGGTCGGACAGGAAGTTGACCGGCACCGTACCCAGCCGCTTGTCCTCCAGCCCGCCGTAGCGCTTGGCCTTGGCCGCCTCCAGCAGCGCCTTGGGCGAATCGAACGGCTCCACGCCGGTGTCCTTGGCGACCACGCCTTCCAGCGTGGTGAACGGGGTGTATTCCACGCCGTCCTTGGGCGAATAGCCCTTGACGTTGCCGAAGGTGATGCGCAGCGAGGAGTTGGCGTCGGGATACACGAACTCGCCCTGGCTCTTCTTGTAGTCGGCCACGGCCTGCAGGTAGCGCGGCCGCGCCAGCAGTTCCTCGCCCTCGCGGCGCTTCTGGTCCTGCTCGATCTGCAGCAGGGTCGGCATCAGCGCCACCGCATAGCGCAGCGCCGGGTCGTCGCTGGCTTCGAACGCGGCGCGATCGGCGTGCAGCCACTTCAGGCGCGCGTCGGTGTTGCCCAGTTGCGTGCCGGCCAGGCGCGTGGCGGCGGCCTGCGCGTCGGCACCGGCCAGCCACTGGTCCAGCGCCGGCAGGCGCTGCGCCTTCGGCAGCTTCAGGTACTGGTCGAACCAGTAGCGCTGCAACTGGCTGTCCATCGAGGCGACGTAGCGGCGCTCCATCTGCTTCATCGCGCCCTCGATCTCGGGCAGGTCGCGCTCCTGGTAGCCGGGCTCGCGCGCGGCATCCGGCTTGGCGCGTTCGATCGACAGGCGGTACAGCATGACCGCGCTGCCGAGCGCCCCGGTCCGCTGCATCTGCCGCAGCACCAGGTCGCGGTCGCGGGTGGCCTTGGCCTGCTCGCCCAGCGCCAGCAGTTGCGCGTGCGCCTGCAGCGCGGCCTTGCCCTCGCCGCCCTGGCGCTTGAGCCAGGCCAGCACCGCATCTTCCTCGGCGTGCTTCTTGGCCGCCGCGTCGATGCGCTTGAAGCCTTCCAATTGACCTTCGTAGTTCTTGGCCACGTTGTTCCAGCTGGCCATGGTCGCGGCGTACTTCACCTGGATGTCCGGGTTCTGCTTGCCGGCCTGCTCGACCAGGGCGATCAGCTCGCGGTACTGGCGCGCGGCGGTGGGATACCCCCAGTTGGCGGTGGCGTCGAACTCGGACGCCAGCGCATAGCGGTTGGTGCGGCCCGGATAGCCGGCCACCATGACGAAATCGCCGGCGCCGAGCGGCTGGTCGGCGAACTTCAGGAAGTGCTTGGGCTGGTACGGCACGTTGTCCTTGGCGTAGGCGGCCGGCTTGCCGTCCTTGCCGACGTAGGCGCGGTAGAACGAGAAGTCGCCGGTGTGACGCGGCCACATCCAGTTGTCGACGTCGCCGCCGAACTTGCCGATGCCCGACGGCGGCGCGTAGGCCAGGCGCACGTCGCGGATTTCCAGGGTGCGGAACAGGCGGTAGGTGTTGCCGCCGGAGAAGCTGTACAGCTCGCAGCGGTAGCCGGCGTCGGCTTCGCAGGCGGCGACCTGCGCCTTGTCGAAATCCTCCAGCGCCTGCGTGCGCTTGAGCGCGTCGTTGCCGGCGGCGGCCATCGCCGCCTTGGCCTGCGCGGTGACGTCGGTGATGCGGTCGAGCACATAGATGCGCGCGTTCGGGCCGGCGCTCAGCTCGGCACCCTGGCTGGCGGCGCTGAAGCCGTCGCGGATCAGGTTCTTCTGCGCGGTCGAGTTGAGCTGGATCGCGCCATAGGCGCAGTGGTGGTTGGTCACCACCAGGCCCTGCGGCGAGACGAAGCTGGCGGTGCAGCCGCCCAGCGAGACCACCGCGCCCATCGGGTCGCCGGTGAGATCGGACAGTTGCTGCGGCGACAGCTTCAGACCGGCCTGCTGCAGTGGTCCGGCGATGTCCGGCAATTGCTGCGGGACCCACATGCCCTCGCCGGCATGGGCGACGGAGGCGCCGGACAGGGCGGCGACGGCGGCGATGGCGACAGCCAACGAATTCGAACGCATCGAGCGGTTTCCTTGATGACAGACGTTAGAGTGTAACGGCTGTCATCAAGCGCCCGGACCGTGACCAATGGCACCCTGGGACATGTCATGTCCTGACCGCGCCGCAACATGGGCACGCCGGCCGGGCGCTTATACTGCGCGCCCTCTTCCCATCGAATCTGCACCGACATGGCGCAAACAATGAAGGCGCTGGTCAAGCGCGACGCCGCCAAAGGCATCTGGCTGGAACAGGTGCCGGTGCCGGTCCCCGGCCCCAACGACGTGCTGATCAAACTGGAAAAGACCGCGATCTGCGGCACCGACCTGCACATCTACCTGTGGGACGAGTGGAGCCAGCGCACCATCAAGCCCGGCCTGACCATCGGCCACGAATTCGTCGGCCGCATCGCCCAGCTCGGCTCGGCGGTCACCGGCTACGAGGTCGGCCAGCGCGTGTCGGCCGAAGGCCACATCGTCTGCGGCCACTGCCGCAACTGCCGCGGCGGGCGCCCGCACCTGTGCCCGAACACGGTGGGCATCGGCGTCAACATCAACGGCGCCTTCGCCGAGTACATGGTGATGCCGGCCTCGAACCTGTGGCCGATCCCCGACCAGATCCCCTCCGAGCTGGCCGCGTTCTTCGACCCCTACGGCAACGCCGCGCACTGCGCGCTGGAGTTCGACGTGATCGGCGAGGACGTGCTAATCACCGGTGCCGGCCCGATCGGCATCATCGCCGCGGGCATCTGCAAGCACATCGGCGCGCGCAACGTGGTGGTCACCGACGTCAACGATTTCCGCCTGAAGCTGGCCGCGGACATGGGCGCCACGCGGGTGGTCAACGTCGCCAACACCTCGCTCAAGGACGTCATGGCCGACCTGCACATGGAAGGCTTCGACGTGGGCCTGGAGATGAGCGGCAACCCGCGCGCGTTCAACGACATGCTCGACTGCATGTACCACGGCGGCAAGATCGCGATGCTCGGCATCATGCCGCGCGGCGCCGGCGCGGACTGGGACAAGATCATCTTCAAGGGCCTGACCGTGCAGGGCATCTACGGCCGCAAGATGTACGAGACCTGGTACAAGATGACCCAGCTGGTGCTGTCCGGCTTCCCGCTGGGCAAGGTGCTGACCCACCAGTTGACCATCGACGAATTC
This sequence comes from Xanthomonas sp. PPL134, assembly GCF_040595915.1. Lineage (NCBI taxonomy): Bacteria > Pseudomonadati > Pseudomonadota > Gammaproteobacteria > Lysobacterales > Lysobacteraceae > Xanthomonas > Xanthomonas sp. PPL134. The sequence goes on from NZ_JAMDLL010000008.1 coordinate 37,588, forward strand.
CAGAAGGGCTTCGACCTGATGGAAGAAGGCAAGGCCGGCAAGGTCGTGCTGAGCTGGTGAGGCGTGCGCCGCGGCAACGCGGCGGTGCCGGAAAAACACGAAGGGCGCCTTGCGGCGCCCTTCGTCGTTTCACAGCGGCGATGCGATCAGAACGCGATCGTGCCCGAGACCACCACGCGGTGACCGGCCAGGCGCTCGGTGAAGTTCTCCGGACCCTTGTTGTCGGTGTCGTAGTAACCCACGCTCAGCGCCAGCGGGCCGACCATCTTGCCCACGCTGACGTTGTAGTCGGTGTAGTCCTGGTATGCGGTCAGCGCGCTTTCGTAGGTGGTGCGGCCGACGTGCGCGCCGACGCTGAAGCCCTGCGGCAGCGACCAGTTCCCGTCCAGCGCGTAGTAGAAGCTGTCCTTGTCCAGGTTGTACACGTTGTCGGTGTAGGCCACGGTCAGGGTGTAGGTCTTGAGGAACTTGGTCTTGGTGATCAGCTCGTTGTAGTTCAACCGGCCGGCGCCCGGGTAGCCGTAGCGGTTGACCATCACGTCGAAGTTCCAGTCCGGGGAGAAATCGACGTTGTAGCCGACGAAGCCGTCCGTTTCCCAATCCGGATCGCCGGCGCCGAAGTCGACGTTGGAGCCCCAGGCGCCCACGTACAGGCCGAACGGCGAGGTGTAGGTGAGGCCGGCCTGGAACGCCGGGCCCTTGTCGGTCTGGGAGACGCCACGGAACATGTAGTCGCTGACCACGCCGTAGGAGCCGGTGATCGGCGAGGTGGGCTCGTCCTGGGCCAGGACGGTGAGCGGCGAAGCGGCCAGTGCGAGGGCCAGGGCGAGAGTGGTCTTGTTCACCGGTCATTCTCCTGCGGTTGACGAGGGTGGTTGCAACGTGGGGCGCGGCGCGCCTTCACGATTTTTTAACTGCTTTTACCTTGCAGCGCAACAACTTTCGTTCCGACACAGGTCCGGCGTGTCCGGCATCCAGGGATGCGCGCCAAGCGCGGACATCGCCAACGTGTCCAGATTGCCCGGTACTGACCAGCCCCGGTCCCGACCCGCACCGCGCCGCCACACGGCAGCGACCGGCACCGTCAGGCGCGGCAAACAGGGCATGGCCTGCCCCGATCACGCCTCAGGCAGGTGCGGCGAACACCCCGAACCGGCGCGCGCGCAGATGCAGTGGCTGGCCCGGCGCGTAGTCGTGCGTCCCCTCGCCCGCCGGCAGTTCCACCTCCACCTCGTCGCGGCCGTGCGCCAGCTGCGCGCGCAGGCGCAGGCGCGGGCCGCTGCGCTGGATCGACAGCACCGTCGCCGCCCAGCCTTCGCTGCCCGGTGCCAGATCTTCCGGCCGCACATACAGCTCGACCGGGCCGCTGGCCAGCGACGTCGGCGGTGCCGGCAAGGCCAGCCCAGCGACCTGCACGGCACCGTCGTGCAGGCGTGCCGGCAAGCGGTTCACCGCGCCGACGAAGGCGTACACGAAGGGCGAGGCCGGCTGCTCGTAGACCTGCGCGGGGCTGCCGACCTGCTCGATCCGGCCGCGGTTGAGGATCGCCACGCGGTCGGCCAGCTCCAGCGCCTCTTCCTGGTCGTGGGTGACGAACACCGTGGTCAGCCCGGTGCGTTCATGCAGCTCGCGCAACCAGCGCCGCAGGTCGCGGCGGACCTGCGCGTCGAGCGCGCCGAACGGTTCGTCGAGCAGCAGCACGCGCGGCTCGATCGCCAGCGCGCGCGCCAGCGCCACGCGCTGGCGCTGGCCGCCGGACAGCTGCGCCGGGTAGCGCCGCTCCAGGTCGTGCAACTGCACCAGCGCCAGCAGCTCCTGCACCCGCGCGCGGATGCGCGCCTCGGTCCAGCGCGCCTCGCGACGCACGCGCAGGCCGAAGGCGATGTTCTCGTACACGCTCATGTGCTTGAACAAGGCGTAGTGCTGGAACACGAAGCCGACCCGGCGCGCCTGCACCGACAGCGCGGTGGCGTCCTCGCCGTGGATCAGCACGCGCCCGCGATCGGCATGTTCCAGCCCGGCGATCACCCGCAGCAGCGTGGTCTTGCCGGAGCCGGACGGCCCCAGCAGCGCCAGCAGTTCGCCCTGGCCGATGTCCAGGCCGACGTCGTCGAGCGCGGCGAAATCGCCGAAGTGCTTGCCCAGGTGTTGTACGCGGATGCTCATGGCAACCTCAGTGTCGGTGAGTGGCGGCCAGCGCCGCGCCGTGGCGCCAGTGCAGCCAGGACTTCACGGCGAGCGTCAGCAGCGCGGTCAGCGCCAGCAGGCTGGCGCAGGCGAAGGCGGCGCTGTAGGCGTATTCGTTGTAGAGGATCTCCACATGCAGCGGCAGCGTGTTGGTGCGCCCGCGGATGTGCCCGGACACCACCGACACCGCACCGAACTCGCCCATCGCCCGCGCACTGCACAGCAGCACGCCGTACAGCAGGCCCCAGCGGATGTTCGGCAAGGTCACCCGCAGGAAGGTCTGCCAGCCGCTGGCGCCCAGGCTCAGCGCCGCCAGTTCCTCGTCGTTGCCCTGCTGCTCCATCAGCGGCATCAGTTCGCGGGCGATGAAGGGAAAGGTGACGAAGGTGGTGGCCAGCACGATGCCCGGCAGCGCGAACACGATGCGCGGCAGGCGCAGCACCACCTCGCCCAGCAGCGGCAGGGACAGCCGCACGCCCTCGTCGATCAACGGCCAGGCCCAGCCGTTGCGGCCGAAGATCAGGATGAACAGCAGCCCGGCGACGACCGGCGACACCGAGAACGGCAGATCGATCAGGCTCACCAGCAGGCGCTTGCCGGGGAAGCGATGCTTGCTGACCGCCCAGGCCGCGGCCACGCCGAACGCCAGGTTCAACGGCACCACGATCGCCGCGACCAGCAGGGTCAGGCGAATCGCCGCCAGCGCGTCCGGATCGGAGATCGCGCGCCAGAACACGTCGGCGCCGCTGCGCAAGGCCTCGACGAACACCAGCAACAAGGGCAGCAGCAGGAACGCCAGCAGGAACAGCAGCGCACCGCCGATCAGCAGCCGCTGCACCCAGCGCGGCTCGTCGACCACCGAGGCCGGCAGCTGCACCGGAACGGTGGCGGCGGCCTGCCCCGGGACGCGCGCGGCCAGCGCGGACACCACGGACGCCATCACGTCACCGCCCTGCCACGCCGCGCGAACCAGGCCTGTGCCGCGTTGACCAGCAGCAACGACAGCAGCGACAACAGCAGCATCGCCGCGGCGATCGCACTGGCGCCGCCGTAATCGAATTCCTCCAGGCGGATGGTGATCAGCAACGGCGCGATCTCGGTGGCATTGGGCAGGTTGCCGGCGATGAAGATCACCGAGCCGTACTCGCCGACCCCGCGCGCGAAGGCCAGCGTGAATCCGGTCAGCACCGCCGGCCACAGGGTCGGCAGCAGCACACGGCGCACCGTCTGCCAGCGTCCGGCCCCGAGCGTGGCCGCGGCCTCTTCCAGTTCGCGCTCGGCCTCGGCCAGCACCGGCTGCACGATCCGCACCACGAACGGCAGCCCGACGAACACCAGCGCCACGACGATGCCCAGCGGCGTGTAGGCGACCTTGATCCCGCCCGCGCCGCTGCCCTGCATCAGTGCGGCGTAGCCGAACAGCAGGCCACCGACGCCCAGCGCGGCCAGGCTGAGCACGGCGAGCGTGCCGAGCAGGCGCTGCAGCGCGCGCAGCGGCGCCGGCAGCAGCGTGTGGCTGCGTCGCAACAGCACATGGCCGATGGCGGCCAGCGCCAGCAGCAGCGCCAGCCGCGGCCACCACCAGGCCAGCGCCGGCAGGCTGGCCGCCAGCGCCTGCGCCGGCTGCTCCAGCCAGCGCCCGATCCAGCCGTTGCTGCCGTACAGCGCGGTCAGGGCGATGCCGGCCACTGCGGTGGGCAGGGCGAACGGCAGGTCGATCATCGCGTCGAACAGGCGCTTGCCGGGAAAGCGATAGCGCACGAATACCCAGGCCACCCAGGTGCCCATCACCGCATTGAACGCGGCCGCGGCCAGCGCGGTGCCGAAGCTCAAGCGCAACGCCGCCAGCACCCGCGGCTCGCTCCACACCCGCCACACGCCCTCCCAGCCCAGCCCGCTGGTCTTGAGCAGCACCGCGAGCAAGGGGATCAGCACCACCAGCCCCAGCCAGGTCAGGGTGATGCCCAGGCTCAGCCCCAGGCCCGGCATCACCCGGCGCTGGCGCGGTGCGCGGGGAACGGCGGCGGCGGTCACGGCCATCGCGTCACTTGCTCGCCTGGATCTGGTCGAACAGGCCACCGTCGTCGAAGTGGGTGGCCTGCGCCTTGGCCCAGGACCCGAACGCCTGCTCGATGGTGACCAGCCGCACCTTCGGCAGCCGCGCCAGGTCGGCGCGGTCGGCGTACTCGGGGTGGCGCGGCCGGTAGTAGTGCCTGGCCGCGATCTTCTGCCCTTCCGGCGAGTACAGGTATTTCAGGTATTCCTCGGCCACCGCGCGGGTGCCGTGCTTGTCCACGTTCTTGTCGACCAGCGCCACCGACGGCTCGGCGAGGATCGACAGCTTCGGCACCACGATCTCGAACTTGTCCTGGCCCAGTTCCTGCTGCGCCAGGAACGCCTCGTTCTCCCAGGCCAGCAGCACGTCGCCGATGCCGCGCTGGACGAAGGTGGTGGTGGCGCCGCGCGCCCCGGTGTCCAGCACCGGCACGTTACGGAACAGCGCGCGCATGTAGTTGAGGATGCGTTCGCGATCGCCCTTGAAGATGTGGTCGGCGTAGGCCCAGGCGGCCAGGTAGTTCCAGCGCGCGCCGCCGGAGGTCTTGGGATTGGGCGTGATCACCGACACGCCGCTGCGCAGCAGGTCGGGCCAGTCCTTGATGCCTTTCGGATTGCCCTTGCGCACCAGGAACACGATGGTCGAGGTGTACGGCGCGCTGTTGTCGGGCAGGCGCGTGGCCCAGTTCGCATCGATCAGCTTGCTCTTGGCGGCGATCGCATCGACGTCATAGGCCAGCGCCAGCGTCACCACGTCGGCCTCGACCCCGTCGATCACCGCGCGCGCCTGCTTGCCGGAACCGCCGTGCGAGGTCTCCACCGCCACCTGCTCGCCGGGATGCAGTTGCGCCCAGTGCTTGGCGAAGGCGGCGTTGTAGTCCCGGTACAGCTCGCGGGTGGGATCGTAGGACACGTTGAGCAGTTGCGTCTCGGCGGCGGCCGCGGCCCCGGCGAACACGCACAAGGCGAGCGCGAGCAGCGGGCGCCAGCGGCGCGGCGGAAGGCTGGACATGGGCGGTTCTCCGAAAAGCACACAGACCGACGCCGCGGCCGATGCCCGCCGCGGACCATGACGCATGCTGCGCAGCGGCAGGCGGCGGGTGAAATGACTTCCGGGCAGCGGCTCATGCCATTTGTGCATGACGGCCGCGGCCGGCGCAGGCGCCGCGGTAAAATCGCCGCTTCTTTCCGCCGCGCGTGCCCGTCATGACCGACTCCCGCCTCACCCAGCACTACGCCGAGGAACTGGACGCGATCCGCGCCCAGGGCCTGTTCAAGTCCGAGCGCATCATCGTCGGCCCGCAGGCGGCGGAAATCGTCCTCGCCGACGGCCGCCGCGTGCTCAACTTCTGCGCCAACAACTACCTGGGCCTGGCCGATCATCCGGACCTGATCCAGGCCGCCAAGGACGCGCTGGACACGCACGGCTTCGGCATGGCGTCGGTGCGCTTCATCTGCGGCACCCAGGACCTGCACAAGCAGCTGGAAGCGCAGATCGCCGCGTTCTTCGGCACCGAGGACACCATCCTCTACGCCGCCTGCTTCGACGCCAACGGCGGCCTGTTCGAACCGCTGCTGGGCGAGCACGACGCCATCATCTCCGATGCGCTCAACCACGCCTCGATCATCGACGGCGTGCGCCTGTGCAAGGCCAAGCGCTTCCGCTACGCCAACTGCGACATGGCCGACCTGGAAGCGCAGCTGCAGGCGGCCGACGCAGCCGGCTGCAAGACCAAGCTGATCACCAGCGACGGCGTGTTCTCCATGGATGGTTTCATCGCTCCGCTGGACGAGATCACCGCGCTGGCGAAGCAGTACAACGCGCTGGTGCACATCGACGAATGCCATGCCACCGGCTTCCTCGGCGCCAGCGGCCGCGGCTCGGCCGAGGTCAAGGGCGTGCTGGACAAGATCGACATCTTCACCGGCACCCTGGGCAAGGCCATGGGCGGGGCGCTGGGCGGCTTCACCACCGGCCGCCGCGAAGTGATCGAACTGCTGCGGCAGCGCTCGCGGCCCTACCTGTTCTCCAACTCGCTGCCGCCGCACGTGGTCGCCGCCGGGAGCAAGGCGTTCGCGATGCTCGACGCCGCCGACGCGCTGCGCGCGCGCCTGGTCGAGAACACCGCCTACTTCCGCGAGCGCATGGCCGCCGCCGGTTTCGACATCAAGCCCGGCACCCACCCGATCTGCCCGGTGATGCTGTACGACGCGCCGCTGGCGCAGCGCTTCGCCGAGCGGCTACTGGAGGAAGGCATCTACGCCATCGGCTTCTTCTTCCCGGTGGTGCCCAAGGGCCAGGCGCGGATCCGCACCCAGATCAGCGCCGCGCACACCCGCGAGCACCTGGACCGGGCGATCGACGCGTTCACCCGCATCGGCCGCGAACTGGGCGTGCTCGCCGCCTGAGATGCGCGCCGCGCTGCGCCAACGGCTGTTGCTGGCGGCGCAGACCGACGCCCAGGCGGAGTCCGTAGCAGGCGGTTGGCGCAGCCGCTGCCTGCACTGCCGGCGGCGCCTGGATCTACGCGGCGACGGCGAACCGCTGGGCCACTGCTCGCTCGAACACGTGGTCCCGCAGGCCTGGTTCGGCCGCCGCGCCGCAGCGGCGCTCTGCGGCCTGGTCGGCGACGATCCGAACGACGCGCGCAATCTCGCGCTGGCCTGTGCCGGCTGCAATCACGCCAAGGGCCGCCACCACGATGCGCGCGGGCCGCAGGACGCGCGCGCCCGCGAGGTGGTTGCCGCGTTGCTCAGCGCACGGCTGGCGCGCTGGCGTCCGCCGCCGGCGCCAACGCCGTGACTTCGGCGGCGCTGAGTGCGCGCCAGGCGCCCTTGCCCAGGTCGCCCAGCACCAGCTCGCCGATCGCCACCCGCACCAGCCGCAGCACGTCCAGGCCGAGCGCGGCGAGCAGCCGCCGGATCTGCCGGTTGCGGCCCTCGTCCAGTACCATCTCCAGCCAGGCATGGCGCTCGCCCTGGCGCAGCAGGCGCACCTGCTTGGCCCGCAGCGCTTCGCCCTCGGCGACCACGCCGTCGCACATCCGCGCCAGCAGCGCCGCGTCGGGCACCGCGTCCACCTGCACGTGGTAGGTCTTGTCCGGGCCGCTGCCCGGATCGGTCACCCGCGCCGCCCATTGCGGGTCGTTGCTGAACAGCAGCAAGCCTTCGCTGGCCTTGTCCAGGCGCCCGACCGGTGCCAGCCACGGCAGGCCGGCGCCATCGAAACAGCGGTACACGGTGTCGCGGCCGCGTTCGTCCTGCGCACTGGTGACCAGCCCACGCGGTTTGTTGAGCATCAGGTACAGGCGTGCGGTGTCGGCCAGCGGCGCACCGTCCACGGCCAACCGCTGGCGGCCCTGCACGATCGGGAATTCGGGATCGGTGACGATGCGCCCATCGACCGCCACACGGCCGGCGGCGATCCAGCGCGCGGCCTCGGTGCGCGAGCACAGGCCCAGCTTGGACAGGGTGCGGGCCAGGCCGTGACGCGGCGTGGCCGGTGCGGCGTCGCGCGCGGGCAGGCGCGGACGCACGGTCGCCGTCGGGGACGACGCCGGACGGCGGGAACGCGGCGGCTTGGCTCCTCGCACTGCGCGAACGGGCGCGGCCGCGGGCGGCCGCGCGTCGAGCTCTTACTGCTTGTTGGCGTCGGCCGGTGCCGGCGCCTCGGCGGCAGCCGCCGGGGCCAGGGCCGGACGGGCCTTGACCACGCGGACGCCACGCGCCTTCATCCAGGCGTCGAACTCCTCGGCGGTCATGCGCTTGCCGTTCTGGCTCATGTCGAACCGCCAGGGCGTGTTGTCGAAGGCGGTGGCCGGCTTGTAGGCGGCCGGATCGTTGGGCTTCACCGCGCCCGGGGTGGCGTTGGCCAGGCTCTGGCAGCCTTCGGCGCGCAGCCGCAGCAACACACGGTCCAGCGACTGGTCGCTGCTGTAGGACTGGGTCAGCACGCCGCTGGGCATGCCCAGCTGCACGTTGCGGCTGAACAGTTCGGAAGCGACCGGTGCGGCGACCGTGGCCGGCAGCGCCAGCGGCTTGGGCAGCAGATCGCCGGAGCAATCCGGTGCGGCGTGGGCCGCAGGAATCAGGGCAAGCGCGAGCAGGCTGGCCGTCACGATACGCAGCATCGGTTTTTATCCATTCAGGCGAGTCGACGAGCGAGTGTAGGCAGGCCCCGGCACGCTTTCAACTGTTACCGGCACTACATGCGCTAAATAATTGGGATTGCTGAAAAAGTTCAGCTTGGGACTGACGCGGGCAACGGTCAGCGACTGTGTCCTGCGTAGGAGCGGCTCCAGCCGCGACAGGCTCTCCCGGGAACGCCCATCGCGGCTGAAGCCGCTCCTACGAAAAACTGCGCGGACCAGGACACTGCATTACCCCACCCCACAAAAACAAAGCCCGGCACGAGGCCGGGCTTTGCTTGAGACTGGAAGCGTCCGATTAGTTCTGGACGTTCAGCTCGGTACGACGGTTCTTGGCGCGGCCTTCCGGGTTGTCCGAACCATCCGGGTTGGTGTTCGGAGCAATCGGGCGGCTCTCGCCGTAGCCGATCGGGCCGACCAGACGCGACGCGTCGACGCCGTTCTTCACCAGGTAGTCGTACACGACGCGGGCGCGGCGCTCGGACAGCTTCTGGTTGTAGGCTTCGGTACCCTTCGAGTCGGTGTGACCGGCAACCTCGACGCGCAGGTCGGGGTAGCGCTTCAGGATCTCGGTGGCCTCGCCCAGGATCGCCACGGCGTCCGGACGCAGGTTCGCCTTGTTGAAGTCGAAGTTGACGCCCTTCAGGTCGATCGACACCGGCACCGGGCAGCCGTCCGGACCGATGGTCTGGCCAGGCTGGGAGTTCGGGCACTTGTCGTCGCAGTTGTTGACGCCGTCACCATCGTCGTCCAGATCGGCGCAGCTCGGCGCAGCGGCCGGCGGCGGCGGCGGGGCGACCGGGGCAGCCGGCGGCGGGCCCAGCGGGATCACGACGCCGACCGAAGCCAGCACGTCGCCGAACCAGTTCTGCGACGGAGCGGCAACGCTCTGGTCGTCGAAGTCAGCGCGGTAGGCCACTTCGGCACGCACGGCAACGCGCTTGTCGAAGGTGGTCTGCAGACCGACGCCGGCCTTGGCGGCAAAGTTGCCGTCCTTGCGCTGGCCCGGGGAAACCGGACCGCCGGTGTCGAACTCTTCTTCCGAGCGCTGGTAGCCCAGGCCGAACAGCAGGTACGGGTTCCAGCCGCGGCCTTCCTGGATGAAGTGGCGACGCAGGTCGAACGAGATGCCGTACTGGCTCCAGTTCAGGTCCTGGTTGTTGTCGAAGTTCGGGTTCTGATAGTTCAGTTCACCGTCCAGCGACCAGTTCGGGTTGATGAACTTGCCCAGGCCCAGGGTGACGAAGGGCGCATCGTTGGTGGTGCGGTCCTTGTCCTGGAAGTTGAAACCAGCCGAACCGGTCAGGTACCAGCGGTCGTCGAATTCCTGCGCGGACGCTGCCTGGGCGACGGCCAGACCGCCCAGCAACGCGGCGGTGAGAATTTTCTTGTTCATTAATACAACTCCTTGTTTCGGGGAGATAGAAACCGGTAGAGGCATGGTTCAGTACAGATGTCTCGTCACATCCAGACGGCCGTTTCCGCACGCCATCGCCGCGCACATTATGCGCGGCATAGTGAAGATGGCGTTAACGAGCACGTAACATGTGAAAGTCAACGCCAGCCGCTGCCAGGCCGTGGATACACCGTATACAGGTTAATGAAATCGCGCAATGCGGCAGGCCCGTGACCGTTTTCGGTCGTAGACAAGGACCCACAGGGCGACCCAGGTCTCACCGCGGTCGCGCCCACGGTGGCGGATCGGCCAGCTCGGCCTGCATGAAGTCGACGAAGGCCCGCACCCGCGGCGGCACCAGCCGGCGCTGCGGCATCACCGCGTAGATGCCGGTCTCGGTCAGCGGGTAGTCGGCCAGCACCTGGCACAGCCGCCCCTGCCGCAGATCCTCGGCCACGTGCCATTCCGAATGCAGGGCGATGCCCTGGCCGTTGACGGCGGCATCGCGCAGCACCTCGCCGAAGTTGGTCTCCAGCGGCCCGGCCACGCGGACGGCGATTTCGCCGTCGCGCCCCTGCAGCCGCCAGGTGTCTTGCCGGCCATCGCTGCCGGTCAGCAGCAGGCAGGCGTGGGCGGCCAGATCGGCCGGCGTGGCCGGGGTGCCGTGGCGGCGCAGGTAGTCGGGCGAGGCGCAGAGCATGCGCCGGTTGCCGGCCAGGCGCCGCGCGACCAGGCTGGAATCGCGCAGCGTGCCGATCCGGATCGCCAGGTCGAAGCCTTCGCTGACCAGGTCCACGACGTTGTCGCTCAGGTGCACGCTCAGCCGCACCTGCGGGTGCAGCGCCATGAACCGCGGCAGCAGCGGCGACACGTACAGGCGCCCGAACGCCGCCGACATCGTCACCCGCAGGGTGCCGGCGGCGACCTCGCCGGCCTGGCGCAGGCCGCCGGCCAGCGATTCCAGGTCCTCGACCAGCGGCCGCCCCTGCTCGGCCAGTTGCAGGCCTTCCGGGGTCGGATGCAGGCGCCGCGTGGTCCGGTGCAGCAGGCGCACGCCGAGCGCGCGTTCCAGCCGCTGCAGCCGCTGGCTGGCCACCGCCACCGACAGGTCCAGGCTGCGCGCGGCGGCGCTGATCGAACCGAGGTCGAGCACGCGCAGGAACAGGGCGATGTCGCCGATCCGGTCCATTATGTGGATTCCATTGAAAGTCGTTCAATATTTTTACTGTTTTTGCTGAGAACCTGCAGGCCTAGGCTGCCCGTCCTCCCGCCACTCCGGAACCGCCCCATGGCCGCCTCGCTCGCCTCACCTCCGCATCCGCCCGCTGCCGGGCGCACGCCGCTCGCGCTGTACGCGCTGACCGCCGGCGCCTTCGGCATCGGCACCACCGAATTCGTGATCATGGGCCTGCTGCTGCAGGTCGCCGCCGACCTGCAGGTCAGCGTCCCCGCCGCGGGACTGCTGATCTCCGGCTACGCGCTGGGCGTGTTCCTTGGCGCGCCGCTGCTGACCGTGGCCAGCCGGCGCTGGCCGCGCAAGCGCGTGCTGCTGGCACTGATGCTGGTGTTCACTGTCGGCAACCTGGCCTGCGCCCTGGCGCCGAGCTATGCGGCGCTGATGGCGGCGCGGGTGGTGACCTCGCTGGCGCACGGCACCTTCTTCGGCGTCGGCGCGGTGGTCGCGACCACGCTGGTGCCGCCGCAGCGCAAGGCCTCGGCGATCTCGACCATGTTCACCGGCCTCACCGTCGCCACCCTGCTCGGGGTGCCGGCCGGCGCCTGGCTAGGCCTGCAGTACGGCTGGCGCGCCACGTTCTGGGCGGTGGCGGCGATCGGCGCGCTGGCCACCGTGGTGATCGCGGCGCTGGTGCCGGCCGACCGCGATGCCACGCCAGCGCCGCCGCTGCGCGAGGAACTGCGCGCGGTGGGCCGCGCGCCGGTGCTGCTGGGCCTGGCGACGACGGTGCTGGGCTATGCCGGCGTGTTCGCCGTGTACACCTACGTGCAGCCGCTGCTGACCCAGGTCACCGGGGTTTCCGATAGCGCGGTGTCGCCGCTGCTGCTGGTGTTCGGCGTGGGCATGATCGTCGGCAACGTGCTCGGCGGGCGGCTGGCCGACCGCCGCCCGCGGCAGGCGCTGCCGCTGAGCCTGGGCGTGCTGGCCGTGGTGCTGGCGGCGCTGACCCTCGCCCTGCCCTCGGCGCCGGCAATGGCGCTGGGCATCGGCCTGCTGGGCGTGGCCGCCTTCGCCACGGTGGCACCGCTGCAGGTGTGGGTGCTGGGCAAGGCCGGCGAGGCCGGCCGGCATCTGGCCTCGAGCCTGAACATCGGTGCGTTCAACCTGGGCAATGCGCTGGGTGCCTGGCTCGGCGGCCTGGTGCTCGGCCATGGCGGCAGCCTGTCGCAACTGCCGTGGGTGGCGGCGCTGCTGACCCTGGCCGGACTGGCGGTGGCGCTGGGCGCGCTGCGGTTGTCGCCGGCCACCGCCTCGCGCGCGGCCAGCACCGGTGCGGACTGCACCGCGGGCGGTGCGGCGTGAGCCGGACGCTGGCGACGGCCGCGCTGACGACAGCGCTGCTGGGCACGCTTGCGCTGCCGGCCGGCGCCGCGCCGCGCGACTGGATCGCGACCTGGCAGGCCAGCCCGCAGCCGCTGTGGGGCGCGGACTTCCCGTTCCCGACGCAGACGCCGTTCCACCTGTGGCGGCAGACCGTGCGCCAGGTGGCGCGGGTCAGCCTGGGCGGCAACGAGGTGCGGGTGGAACTGAGCAACGCCTATGGCGATGCGCCGCTGCACATCGGTGCCGCGTCGCTGGCGCTGGCCGGCGACGGCGCGGCGACCCTGCCCGGCTCGCAGCGGCCACTGCGCTTCGGCGGCAAGACCGAGGTGACCGTGCCGCCAGGCGCGCCGGTGCTCAGCGACCCGGTGACGCTGCGCGTGCCGGACCTGGCCCGGCTCAGCGTCAGCCTCTACCTGCCGCAGCCCACCGCGCCGTCCACCTTCCACTGGGAAGGCCTGCAGAGCGCGTGGCTGGCCGACGGCGAGCACACCGCCGACACCACGTTGGCCGGCGCCAGCGCGCTGCCGGTGCGGCTGTTCGTCAGCGGCATCCAGGTGCGTCGCGCCGACGCCGTCGGCGCGGTGGTGGCGCTGGGCGACTCGATCACCGACGGCGCCGCCTCGACGCCGGGACAGGACCGGCGCTGGCCGGACCAGTTGGCCACGCGGCTGGCGGCGCAACGGGTGGCGATCCTCAACGCCGGCATCTCCGGCGGCCGCGTGCTGCGCGACCGCATGGGCCGCAACGCGCTGGCGCGGCTGGACCGCGACGTGCTGGCGCAGCCCGGCGTGAAGACCCTGATCCTGTTGATGGGCATCAACGACATCAGTTGGTATGCCACGCCGTTCGCGCCGGACGACGCTCCCGTGTCGGCCGAGGAACTGATCGCCGGCTACCAACAACTGCTGCAGCGCGCGCAGGCGCGCGGCCTGCGGGTGATCGGCGCCACCCTCACGCCGTTCGAGGGCGCGCTGCCCGACTCGCCGATCCCCGGCTACTACAGCCCGCAGAAGGACGCCGTGCGCCAGCAGGTCAACGCCTGGCTACGCGCCGATAACGGCTTCGACGCGATCCTGGATCTCGATGCGCTGCTGCGCGACCCCGCACATCCCACGCGGCTGCGCGCGGACTTCGACTCGGGCGATCACCTGCATCCCGGCGACGCCGGCTATGCGGCCATCGCCGAGGCCGCCGCGCAACTGCTCGGCGCCGACGCACCCGCTGCACCGGCCACGTCCGCGGCCGCCAGCGCCGCCGCGCACTGACCTGCCTCCCCTTCCCGCCATCAGGAGTTCACCATGGAATACCGTCATCTCGGCGCGTCCGGCTTCAAGGTCCCCGTGCTCAGCTTCGGCACCGGCACCTTCGCCGGCACCAACCCCTTCTTCGCCGCCTGGGGCAATTCGGATGTGGATCAGGCGCGGCGCCTGATCGACATTTGCCTGGAGGCCGGCGTCACCCTGTTCGACAGCGCCGATGTCTACTCCAGCGGCGCCGCCGAATCGGTGCTGGGCGCGGCGATCAAGGGCCGCCGCGACCAGGTGCTGCTCTCGACCAAGGCCGGCTTCCGCTTCGACCGCGAGGCGCCCAACAGCGTCGGCTCCTCGCGCTTCCATTTGATTCGCGCAGTGGAGACGGCGCTGACCCGGCTGGGCACCGACTACCTCGACCTGTTCCAGCTGCACGGCTTCGACGCGCACACGCCGGTGGAGGAAACCCTGTCCACGCTCGACGACCTGGTGCGTGCCGGCAAGATCCGCTACCTGGGCGTGTCCAACTTCTCCGGCTGGCAGCTGATGAAATCGCTGGCGGTGGCCGACCGCCACGGCTGGTCGCGCTATGTCGCGCACCAGGCCTATTACTCGCTGATCGGCCGCGACTACGAAGAGGAACTGATGCCGCTGGGCCTGGACCAGGGCGTGGGCGCGCTGGTGTGGAGCCCGCTGGGCTGGGGCCGGCTGACCGGCAAGCTGCGCCGTGGCCAGCCGCTGCCGGACAGCAGCCGCCTGCACGACAAGGCGGTCACCGAGGCCGGCCCGCCGGTGCAGGAAGAGCACCTGTATCGCGTGATCGACGCGCTCGAGGCGGTCGCCGCCGAGACCGGCAAGAGCGTGCCGCAGATCGCGCTGAACTGGCTGCTGCAGCGGCCGACGGTCAGCAGCGTGATCATCGGCGCACGGACCGAGGAGCAGTTGCGGCAGAATCTGGGAGCGGTCGGCTGGACGCTCGATGCCGCCCACGTGCAACAGCTGGATGCGGCCAGCGCAGCGGTACCGGAGTATCCGTACTGGCACCAGCGCGGCTTCGCCGAGCGCAATCCGCGGCCGGTCTGAGCCGCGGCCGTGCCCTCCTTTCCCTCACGTCCAGGAGCCTCCATGAAAGCGGTCGCCACCCTCCACGCCCTGCCGATCGACGATCCCCAGTCGCTGCACGACCTCGACCTGCCGACGCCGCCCGCGCCGGGCGGCCACGACCTGCTGGTGCGGGTGGAGGCGGTCTCGGTCAACCCGGTGGACACCAAGGTCCGCGCCAAGGGCGCGCCCGACGGCCAGCCCAAGGTGCTGGGCTATGACGCCGCCGGCGTGATCGAGGCGGTCGGCGCCGACGTCGACGGCTTCGAACCGGGCGACGAGGTCTACTACGCCGGCGACATCACTCGCGCCGGCAGCAACGCGCAGTACCAACTGGTGGATGCGCGCATCGTCGCGCGCAAGCCCTCCACCCTGGACTTCGCCCAGGCCGCGGCGCTGCCGCTGACCACCCTGACCGCCTGGGAACTGCTGTTCCAGCGCATGCCGTTCGACTTCGACGACGAACACAACCGCGGCCGCCGCCTGCTGGTGATCGGCGGTGCCGGCGGGGTCGGCTCGATCGCGATCCAGCTGGCGCGGCATGCCGGCTTCGAGGTGATCGCCACCGCCTCGCGCCCGCAGACCCGCGACTGGTGCCTGCAACTCGGCGCGCACCACGTGATCGACCATCGCCAGGCGCTGGCGCCGCAGCTGCAGGCGCTGGGCATCGACCAGGTGGACGCGGCGCTGAACCTGGCCGACACCGACCGCTACTGGCAGGCGCTGGGCGAACTGCTGGCACCGCAGGGCCACGTCGGCCTGATCGTCGAACCGAGCGGCCCGCTGCACATCGGCGACCCGTACAAGGCCAAGTGCATCGGCATCCACTGGGAAATGATGTTCGCGCGCGCCCGTTTCCGCACCGGGGACATGATCGAACAGCACCGCATCCTGGCGCGCACCGCCAGCCTGGTGGACGCAGGCGAACTGCGCACCACCCTGACCGAGACGCTGAGCCCGATCAACGCCGCCACCCTGCGCGAGGCGCACCGCCGCCTGGAGTCGGGCAGCACCATCGGCAAACTGGCCCTGGTCGGCTGGGGCTGAGCGGCGAGGCAGCGATCGGAACATTGTCGTAACCGACCACCAACCGTAACCGCTCCCGCTGTTGCTGTTGCTGTTGCTGTGCTGTTGCTGTGCTTCCGCTTTGCTGTTGATCTACCGGGTCCCCTCGGCGCGGCAGACATGGCGGACGAATACCCGAAGGGCGACGCGCAGGATGCGCGTCGTTTTCCGCCGGCACATGGATGTGCCGTCGGAAAATGCCCGACGTGGCTGCGAACCTGGAGCGCGTTAGCGCGGAAGGCGCGCTGCGGGGTGTGCTTTCTTTTGGTTACTTTTCTTTGCACAAGCAAAGAAAAGTGACCCGCTTCAGCGGAAGCTGTTGCTCTTGCTTCGAAGCTCTTAGCTCCAAGCTTCAGAAGTTCAAGCACCAGGACCAAGGCAACGTTTAGGTCTACGTAAAGCAACACCCCCTTGCCGCCAGCCGGGTTTCACGGCACCCTGCGCGCTTCCGTACGCCTGCGTATCCACGCCATGTCGCCCGCCTCCGGCCAGCCCGAATCCCCCTCCGCCGCCTACCCGCACCTGTTCGCCCCGCTGGATCTGGGCTTCACCCAGCTGCGCAACCGCATCCTGATGGGCTCCATGCACACAGGCCTGGAAGACCGCGCCCGCGACTTCCCCAAGCTGGCCGCGTACTTCGCCGAGCGCGCCGCCGGCGGCGTGGGGTTGATCGTCACCGGCGGCTTCGCCCCGAACGTGGTCGGCTGGCTGAAGCCGTTCGGCGGCAAGCTGTCCTGGCCATGGGAGGTGCGCCCGCACCGGCAGGTCACCGCCGCGGTGCACGCGCATGGCGCCAAGATCTGCCTGCAATTGCTGCACGCCGGCCGCTACGCCTACCACCCCTTGTCGGTGGCACCGTCGAAGCTGAAGGCACCGATCAATCCGTTCACCCCGCGCGCGCTGTCGGCCCGCGGCGTCGAACGCCAGATCGATGCCTACGCGCATGCCGCCAGGCTCGCCCGCGAGGCCGGCTACGACGGCGTCGAGGTGATGGGCTCGGAAGGCTATCTGATCAACGAGTTCATCGCCCCGCGCAGCAATCGCCGCAGCGACGCCTGGGGCGGTGACGCCGCCAAGCGCATGCGCTTCGCGGTGGAGATCGTGCGCCGCATCCGCGCCGCCTGTGGGCCGGACTTCATCATCGTCTACCGCCTGTCGCTGGTGGACCTGGTCGAGGACGGCAGCGACTGGCAGGAGATCGTGCTGCAGGCGCAGGCGATCGAGGCCGCCGGCGCGACCCTCATCAACTCCGGCATCGGCTGGCACGAAGCGCGGGTGCCGACCATCGCCACGTCGGTGCCGCGCGCCGCCTTCGCCGCGGTCACCGCCAAGCTCAAGCCGCACGTGCGGCTGCCGCTGATCGCCACCAACCGCATCAACATGCCCGACGTGGCCGAGCGCATCCTCGCTGGCGGCGGCGCCGACATGGTGTCGCTGGCGCGGCCGCTGCTGGCCGACCCGGAATGGGCGAACAAGGCGCAGCGCGGCCAGGCGCAGGCGATCAACACCTGCATCGCCTGCAACCAGGCCTGCCTGGACCACGTGTTCGAGAACAAGACCGCCAGTTGCCTGGTCAATCCGCGCGCGGCCGCCGAGACCGAACTGAACTACCTGCCGACCCGCGCGCCCAAGCGCATCGCCGTGGTCGGCGCCGGCCCGGCCGGCCTGGCCTGCGCCACCGTCGCGGCGCAACGCGGCCACCGCGTCACCCTGTTCGACAGCGCCGGCGAGATCGGCGGCCAGTTCAACGTGGCCAAGCGCATTCCCGGCAAGGAAGAATTCCACGAGACGCTGCGCTACTTCCGCCACCAGATCGACGCCACCGGCGTGGAGCTGCGCCTGCAGACCACCGCCGATGCGGCGTTGCTGGCCGACTTCGACGAGGTGGTGCTGGCCACCGGCATCGTGCCGCGCGCGGTGGACTTCCCCGGCGCCGACCATCCCAGCGTGGTCAGCTACCTGGACGTGCTGCAGGGACGGGTGCAGGCGGCGGACAAGGTGGCGATCATCGGCGCTGGCGGCATCGGCTTCGATGTCGGCGAGTTCCTGGTGCACGCCGGTGCGTCGACCGCACTGGACCCGGCACGGTGGATGGCCGAGTGGGGCGTGGACCCGCAGTTCGAGGGCCGCGGCGCGCTGTGCAAGCCGCGCCCGGAGCCGCCGGCGCGCAGCGTGTGGCTGCTGCAGCGCAGCCCGGGCCGGCCCGGCGCACGGCTGGGCAAGACCACCGGCTGGATCCATCGCGCCACGCTCAAGGCCAAGGGCGTGACCATGCTCGGCGGCGTCGAATACCTCGGCGTGGACGACAGCGGGCTGCGCATCCGCGTGGACGGTACCGAGCAACTGTTGCCCGTCGGCACGGTGGTGATCTGCGCCGGCCAGGAACCCCGCCGCGACCTGCAGGCGGCGCTGCTGGCCGCCGGCCGCAGCCCGCACCTGATCGGCGGCGCCGACGTCGCCGCCGAACTGGACGCCAAGCGCGCCATCGCCCAGGGCAGCCGGCTGGCCGCGCAGTTGTAGGGCGCGCCTCGCGCTGGCCGTCGGGAGGCCGACGGCCAGGGCAGCGGACTTGGTGCTGTCGCATCGTACGGCTATAAGCCTGGGCATGCCGCGCCCCTCGCCACTGCCCGCTCTGCCCCGCTTGCCGCACGCGGCCCTGGCGGCGTATGCCGGCGCGCATTTCGGCAAGAGCCTGCTGTGGTACGCCGGCGAACTGCTGCTGATCTATTCGCTGACCGAACACGCCGGCCTGCGCGCGATCGCAGCCGGGCTGGTGCTGGCGCTGGGCCTGCTGCTCAGCGCCGCGATCGGCCTCGGCGCCGGCTGGGGCCTGCGCCGGCGCCTGCGCGACGTGCGCAGCGCCGGACGCCTGCAATGGCACGGCCTGGCCGCCGCGGCGCTGGCGCTGCTGCTGGTGTTCGCCACGCCGCTGCTGCCACCGCCGTTGCGGCTGGGCTACGTGCTGGCGGTGAGCCTGTTGTTCCGGCTCGCCTACGCCGCCTGCGACGTGGCCCAGAACACCTTGCTGAGCCTGGCGCAGTGGCCGTGGCGCGGCCACGACGGCGCCACTGCGTTGCGCCTGGCCGGCAGCGGCGCCGCGGCGCTGCTGATCAGCAGCGTGGTCGGCGCGGTGCTGGCGCGCGGCGCCGATGGCGGCAGCCTGGCGCTGCAGGCCAGCGCGGTGCTGGCGGCCGTGGCGATGCTGTGCGCCTGGCAGTTGCAGCGGGTGCTGTGTCGTGCCACGACCGCCCACCCGGCACCGGCCGGCGCGACGGCCGTGGCTGCACCTGACCCAGCGCCCTCCTGGCGCGCGATTCCCTGGCAGCCGCTGGCGCTGATCGCGGCGGTGTCGCTGACCCTGCCTGCGTTCACCAAGCTCGCCCCGTACGTGGCCGCGTACGGCCTGCTCTCGCCCGGCTGGGGCAGTGCGGTGTTGATCGCCTATGCACTCGGCACGGTGCTGGTGCAGCCGCTGGCCGCGCGTTGGGGCCGGCAGCGCACGCCGGCGCAACGGCTGGCCTGGCTCGGTGGTGCCCTGCTACTGTACGCGCCGCTGTTCGCGCTGGCGTTGCCGGCGCAGCCGCTGCTGAGCCTGGCGGCGGCGGCCTGCATCGGCGCCATCGGCGGCAGCGGCGGACAACTGGTGTGGGCCTGGCATGCGCAGTGCACCGCGACGCGCGCGGTCGCCGAGCACGCGCTGTGCTTCGCCGCACTGACCGCCGCCGCGCAGGTCGCGCTGGCCGCAGGCGTGGTGCTGATCGGCCTGCTGCTGGATGCG
Source organism: Xanthomonas sp. PPL134 (assembly GCF_040595915.1). NCBI lineage: Bacteria > Pseudomonadati > Pseudomonadota > Gammaproteobacteria > Lysobacterales > Lysobacteraceae > Xanthomonas > Xanthomonas sp. PPL134. Next base: position 57,128 of record NZ_JAMDLL010000008.1, read on the forward strand.
CTGGCCTACCGCGACGGGCACTGCACCCTGCTGTGCTGGGCCATGGCGGCGGGCCCGCTGCTGTGCGGGGCGCTGTGCCTGCTGCTGGCGCTGCTCACCGGGCGCCGCCGGTCGCTGCCGCTCGGCGTCGGCGTGGCGACGAGCGCCCACAGCGCTTGAGGCGCCGTGGCACGGCCGGCGCGCTCGCCGGGGGACGTTGCCGCGCTGCAAGGCGCTCCGTGCGCTGACTTGAACGCAGCGACGTACCGCGCCCGACCGTGCTCATCTCAGGCGAAGAACGCCTGCTGCAGCGGCATCAGCGCCGCGCCCAGGGTCACCGCATCGCCGACGGTGCGGGCGGTGCACAACTGCGGCAGCGGCGGCGCCAGGCCGTGCCGGTTGGGCGCGCGCGGGATGCGGATGCGCTCGACCAGGCGCGCGCCGATCGCGGCGGGCAGGCGGCCGCCGATCACGATCGCCTGCGGATCCAGCGCATAGGCCAGGTAGGCGCACAGCTGCGAGAACGGCGCTTCGGCCATGTCCAGCCAGGCGTCCACGCCCGGGGTGTGCGCGTCGATCGCGCCGAGCATCTGCTCCACCCCGGCATAGTCCTGGCCGGCGGCGCGCACCAGCGACAGCAGCGCGTCCAGATTCGGATAGGCCATGCCGCCGACGGTCCAGATGCCGCCGAACTCGCCGGCATTGCCGCGGAAGCCGCGGAACAGCCGGCCATCGGCGATGATGCCGCCGCCAAAGCCGTTGGTCAGGTGCAGGTAGACGAAGTCGCGGCAGTCGCGACCGACCCCGTACAGACTCTCGGCCACCGCCGCCGCCGCGCCATCGTTCTCCACCGTGACCGCGCAGCCCAGCGCCTCTTCCAGGATCGGCACCAGGTCCACCTGGGTCCAGTCCTCCAGCGCTGGCGGCCCGGCCATCTGCCGGCCCTGCCCGGTGAAGAACGCCGAGATCGCCGCGCCCACGCCGACCACCCGCGCCGGGTCCACCCCGGTCTCGGCCAGCAGTTCGACGCGAAACCGCTGCAACTGCGCCAGCACCGGCGCGCGGCGCATGTCGGCCAGGCCGATGCGGCGCTGGCCACGCACGTTGCCGGCGAAATCCACCAGCGCCAGCGCCACCACGTCGCCCATCAGGCCGATGCCGAAGGCATAGGCATAGTCCGGCGCCAAGCGCACGTCGACGCTGGGATTGCCGCGGCCTTCGGCGGCGCGGGCGCTGAGCTGGACCATGCGGTCCTGCACGAAGCCCTGCAGCAGGCGCGCCACGGTGGGCTGCGAAAGAGCCAGGTCGCGGCTCAGCGCGGCCTGGGTCTGCACCCCGGTCTTGAACACACGGTCGAGCAACTGGCGGCCGCCGGCGCTGACGCGTGGCGGGAAATCGGGATGGGGCATAGGCGGGCAAAGCGTGATGGATGCACGAACGCTACAACCTAACATGCGGACATAGAAGTTTCATACATGATAAATAGTATTACCCCCACATTATTTTATGGGGGTCTTCATGCGCACCGTTCACCCGCACCCGAGCCTGCTGGCGCTGGCGCTCGCGTCCATCCTCGGCAGCACCGCCGCCGTCCATGCCGAGGACGCGCCGGCGCCGCCGGCCGACGCCACCACCACGCTGGACCAGATCGTGGTCACCGGCACCCCGCAGGGCCAGTCGCAGAAGGACGCACCGTTCGCGATCAGCGTGGTGTCCAGGGAACGCCTGGAACGCAGCACCCCGACCAGCAGCGTGGACATGCTGCGGGCGGTTCCGGGCTTCTCCGCCGAACCCTCCGGCGGCCAGGGCGGCGGCCAGAACCTCTACGTGCGCGGCCTGCCCGCGGGTGGCTGGTACTACGTGCAGTACCAGGAAGACGGCCTGACCCTGTTCGACGAACCGCAGGAAAGCTTCTTCAACGTCGACACCCTGTTCGCGCTGGACATGATGACCGAGCGCCTGGAAGTGGTGCGCGGCGGCACCTCGCCGCTGTTCGCGACCAACGCGCCGGGCGGCACGGTCAACGCCATCACCCGCCACGGCACCGCCACCCCGGAAGGCGCGGTGCGCATGACCGTCGGCAGCGACGGCCTGCGCCGCGAGGACGCCTACAGCGCTGGCCCGCTCAGCGAGAACGTGCTGTACAGCATCGGCGGCTACCACCGCAGCGACGACGGCCTGCGCCGCACCGGCTACACCGCCGACCAGGGCGGCCAGGTGCGCGGCAACCTGACCTTCCTGATGGGCGATGCGGTGCTCGACGTCGACGCCAAGTACCTCGACGACCGCACCGCCTTCTACAACCCGATCCCGCTCGCCGACCCGCGCAACCCATCGCAGTCGCTGTCGGCGCTGCTCGATCCGCTGGACGGCACGCTGCTGTCCAACGACCTGCGCCACACCACCGCGCTGAGCTTCGACGGCAACGGCCCGCTGGCGCGCAACCTGGACCTGGCCGACGGCATCCACAGCAAGGTCAAGCAACTCGGCACGCACCTGGAATGGGACCTCGGCGACGGCCTGACCCTCAACAACCGCATGCGCTTCGTCGATGCGGACGTGGACTACACCGCGCTGTTCTCCGGCGCAGCGCCCTACGACGCCAGCGCCTACCTCACCACCCAGCTCGGCCGTGCGCGCAGCGGCTTCGGCGCGCGGGTGGCGCGGGTCGGTTACGTCACCACCCGCACTAGCGCCGCCTACGATCCGGCCGCGGCCGACGGCCTGGTGCTGGAGAGCGGCCTGTGGAACGCGCGCACCCATCTGCGCACGCTGTCCGACGACCTGCGCCTGAGCAAGGCGTTCGACGACACGGCGCTGGGCCGGCACACGCTCACCGCCGGCCTCGACGTGCAGCACTTCGAATACACCCAGGACCGGCTGCAGAACACCGTGCTGACCACGTTGCAGAACCACGCGCAGCGCCTGGACGTGCTGGCCTACGACAGCGCCGGCACCGTGGTCGGGTCGGTGACGCAGAACGGCTTCGTGCGCTACGGCAACGGCGTCACCAGCGGCGCCGCCCACGGCACCTACCTGTCGCCGTACCTGTGGGATTCGGTACGCTTCGGCCGCCTCGGCCTGGATGCCGGCGTGCGCTACACCCGCTACAACGCGAGCGGCGGCGTGTCCGCCACCACCACGCGCAATCTCGGCGATCCGACCACGCTGGCCGACGACAACGTCGGCGATCTCAGCGGGGCGTTCAGCCCACGCACCGATCACCGCCATGCCACGCAGTGGACGCTCGGCGCCGAGTTCGCGCTGACCCCGCAGCTGCAGACCTTCGCCCGCTACACGCAATCGCAGCGCCTGCCGCGGCTGCAGAACGTCTACCAGACCCAGAACGCGGACGTCACCGACATCGACCAGGCCGAGGCCGGCCTGCGCGGCAGCTTCGGCGACACCTTCTCGTTCTCCACGGTCGGCTTCTGGAGCCGCTTCAACGACCTGTCGATCAGCGCCATCGTGCTCGACAGCAGCGGGGCGGTGCAGAGCCTGGCGCTGGTCGGCAAGACCCGCACCCTGGGCCTGGAGTCGGAGTTCACCTGGCGTCCGTCGGCGCTGTTCGGCATCACCGGCTCGGCCACGCTGCAGGATCCGCAGACGCGCGGCCTGAGCAACGCGACCACTGGCCTCCGCTACGGCGACCTGGACGGCAAGCAGATCTCGCGCATCCCGAAGTTCATGGCCTCGATCAGCCCGACCCTGTACTTCGACATCGACGGCCGACCGCTGGAACTGTCGGCCACCGCCTATCGCATGGGCCAGCGCTACGTCGACTACACCAACGCCACCGCCCTGCCCGCCTACACCACCTACGACCTGGGCCTGTTCGCGCGGTTGAGCGAGCACCTGGAACTGCAGCTGCACGCGGCCAACGTCGGCAACACGCTGGGCCTGACCGAAGGCAATGCGCGCGTGGACACGCTGTCCGGCCAGGGCACTGCCGACGCGATCTACGCGCGGCCGATCTTCGGCCGCAACTACAACGCGTCGCTGACCTGGAGGTGGTGAGCATGTGCTGCCGGAGACTGCTGATGAGCGCAGCGCTGTCGCTGCCGATGCTGGCCATGGCCGCGACGCCGAGCCTGCCCGACCGCCTGCGCGATCCGCACGGGCCGGCGCTGGTGGTGTCGCACCGGGCCTGCTGGACGTTCGCGTCCGAGAATACGCTGGACGGCATTGCCGCCTGCATCACGCGCGGCGTGGACATGGTCGAGATCGACGTGCGCACCACCCGCGACGGCGCGCTGGTGCTGATGCACGACGCCACCGTGGACCGCACCACCGACGGGCACGGCGCGGTGGCCGATCTGGATGCGGCGCAGATCGCCGCCTTGCGCGTGCGCAGCCAGGGCGGCGGGCGCGACAGCACGCTCACCGCGCGGCGTCCGCCGACACTGGCGCAGGCGCTGGCCCTGGCGCGCGGCAAGGTGCTGGTGAACCTGGACATCAAGGCCGCGACGCTGGACCGGGTGATCGATGCGGTGGAGGCCGCCGGCGCGCAACGCGACGTCCTGCTCAACGTGCCGCTGGATGTGCCCGCGGCGATCCTGCAGCGCGCGCGCAAGGCCGACATCGCGGTGCAGGCCCTGTACCTGCAGCGCGAATCGGCGCTGCCGCCAGAGCAGGCCTTGCGCCGCGCCGCATCCTTGCGGCCGACGGTGGTGCAACTGATGTTCGACGACCCGGCGGTGCTGGACGTCGCGCAACGCGAACTGGCGCCGCGCGCGCGGCTGTTCGTCAACACCATGACCAACGACATCGCCAGCGGCAGGCCGATGCGGCTGTCGGCGAGCTACACCGACCAGCGTGCGCTGCGCGATCCGGCGGCCGTGTGGGGTGGGCTGCGCCAGCACGGCGTGAGCATGATCCAAACCGACGAACCGTTGGCATTGCAACGCTACCTGCACGGCACGGACACGCCACGGTAGCCGGTCTCGGTCCAAATCCCGGCGACGCGGTGCGATGGCCATGCACGGCGTCGCCAGGAGTCCAGTTTCAGACGGGCGGCATGCAAGGCCAGGACGATGCCCGTCGCTTCGAGCACTGCACTGCAGACGACAACGCCCCTGCGTCCGTCGGCTGCAGCGCGCTGCGCCTGCTTCACTTCATTCCATCAACCCCGAACGGAAGAGAGCACATGAAACTGCCCAAGAAACCCGCCAAGGTTCTCGCCCTGGCGCTGGCCTGCGCGTCGCTGACCGAACTGTCCGGCATGGCGTCGGCCGCCAGCAACTGGAACCCGGCGCATATCCTCAACGTGATGAAGAATCCCTACCAGGGCAATCACGCCGATGTCGTGGTGATCTCGCATCGCGGGCTGGTCGGCAACGGCTGCGCCGAGAACTCCACCTGCTCGATCCTCGATACCTACAACGAGAACATCGAAGCGATCGAACTGGACGTCAAGCAGGCGTCCGATGGCGTGCTGTGGCTGTTCCACGACCAGAACGCCGGCCGCGTCATCGACCACAACCCGGGCTTCAACATCTTCCAGCCGGCAACCAATCCGTCGGGCTGGAATCCGGACATCAGCACCCTGAGCAGCCATGACCTGATCAACATGTACCTGCGCGACAAGAACTTCGCCAAGACCAACGACCATCCGGCCTCGCTGGGTGTCGCACTGGACGCGGTGAGCCACTACGCCAACCACATGGTGGTGGTGCTGGACCTGAAGTCGCTGGACGCGGTGTCGCGCGCGGCAGACCAGGTCAATGCGTTCAAGATGCAGAACCAGGTGGTGCTGAAGTTCAGCGCCTCGCTGCTGCCGAGGACGCCCAGCGACATCACCCGCTTCACCAAGGGCGTGCCGTTCGCCCCGACCGTCTATGCGGGCGACATGGACCGGATCGCCGACAACTACGTCGGCCTGTGCGGCTTCACCGCGCCCAACACGCCGCAGTGCCGGGTCAGTGCCTGGATCACCGAAGTGCGCAAGCAGAGCGGGTTCGCCTGGCTGGAAATCGGCAACAAGCAGCCCCGCCGTGGCGACCCGACCGCCGAGCTGCTGGCCGAGAACCAGGCGCAGAAGCAGGCGATCGGTGCGTTCTCGCCGGTGCCCGAATACCGCCTAAGCAGCCATGACGGCCAGCACTATGTGCGCAGCAACGGCACCTGCTGCGCGTCGCTGGACGACTACCTGACGCGGACCAAGTACTTCGGCAACGAAACCGCCGACGACCGTCCGAACTTCCGCGCGCAGGTCACCGCCGGCTTCACCAGCATCATCACCGACGATCCGCTGGGCGTGATCCGCGCCAACGTGCCGCGCAACACCGCGCGTTACAACTGACCACTGGATGGTTGCGCCGGGGAGTGCGCTCCCCGGCCCTGCACGGCGCCACTGCGCCGTGCAGTCCGTCGCCCGCCTTCAGGAGCTCCCATGCGTTCCGCCCCACGTCCCCGCCATCTGCTTCTCGCCCTGCTGGTCGCCGGCGCGTGCGTGCCGCTGCTGCAACGCGCGGCCACCGCGCACGGCGCGCAAACCGCAGCGCCCGCCTCCCTCGCAACGCACCCGCATGCTGGCCCGGCAAACGCGCAGACCCCGCTGCCCACGGGCATCGCTTCGGCGACCGGCAGCGCCATGCCCGGACCGCCTGCCAGCGCGGTGCTCGTCGCGGCGCAGGCGCTGCCGGCCGACTTCCAGGCGGATGTGCTGCTGCGCCTCGCCCCCTCCGCCGATCTGCCAGCCGACGGCGATCGCGCCGCTGCCGCACAACGATTGACGGAACAGGCCGTGGCACTGGCCGAGCGCGCGCAACGGCGCATGCCTGGCCTGGCCCGCGTCGGCAGCATCGACGCAGAGCGCGACAACGAATTGCGCACGCCGCGCACCGCCGGCCTGGATCAACTGACGCTGCAGACGCGCGCCGCCCAGCACGCCACGCCGGCGCAGGCGCAAACGCTGTTCGCCACACTGCCGACGCCGCACGCAGGCAGTTGCGATGCGGACGATCTCGACGATCCGAGCCCGAGCTATGCGTTGGCCAGCACACTGCAGCCGGCACAACCGGCAGCGCGCGCCAGTGCGCTCGCCGCACGCGTGGACGCGGCGCAACACGAAACCGACACCGCGCCGGCGCTGAAGATGGTGTTGGCCGGTACTCCGCTGGACAGCGCCGGACAGGCAAAGCTCGCCGACAGCCTGGTGCGCATGTTCGAACGTATCCGCGGCGACGATCCCGGTTTCACCGCCACCGAACTGAGTGTGGCCGGCGACATGCCGTTGTTGCTGCAGCAGCTGGCCGATCCCGCGCTGCGCGAGCGCCTGCAGGGCGCCTACCGTGGCTATGTCGCCGCGCATCTGGCGCAGACCCGCTGTGCGTCCAGCGTGCTCGGCGAGCATTGGCTGCTCGAGCAGCGCTTCGTCGCCGACGTGCCGGCCGACCGCATCATGCCGGCGCCGCCGGTGCCCGCGCTGACGGTCGATGCGGATGCGATTTCGCTGATCCGCCAGGCCGGCTACAACATCCGTGCGCAATTGCTGGACCCCACCGCCAGTGCCGGCGATCCCGCCACGGAAAAAGCGTCGATGGAGTTCCTCGACCAGCTCGACCACGGCGTACTGCAGCAGACCGCGGCCGGCGACGGCAGCGGCCGCGTGCAGCGCGCGCGCCTGCGCGAACTACTGCGCTATCTGGAGTACGCGCCGGCTGGCGCCGCGCGCGATCGCGGCATGGCCCTGCTCGCCACGCTGCTGAGCGGACCGTACTACGCGAAAGACCACGACACCTGGTTCGGCGACCTGCGCGTGCTCGCGGATCAGGCGCAACGCTGGCCCGATCGCGACCAACGCCTCGCGCAACTGAGCGAGCACGCCGATCCGGTGGTCAAGGTGTACGCAATGCTGATGCAACGCCAGCAGTTCCCCTGAGCGTGATGCACCGCAGCACGGCACTGCCCATGCCGTCGTGCGGCCAGGCACGACGGCATTGCCACCGCGCAAGATGTGAACCCTGTCAAGGCCCGGGGTTCAGTTGCGATTCGGGAAGCGGCGCCTATTGTGCGCCCCTCTTCCGATCCGCCCATCTTGGCGGGTCCCGCCGGACTTCAGATTGCCGGCACCCGGGCGGCCCGTGACAGGCCGCCTCCCCATGACGCCAAGCCGCATCGCTTGCCGCGCCATTCCGGCGCAGCGCCACGACGGCCCATACGGAGCAAGGAGTACGATGAAACTGGCCTGGATTCTCTGGCTGTCGCAGTTGTTGCCGCAACCCGCTGCCGATTCGCTGTGCCTCAGCACCACTGTGTACCTGGAAGCGCGCGACCAGACGCTGCGCGGACAGCAAGCCGTTGCCGAAGTCGCGCTGCGTCGCCTGGACAGCGGCCTGTGGGGCGACTCGATGTGCCAGGTCGTCACCGCGCGCAAACAGTTCGCACCGGGCCTGGTGAAGCCGGGCACCGAACTGAAGAACGACGACGCCTGGGCCGACGCGGTCAAGGTCGCCTTCGCCGCCGAGCGCAACTGGGCGCTGCCGCAGGGCCAGCGCAAGGAGATCGTGCCCGGCGCCAGCCATTTCGCCGCGCATGCCATCGCCAGCCCGAGCTGGCGCAACGCGTATCAGGTCGCGACCATCGGCGACCACACGTTCTATCGCGTGCAGAAGCTGCGCCCGCGCAACGCGTCGTAATCGCGCGCCGCCCAGGCATGGCCTGACGCAGGCTCCCGCGCGCCGCACACGGCGCGTCTGATCGCCAAGCGCCCCGCGCAGCAGGTACGCTCTGCCGTCCTGACTTCGATGCGGAGCCGCCTGCCATGAAACTCTATTCCAAGCCCGGCGCCTGTTCGCTGGCCGATCACATCGCGCTGCGCTGGGCCGGATTGCCGTTCGAACTGAAGCTGCTCGATGCCGCCGCGATGAAGGCGCCTGCGTATCTGGCGATCAATCCGGCCGGCGCAGTGCCCGCGCTGCAGATGGACGACTGGGTGCTCACCCAGAACTCGGCGATCCTCAACTACATCGCCGACCTCGCGCCCGACACGCAACTGGCCGGCGACGGCAGCCCGCGCAGCCGCGCCGAGGTGCAGCGTTGGCTGGCCTTCCTCAACGCCGATCTGCATCCGGCGTTTCATCCGCTGTTCGGCAGCACCCGCTATCTGGACGATGCCGCGGTGATCGCGCGCACCCAGGAGCACGCACGCGAGCGCGTGCGCACGCTGTACACGCGTGTGGAGTCGGCGCTGGAACAACAGACCTGGCTCGGTGGCGCGCGCCGTTCCATCGCCGACGCCTATCTGTTCGTCACCCTGCGCTGGGCGCGCGCGCAGCAGATCGCGCTTGGTGCCAATCTGCAATTGCACTTCGAACGCATGTCCGCCGATCCGCAGGTGCAGGCGGCGCTGCAGGCCGAAGGCCTCAGCTGAGCGGCGCTGCGAACGCCGGCGCGGGCGCGCTGGCGTCGTCCTGGTGGCGTCAACCGCGCAAGGCGCGGCGGATTTCCTCCAGCGCGCCAGGGTCGTCCAGCGTCGACAGATCGCCCGGATCGCGCTGCTCGGCCAGCGCCTGCAACGAACGCCGCAACAGCTTGCCCGAACGCGTCTTCGGCAAGGCCTGCACCAGATACACCTGCGCCGGCCGCGCCACCGCGCCGAGCCGCTGCACCACGCACTGGCGCAACTCCTCGACCACCGCCGCGGCATCGGGCGCGGCCTGTTTCAGCGTCGCGAACACCACCGGCACCTGCCCCTTCAATTCATCGTGCATGCCGATCACCGCGACTTCGGCCACGTCGGCGTGGCCGGCGATGGCTTCCTCGATCTCGCGCGTGCCCAGGCGATGTCCGGCCACGTTGATCACGTCGTCGGTGCGGCCAAGGATGAAGGTGTAGCCGTCCTCGTCGCGGATCGCCCAGTCCAGCGAGCTGTACAGCAACGTGTCGAAGTGGCTGAAGTAACTGCGCAGGAAACGCGCATCGTCGTTCCACACCGTGGTCATGCAGCCCGGCGGCAACGGCGGCTCGATCACCAGCACGCCCTTGCGTCCCGCCGGTACCTCGACGCCGTGCTCGTCGACGATGCGCGTGCGATAGCCGAGGTTGGGAAAGCCCGGCGACCCCGGCTTGACCGGCCGCAGCTCGACGCCCGGCAACAACGTCAGCACCGGCCAGCCGGTTTCGGTCTGCCAGTAGTTGTCGATCACCGGCTTGCCCAGCGCTTCGCCGATCCACAGTGCGGTCGGCTCGTCCAGGGGCTCGCCGGCCAGGAACAGATAGCGCAGCGCGCTCAGGTCGCGCTCGCGCAGATAGCGCGCCGGATGCTTCTTCAGCACGCGGATCGCGGTCGGCGAGGAGAACATGGTGCGTACCCGGTACTTCTCGCACAGCGCCCACCACACCCCCGGATCCGGTTGTACCGGCAGGCCTTCGTACAGCAGCGAGGTCGCGCCGACGATCAGCGGGCCGTATACGTTGTACGAATGCCCCACCGCCCAGCCCACGTCCGAGGTGGAGAACATGGCCTGCCCGGGGCCGCAGTCGAACACCGTGCGCATCGACAGCGCCAGCGCCACCGCATGCCCGCCGACATCGCGCTGCACGCCCTTGGGCTTGCCAGTGGTGCCGGAGGTGTACAAGAGGTAGCTGGGTTCGTTGGATTCCAGCCACACCACCGGCACCTGCGCATCGCCGACTTCGGCACGCAGCTCGGCATAATCGACGTCGCGCCCGGGCACGCGCGGCAGCGCCGGGTCCAGCCCGCGCGAGACGATCAGCACCGTCGGCGGCGGCGCGCTGGCCTCGGCGCAGGCGGCATCGACCAGCGGCTTGTAGGGGATGCGCTTGCCACCGCGGCTGCCGGCGTCGGCGGCGATCAGCAGCTTGGGCCGCGCATCGTCGATGCGCAGCGCCAGGTTGTGCGCGGCGAAGCCGCCGAACACCACCGAGTGCACCGCACCGATGCGCGCGCAGGCCAGCATCGCGTACACCGCCTCGGCCATGTTCGGCATGTAGATGACCACGCGGTCGCCGCGCTGCACGTCCAGCCGCTGCAGCACCGCGGCGAAGGCGTTGACCTCGCGGTGCAGCTGCGCATAGGTGATCTCCTGGGTCTGCCCGGTTTCGCTGGACACCGCGACCAGCGCCAGCTGCGCGGCGCGCTCGGGCAGATGCCGGTCCACCGCGTTGTGGCACAGGTTGGTCAGCCCGCCGACGAACCAGCGCCGGAACGGCGGCGTGTCGTACTCCAGGATCGCCTGCGGCGGGCGCTCCCAATGGATCGCCTGGGCCTGCTCGGCCCAGAATTCCTCGGGCCGCTCGATCGAACGTCGGTACAGCGTCGCGTAGTCCATGCCGCCCCTCCCAAGGCCGGTGCACCGGCTCCGAGCATAGTCCTTTGGCGGGGAGGACGTCGTTCCGACCTTGGTCGAAGGGGTTAGGCGGCTACCGCCTGAGTTGCGCCATGCAGCGAAGGAGCCGCTTTGAAAGCAACAAGGGGCTAATGGAAGGTTTCAGCCTTGAGCTTTTGCGACACCGGCTCCGCTCTCCGCCGAGCCAGCTCTTGCTGAAGAGGAACCAAAACATCTTCCGGAAATACAGCTCCTGGCATATTGGCTCCATCTAGCCAAGCGTTGGCAAATGCTTCCTTGTCCTCCGCAAAGTAAGGCGCAAAAGCCCCGACCTTTCTGTTTGCAATTTCGGCCGAAAGCACGGCAATTGCCGCATTGCGCTGAAGCGCATGCACCTCTGACTCTAGAAGAAGGACACGATAGCCAAGAAAGGCACTGACAAGAGCCAGGAGAACAAGCAAGGCTTTGGATAGCATGAAATTGCTCGACACTATCTAACCGGGTTAGTTAAGCCACCTGCGAAGCAGTTCCACTCGGATGAACTGTCAGCTTGCAAGGCGCCATTCGCCACGTTTTGAAACTTCAGCCGATTGAACGATCTTACGCTCACGCAAGCGTGTGCATGCCCACCGCATGTCGTACTGCCAAGTAAAGAATAGCTCTCCAGATGCATGGAGCTCTTTCTCATGATGCGTCCAAATGTGCTGCGCCACTTGAACGATGCTGGCTGAGCCTGCATGCGCCTTCAGTGCTGCAACAACCCAATCTTGAAGATCTTCGCGCTTCGCCATCAGCTCTCTCCTTAGCTTGATCTGACCTGATTACCGCTCGCTTTTGCCGCTTCCTCCAATGGAGGCGGTTGCCTCACGTCCTACTTCCCCGGCACCGTAAATGTCACCACCACATTCCCCGGCGCCTGCTCGAAGCGCGTGGCCACCGAATCCTTGCTGAGTTGCACGATCTGCGCCAGCGGCTTGTGCGGCACGCCCTGGAAATTGACCGTGACCTGGACCAGCGCACCATTGGCCCAGTTGAAGCCGACCATCGGCTTGCTGCCGACCGATTTCTCCAGGTCGGCCGCCACTTCCTGCGAATGCGCGTAGGCATTCTTCACCGTGTCGACTGCACCGCATGCGGTGAGTGCCAGCAGCACTGGCACGCAAAGAAAACGCAATTTCATCGTGCGCTCCCAGGTCGTCGCGTTATTGCTTCTGTGCCGCCGCGGTCGCCGACGCCGCACGCGGCGGCGCCTGCTTCACGTAGCGGTCGAACCACTCCAGCATTTCCGCCACCACGTCCTCGTTGGACTCGCGCGCGGTGTACCAGTGCGGTTCGAACGGCAGCAGCACCAGCCGCGCGGTGCCGCCGAGGCCGCGGATGGCCTGGAACATGCGCGGGGCCTGGGTGGTCTCGGTGCCGGGGTTGGCGTCGTCCATGCCGTGCACCAGCAGCAGCGGCTCGTTGATCTTGTCGGCATGGAAGAACGCCGAGGCCTGCGCGTACACCTCCGGCGCCGCCCAGAACGAGCGCCGCTCGTTCTGGAAACCGAACGGGGTCAGGGTCTTGTTGTAGCTGCCGCTGGTGGCCACGCCGGCGCGGAACAGGTCGGTATGCGCCAGCAGGTTGGCCGCCATCAGCGCGCCGTGGCTGTGGCCGGTGACGCCGATGCGGTCGCGGTCGACCACGCCCAACTCCACCGCCTTGTCCACCGCCGCCTGGGCGTTCTCCACCAGCTGCTGCAGGTAGGTGTCGTAGGCGGTCTTGGGGTCGCCGACGATCGGGAACGCGGCATCGTCGATGATCGCGTAGCCGGCCAGCAGCAACAGCTGGTAGGAATGCAGGCGGGTGAAGTCGCGGTCGTTGGCGCCGCTGACCTGGCCGGCCTTGGACGCATCGGCATAGTCCAGCGGATAGGCGTAGAGGATCGCCGGCACCCGCGTGCCTTCCTTGTAGCCGGGTGGCGTGTACAGGGTGAAGGACAGTTCCACCCCATCCTTGCGCTTGTAGGTCACCAGGCGCTTCTTGATCTGCCGCACCACCGGGGTCGGGTCGGGGAAGCGGGTCACCGGCGCCAGGGTGGAGGCGACCACGGCCTCGCCCGCGACGGCAGCCGGCTGCGCCTGGCCCAACGTGCGCAGGTAGACGTTGGGCGGATCGCTCGGCGACTGCCGCCAGGTCAGCAGACGGGTGGTATCGTCGCCGGCGAACCCGGCAAAGGCCTCGTCGACGTCGGCGCCGCTGCGGAACAGGCGCTGGGTCTTGCCGCTCGCCAGGTCGTAGCGGTCCAGGAACGGCCGGTCGCCGGCCGGCGTGGCGCCCTGCCCGCTCAGGAACAACGCACCGTTGTCCTCGCGCAGCACGTACTCGCCGTTGGCCAGGCGACGCAGTTCGGGGGTGCCGGGATCGGCATAGAGATCGTCGGTGGACAGGTCGAACAGCACCCGCCCGGCGCTGCCGGGACGGTCCGCGTCCAGCAGCGTGGTGCGGCGCCAGTGGCGGTTCTCGTCGTACTCGTCCAGCAGCGCCTGCCCACCCTGCGCGAACCAACTCAGGCCGGCGTAACGCTGGGCCACCTTGGCCAGTTCGCGCGGCTTGCCGGTGAACGGCGCCGACAGGGTCAACAGCTTGTCGCGGGCAGGAACGTTCGTCTTCCAGTCGCCACCGTCCAGGGCCTCGGCCCAGACCAGGGTGGCCGGCTGGTTGGCACGCCAGCCATAGGCGCGCGGCCCGGTCGGCACGCCGTGCACCGGCACGCGGTCGGCCACCGGCAGGTTCGCCAGCACCCGCTCGCTGCCGTCGGCCAGGTCCAGCACCGCCACGTCGTGGGCGAAGCGGCCATAGGTGGTGACATAGGAGTACGGGCGCTGCAGGCGCTCCACGCGCACGTGGCGGCCGTCCGGCGCGCCGTCGACCACCGAGTACACCGCCGGCTTGCCGACCGTGCGCAGCTTGCCGCTGGCGGCATCCACGGTGACCAGTTGCGCCGTGGCGTAGTAGGTGAACTGCGCCTCGTCCTCGGGGCTGGACAGGGTGTCGCGCGCCTCGTAGGTGCTGCTCTCGCCCTTGCCGCGGATCGCTTCCTTGACCTCCGGCCCCGGCGGCACCGCCGCCTTCACCGGTGCCGGACCCAGGTCCTGCGGCACCGCGCGCACCAGCAGCGTGTCGCTGCCGCCCAGCCACTGGATCTCGCCGCCCAGCACCGGGTTGAGCTGCACGCCGTCGATGCGGCGCACCGTACCGGTGGCGACGTCGCCCAGCCACAGCTCGACGCGGTCGGCGGCGGTGTTGTTGAACGCGAAGCGGCGCCCGTCCGGCGACCACACCGGCTGCGCCGGGCAGGCGCCGGCCGGCAAGGTCACCGCGGTCTGCTTGCCGCTGGCCACGTCGACCAGGCTGAAGCCGTCCAGGCAGACGCGGATGCCGTAGCCGTTGGACATGTCGTGGCGGGCATGGGTGCGCGGTTCCACGCGCACCCCGGCCAGTTTCAGGTACGGCTCGGCGACGCGCGCGATCGGCGGGTAGGCCTGGCGCTCGACCAGCAGCAGGGTGCGCCCGGTCGGGTCCAGCCGCGGCGACGGATTGAGCGGCGCGCGCATCACGCCGAGCAGCGGCTCGGGCGGTTGCCGATAACCACTGTCGGCGGTGGCGGCGTGGGCGGTAACGGGCAACGCACTGGCAAGCGCCAGCGCGCCGATCCAGCGGAACGGCATGAGCATGATCGAAATCCCCTTTCGAATGACCCCGGCAACCTAGCACGGCCGCCGCGCCGCGGCCGAGCGCCGAAGGTCATGCCCGCCGCGCATCTCAACGTCGGGCGACGCAAGGACGCAAAAATCTGCATTGCGGCGGCGGTACGGTTTCAGATAGGGTCGCAGGCGCTGGAAACACGCCATTTACGGCATCCGCCTGGAACCGCTGCATCGGCTGACATCGCCGCGATGACACTCTCCTTCCCGCCAGCCCCTCTGAAAGCACAATCATGCGCCGCCATTTTCCTGCAGCAACCTGCATCGCCGTCGCGCTCATGGCAGGTATCGCCTCCCCTTCGATCCAGGCTCGCGACTCGGCCAATCCGGTACCGATCCGCATCATCGAAAGCAATGGCCACCGGCCACAGATCGACACCAAGGTCAACGGCATTCCGGTGCTGGCCATCATTCACTCAAATGCCGGCTTCTATTTCCAGGTCAATCATGCGCGTGCACGCGAACTCGGAATTGATCGGCTGACGCACGTCGGGAGTACGGGAATCAGCGAACCTGGGGTGCCCACCAAGGAAGGGGAAGATTCCGGCAGGATCGCAACGCTGACGATCGGCGGGGTCACCGAAAAAAATGCGACCGCAAGCATCTTCGAGGCAATCGGCCAGCGAGCGGCCATGATCGGCCTGCCCTGGATCACCTCCCACAGGTTGATCATCGACTTCAAGCATAATCAGGCCTGGGTCTCGCCAACGCCGGACAATGTCCAGAAGCTGCACAAGCGCCTGCTCGCAGAAGGCTATACAGCACAGCCGATGAGCCAAAATGCCTCCGGCGAATACACCGTCCCCGTCACCATCAACGGGCAGAGCACCCGGCTCAACGTCAGTACCGTCGGCACGGTGGAACTGGACAGCGCACTGGCCGATCGCGCGCAACTGTCGCGCTCGGTTTCCGGCAGTTACGCTGGCCCCAGCGGGGCGACAGGCAAGACGTACCGGTCCGATGCGCCGGTGACGATTTCCATGGGCGACTGGCACAGCCGACCAACGCCTGTCAGCATCCTGGACACCTATGACTACATCGGCGATACGCGCCCGACGTCTCCCGAGCAAGCCAACGGAGGCATGATAGGCGCCGATTTCCTGGCCGCCAATCAGGCGGTCGTCGATTTCGGATCGAGCACGCTGTTCGTCAAATAGCGCCACCTGCTGGAAACGCCGGGCATTGCCCGGCGTTTCCAGCAATCGCCAGTTCCGCGCGGCCAGCCCAGCAGGGGAGTCACGCCGCAGGCCACGTCGTAGCGCGGCCATCACGCAGCGCCGACCGCAAACGTCACGCCCGCCCGCGCCGCCGGCTCAGGCCGGCGCCAGCGCCTGCTCGGCGGCCAGCGCCGCCACCACGCTGGGACGCTGGGCGATGCGCGTGGCGTAGGTGGCCAACGCCGGATGCGCGGCCAGCGACAGGCCGAACCGCGGCAGCCAGCCGAGCACGGTGAACAGGTAGGCATCGGCCACGCTGAAGCGGTCGCCGAGCAGGTATGGCCGCGCCTGCAGCGCGCTCTCGGCATGGCCATAGCGCTGCAGCAGGCGGGCAGCGACCGCGGCGCGCCGCTCCGGCGCCAATGCGGCATCGAACAGCGGCACGCTGCCGGCATGCAGTTCGCTGTTGATGAAGGCCAGCCACTCGTACAGGCGATAGCGCGGCAAGGCGCCTGCATCCGCCGGTGGTGCCAGCGCCGCCTGCGGACAGCGGTCGGCCAGATACAGCAGGATCGCCGGCCCTTCGGTCAGCACCTGGCCGTCGTCCAGTTGCAGCGCGGCCACATAGCCCTTGGGATTGATCGCGCGGAAGTCCTCGCCCTCGGCGGTGCGCTTGCTGCGGTTGTCCACGCGCACCAGCCGGAACGGCAGCTGCAGTTCGCGCAGCACGATGTGCGGCGCCAGGGAACAGGCGCCAGGAGCGGCATAGAGATGCATCGAAACGGTCTCGCAGGAACGCCGGACAGTCGGCGCGCGCAGTGTGCGCGGCATGGCCGCCTGCGGAGAAACAAGAATGTCAGGGCGGGTCAGTAGCGCCGCTAATGGCTTGCTCCAGGAAAGCGCGCAACTGCAGTGCGGCAGACGCCGGGTGCGCCGCGGCGACCAGCGCGAAGCGACGCTGCAGCCGCGGCTGCAACGGCAGCACCTGCACGCCGTCGCGCTCGGCCGGCAGTACCGACGCCGGCAGCAGGCTGGCGCCTGCGCCGTCGCGCACCAGGGTCCAGGCGCTGGACCAGTCGCGCACCTGCAGGCGCAAGTCGGCGATCGCCAGCCCGGCGCGTTCGGCCAGGCGCTGCGCATGCAGCCAGCAGCCGCCGGTGGCCAGCACGAACGGCAGCGCCAGCAATTCCGCCAGGGCGATGTCGCGCGCCTGCGGCCGCGCCAGCGCCGTCGGCAGCACCGCCAGCCATTCGTCCTCGCCGAATACCGTGGCATCGCGTTCCGTTGCCGGATCCAGCACCACGCCCAGGTCGACCGTGCCGGCCGCCAGCCAGGCCTCGACTTCTTCGTCGCTGCCTTCCAGCCAGACCACACCCGTGTCCGGATGCGCCCGCTCGAACGCGCGCAGGCGCGGCGCCAGCCACGGCCGCGACGAGGCGAATCCGGCCACCCGCAGCGACGGCGCGGCGGGCGCACGCTGCGCCCTGGCCAGCGCCTGCAGTTGCCCCAGTTCGGCCAGCATCGCCCGCGCATGTGCCAGCGCACGCACGCCGAACGGGGTGGGCCGGATCCGTCCACGCTCGCGCAGCAGCAGCACGGCGCCCAGTACGTGCTCCATCTGCGCGATGGCCTGGCTGGCGCCGGACTGGGTGATGCCGCAGCGCGCGGCACCGGCGCTGATGCTGCCGCACTCGACGACGGCGACGTACAGCCGCCAGTGGATCAGATTCATCATGCTGTCGGGCTTCCTACAACGCGAAACGCCGGGCGGGGCCCGGCGTTCCGTGACGACGCGATCGCGTTGGCGATCAGCCCAGCAGGTGGGCCACGCCGCTGCGCTCTTCTTCCAGTTCGGCCAGGGTCTTGTCGACGTACTTCTGGCTGAAGTCGTCGATCGGCAGATCCTTGACGATGGTGTACTTGCCGTTCTCGGTGGTGACCGGGAAACCGAAGATCACGCCTTCCGGGATGCCGTAGGAACCGTCGGACGGCACGCCCATCGTCACCCACTTGCCGTTGCTGCCCAGCACCCAGTCGCGCACGTGGTCGATGGCGGCGTTGGCGGCCGAGGCGGCCGAGGACAGGCCGCGCGCTTCGATGATCGCCGCGCCGCGCTTGCCCACGGTCGGGATGAAGGTGCCGGCATTCCATTCCTGGTCGTTGATCGCCTCGGCGATGGAAGCGCCGTCGGCGGTGGCGAAGCGGTAGTCCGGGTACATGGTCGGGCTGTGGTTGCCCCACACCACCAGCTTCTCGATGCCGCCGACCGGCTTGCCGAGCTTGAGCGAGAGCTGGCTCAGCGCGCGGTTGTGGTCCAGGCGCAGCATGGCGGTGAAGTTCTTCGGGTTCAGGTCCGGCGCCGACTTCATGGCGATGTAGGCGTTGGTGTTGGCCGGGTTGCCGACCACCAGCACCTTGACGTCGCGCTTGGCCACCTTGTTCAGCGCCGCGCCCTGCGCGGTGAAGATCTTGGCGTTCTCCAGCAGCAGGTCCTTGCGCTCCATGCCCGGGCCGCGCGGACGCGCGCCGACCAGCAGGGCGATGTCGGCGTCCTTGAACGCCACTTCGGCGTCGTCGGTGCCGACCATGCCGGCCAGCAGCGGGAACGCGCAGTCTTCCAGCTCCATCATCACGCCCTTCAGCGCGGCCTGGGCCTTCTCCATCGGCAGTTCCAGCAACTGCAGGATCACCGGCTGGTCCTTGCCCAGCATTTCGCCCGAGGCGATGCGGAACAGCAGGGCATAACCGATCTGGCCGGCGGCGCCGGTCACGGCAACACGAACGGGTGCTTTCATGGGGGATTCCTCTGCTAAGAAAGTGGGTGGGGTGGATCAGTAGACGCGATAGCCCAGCGGCTGCAGGTGCAGGTCCAGGGCGGCGGTGTCGTAGCCTTCGACCACGTGCTGGCCGATCACGGTGATCGGCACGCCTTCCAGGCCCAGCGCGGCGGCGGCCTGGCGGCCGGCCTCCTGCTCCACGTCCAGGACCGTGTAGCGGACCTGGGCGCGGGCGAAATCGGCCTGTTGCCGGCGGCAGTAGCCGCACCAGTCGGCGGCGAGCATGACGATGCCGTCATTGCCGGTCAGCCGCCGCGGGTCGCCGGCGGCCAGTGCGGCCGACGGCGCCGAAGTCGTACTGCGCCACCACGCGTGCACGCCGCCGCCGATGGCGAGCAGCAGCAGGCACAACACAAGGGGGCGCATCGTCATCGGCAGTGTGGTGCGGCAATCAACCGGGAAATGGTAGCACGCAGGGTCCGTGCGCCCGGCCGCAGGACCGGACGCGCGGACAGCGCCGGATCAGGCGTCGAGCGTGCGGTTCCACTCGGCGACGCGGTCGGCCTTGGCCGCCAGCACCGCGTCGGCGTCGCCTTCGATGGTGATCTTGTTGATCACGTCGCCCTGGGCAACGCTGTCGACCACGTCCAGGCCCTCGAGCACCTTGCCGAACACGGTGTGCTTGCCGTCCAGCCACGGGGTGGCGACGTGGGTGATGAAGAACTGGCTGCCGTTGGTGCTGGGGCCGGCATTGGCCATGGACAGCACGCCGCGGTCGTGGCGCACGCCGTTGTTGGTCTCGTCCTCGAAGCGGTAGCCCGGGCCGCCGCGGCCGGAGCCTTCCGGGCAGCCGCCCTGGATCATGAAGTCGGCGATCACGCGGTGGAAGTTCAGCCCGTCGTAGAAGCCGCGCTTGGCCAGGTTCACGAAGTTGGCCACGGTCAGCGGGGCCTTGTCGGGATACAGCTCGATCTTGATCGGGCCGCGGGCGGTGTCGAAATGGGCGATCAGGGACATGGGATTCCTTGGAAACGGGGGCGTCATGAGGGGCGCATAGGATACACGGCGCCTTGTTCAGGCTTCGCCCGTGCCCGCCGCCGGCGCCTGAACGGGTCCGCCCGGCCCACCGCCGCCGGGCGCCGGCAGGCGCCACGGGATCCGGGTATACTAGGTGGCTTCCTTTCCTTCCTTCTGGCGCCGGCTGGCCCCCTTTCGCATGTCCATCGAAAATCTTCGCAATATCGCCATCGTCGCCCACGTCGACCACGGCAAGACCACCCTCGTCGACTGCCTGCTGAAGCAGTCCGGCACCCTGTCCGAGCGCACGGTGTTGGCCGAGCGCGTGATGGACAGCAACGACCAGGAAAAGGAACGCGGCATCACCATCCTGGCCAAGAACACCGCCATCACCTGGCAGGGCAACCGCATCAACATCGTCGACACCCCCGGACACGCCGACTTCGGCGGCGAGGTGGAGCGCGTGCTGTCGATGGTGGACACCGTGCTGATCCTGGTCGACGCGATGGACGGCCCGATGCCGCAGACCCGCTTCGTGACCCAGAAGGCGTTCGCAATGGGCTTCAAGCCGATCGTGGTGGTCAACAAGATCGACCGCCCCGGCGCGCGTCCGGACTGGGTGATCGACCAGGTGTTCGACCTGTTCGACAAGCTCGGCGCGACCAACGAGCAGCTCGACTTCCCGATCGTCTACACCTCGGCGCTGAACGGCTACGCCTCGCTGGACGACAGCGTGCGCGACGGCGACATGACCCCGCTGTACGAAGCGATCATGCAGCACGCGCCGAAGCCGGACGTGGATCCGGACGGCCCGTTCCAGATGCGCATCAGCCAGCTGGACTACAACAACTTCGTCGGCGTGATCGGCATCGGCCGCATCCAGCGGGGCGTGCTGAAGAAGAACATGCCGGTGGCGGTGATCGACCGCGAAGGCAAGAAGCGCCAGGGCAAGGTGCTGCAGGTGCTGGGCTTCCTGGGCCTGGAGCGCATCGAGCAGGACAGCGCGCAGGCCGGCGACATCGTCGCCATCTCCGGCATCCAGGAACTGACCATTTCCGACACCGTGTGCGCGCTGGAAGCCCCCGAGGCGCTGCCGCCGCTGACCGTGGACGAGCCGACCATCTCGATGACCTTCCAGGTCAACAACTCGCCGTTCGCCGGCAACAAGGACCTGTCCGGCGGCAAGTTCCTGACCAGCCGCCAGCTCAAGGACCGGCTGGAGCGCGAGACCGTGCACAACGTGGCGCTGAAGGTGCAGCAGCTGGAAGACGCCGACAAGTTCCTGGTGTCCGGCCGTGGCGAACTGCACCTGTCGGTGCTGATCGAGAACATGCGCCGCGAAGGCTTCGAACTGGCCGTGTCGCGCCCGGAAGTGATCATCAAGGAGATCGACGGGCAGCTGATGGAGCCGGTCGAGCAGTTGGTGGTGGACATCGAAGAGCAGCACCAGGGCGGCGTGATGGAGAAGCTGGGCATCCGCAAGGGCCAGCTCAAGAACATGGAGCCGGACGGCAAGGGCCGCGTGCGCCTGGACTACATGATCCCGGCGCGTGGCCTGATCGGCTTCCAGAACGAGTTCCGCACCCTGACCCAGGGCTCGGGCCTGCTGTTCCACGTGTTCGACCACTACGGCCCGAAGGAACAGGGCGCCATCGCCAAGCGCCAGAACGGCGTGATGATCGCCAACGCGCCGGGCGCCACCCCCGCCTACGCGCTGGGCCCGCTGGAAGAGCGCGGCCGTCTGTTTGCCGCCGAAGGCGACAACGTGTATGAAGGGCAACTGGTCGGCATCCACTCCAAGGACAACGACCTGACCGTCAACGCGATCAAGACCAAGCCGCTGACCAACATGCGCGCCTCGGGCAAGGACGATGCGATCAAGCTGACCCCGGCGATCAAGTACACGCTGGAGCAGGCGCTGGACTTCATCGAGGACGACGAACTGGTCGAAGTCACCCCGAAGGAGATCCGCTTGCGCAAGAAGCACCTGACCGAAAACGAGCGCAAGCGCGCCGGTCGCGCGGGCTAAGCGGCAGCGCACGCCCATGGCCGCCGACAAGGCGTACAACCCGGATCCGCACGCGCATCCGGGCCTGCACCTGATCGCACTGCTGGAGGCCGGCAAGGGCCTGCTCGCGGTGCTGGCGGCCACGGGGCTGGAACTGATGGGTCCGGCCCCGCTGCGCGCGGGGGTGGACAAGCTGATCGTGCGCTTCAGCCTGGATCCGGACCACGGTGCCCTGCCCTCGCTGCTGACCATGATCAGCCCCGGCGCGGTGCACCTGGCCGCCGCCGGCATGCTCGCCTACGGCGTGCTGCACCTCATCGAGGCCTGGGGCCTGTGGCGCGCCAAGGCCTGGGCCTCGCTGCTGGGCTGCGTCTCCGCGGCCATCTACCTGCCGTTCGACGTCTACGCGATCGTGCGCCACCCCGGCTGGGCGTCGTGGGCGGTGCTGGCGATCAACCTCGCCGTGGTCGGCATCCTGGCCCGCGACCTGGTGCGGCGCCGGCGGCATCCGCCGGCGGCCTGATCTGCACCGCATCCCTGTCACGGCAGCCTTCACCGTGACGCCCCCAACGCATATCTCCTGATGACCGGCCTCGCACACCACGGGGGTCGGCGGACATGCCGTTGGCGTTCCCCTCCTGATGGACAGGACGCCTAGCCGACACATGTCGGCGAATGAATCTGTGATGTCCTCCACGTGACTTCTGGACGCGCTCCCCGCAACGCGATTTCCCCCCGGCCGCGCAACGTAAATGTCTACAGAATTGTCCGCCAGGGTCGATTCTAACCCTTGACAAGTTCCGGGCGCCCCGGAAAAGCGCGCCATCGATAGATGAATGGCGAAAAATCACCACAGGGGAATAGACGATGCAAATCGCGAGAGCGATGGGTTGGAGCGTGGCAGCGTTACTTTGCACCGGCCTGAGTGCCTGTGGGGGCGCTATCGATCACAGACACAGCGCCACCGCGGACGGCAAGCACGCGTCCGCTGCGGCCACCACTGCGCCGCCAATGGCTGCAGCTCAGCGCGCGTCCCTGTTCGACGCGAAGGACAGCGGCGCCCTGGTCCGCTACACCAGCCGCACCCCGACCGGACACGACGGCGCGTTCGCCCTGTATCCCATCACCCTCAGCGAGGCGCACGCGATCAAGGCCAGCGTCGACGGCACGATGACGGTGCCGACGCCGGACGGGAAGAACCTGCGGATCACCTATCAGAGCCGGCGCGACGCCAGGCGCGGCATCTGGACGTGGGTCGGCCGGGTGGATGGCCAACCGATGGGCAACGAGACGGTCATCAGTTTCGGCAAGGACGCGGTGTTCGGGTCGCTGGGCACCATCGATGGCATGACCTACCAACTCACCACCATCGAGGGCAAGCCCTACATCATGGCGGCCGCCAGCGCCGACCTGCATTCCGCCGGCAGCCGCGCGGACGCGCGGCGCCTGGCCGATGCGGTCATCCAACTGCCTGCGGGCGATACCGCGCAGGGCTATATCGCCGGGTACAGCAGCCTCGCGCAGGTCAACGCACAGGCGGGCAGCACCTCGACCAACACGATCGACGTGCTGCTCGGCTATACGCCGGGCTATCGGGACTACCGCGGCGGTATCACCGCGATCGACACCGTGCTCACCAATCTGGTGGAGACGGCGAACCAATCCTTCGCCAACGCCAACATCAATGTGCGCTATCGCCTGGTCGGGACCGTGCAGGTCGACTACCCGGACAACACACTGAACAACGGTACCCTCGACGAACTCACCGGCGTCAGCCAGGCGACCGCCGCAGCGTTGGTGCCGCTGCATGATGCTCGCGACCGGCTCGGCGCGGATATGGTCGGCCTCGTGCGACGCTTCAACAACGCCCAGCAGAGCTGTGGTGTCGCCTGGCAGTCCGGCGGCACCGATTCGCGTTGGGGATACGCGGTGATCTCCGATGGCGTCGACGGTGGCTACTACTGCACCCGCGGCACCCTCGCCCACGAGTTCGGCCACCTCCTCGGCTCCGGCCACCAGCACGAAACCGGCCAGGAGCCGGGCTTCAATTTCGGCCACCGCAGCGACACCGGCAGCTTCCACACCACGATGGCTTACGCGGTCAATGGACAGAGCGAGATCCTGGTGTATTCGTCGCCGGCGATCAGCACCTGCAACGGCCAAGCCTGCGGCGTGCCGGATCAGGCCGACAATGCCCGCGCCTTCCTCACCACGGTGCCCAATGTCGTCCAGTACCGGCCGACCGTGGTGCCGCTGGACGATTCCAGTTCGCCCGGACAGATCATGGGCCCGTCCGGCAAATGCCTCGATGTCAGGAATGGAGATACCAACGATGGCGCCTCGATGCAGGTCTGGGACTGCAACGGGTTCCGCCAGCAAAAATGGTCGTTCAAGCGCGGCAGCCGTAGCCTGCGCGGCGAGGGCACCGACAAGGTGCTCGACATCAGCGGCGTGAGCCGCGCCAACGGGGCACCGATCCAGCTCTATCAATCGCTGAACACCTCGAACCAGGGCTGGTACTTCACCAATGCCTCGCTCATCGCCAGTGGCGGCAAGGTCCTGGACGTGGTGGCGCTCGGGTCGAACAACGGCGCGCGGCTGCAGCTCTGGGACAATCTTGGCGGCACCAACCAGCGCTGGTCGTACAACCCCTCGACCGGCGAGATCCGGGTCTCGACCGGACGCTGTCTGGACGTCGCCGGTTTCGGCGTCACCGCCGGGACGCCGGTGCAACTCTGGGACTGCAACGGCACCAAGAACCAGCAATGGCAACTCAGCAAGAACGGCTCGATCGTGGGCTACGGCGGCAATTGCCTGGAGGCAGCGACCACTGCCCAAAACGGCGGCGCGCTGCGCATGATGGCGTGCACCGGCACCACCACGCAGGCGTGGCGGATCCGCGGCCAGATCCGCAGCGAGTTGAACGGCAAATGCCTGGACGATTCGGCTGGCGGCATCCGCAATGGCGCCATCGTGCAGATGTGGGAATGCCTGGGCAACGTCAATCAGCTTTGGGAAGTGCAGCCGAACTGACGCGCTCGCCGGCTTGCGAACCGTTGCCGGCACCGCAGCGCGTGCCGGCAACGCGATCTACCGGGGACGGTCGCCGCGGCGCTGCTCAGCCAGCGCCGCGCTGAGCGGGGGGAGCCGCAATCCCCGCTCCATCCTCGGCGCCAGGCGAACGCATCGCCTCCGAGTCGCTGGCGCGTACCGGCGGATGCGACAGCCGTACCGGCTCCGGCGCCACTTCCGCGCGCAGCAGCGGCAGCGCATAAGGATGCTCGCGCACCAGGAAATCCAGCATGCGTTCGCGCACGATGCAGCGCAGGTCGAAGGCATCGCCGGAGTTGCGCGCACTGACCAGCAGGCGCACCTGGATCGTGCGCTCGCTGGTGTCGGTCACCTGGGTCACGCAGACCCGCCCATCCCACAGCGGCTCGCTCTTGCAGATGCGCTCCAGTTCGGCGCGCACCTGCGCGATCGGCGTGCGGTAGTCCAGCCACAGGAACGCGGTACCGAGCAGGTCGGCGCTGCTGCGCGTCCAGTTCTGGAACGGGTTCTCGATGAACCAGGTCAGCGGCACCACCATCCGCCGCTCGTCCCAGATCCGCACCACCACGTAGGAACTGCCGATCTCCTCGATGCGCCCCCACTCGCCTTCAACGATGACCACGTCGTCGAGCCGGATCGGCTGGGTCAGCGCGATCTGCAGGCCAGCGATCAGGTTGCCGAACACCGGCTTGGCGGCGATACCGGCGACCAGGCCGATGATGCCGGCCGAGGCCAGCAAGGTGGTGCCGATCTGCCGCACCGCCGGGAAGGTCAGCAGCACGATCGAGGTGCCGAACAGGATGATCGTGCCCATCGCCACCCGCGCCAGTACCCGGGTCTGGGTCTGCACGCGACGTGCGGTCAGGTTGTCCGCCACCTCGATCGGATGGCTGCGCAGGATCGCCGTTTCCAGCGCCGCCACGCCGCGCACCAGCAGCCAGGTCACGCAGCCGATCATGCCGATGTGCAGCAGGTGCTGCAGGTCGGTCAGCGCCGCCTCGTCCAACGGCGTGGACTCGAGCGCGAAGCTGAGCATCAGCATCGGCAGCAGGAAGGCGACCGGCACGCTGACCACGCGCACGATGCGCGCGCGCCGGTAATCGCGGCCGCGCATGCGCTGGGCGATGCGCAACAGCAGCCACCAGGCCAGGAAACCGAGAATCAGCGCGGCGCCGATCGGCACCGTATAGGCACGCCAGGGCACCCAGTGAAGATCGAGGGTCAAGATGCGCTCCTTTGTCGGGGGGAGGAGTCGCGACAGTCTGGCAGCGCGGGGATTAGCGCGATGTCGAGCGCGCACGAGGTGGCGTTCGGCAACGACAGCCGCAGCCGCGGCGGGCGTTGGCGCGTGCGCACCGGCTCCTGCAAAACGAGTGAGACGGCAGCGCGATGTCGGGCCGCCGTGCGGCAACGTGTGCAGTCGTCAGGGCACCCTACAGCCTGGACACACGCCAGCGCCGACGCGCACGCTGCGCGCCGGCGAACGGCGCCAACCCGCTACGCGAGTGGCGTGGCGACGGTGCGACCGTTCTGCTTGCGCACGATCGCCATCGCGATCTCCAGCGACTGCTCGTAGTTCAGCCGCGGATCCACGCTGGAGCGGTAGGCGCGCTCCAGGTCGCGCTCGGTCAGTTCGCGCGCGCCGCCGGTGCACTCGGTGACGTCCTCGCCGGTCAGCTCCAGATGCACGCCGCCCAGGCGGGTACCGGCCGCGGCGTGGATGTCGAACGACTGCTCCACCTCGCCCAGGACGTTCTGGTAGCGCCGGGTCTTGTAGCCGTTGCTGGTGCTCTCGGTGTTGCCGTGCATCGCATCGCACACCCACAGCACGCGGCGGCCGTCGCGCTTCACCGCCTCCAGCAGCGGCGGCAGCTTCTCGGCGATCTGCGCAGCACCCATGCGGTGGATGAAGGTCAGCCGGCCCGGCTCGTCTTCCGGATTGAGCACGTCGATCAGGCGCAGCAACTGGTCCGGCTGCGCCGACGGGCCGACCTTGATCGCGATCGGATTGCGGATGCCGCGGAAATACTCCACGTGCGCGCCGTCCAGCGCCGCGGTGCGCATGCCAATCCACGGATAGTGCGTACTGAGGTTGAACCAGCCCCACTGCCGCGGCACCTCGCGGGTCAGTGCTTCCTCGTAGGGCAGCAGCAAGGCCTCGTGCGAGGTGTAGAAATCGACCCGGTTGAGGTTGTACAGCTGCGCGCCGGACAGGGTCTCCATGAAGCGCACCGCATCGCCGATCGAGGCCACCATCTTCTGGTAGTCCTCGGCCAGCGGCGAATAGCCGACCCAGCTCAGGTTCCAGTACTCGGGATGGTGCAGGTCGGCGAAGCCGCCGTCGATCAGCGCACGCACGAAGTTCATGGTCATCGCCGAACGCGAGTGCGCGGTGATCATGCGCCGCGGATCCGGCACCCGCGCCTGCGCGGTGAATTCCGGGCCGTTGACCACGTCGCCGCGGTAGCTGGGCAGGGTCACGCCGTCGCGGGTCTCGGTGTCGGCCGAGCGCGGCTTGGCGTATTGCCCGGCATAGCGACCGACCCGCACCACCGGCAGGCGCAGGCCGTGCACCAGCACCAGGCTCATCTGCAGCAGCACCTTGAGCCGGTTGGAAATGGTGCCGGATTCGCAATCGCTGAAGTTCTCCGCGCAATCGCCGCCTTGCAGCAGGAAGCGCTTGCCTTCCTGCGCCTCGGCCAGCTGCTTCTTCAGCGCGAAGATTTCCCAGGAGGTGACCAGCGGCGGCAGGTGCCGCAGTTCCGCCAGCGTGGCCTCCAGCGCCTGCGGATCCGGATACACCGGCATCTGCAGCGCCGGCCGCTCGCGCCAACTGGCAGGCGACCAGGACGACGAGGCGGATTCGGACACGGCGGCGGCAGACAGATTCATGAAAGGACTCCTTGGCAGTGTGTGATGTTCGCAGAGCCGGAGCGCGCCGCATAGCGTCGCACGCCGGTCACGCTGGCAGCGCCGCGACATGAATGGCAAGCAACCCCGCGACGCCACCATGACTTCCGGCCTACGCCGGCATTTTTGCGAAAGCACACTGTTATTAAGTAACAATTCCTCTCCCTTCGGTCCGCCTCGCCATGACACGTCGCCCACTCTCCTCCGCCATCGCCCTGGTCCTGCTGGTCGCCCCGGGTCTCGCCCTCGCCGCAGACGCCGCCACCGACAGCACCGCTGCCACCGAACCGACCGTCGATCTCGATCCGGTCACCGTCACCGCCAAGCTGGAAGCCGCGCGCAACGCGCTGTCGCCTGACATCGGCAGCAGCCAGTACGCGATCAGCGCCGAGGACATCGCCCGCCTGCCGCTGGGCGCCTCCACCCCGCTCAATCAGGTGCTGCTGCAGGCGCCGGGCGTGGTCCAGGATTCCTACGGCGGCATCCACGTGCGCGGCGACCACGCCAACCTGCAGTACCGCATCAACGGCGTGATGATCCCCGAGTCCATTTCCGGCTTCGGCCAGACCCTGGACCCGCGCACGATCAAGAACATCCGCCTGCTCGACGGCGCGCTGCCGGCGCAGTTCGGCGACCGCACCGCGGCGGTGGTCGACATCACCACCAAGAACGGCGTGGAACTGGGCAACGGCGGCAGCGTCGGCATCACCGGCGGCTCCTACGGCACGCTCAACCCCAACGCCTCGTGGTGGGGCAGCGACGGCCGCTTCAGCTGGTTCGCCAGCGGCAACTACCTGCAGAACCGCATCGGCATGGAGA
Source organism: Xanthomonas sp. PPL134 (assembly GCF_040595915.1). NCBI lineage: Bacteria > Pseudomonadati > Pseudomonadota > Gammaproteobacteria > Lysobacterales > Lysobacteraceae > Xanthomonas > Xanthomonas sp. PPL134. The sequence goes on from NZ_JAMDLL010000008.1 coordinate 85,883, forward strand.
ACCCGACCGACAGCGACAACCCGATCCACGACAAGACCCACCAGGGCAAGGGCTTCGCCGACCTCAGCTACCTGCTGAACGAAAATACCCGGCTCAGCCTGCTGGTCGGCTACGCCAACAACCGCTTCCAGATCCCCAACAATCCGGGGCAGACCCCGGCATTCACCTACCAGGGCATCAGCACCTTCGATTCCTCCCAGCTCGACGAGAACCAGCGCGAGAACACCCGCTTCGGCACCCTGGTGCTGCAGGGCGCACTCGGCGAGACCAGCTACCAGTTGTCGGCCGGCCAGCGTTACAGCAGCGTCGCGTTCTCCCCGGACATCGCCGGCGACCTGATCTTCAACGGCATCGCCTCGCAGGTGCAGCGCGCCAACCGCGCCAGCACCCTGCAGGCCGACTTCTCCACGCCGTGGGGCGGCACGCATACCTTGCGCTACGGTGTGTACGGCAACTTCGAACACGCCAACGCCAGCAACAACGCCTACGTGTTCCCGGCCAACGACGACGGCAGCCAGAGCAGCGACGTGCCGCTGTTCATCCCCGACGCCAGCCGCTTCCACGCCAGCACCTACGCGGTGTACCTGCAGGACGAATGGCAGCCGAGCGACGCCTGGACCATCAACTACGGCGTGCGCGGCGACCGCTACAAGGCCTTCGGCACCACCGAGGGCCAGCTCAGCCCGCGCCTGGGCGTGGTCTGGCATGCCAGCGACAGCACCACCCTGCACGCCGGCTACGCCCGCTACTTCACCCCGCCGGCCACCGAACTGATCTCCACCAGCGACATCGCCCTGTACGACGGCACCACCAACCAGCAGTCGGCAGCAGGCGGCCCGACCAAGCCGCTGAGCGAGCGCAGCGACTACTACGACCTGGGCATCTCGCAGATGGTCGGCGACCACCTGACCCTGGGCCTGGACACCTACTACCGCAAGGCCGACCGCCTGCAGGACGAAGGCCAGTTCGGCGCCGCCTACGTCTATTCCACCTTCAACTACCGCTACGGCCGCATCCGCGGCGCCGAGTTCAGCGCCGACTACAGCAACGGCCCGATCAACGCCTACTTCAACGCGGCCTACAGCAAGGCCATGGGCAAGCGGGTGATGACCAGCCTGTACAACTTCGACCCGGATGCGCTGGCCTACGCCTACGACCACTGGATCCACCTGGACCACGACCAGAAGCTGACCTCCTCCGGCGGCATCAACTACGCCCTGGCCGACGACAGCCGCATCGGCGCCGACTACCTGTTCGGCAGCGGCCTGCGCACCGATGCCGACGGCGTGCCCAACGGCGGCGAGCTGCCGGCGTACTTCCAGCTCAACCTCAGCGCCGGTCACGACTTCGCCCTGGCCAGCAGCCACCCGCTGCACGCGCAGCTGGCGGTGCTCAACGTGCTCGACCGCCACTACCAGTTGCGCGACGGCGGCGGCATCGGCGTGTTCGCGCCGCAGTGGGCGCCGCGCCGTGGCGTCTACCTGAGCCTGCAGCAGGACTTCTGAGCAAAGCCGCGGCGATGGCCTGCGGCGCACGGTCGTGCGCTGCAGGCGTGGTGGCAGAGCAGCGGCAACACGCCGCCCGGCCCGCCACGGCAGTACGCCGCGATCGCAGGACGCGACGGGTCCGGCGCTTGCCGCGCCCCGTCCGGCATTGCAGAAGCCGCGTGCCGCGTCGTGGCCGTGGCCTCGCCCAGCGAAGGCAGGCCCGCGACGGCCTGCCGATCGCAACGGACCGCCACGACGCCTTGCCGCGCATCCGTCCAGGCCCGGTCCCGCCCATGCTGAAACACCTGTTCGCCGCCTTCGCGGCCGCCGTCCTCACCCTCGCCGCACCGTCGTTGGCGCACGCCGCACGCGTCACGGACTTCCGGATGCCAGTGGTCGTGCAAGGCGTCGACTACGACCTGGCCGCACGCGTGTATCGTCCCGCCGGCCCCGGTCCGTTCCCGCTGATCGTCATCCACCACGGCACGCCTGCAGACAAGCGCAAGCTCGCCGACACCCGCCTCGGCTTCGCCCGCGCCGCACGCTGGTTCGCCGCCCACGGCGACATGGTGGTGGTGGCGCTGCGGCCCGGCTACGGCAACTCCAGCGGCCGCTATCTGGAAGGCGCCGGCAACTGCCACGACGTCGATTTCGTCGTCGCCGGGCGCAAGATCGCCGCGGCGGAGGCGGCGATCGTCGAGGCCGCCGCCCGCCTTCCCGGCGTCGACCCGCAGCGCATCGTCGTGGTCGGCCAATCCGCCGGCGGGCTCGGCGCGGTGGCGCTGGCCGATGCGCCGCCACCCGGTGTGCGCGGCGTCATCAGCTTCGCCGGCGGGCGCGGCAGCAACGGCAAGGAGGTCATCTGCGCCGGCGAGGATCGCCTGATCGAGGCGGAGAAGACCCTGGGCGCGGCCAACACGCTGCCGCAGCTATGGCTGTACGCCGAGAACGATCACTTCTTCCGGCACGAACTGGCGCACCGCATGTATACGGCCTACCGCGCCGGCTCGACGCCGCCGGTCGCCTTCGTCGATCTGCCGCCGTTCGGCGACGATGGCCACAAGACCTTCGCCCAGGCCGATCCCTCGGTATGGGCCAGGCCGGTGGCGGCGTTCCTCGCCCAGGTCCTGTCGCCGGCCGCAGGCTCGCCAGCGCCGGCCAGCGCGTCGCGCTGACGCAGGCCCGCATCGCGCGATCAGCGATGGGGCCGGCGCCCGGACCGGATGGAAACCGTGGGTGCGCGGTGGTGGGCACGGACGGCGCCGGCGCTGCCGCAGCCGCGGCCCAGCGGCGCCGCCAGGCGCGGTCAGGCGCGGTCAGGCCGAGCGATCCGCGCGCAACAGGGGCACGCTCAGATCAGCGTGCGCCGGCGGCTCTTGAAGCCGGCATAGAGCGCGAACACGGCCAGCAGCACGAAGCAGATCAGGCACCACATCGGCATCGACAGGCCGAGGAAGCGCCAGTCGATGTTGCCGCAATCGCCGGTGCCGGTCAGCACCCGGCGCAGCACCTCGAACGGCCCCATGGTCTCGCGCAGGAAGCTCAGCGGCGGGCCGCAGGACGCCATCGGATCCGGGAACAGCTGCACCGAGACGTGCTTGGTGGAGATGCCCGCGCCCACGAGCGCGGCCAGGAACGCCAGCACGCCGTAGAGCTTGCGCCCGCCGGCGCTGCGCGGCCCGTGCAGGGCGCCAAGCAGGAACAGCACACCCAGCGCGGCGAACGCGATGCGCTGGAAGATGCACAGCGGGCACGGCTCGATGCCCAACTGCAGCTGCACGAAGATCGCATAGCCCAGCAAGCCGGCGCAGATCAGAAAGCCGAGCAGGAACTGCGCGCGGAAACCCCAGCGTAACGGATTCATCGGACTCGGACTCGCAGCGACGATCCGCGCATTATCCGCGATCGTGCGCTCCATCACCATGCGTCATGGCGCTGTTGGACGCCCTCGCCCAAACGGCGACCACGCTCCACCAATCCCCACTCCCCGCCCCAAAAACAAAAAAGCCCGGACATGCCGGGCTTCTTGCTGCTGCGGATGCGGACGATTACTCGGCCACTTCCTCGGCCACGGCCGGGCGGTCGACCAGCTCGACGTACGCCATCGGCGCGTTGTCGCCGGCGCGGAAGCCGCACTTGAGGATGCGCAGGTAGCCACCCGGGCGCGCCTGGTAGCGCGGGCCCAGCGTGGTGAACAGGGTGCCCACGGCTTCCTTGTCGCGCAGGCGCGCAAAGGCCAGGCGGCGGTTGGCGACGTTGTCGACCTTGGCCAGGGTGATCAGCGGCTCGGCGACGCGGCGCAGTTCCTTGGCCTTCGGCAGGGTGGTCTTGATCAGCTCGTGCTTGATCAGCGACGCCGCCATGTTCTTGAACATCGCCTCGCGGTGGGCGCTGGTGCGGCTGAACTTGCGGCCGGATTTCTGGTGACGCATGGATTGGGATTCCTATGGAAGAGTGAAACTGCTGGGGATCGCTGTCGCCGTCCTGGCGTTGAATGTGGACTGCGGATGGTCCGTGCCGGCCGTCCTTGACCGGGCGACGCCGCGGGCTTGGCGACCCGTCGACGTGGTGGTGCGGATGAAGCGGACAACGGCGCGGCCGGTGCCTTGCGGCACCGGCCGGAGACGCAAGAATCAGCCGAGCATGCCGTGCTGGGCGACGCCGGCCGGCGGCCAGTTCTCCAGCTTCATGCCGAGCGACAGGCCGCGCTGGGCCAGCACTTCCTTGATCTCGGTGAGCGACTTCTTGCCCAGGTTCGGGGTCTTGAGCAGCTCCACTTCGGTCTTCTGGATCAGATCGCCGATGTAGTAGATGCTCTCGGCCTTCAGGCAGTTGGCCGACCGCACGGTCAGTTCCAGATCGTCGATCGGACGCAGCAGCACCGGATCCACGCCGTTGCTGGCCGGCTTGGCCGCGCCACGGTCGCGGTGGGTGAAGTCGCCGAACACCGACAGCTGGTCGCTGAGGATGTCGGCGGCGGTGCGCACGGCCTCCTCGGCGTCGATCGTGCCGTTGGTTTCGATGTCCAGGACCAGCTTGTCCAGGTCGGTGCGCTGTTCGACGCGGGCCGACTCGACCGCGTAGGCGACGCGGCGCACCGGCGAGAACGAGGCGTCCAGGACCAGGCGGCCGATGGTACGGGTCTCTTCGTCCGGACGGCGACGCGCGGCGGCCGGCTGGTAGCCGAAGCCACGCTCGATCTTCAGACGCATGTTGATCGCCGTGTCCTTGGTCAGGTGGCAGATCACGTGGTCGTTGTTGAGGATCTCGACGTTGTGGTCGGTCTTGATGTCGGCGGCAGTGACCGTGCCCGGGCCCTGCTTGGACAGCGACAGCGTGGCGCTGTCACCGGTATGCATGCGGATGGCCACGTCCTTGAGGTTCAGCAGGACTTCCAGCACGTCCTCCTGCAGCCCTTCGACCGTGGTGTACTCGTGCAGCACGCCGTCGATCTCGACTTCGGTGATCGCGAAGCCGGGAATCGAGGACAGCAGCACGCGACGCAGGGCGTTGCCCAGCGTATGCCCATACCCGCGCTCCAAGGGCTCGATCACGACCTTGGCGCGGTTGTCGGTAAGGCGTTCGATCTGCGGCCCACGGGGGCGCAGAACCTGGTTGGCGGTAACCGTCATGTTGCGGGTTCTCCTGACGAGCCTCCGTGACCGGAGGCTCTCCGATGTGATTACTTCGAATACAACTCGACGATCAGCGCTTCGTTGATGTCGGCAGGCAGGTCCGCACGGTCCGGCACGGCCTTGAAGATGCCGCTGAACTTCTTCGAATCGACCTCGACCCACGACGGGTTCAGGTCGTGCGTTTCGGCAACGGTCAGCGCTTCCTGCACGCGAAGCTGCTTCTGCGCCTTTTCCGACAGGGCGATCGCGTCGCCGGCCTTGACCTGGTACGAGGCCAGGTTCACCGACTTGCCGTTGACCAGCACGCCACGGTGCGACACCAGCTGGCGCGCGGCCGGACGGGTGACGGCGAAGCCCATGCGGTAGACGACGTTGTCCAGGCGGGTTTCCAGCAGCTGCAGCAGGTTCTCGCCGGTGTTGCCCTTCTTGGTCGAGGCCTTCTTGTAGTAGTTGCGGAACTGACGCTCCAGCAGGCCGTAGATACGCTTGACCTTCTGCTTTTCGCGCAGCTGGGTGGCGTAGTCGGACAGCTTGCCCTTGCGGGCGGTCGCGCCGTGCTGGCCGGGCTTCTGCTCCAGCTTGCACTTGGAGTCCAGCGCACGCGCCGGGCTCTTGAGGGAAAGATCGGCGCCTTCGCGGCGCGCGAGCTTACAGGTAGGACCGATATAACGAGCCATTTCTTATCGCTCCTTTAGACGCGACGCTTCTTCGGCGGACGGCACCCGTTGTGCGGGATCGGCGTCACGTCGATGATGTTGGTGATCTTGTATCCGACGTTGTTCAACGAACGGACGGCGGACTCGCGACCCGGACCCGGGCCCTTGATGCGCACTTCCAGCGACTTCACGCCGTAGTCGAGCGCAGCGCGCCCGGCCTTCTCGGCGGCCACCTGCGCCGCGAACGGCGTGGACTTGCGCGAACCGCGGAAACCGGCGCCACCGGAGGTCGCCCAGGACAACGCATTGCCCTGACGGTCGGTGATGGTCACGATGGTGTTGTTGAACGAAGCGTGGACGTGGGCGACACCGTCGGTGACGACGCGCTTGATCTTCTTCTTGGTCTTTGCTGCTGCGGGCTTAGCCATGTCGGTCCCTTACTTCTTGATCGCCTTGCGCGGACCCTTGCGGGTGCGGGCGTTGGTACGGGTGCGCTGACCGCGCAGGGGCAGGCCACGACGATGACGCAGGCCGCGGTAGCAGCCCAGGTCCATCAGTCGCTTGATGGCGATGCCGATTTCGCGACGCAGGTCGCCTTCGACGATGTACTTGCCGACTTCGAGACGCAGGCGCTCGATTTCCGGCTCGGACAGGTCGCGGATCTTGGTGGTCGAGGTCACGCCTGCGGCTTCGCAGACCTTCTTCGAACGGGTACGGCCGATGCCGTAGATGCTTTGCAACCCGACCCAGACGTGCTTCTGGGCTGGCAGGTTGACGCCTGCAATACGCGCCATGACGCGGTTCTCCAACTGAGTGATGGCCCGACGGCGCACCACGGCGCCATCCGGCAGGATGGATCAAAAAGTGAACTTGTAAGTCTAGCAAGGTCTCGGGTTACATGGAAGCCCGCGGAACCTGAGGTTCCGCAAGCCCGGCATGGGGAGTGTGCCCATGCTCCGGCGCCGGACGTCGTTGGCGAGGCGATGGTTCCGCCTTGCCGCCCGCGCTACTCCAGCGCAGGACCACCACGTCTCACCCGCGCACGAGACCGCTGCACGGGCCGCCCTTCAAGTCGGAAGACTGCGCCCGGGAACCGGGGCGTCTTCGCGGAAGGATTCAAACAGTATAGCAATCAACCGCGGGCAAAACCGCCGCCACGCGAGCCACCCTTGAGGTTGGCCTTTTTCAGCAGGCTTTCGTACTGGTGCGACATCAGGTGCGCCTGGATCTGCGCGATGAAGTCCATCACCACCACGACCGCGATCAGCAGCGAGGTGCCGCCGAAGTGGAACGAGGTGCCGAGCTGGGCACGCATCACTTCCGGCAGCAGACACACGATCACCAGGTACACCGAGCCGGCCGCGGTCAGGCGGGTCAGCACGCCGTCGACATAGTCGGCGGTGGCCTTGCCCGGACGGATACCCGGAATCAGCGCGCCGGACTTCTTGAGGTTGTCAGCGGTTTCCTGCGAGTTGAACACCAGCGCCGTGTAGAAGAACGCGAAGCCGATGATCAGCGCGGCGAACACGATCATGTGCACCGGCTCGCCGGGACCGAGCGCATTGGCGATGCGCTGCAGCACGCTGCCGAAGGTGCTGTTGGACGCAGCCTGGCCGGACCACATCGACAGCGTCGCGGGGAAGGCGAGGATGCTCGAGGCGAAGATCGGCGGGATCACGCCGGCCATGTTGAGCTTCAGCGGCAGGAACGAGGTCTGGTTCATGTACGCATTGCGACCGCCCTGGCGGCGTGCGTAGTTCACCGTGATCCGCCGCTGCCCGCGCTCGACGAACACCACGAACAGGGTGAAGGCGAGGATCGTCAACACGATCAGCAGCAGCGAGATGAAGCTCATGTTGCCGTCGCGGTAGGACTCCACGGTCTGGATCGCCGCCGCCGGCAGGCCGGCGACGATGCCGGCGAAGATGATCAGCGAGACGCCGTTGCCGATGCCGCGCTCGGTCACCTGCTCGCCGACCCACATCAGGAAGATGGTGCCGGCGGTCAACGCGATCACCGCGGTGAGCACGAAGCCCATGCCGGGAGCGTAGACGACCGGCGCGCCGCCCGGTGCAGTCTGGTTCTGCAGCGCCAGGGCGATGCTGCCGCCCTGCACTACCGCCAGCAGCACCGCGCCGATGCGCGAATACTGGGTGATCTTGCGCCGACCCGACTCGCCTTCCTTCTGCATCGCCTTCAGCGACGGGAAGATGTGCGTGGCCAGCTGGATCACGATCGATGCCGAGATGTACGGCATCACGTTCAGCGCGAAGATGCTGAAACGGTGCAGGGCGCCGCCCGAGAACATGTTGAACATGTCCACGATGCCGCCGCCCTGCGCCTGCATCAGCGCAAGCATGGCTTCGGGATTGACGCCCGGCACCGGCACGTAGCAGCCGATGCGGTAGACGATCAATGCGCCGAGAACGAACAACAGGCGCTGGCGAAGTTCCGTGAACTTGCCGAGCCCGCCGCCGAGGTTACCCATGCCAGCCTGCGCCATCTGCGTGTTACTCCTGCACGCTGCCGCCGGCAGCTTCGATTGCCGCCTTGGCACCGGCGGTCGCGGCGACGCCCTTCAGCACGAACGCCTTGCTCAGTTCGCCCTTCAGGACCACCTTGGCCTTCTTCGCGGTGCTCGGGACCAGCTTCGCGGCGCGCAGCGCAGCGAAATCGATCTCGCCCGCCGGCAGGTTGTCGAGCTGGTAGGACAGCACTTCGGCAGTGTCCTTGGCCATCTTCGAGCGGAAGCCGATCTTCGGCAGACGACGCTGCATGGGGGTCTGGCCGCCTTCGAAGCCGGCCTTGATCTTGCCGCCGCCCTTGCGAGCGAACGAACCCTTGTGGCCGCGGCCGGCGGTCTTGCCCAGGCCGGAACCGATGCCGCGACCGACGCGGGTGCGCTCGGTACGCGCGCCCGGCGCGGGCTTCAGATCATTCAGATGCAAAGTCATGGTCGATTACTCCTCAACCTGGACGAGGTACTGAACCTTGTTGATCAGGCCGCGCACTTGCGGGCTGTCCTTCAGTTCGCGCACATCGTTGAGCTTGTTCAGGCCCAGGGCACGCACCGACAGGCGGTGACGCGACTGGGTACCACGCAGGCCGCGCACCAGGCGCACCTTGACGGTCTTGGCGGATTCATTAGCCATGGGTCAGATCCTCCACCTTCTTGCCGCGCTTGGCCGCGATGCGGGCCGGCGACTGCATGTCTTCCAGGCCGCGCAGGGTGGCGCGCACCAGGTTGATCGGGTTGCGCGAACCGACGGCCTTGGCCAGCACGTTCTTCACGCCCACCGCTTCCAGCACGGCGCGCATCGCGCCGCCGGCGATCACGCCGGTACCTTCCGACGCCGGCATCATGAACACGCGCGCCGCGCCGTGGCCGGACTTCACCGGGTGCCACAGGGTGCCGTTGTTCAGATCGATGTTGAGCATGCCCTTGCGCGCATACTCCATCGACTTCTGGATCGCGACCGGCACTTCGCGCGCCTTGCCGTAACCGAAGCCGATCTTGCCGTTGCCGTCGCCGACCACGGTCAGCGCGGTGAAGGTGAACTGGCGACCGCCCTTGACCGTCTTGCTGACGCGGTTGACCGCGACCAGCTTCTCGATCATGCCGTCGTCGACTTTCTCTTCGCGGTTGCGGTCGCGATCACGACCCCGCGGTGCACGCTGTTCTTCAGCCATTGTGATGCCCTTGATAGAGGAAAAGATTTACGGCTTCGTTGCCGCTTGTGGTTGTGGTCTGGCGCCGTGTTCCCCGGACGCGCGCAAAAGGCGCGCCAGGGTCCGATGCAGCCCGCATCGGCAGGACGGGCGCGGCATTGCCGCACCCGCAAGGATCAGAACTGCAGGCCGCCTTCGCGCGCGGCGTCGGCCAGCGCCTTGATGCGGCCGTGGTAGCGGTAGCCCGAGCGGTCGAACGCGACCTTCTCGACGCCCGCGGCCTTGGCACGCTCGGCGATCAGCTTGCCGACCTTGGCGGCGGCGTCGCTGTTCTTGCCGTTCTTCAGGCCGTCCTTGACGTCGGCCTGCAGGGTGTTCGCCGCGGCGAGCACCTTGGAGCCGTCGGCGGTGAAGACCTGCGCGTACAGGTGCTGACCGGTGCGCAGCACCGACAGGCGGGCGACGCCGAGCTCGCGGATGTGGGCGCGGGTCGACTTGGCGCGACGCAGGCGGGCGATGTTCTTGTTGATGCTCATGGTATGTGTCCTAGGGAAGCTGAAGGAGAACAGGCTTTTGCAGCGAGGAGTCCGGCCATGGGGGGCCGGGCTCCTCGCAGAAGGACCTGCATTACGCCTTCTTGGCTTCCTTGCGAATGATGGCTTCACCGGCGTACTTCACACCCTTGCCCTTGTAGGGCTCCGGCGGACGGAAACCGCGGATCTTGGCGGCGACTTCGCCGACGCGCTGCTTGTCGGCGCCCTGCACCAGGATTTCGGTCTGGGTCGGAGCGGCCAGGGTGATGCCTTCCGGCGCGCTGAACACGATCGGGTGCGAGAAACCGAGCGCCAGGCTCAGGTCCTTGCCCTGCATCGTGGCACGGTAGCCGACGCCCACCAGCTCAAGCTTGCGCTCGAAGCCCGCGGACACGCCCTGCACCATGTTCGCCAGGATGGCGCGGACGGTACCGGTGATGGCGATGTGCGACGGATCGTTCGCCGACAGCGTGGCGACACCGTTTTCCTGCTTGATTTCGACGCCGGCCGGCTTCGGCAGCGACAGGGTGCCCTTCGGGCCCTTGACGCTGACCTGATCGGCCTGGACGGTGAGTTCGACGCCCTTCGGGAGGGAGATCGGCTTCTTGGCTACGCGGGACATGTGAGTGCTCCTTCCCTTAGGCCACGAAGCACAGGACTTCGCCACCGACGCCGGCCTGACGGGCCTGCGCATCGGTCATGATGCCCTTGGACGTGGAAATGATGGCAACGCCCAGACCGCCGAGAACCTTCGGCAGCTCGGTCTTGCCGCGATACTGGCGCAGACCCGAACGCGACACGCGCTTGAGCGTATCGATGACCGGGCGGCCCTCGAAATACTTCAGCACGATTTCCAGTTCGGACTTGTTGTTCTCGATCGCGTTGACGCGCAGATCGCTGATATAGCCTTCGGCCTTCAGCACTTCCGCGATCGCAACCTTGATCTTGGAGGACGGCATCTTCACCGTCGGCTTGCCAACCGCGGCCGCATTCTTGATGCGGACCAGCAGGTCGGCGATGGGATCAGTCATGCTCATGGTGTCTACCTTTGAGTGCACCGATATCCGCTTTCGCGAAAATCTTGTGTGGTGGAGCGGTGGAATGACGCAGGGGGTGAAGCGCGCAACCGCCGGAGGAACCCGCGGCGGCTGCCATACCCGTCCCTGCCGCGAGGCAAGGAGCGGGAGTATACGACAAAAAGTCCGACTTGCGTCGGACTCGTTGTCTGAACGACACGCGGGCGGCTAGACCGCCCTGCCCGGCCCCGCGGACGGGACCGGCGCCGCTGGAATTACCAGCTGGCCTTGCGCAGGCCCGGAACGTCGCCGTTCATGGTCGCCTTGCGCAGCATGTTGCGGCCCAGGCCGAACTTGCCGTACACGCCACGCGGGCGGCCGGACAGTTCGCAACGGGTACGCTGGCGGCTCGGCGACGAATCGCGCGGCAGCTTCTGCAGCTTGGTCACGGCCTCGGCCTTCTCGTCATACGAGGCGGTGCCGGAGGCGATGATCTTCTTCAGCGCATCACGCTTGTCGGCGAACTTCTTCGCCAGCTTCTTGCGCTTGATGTCGCGGTTGACCATGGAGGTCTTTGCCATCTGTAAATCCTCGGGATTCGAGAGTGGGGATTGGAGATTTCCAGAATCCGGGATGTGACGGGCGCAGCGCCCTTCCATCCCGAATCCCGAATCCCGAATCCCGGCGTCAATCAGTTACGGAACGGGAACTTGAACGCTTCGAGCAGCGCCTTGGCTTCGGCGTCGGTCTTGGCGGTGGTGGTGATGGCGATATCCATGCCGCGGATCGCGTCGACGGCGTCGAAGTCGATTTCCGGGAAGATGATCTGCTCCTTCACGCCCATGTTGAAGTTGCCGCGGCCGTCGAACGAACGCCCGGAGACACCACGGAAGTCGCGCACGCGCGGCAGCGAGATGTTGATCAGGCGGTCCAGGAACTCGTACATCTTGGCGCGACGCAGCGTGGTCTTGCAGCCGATCGGCCAGCCATCGCGGATCTTGAACGAGGCCACCGAGATGCGCGACTTGGTCACCACCGGCTTCTGGCCGGAGACCTTGGCCATGTCGGCGACGGCGTTTTCCAGGATCTTCTTGTTCGTCGCGGCCTCGCCCACGCCCATGTTCAGCGTGACCTTGACCAGCTTCGGCACTTCCATCGGATTGGTGTAACCGAACTTCTTCATCAGAGCCGGTACCACTTCTTCCTTGTAGATCTTTTCGAGACGGGAAGTCATTGTGTCATTCCTCAGGCGTCGAGCGCCTCACCGCTGGAGCGGAACACACGCAGTTTGCGTCCATCCTCCAGCACCTTGAAGCCAACGCGGTCGCCCTTGCCCGTCGCCGGGTTGAGGATCGCAACGTTGGAAATATGGATCGACGCTTCGCGCTCGACCACGCCGCCGGCGACGCCCGCCTGCGGGTTCGGCTTGGTGTGGCGCTTGACGATGTTCGCGTTGGAGACGACCACGCGGTCGCCGTCGACGCGGACGACTTCGCCCTGCTTGCCCTTGTCCTTGCCGGTGGTGACGACGACCTGGTCGCCCTTCTTGATACGGTTAGCCATGTGTATGTCCTCCGCTCACAGCACTTCGGGAGCGAGCGAGACGATCTTCATGAACTTCTCGGAACGCAGCTCGCGGGTCACAGGCCCGAAGATGCGCGTACCGATCGGCTCCTGCTTGTTGTTGAGCAACACCGCGGCGTTGCCATCGAAGCGGATCAACGAACCGTCCGGACGACGCACGCCCTTGCGGGTACGCACGACGACGGCGTCGTAGACTTCGCCCTTCTTGACCTTGCCGCGCGGGATCGCGTCCTTGACGGTGACCTTGATGATGTCGCCAATGTGCGCGTAGCGGCGCTTGGAGCCGCCGAGCACCTTGATGCACATCACTTCCTTGGCACCGGAATTGTCGGCGACGTCGAGGTAGCTCTGCATCTGGATCATGATTCAGATCTCCCTTATTCGGCCGCGCGGGTGACGATTTCCACCACCCGCCAGTTCTTGGTCTTGGACATCGGCGCAATCTCGGTCACGCGCACGACATCGCCTTCGTTGCAGGCGTTGTCGGCGTCGTGGGCGTGGAGCTTGGTCGAGCGCTTGATGTACTTGCCGTACAGCGCATGCTTGACCTGACGCTCCACCAGCACGGTGACGGTCTTGTCCATCTTGTTGCTGACCACACGGCCTTCGACCGTGCGCAGCGTCTTGCTTTCGTTATTGTCGCTCATCGCGGCCATCCTTACTTCGTGCTGCCGAGCAGGTGCTTGACGCGAGCGATCTCGCGGCGCACCCGGCGGGTTTCGTGAGTCTTCGGCAGCTGCCCGGTGACCTGCTGCATGCGCAGGGCGAACTGCTCCTTGCGCAGATCGGTCAGGTGGGCCTTCAGATCGTCGGCCGACTTCTCGCGGAGTTGTTTGATGTCCATCAGCGTACCGTCCGGGTCACGAAGGTGGTGGTCACCGAAAGCTTGGCAGCGGCCAGGCGGAACGCCTCGCGCGCGACATCTTCGCCGACGCCTTCGATTTCATAGATCATGCGACCGGGCTGGATCTGGGCGACCCAGTACTCGACGTTACCCTTACCGGAGCCCATTCGCACTTCGATCGGCTTCTTGGTGATCGGCTTGTCCGGGAACACGCGGATCCACATCTTGCCGCCGCGCTTGACGTAGCGGCTGATCGAGCGGCGCGCCGCTTCGATCTGGCGCGCGGTCAGCTGACCGTGCGCCGTGGCCTTCAGCCCGTACTCGCCGAAGCTGACGGCGTTTCCGCTCCACGCCAGGCCGTCGTTACGACCCTTGTGCATCTTGCGGTATTTGGTTCGCTTGGGTTGCAACATTGCCGTTACCTCGCTTCACGGGCCGGACGCGACGGACGGTCGCCACGGTCGCCGCGATCGTTACGATCGTTGCGCGGGGAATCGTCCTGCTTTTCCTGGCCAACCTGGGAGAAATCGAAGATCTCGCCCTTGTAGATCCAGACCTTGATGCCGATGATGCCGTAGGTCGTCTTGGCTTCGGCGAAGCCGTAGTCGATGTCGGCACGCAGCGTGTGCAGCGGCACGCGGCCCTCGCGGTACCACTCGGAACGGGCGATTTCCGCACCGTTCAGACGGCCGGCGACGTTGACCTTGATGCCCAGGGCACCCAGGCGCATCGCGTTGCCGACCGAGCGCTTCATCGCGCGGCGGAACATGATGCGACGCTCCAGCTGCTGCGCGATCGACTCGGCGACCAGCTGCGCGTCCAGCTCCGGCTTGCGCACTTCGGTGACGTTGATGTGGGCGGGGACGCCCATCATCTCGCTCACTTCCTTGCGCAGCTTCTCGATGTCCTCACCGCGCTTGCCGATCACCACGCCCGGGCGGGCGGTGTGGATCGTCACGCGCGCGGTCTTGGCCGGACGCTCGATCAGGATCTTGCTGATGCCCGCCTGCGCCAGCTTCTTGCGCAGCATTTCGCGGACCTTGAGGTCGGCTGCCAGGTAACCGGCGAACTCGGCCTTGTTGGCGTACCACTTGGAATTCCAGTCCTTGGCGATACCCAGGCGGATTCCGATCGGATGAACTTTATGACCCATCGTCTTTTCCTTTCCGCTTACTTGGCGGCGCCCACAACCACAGTGATGTGGCTGGTGCGCTTGAGGATGCGGGTACCGCGGCCTTTCGCCCGCGCCATGAAACGCTTCAGGGTCGGACCTTCATCAACCATGATGGTCTTGACCTTCAGCTCGTCGACATCCGCGCCTTGATTGTTCTCGGCATTGGCGATCGCCGACTCCACCACCTTCTTGATCAGGTGGGCAGCCTTCTTGTCCGAGAACTTCAGCAGGTTGACCGCCCGCTCGGCGGAAAGACCACGGACCTGGTCGGCGACCAGGCGGGCCTTCTGCGGGGAGATGCGCGCGGTGCGCAGGATTGCTTTCGCTTCCATCGTCATCTCTCCTTACCGGCCCGACTTCTTGTCGCCACCGTGACCCTTGAAGGTCCGGGTGACGGCAAATTCGCCGAGCTTGTGGCCGACCATGTTCTCGTTGACCAGCACCGGAACGTGGTTCTTGCCGTTATGCACGGCGATGGTGAAACCCACCATCTCCGGCAGGATCATCGAACGACGCGACCAGGTCTTGATCGGACGCTTGCTACCGGCCGCGGCCTCCACCTTCTTGACGAGGTGGTGATCGACGAACGGGCCCTTCTTGAGTGAACGTGCCATGGTCGATTAGCCCCTACGATCGCGGACGATGAATTGTTCGGTGCGCTTGTTATGGCGCGTCTTGTAACCCTTGGTCGGGACACCCCACGGGGTGACCGGATGCGGATTACCCTGACCGGCCTTCGCCTCACCACCACCGTGCGGGTGGTCGACCGGGTTCATGGCCGCACCGCGAACGGTCGGACGCACGCCGCGCCAGCGCTTGGCGCCCGCCTTGCCCAGCTTCTCGAGGTTGTGCTCGTCGTTGCCGACTTCGCCGATGGTGGCGCGGCACTCGGACGGCACCTTGCGCATTTCGCCGGAGCGCAGACGCAGGGTGGCGTAGATGCCTTCACGCGCGACCAGCTGCACCGCGGCGCCGGCGGCACGCGCAATCTGCGCGCCCTTGCCCGGCTTCAGCTCGATCCCGTGGACGGTGGTGCCGACCGGGATGTTGCGCAGCGGCAGGGTGTTGCCGGTCTTGATCGGCGCATCCGAACCCGCGATCACCTGGTCGCCGGCCTTCAGGCCCTTCGGCGCGATGATGTAGCGGCGCTCGCCGTCGGCGTAGCACAGCAGGGCGATATGGGCGGTGCGGTTGGGATCGTATTCGATCCGCTCCACGCGCGCCGGGATACCTTCCTTGTTGCGCTTGAAGTCGATGACGCGGTAGTGCTGCTTGTGGCCACCGCCGACGTGGCGGGTGGTGATGCGGCCGTGGTGGTTACGACCACCGGACTTGCTCTGCTTTTCCACCAGTGCAGCGTGCGGGGCGCCCTTGTGCAGATCGGGCGTGACCACGCGCACGGCCGAACGACGGCCTGCGGAGGTGGGCTTGAATTTCATCAATGGCATGGGATGTACCTCAGGCCTTGGCCGTTACGTCGATGGACTGGCCTTCGGCCAGACGCACGTACGCCTTGCGCCAATCGCCGCGACGACCGCTGCGCGAACGGAAGGACTTGTTCTTGCCCTTGACGTTCAACACGTTGACCGACTCGACCTTGACGTCGAACAGCTGCTCGACCGCGGCCTTGACATCGGCCTTGGTGGCTTCGTTCGAAATCTCGAAGACGTACTGATTGGTGAGTTCCTGCAGGCGCGCGGTCTTTTCCGAGACACGCGGAGCGCGCAGCACGCTGAAGATTTTTTCGTTGCTGCTCATGCCAGCCACTCCTCGACCTTCTTGACCGCATCGGCGGTGATCACGACCGTGTCGGCCCCGACCAGCGACACCGGATCCAGGCCCTGCACGTCACGCACTTCCACGTAGGGAAGGTTGCGGGCCGACAGGTACAGATGCTCGGAGGCTTCTTCGGTCACGATCAGCGGGCGCTTACCCACTTCCAGACCCTTCAGCTTCTCGACCAGGCCCTTGGTCTTGCTGGCCTCGACGTCGAACGCGTCGACGACCATCAGGCGACCCTGGCGGTTCAGTTCCGAGAGGATCGCGCAGATGGCAGCGCGGTACATCTTGCGGTTGACCTTCTGCTCGAAGCTGCGCGGCTTGGCCGCGAAGGTCACGCCACCGCCGACGAAGATCGGAGCGGTCAGCGCGCCGTGGCGAGCGCCACCGCCCTTCTGCTTCTTCGACTTCTTGGTGGTGCCGTTGACTTCCGAACGCGTCTTCTGCGCCTTGGTGCCGGCGCGGCCGGCGTTGCGATAGGCGACGACGACCTGGTGAACCAGATCCTCGCTGAAATCGCGGCCGAACACGGCGTCGGAGACCGAGACCTTGTTGTTGCTACCCGTGATAACGAGTTCCATCGTCATCTCTCCTTATGCCTTGCTAGCCGGACGCACGATCACGTCGCCACCGGCAGCGCCAGGCACAGCGCCGCGGATGGCGATCAGGCCACGCTCGACGTCGACCTTGACCACTTCCAGATTCTGCGTGCTCTGCTGCACCGCGCCCATGTGGCCGGACATCTTCTTGCCCGGGAAAACGCGACCCGGGGTCTGGCGCTGACCCAGCGAACCCGGCGCGCGATGCGACAGCGAGTTACCGTGGGTGGCATCGCCCATGCGGAAGTTGTGCCGCTTGATGGTGCCCTGGAAACCCTTACCCTTGGTGACGCCCTGGACGTCGACCTTCTGGCCGACGGCGAAGATGTCCGCCTTGATTTCGCCGCCGACGGCGAACTCGCCCAGCTGCGCGTCCTCGACGCGGAACTCCCACAGGCCACGACCCGCTTCGACCTTCGCCTTGGCGAAATGGCCGGCAGCCGGCTTGTTGACCAGCGCGGCGCGACGGGCGCCCACGGTGATCTGCACGGCGCTGTAGCCGTCGGCTTCAACGGTCTTGAGCTGGGTGATGCGGTTCGGGGTCGCTTCGATCAGGGTGACCGGAATGGAGCGGCCGTCTTCGGTGAAGACGCGGCTCATGCCGGCCTTGCGGCCCACGAAGCCCAACGAATACTTCTTCGTCATGGTCGTAGTCCTCAGGTCAACTTGATCTGGACATCGACGCCAGCCGCGAGTTCGAGCTTCATCAGCGCGTCCACGGTCTTGTCGTTGGGGTCGACGATGTCGAGCACGCGCTTGTGCGTGCGGGTCTCGTACTGGTCGCGCGCGTCCTTGTCGACGTGCGGGGAAACGAGGATGGTGTAGCGTTCGATCTTGGTCGGCAGCGGGATCGGGCCACGCACTTGCGCGCCGGTCCGCTTGGCCGTCTCGACGATCTCGCTGGCCGAACGGTCGATCAAACGATGATCGAACGCCTTCAGCCGAATCCGGATCTTTTGGTCCGCCATGACGGTGGGTTCCTTCGTTAAAAGAGCGACGGGCAAGGCCTCTGGGATACCTGCCCCGGTTGTTTCCTGATGTCGTACCGCAGAGCATCCGGCTCGGCGGGGGCATTCCTCCGCCCCAAAAACTGGGGCAGACCAGTCGACCCGGCCTGCCCAGACGGAAAAGTATAATGCGCAGCTAGAGCATCGTCAACAACCCAGGGTTGTTGAGTGCTCCATGCGACGCGACCTTCCCGGTCCTGCGAACACGAGCGGCGTCCTGCCTCTCTTTTCGCTGTCTTACCGGCGCCCTACCCAGGAACGCCGAGCCGCGCATTATAGCGACCACCCTGCCTGGCCGCAACACCCTGGACGAGAAAAGCGCGTGAAGCGTGGCAGCGCCTGCGCCGATGCCGGAAACGACGAAGGGTCGGCTTGCGCCGACCCTTCGGGATGCCGGCGACCGCAGTCGCTGGCGATTCAACCGGCGGCTGTGCCGCCGGAGGGCATTACTTGATGATCTTGGCCACCACGCCGGCGCCGACGGTACGGCCGCCTTCGCGGATCGCGAAGCGCAGGCCTTCGTCCATCGCCACCGGGTTGATCAGCGTCACCACCATCTTGACGTTGTCGCCCGGCATCACCATTTCCACGCCTTCCGGCAGCTGCACCGCACCGGTGATGTCGGTGGTGCGGAAGTAGAACTGCGGACGGTAGCCCTTGAAGAACGGGGTGTGACGGCCGCCCTCGTCCTTCGACAGCACGTACACTTCGGCTTCGAAGTCGGTGTGCGGCTTGATCGAACCCGGCTTGCACAGCACCTGGCCACGCTCCACGTCGTCACGCTTGGTGCCGCGCAGCAGCAGGCCCGCGTTGTCGCCCGCCTGGCCCTGGTCCAGCAGCTTGCGGAACATTTCCACGCCGGTCACGGTGGTCTTCTGCGTGGCACGGATGCCGACGATTTCGATTTCGTCGCCCACCTTGATCACGCCGCGCTCGATACGGCCGGTCACCACGGTGCCGCGGCCCGAGATCGAGAACACGTCTTCCACCGGCATCAGGAACGGCTTGTCCACGTCGCGCTGCGGCTCCGGGATGAACGAGTCCAGCGCGTCCACCAGCTTCAGGATCGCCGGCACGCCGATCTCGCTCTGGTCGCCTTCCAGCGCCAGACGGGCCGAACCGTGGATGATCGGGGTGTCGTCACCCGGGAAGTCGTACTTGCTCAGCAGCTCGCGCACTTCCATCTCGACCAGCTCGAGCAGCTCGGCGTCGTCGACCATGTCGGCCTTGTTCAGGAACACCACGATGTGCGGCACGCCGACCTGACGCGACAGCAGGATGTGCTCGCGGGTCTGCGGCATCGGGCCGTCAGCGGCCGAGCACACCAGGATCGCGCCGTCCATCTGCGCCGCACCGGTGATCATGTTCTTGACGTAGTCCGCGTGACCCGGGCAATCCACGTGCGCGTAGTGGCGCGTCGGAGATTCGTATTCCACGTGGGCGGTCGAGATCGTGATGCCGCGCGCCTTCTCTTCCGGCGCCGCGTCGATCGCGTCGTACGCCTTGAACTCGCCGCCGAAGCGCTCTGCGCCGATCTTGGTCAGCGCCGCGGTCAGCGTGGTCTTGCCGTGGTCGACGTGACCGATGGTGCCGACGTTGACGTGCGGCTTGGTGCGCTCGAACTTACCCTTTGCCATGTCTTCTCTACCTCGTGATTCGTATTGGGGGACGAGAGAGCGGGATGCGGCGCGGACCTGGTCCGCGGCACGCATCCCGTCGCTCTAATCTCAGTTCTTCTTGATGACCGAGTCGGCGATGTTGGCCGGCGCTTCGGCGTAGTGGTCGAACTCCATCGAGAACGTGGCGCGACCCTGCGACATCGAGCGCAGCGTGGTGGCGTAGCCGAACATTTCGCCCAGCGGCACCATCGCGTTGATCACCTTGCCCGACGGGCTGTCGTCCTGGCCCTGCAGGATGCCGCGACGACGGCTCACGTCGCCCATCACGTCGCCCAGGTAATCCTCCGGGGTGACGATCTCGACCTTCATGATCGGCTCCAGCAGCACCGGGTTGGCCTTGTTGAAGCCTTCCTTGAAGCCCATCGAGCCGGCGATCTTGAACGCCATTTCCGACGAGTCGACGTCGTGGTACGAACCGTCGATCAGGCGCACCTTGACGTCCACGATCGGGTAGCCGGCCATCACGCCGTTGGCCACCGCTTCCTGGATGCCCTTGTCCACCGCCGGGATGTATTCCTTCGGCACCACGCCGCCGACGATCGCGTTCTCGAAGGTGTAGCCCTGGCCACGCTCCTGCGGCTCGATCTCGAGCACGACGTGACCGTACTGGCCCTTACCGCCGGACTGACGCACGAACTTGCCTTCCTGCTTGACCGCCTTGCGGATGGTCTCGCGGTAGGCCACCTGCGGCTTGCCGACGTTGGCTTCGACGTTGAACTCGCGCTTCATGCGGTCGACGATGATTTCCAGGTGCAGCTCGCCCATGCCGCGGATGATGGTCTGGCCGGACTCTTCGTCGGTGTTGACGCGGAACGAGGGATCTTCCTGCGCCAGACGGCTCAGCGCGATGCCCATCTTTTCCTGGTCCGACTTGGTCTTCGGCTCGACCGCCATCGAGATCACCGGCTCCGGGAACACCATGCGCTCCAGGGTGATGATGTGGTCCTGCGCGCACAGCGTGTCGCCGGTGGTGACGTCCTTCAGGCCCACCGCCGCGGCGATGTCGCCCGCGCGCACTTCCTTGATCTCTTCGCGGTTGTTGGAGTGCATCTGCAGGATGCGGCCCACGCGCTCCTTCTTCGACTTGACCGGGTTGTACACCTGGTCGCCGGAGTTCAGCGTGCCGGAGTAGACGCGGAAGAAGGTCAGCGAACCGACGAACGGGTCGGTCATGATCTTGAACGCCAGCGCCGAGAACGGGGCGTTGTCGGTGGCCGGACGGCTGTCTTCCTTCTCGTCTTCGTCGATGCCCTTGACCGGCGGACGGTCGCTGGGCGACGGCAGCAGCTGGATCACGCCGTCGAGCATGGCCTGCACGCCCTTGTTCTTGAACGCGGTACCGCAGTACACCGGCACCACTTCCACCTTCAGGGTGCGCTCGCGCAGACCGCCCAGGATCTCGGCCTCGGACAGGTCGCCCTCGTTGAGGTACTTGTCCATCAGGTCTTCGTTGGCTTCGGCCGCGGCCTCGACCATGAACGCGCGCGCGTCGGTGGCCTTGTCGACCAGGTGCGCGGGGATGTCGCGGTATTCGAACACGGTGCCCTGCGAGGCGGTATCCCAGTGGATCGCCTTCATCTTGACCAGGTCGACCACACCCTCGAAGCCGTCTTCGGCGCCGATCGGCACCTGCATCGGCACCGGGTAGGCGCCCAGGCGGGCCTTCAGCTGCTCGACGACCTTGTCGAAGTTGGCGCCGGTGCGGTCCATCTTGTTGACGAACGCCAGACGCGGCACCGCGTACTTGTTGGCCTGACGCCACACGGTCTCGGACTGCGGCTGCACGCCGCCGACCGCGCACAGCACGAACACCGCGCCATCGAGCACGCGCAGCGAGCGCTCGACTTCGATGGTGAAGTCCACGTGCCCGGGGGTGTCGATGATGTTGAAGCGGTGCTGCGGCATGGACTTGTCCATGCCGGTCCAGAACGCGGTGGTGGCCGCGGAGGTGATCGTGATGCCACGCTCCTGCTCCTGCTCCATCCAGTCCATCGTCGCGGCACCGTCATGCACCTCGCCGATCTTGTGGCTGACGCCGGTGTAGAACAGGATGCGTTCGGAGGTGGTGGTCTTGCCGGCATCGATGTGGGCCATGATGCCGAAGTTGCGGTAACGCTCGATGGGAGTGGTACGGGCCACAGGGAGCCTCTCAAATTTCTTGGATTTCGGATGGCCGAACGCCGCCTTGCGGCGGCCTTCGGATTTGTGCCGCGCGCAACGGCGCGGCTAGCGGCACTCAGATGGTGCCAGCGGGCCCCGTTTCCAAGGCCCGGAAGGTCACCAGCGGTAGTGCGCGAACGCCTTGTTCGCTTCCGCCATGCGGTGAGTTTCTTCGCGCTTCTTGATGGCGCCGCCACGGTTTTCCGAGGCATCGACCAGCTCGGCCGCGAGCTTGCGCGGCATCGAGTTCTCGCCGCGCTTGCGCGCCGAGTCGATCAGCCAGCGCATCGCCAGCGCCATGCGACGGGAGGAACGCACCTCGACCGGCACTTGGTAGGTGGCACCGCCGACGCGGCGCGACTTGACCTCGACCGCCGGAGCGACGTTGTCCAGCGCCTTCTGCACCAGCTCGATGGCGTTGGGGTTCTTCTCGCCGATCACGTCCATCGCGCCGTACACGATCTTTTCGGCGACCGACTTCTTGCCGCTCAGCATCACCATGTTGATGAAGCGGGCGATGGTTTCGCTCCCGTGCTTGGGATCCGGGAGAACGGCGCGCTGCGGCGTATTACCTTTACGAGACATGTGTACTTTCCCTTAGCTCTTCGGGCGCTTGGCGCCGTACTTGGAACGACCCTGGCGACGCTTGGCGACGCCGGCGGCGTCGAGCGAACCGCGCACGGTGTGGTAGCGCACGCCCGGCAGATCCTTGACGCGGCCGCCGCGGATCAGGACCACGGAGTGCTCCTGCAGGTTGTGGCCTTCGCCGCCGATGTAGCTGATGACCTCTTCCTGGTTGGTCAGGCGCACCTTGGCGACCTTGCGCAGGGCCGAGTTCGGCTTCTTCGGGGTGGTGGTGTACACGCGCGTGCAGACGCCACGGCGCTGCGGGCACTTGTCCAGCGCCGGAGAGGCGCTCTTGTAGGTGGTCGCCTGCCGCGGCTTGCGGACCAGCTGGTTGATCGTCGCCATCAGTGGATTCTTCTGATTGAGGCCGTCGGGCCTGGATGCGTGAAAACGAAGGCAGGCCGAAGGACGGCCTGCCGAGACAGGAAAGTATAGCGGGCAAGTCAAAGCGCCGTCAACTCAACGGAATTTTTACTTGCTGGCCCATCCGGGGCCGGAATACGGGGCGCTTCCGCTGCGCCCCCTTTCGCTTGGTAGACCGGCCCCGCGGGCGGGGCCGGTCCGCTTACTGCTTACTCTTCGCTGCCGGCAGCCGCCGGTGCGGAGGTCTCGACCGCCGGCTCGGCGCTACCGCCGGACAGGGTCTGCATCTCCGACTCGGTCAGGCCGCTGGCATTGCGGCGGCGCGTGTTGTGGTACGCCAGGCCGGTACCGGCCGGGATCAGGCGACCCACGATCACGTTTTCCTTCAGGCCGCGCAGCGTGTCGCTGGTGCCGCGGACCGCCGCCTCGGTGAGGACGCGGGTGGTCTCCTGGAACGACGCGGCCGAGATGAACGACTCGGTCGCCAGCGAGGCCTTGGTGATGCCCAGCAGCACCGGCTCGTACTTGGCCGGCAGTTCGTTGCGGGTCACCAGGCGGGCGTTCTCCTCGATGACGCGCTGGCGCTCGGCCTGCTCGCCGTTGAGGAACTTGCTGTTGCCCTGGTCGGTGATCTCGACCTTGCGCAGCATCTGCCGGGTGATGACCTCGATGTGCTTGTCGTTGATCTTCACGCCCTGCAGGCGGTACACGTCCTGGATTTCCTTGACCAGGTACGCGGCCAGCGGCTCGACGCCCAGCAGGCGCAGGATGTCCTGCGGGCTCGGCTCGCCGTCCACCACGGTTTCGCCCTTGGCCACGTGCTCGCCTTCGAACACGATGATCTGGCGGTACTTCGGGATCAGCTCTTCGTGCTCCGACCCGTCGGTGTCCTTGATGATCAGGCGCTGCTTGCCCTTGGTGTCCTTGCCGAAGCTGATGATGCCCGAACGCTCGGCCAGGATCGCCGGATCCTTCGGCTTGCGCGCTTCGAACAGGTCGGCCACGCGCGGCAGACCACCGGTGATGTCGCGGGTCTTGGACGCTTCCTGCGGGATCTTGGCGACCACGTCGCCCACGCCGACCGGCGCGCCGTCCTGCAGGTTGACGATCGAGCGCGGCGGCAGCAGGTACTGCGCCGGCAGATCGGTGCCCGGGATGGTCAGGTCGTTCCCCTTGGCGTCGACGATGCGCACGATCGGGCGCAGGTCCTTGGCCTGGGTGCCGCGACGCTTCGGATCGGTGATCTCGCGCGAGGCCAGGCCGGTCAGTTCGTCGGTCTTCTCGATGACGGTGACGCCGTCGATGAAGTCGATGAAGCGGATGAAACCGGCCACTTCCGACACGATCGGGTGGTTGTGCGGATCCCAGTTCGCCACCGACTGGCCGGCCTTGACCGCATCACCGTCCTTGGCGGTGATGGTGGCGCCGTACGGCAGCTTGTAGCGCTCGCGCTCGCGGCCGTGGCCGTCGAGCACCGACAGTTCGCCCGAACGCGACACCGCCACCAGCGAGCCGTTGGCGTGCTCGACCGACTTGAGGTTGTTGAACTTGATCGAACCGGTGGTCTTGACCGTGATGTTGTCCACCGCCGCCGCACGCGAGGCCGCGCCGCCGATGTGGAAGGTACGCATGGTCAGCTGGGTACCCGGCTCGCCGATCGACTGCGCGGCGATGACGCCGACCGCTTCGCCGATGTTGACCAAGTGGCCACGGGCCAGGTCGCGGCCGTAGCAGCGCGCGCACACGCCGAACGCCGACTCGCAGGTGATGGTCGAGCGGACCTTGACCGACTGCACGCCGGCCTCTTCCAGCTTGGCCACCCACTGCTCGTCGAGCAGGGTGTTGCGGGTGACGATCGGATCCTCGTCGTTGCCCGGCAGGAACACGTCCTCGGCCACCACGCGGCCGAGCACGCGGTCGCGCAACGGCTCGACCACGTCGCCGCCTTCCACGATCGGGGTCATGGTCAGGCCGTCGGTGGTGCCGCAATCCGGCTCGGTGATCACCACGTCCTGCGCCACGTCGACCAGGCGACGGGTCAGGTAACCGGAGTTGGCGGTCTTCAGCGCGGTATCGGCCAGACCCTTACGGGCACCGTGGGTGGAGTTGAAGTACTCCTGCACGTTCAGGCCTTCGCGGAAGTTCGCCTTGATCGGCGTCTCGATGATCGAGCCGTCCGGGCGGGCCATCAGGCCACGCATGCCGGCCAGCTGACGGATCTGCGCCTGCGAACCACGCGCACCGGAGTCGGCCATGATGTACAGCGAGTTCATCGACTTCTGGTCGATGGTCTCGCCCTTGGCGTTGACCACCTTTTCGGTGCCGATGGTGTCCATCATCGCCTTGGCGATGCGCTCGTTGGTACGCGACCAGATGTCCACGACCTTGTTGTAGCGCTCGCCGGCGGTGACCAGGCCGGACTGGTACTGCTCCTGGATTTCCAGCACTTCCTGCTCGGCTTCGCCGAGGATGCCCTTCTTCTCCGACGGGATCAGCATGTCGTCGATGCCGATCGACACGCCGGCGCGGGTGGCGTAGGCGAAGCCGGTGTACATCAGCTTGTCGGCGAACACCACGCTGTCCTTCAGACCCAGCTGACGGTAGCTGGAGTTGATCAGGCGGCTGATGTTCTTCTTGGTCAGCTCGGTGTTGGCCAGCGCGAACGGCAGGCCTTCCGGCAGGATTTCGGCCAGCAGCGCGCGCCCGATCGTGGTGTCCACGATCGAGGCCTTCTTGGTGCGGTTGCCGTCCTCGTCGATCACCGTCTCGGTGATGCGGACCTTGACCTTGGCGTGCAGTTCGACCGCACGGTTGTCGTAGGCGCGCTTCACTTCGGCGATGTTGGCGAAGACCATGCCCTCGCCCTTCTTGTTCTCCAGCGCGCGGGTCATGTAGTACAGACCCAGCACCACGTCCTGCGACGGCACGATGATCGGCTCGCCGTTGGCCGGCGACAGGATGTTGTTGGTGGACATCATCAGCGCGCGCGCTTCCAGCTGCGCTTCCAGCGACAGCGGCACGTGCACGGCCATCTGGTCACCGTCGAAGTCGGCGTTGAACGCGGTGCAGACCAGCGGGTGCAGCTGGATCGCCTTGCCTTCGATCAGCACCGGCTCGAACGCCTGGATGCCCAGACGGTGCAGGGTCGGCGCACGGTTCAGCAGCACCGGGTGCTCGCGGATCACCTCTTCCAGGATGTCCCAGACCTCGGCTTCTTCGCGCTCGACCAGCTTCTTGGCGGCCTTGATGGTGGTGGCCAGGCCGCGACGCTGCAGCTTGGCGAACACAAACGGCTTGAACAGCTCCAGCGCCATCTTCTTCGGCAGGCCGCACTCGTGCAGGCGCAGGGTCGGGCCGACCACGATCACCGAACGGCCGGAGTAGTCCACGCGCTTGCCGAGCAGGTTCTGGCGGAACCGGCCCTGCTTGCCCTTGATCATGTCGGCCAGCGACTTCAGCGGGCGCTTGTTGGTGCCGGTGATGGCACGGCCGCGGCGGCCGTTGTCCAGCAGCGCATCGACCGATTCCTGCAGCATGCGCTTTTCGTTGCGCACGATGATGTCCGGCGCGTTCAGCTCGAGCAGGCGGCGCAGGCGGTTGTTGCGGTTGATGACGCGGCGGTACAGGTCGTTCAGATCGGAGGTCGCGAAGCGGCCGCCGTCCAGCGGCACCAGCGGACGCAGATCCGGCGGCAGCACCGGCAGCACGGTCATCACCATCCACTCCGGACGGTTGCCGGACTCGATGAAGGCTTCGATCAGCTTGATGCGCTTGGTCAGGCGCTTGAGCTTGGTTTCCGACCCGGTGCCGGCGATCTCTTCGCGCAGGCGGGTCATTTCCGACTGCAGGTCGATGGTGCGCAGCAGCTCGTACACCGCCTCGGCGCCCATGGCGGCGTCGAAGTCGTCGCCGTGCTCCTGGCGCGCGGTCAGGTACTGCTCTTCGGTCAGCAACTGGCGGCGCTCGAGCGCGGTCAGGCCCGGCTCGGTCACCACGTAGGCTTCGAAGTACAGCACGCGCTCGATGTCGCGCAGGGTCATGTCCAGCATCAGGCCGATGCGCGACGGCAGCGACTTCAGGAACCAGATGTGCGCGACCGGCGAGGCCAGGTCGATGTGGCCCATGCGCTCGCGACGCACCTTGGCCAGGGTCACTTCGGTGCCGCACTTCTCGCAGACCACGCCGCGGTGCTTCATGCGCTTGTACTTGCCGCACAGGCACTCGTAGTCCTTGATCGGGCCAAAGATGGCGGCGCAGAACAGGCCGTCACGCTCCGGCTTGAAGGTACGGTAGTTGATGGTTTCCGGCTTCTTCACTTCGCCGAAGGACCACGAACGGATCAGGTCCGGCGAGGCCAGCGCGATCTTGATCGCGTCGAAGTCCAGCGTCTGGCGCTGCTGGTTGAAGAGGTTGAGCAGGTCTTTCATTTGATTTCTCCGGGAATCGGGAATAGCGAATAGGGAATCGTTGGAAGCGGGGAGTCGGGTCAGGAAACGCCGGCGGCCTGTCGGCACGCGCCCGGGCGGTTTCCTAGTCCCGACTCCTCATTCCCTGCCCTCAGTCTTCCAGTTCCATGTTGATCGCCAGCGAGCGGATTTCCTTCACCAGCACGTTGAAGGACTCCGGCATGCCGGCGACCATCTCGTGCTCGCCGTCGACGATGTTCTTGTACATCTGGTTGCGGCCCTGCACGTCGTCGGACTTCACCGTCAGCATTTCCTGCAGGGTGTAGGCCGCGCCGTAGGCTTCCAGCGCCCAGACTTCCATTTCGCCGAAGCGCTGGCCGCCGAACTGCGCCTTGCCGCCCAGCGGCTGCTGGGTGACCAGCGAGTACGGGCCGGTGGAGCGCGCGTGCATCTTGTCGTCGACCAGGTGGTTCAGCTTCAGCATGTGCATGTAGCCGACCGTGGTGTGGCGATCGAACGCCTCGCCGGTGCGGCCGTCGTACAGCTGGGTCTGGCCGCTGATCGGCAGGTCGGCAAGTTCGAGCATGTGCTTGATCTCGGCCTCGGTGGCACCATCGAACACCGGGGTGGCCATCGGCACGCCGTCGGTCAGGTTCTTCGACAGCGCCAGCAGCTCCGCGTCGCTGAACTGGTCCAGATCCACGCGGTCCTCGCCCAGCTTCTGGTCGTGGTTGTAGATCTGCGCCAGGAACTTGCGCAGGTCGGCGACCTTGGCCTGGGCCTCGAGCATGTTCTGGATCTTGCGACCCAGGCCCTTGGCGGCCCAGCCCAGGTGCACTTCCAGCACCTGGCCGATGTTCATACGCGACGGCACGCCCAGCGGGTTCAGCACGATGTCCACGGTCTCGCCGTTGGCCATGTACGGCATGTCCTCGATCGGCTGGATCATCGACACGACACCCTTGTTGCCGTGGCGACCGGCCATCTTGTCGCCGGGCTGGATGCGGCGCTTCACCGCCAGGAACACCTTGACCATCTTCAGCACGCCCGGGGCGAGGTCGTCGCCGGCGGTGATCTTGCCGCGCTTGTCGGCGAAGCGACGCTCGAACTCCTTCTCGTGCGCCTGGATCTGCTTCTGCGCGCGTTCGATCGCCTCGGAGGCGTCCTCGTCCTTCATGCGCAGCGCGAACCAGTCGGACTTCTTCAGGCCGTCCAGGTAGGCGTCGCTGATGGTGTCGCCCTTCTTCAGGTTCGGACCGCCGTTGGCGACCTTGCCGATCAGCTGGCCACGCAGACGCGCATAGATCGCGCTTTCCAGGATGCGGAACTGGTCGTCGAAGTCCTTCTTGACCCGCTTGATCTCGTTTTCCTCGATCTGGCGGGCGCGCTTGTCCTTCTCGATGCCGTCGCGGGTGAACACCTGCACGTCGATGACGGTGCCGTCCATGCCCGGCGGCACGCGCAGCGAGCTGTCCTTCACGTCCGAGGCCTTCTCGCCGAAGATCGCGCGCAGCAGCTTCTCTTCCGGGGTCAGCTGGCTCTCGCCCTTCGGCGTGACCTTGCCGACCATGATGTCGCCGGCGCGCACTTCCGCACCGATGTACACCACGCCGCTCTCGTCCAGACGGTTCAGCGCCTGCTCGGACACGTTGGGGATGTCGGCGGAGATTTCCTCCGGCCCCAGCTTGGTGTCGCGCGCCACGCAGGTCAGCTCTTCGATGTGGATCGTGGTGTAGCGATCCTCTTCCACCACGCGCTCGGAAAGCAGGATGGAGTCTTCGAAGTTGTAGCCGTTCCACGGCATGAACGCGATCAGCATGTTCTGGCCCAGGGCCAGCTCGCCGATGTCGGTCGAGGGGCCGTCGGCCAGCACGTCGCCGCGCGCGATCACGTCGCCCACGTTCACCAGCGGACGCTGGTTGATGCAGGTGTTCTGGTTGGAGCGGGTGTACTTGATCAGGTTGTAGATGTCGACGCCGGCGTCGGTGCCGCCGCCGATCTCGGCCTCGTTGACCTTGACCACGATGCGGCCGGCGTCGATCTGCTCGATCACGCCGCCACGGCGGGCGTTCACGGTCACGCCCGAGTCGCGCGCCACGGCGCGCTCGATGCCGGTACCGACCAGCGGCTTCTGCGCACGCAGCGTCGGCACGGCCTGGCGCTGCATGTTCGCGCCCATCAGCGCGCGGTTGGCGTCGTCGTGCTCCAGGAACGGCACCAGTGCGGCCGCGATCGACACGGTCTGCATCGGCGACACGTCCATGAAGTGCACTTCCGCCGGCGGCTTCAGCAGCGACTCGCCCTGGTAGCGGCACGGCACGAACTGCTCGGTCAGGCGGCTCTTGGCATCGTGCAGCGCGTTGGCCTGGGCGATGACGTACTCGTTCTCTTCGATCGCCGACAGGTACTCGACCTGGTCGGTGATCTGGCCGTCCACGACCTTACGGTACGGCGTCTCCAGGAAGCCGTACTGGTTGGTGCGGGCATACACCGCCAGCGAGTTGATCAGGCCGATGTTCGGGCCTTCCGGGGTTTCGATGGTGCAGACGCGGCCGTAGTGGGTCGGATGCACGTCGCGCACTTCGAAGCCGGCGCGCTCGCGGGTCAGGCCGCCCGGGCCCAGCGCGGAGACGCGACGCTTGTGCGTCACTTCCGACAGCGGGTTGTTCTGGTCCATGAACTGCGACAGCTGCGAGGAGCCGAAGAACTCCTTGATCGCGGCGGCCACCGGCTTGGCGTTGATCAGTTCCTGCGGGGTCAGGCCTTCGGACTCGGCCATCGACAGGCGCTCCTTGACCGCGCGCTCGACGCGGACCAGGCCCACGCGGAACACGTTCTCGGCCATTTCGCCGACCGAGCGCACGCGACGGTTGCCCAGGTGGTCGATGTCGTCGACCACGCCGCGGCCGTTGCGGATCTCGGTCAGGACCTTGATCACGTCCAGGATGTCGGAGCTGTCGCCGTGCTCGGCGACCAGGCGCTTGGACTCCTCGTCGTTGCGCTCGCCGAAGTACTTCTTGTCGTACAGCACCGACTCGCCGGTGACTTCCTTGCGGCCGACACGACGGTTGAACTTCATGCGGCCGACCGTGGACAGGTCGTAGCGCTCGAAGGTGAAGAACAGGTTGTGGAACAGGTTCTGCGCGGCGTCCTTGGTCGGCGGCTCGCCCGGACGCATCATGCGGTAGATCTCAACCAGCGCCTCGAGCTGGGTCTTGGTCGGATCAATGCGCAGGGTGTTGGACAGGTACGGACCGCGATCCAGGTCGTTGACCCACAGCGTGCCCACGGCGTCGACGCCGGCCTTGCGGAACGCGGTCAGCTGATCTTCGCTGATCTCGTCGTTGGCGCTGGCCAGCAGTTCGCCGGTCGAGGCATCGACCACGTCGTGCGACAGGATGCGGCCGACCAGGTACTCGTCGGGCACGGCCAGCGCGGCGATGCCGGAGGCCTCGAGCTGCTTGACGTGGCGCGCGGTGATGCGCTTGCCGGCTTCGACGATGACCTTGTCGCCGTCGGCCAGGTCGAAGTTCAGGGTCTCACCGCGCAGGCGCTCGGGCACCAGCTCCAGCTGCACGCCTTCCTTCGGGTCGATGTGGAAGGTGTTGATCTCGAAGAACTCCGAGAGCATCTCCTCGTTCGAGTAGCCGAGCGCGCGCAGCAGGATCGACACCGGCAGCTTGCGGCGGCGGTCGATACGGGTGAACAGCGCGTCCTTCGGGTCGAACTCGAAGTCCAGCCAGGAGCCGCGGTACGGAATGATGCGGGCGCTGTACAGCAGCTTGCCCGAGCTGTGGGTCTTGCCGCGGTCGTGGTCGAAGAACACGCCCGGCGAGCGGTGCAGCTGCGAGACGATGACGCGTTCGGTGCCGTTGACGATGAAGGTGCCGTTGTCGGTCATCAGCGGGATTTCGCCGAGGTAGACCTCCTGCTCCTTGACGTACTTGATCGCCTTGGTCGAGGACTCGCGGTCGTAGATCACCAGGCGCACGGTCACGCGCAGCGGCGCGCCGTAGCTCATGCCGCGCTGGCGGCATTCACGCTCGTCGAACACCGGTTCGCCGAGCTTGTAGCCGACGTACTCCAGCGCCGCGTTGCCGCTGTAGCTGGAGATCGGGAACACCGATTTCAGGGCCGCGTGCAGGCCGTGGTCCGAACGCTTGTTCGGGTCGGTGTTCTCCTGCAGGAACTCGCGGTAGGAATCCACCTGGATGGCAAGCAGGAACGGCACTTCGAGGATCGAGCGCTGCTTGCCGAAGTCCTTGCGGATACGCTTCTTTTCGGTGAACGAATAAGACGTCATGAGGTATCACCTTGGCTGATGCGGGCCGCGCGTCCGCGGCCCTGAGTGAACATAAATTGTCAGTTGGAAGTCGCTGGTATTGCCGGCACCAGCACGCCTTCTCCCGCTACTTCCAACTACCAACTCGGTGGTGAAACGGGGAATGGGGAATGGAGAAAGGGGAATCGTGGAGCGCACGTAGCGTGGCTGTTCCGATTCTCCATTCCCGATTCCCGGTTCCCGCCTGAAACGGCCAAAGGCCGGGGGCTTTCGCCCCCAGCCTTCAGTGCATCGCCTTGAACGGCTGGCGATGCAAGGGACTGCTTACTTGACTTCGACCTTCGCGCCAGCGGCTTCCAGGTCCTTCTTGAACTTGTCGGCGTCTTCCTTCGACACGGCTTCCTTCAGCACGCCGCCGGCCTCGGTGAGGTCCTTGGCTTCCTTCAGGCCCAGGCCGGTGATGGCGCGGACAGCCTTGATGACGTCGACCTTCTTGGCGCCGGCGTCGACCAGGATGACGTTGAACTCGGTCTGCTCTTCGACCGGGGCGGCGGCCACGGCCGGACCGGCAGCGGCGACCGGGGCGGCGGCGGAAACGCCGAACTTGTCTTCGATGGCCTTGACCAGCTCCATCACTTCCATGAGGGTCTTTTCGGCGATTGCGTCGACGATCTGCTCGTTAGACAGGGACATTGTGATTACCTTTGGAATTTTTTCTGGATGAGGTTCTAGTGAACCGTTTCAGGTGTCGCGAACTTAAGCCGTTTCGGCCGGGGCTTCCGCTTCGGCGTCGGCGGGAGCGGCGTCGCCGCCACCCTGCTTGTCGCCCACGGCCTTGACCGCACGGGCGAACATGCTCGCCGGCTCGGCCAGCACGCGTGCCAGCATGGCCAGCGCCTGCTCGCGGGTCGGCAGCGACGCCAACACCTCGAGATGAGCGGCCGGATACAGCTGACCACCCAGCGACACGACCTTGGCCTGCAGCTTGTCGTTACCCTTGGCGAATTCCTTGATCAGACGACCGGCAGCGCCGGGTTCTTCCGTCGAGAACGCATACAGCAGCGGACCGACCAGCGCGTCCTGGACGCACTCGTATTCGGTACCGGCAACGGCACGCGCGGCCAGGGTGTTCTTGACAACACGCAAGTACACACCGGTTTCGCGCGCCTTCTTGCGCATCGCGGTCATTTGCGAGACCGTGATGCCGGCGTACTCGGCAGCAACCAAGGAGTGGGCCTTCGCGGCGACGTCGGCCAGTTCGGCGACGACTTCTTGCTTCTGGGACAGATTGAGAGCCATTGCACTCCTCCGTTAAAGCCGGGAGTTGGGATTGGTGATTCGGGATTCGTCAGGAGCCGCAACGCCGCTCTTGCCAATCCCCAATCTCGAATCTTGAATCCCTGCTTCAAACTTACTCCGCTCGCGGCTCCTGCCGCTTGCGGTCCTGGGCGGCCTCCTTCCTGGATGCCGGGGATGCCGCATGGCATCCCAGTTGGTGGCCGTTCCAGACCTGGAGTGAGCGCGCCCGGGACACCGGGCTGGCCTGCACCAGAAAAACTCCAGAAAGGCGGCACCATCTACGCCGGCTGGCCCCAAGGGGCTGATTAAGCGATCCCGCTGTGCCGACGGCGACTCCTTGCCATTTCGAGCTTCCGTGCCCGTCGTCGGTATGCGCAGACCGCGCCTGCGGTCTTTGACGGCTTCGCGTCGGGTTGCCCCGGGCGACGCCTTCAAAAGGGTGAAACCGGCGCCGCACCTCGCGGGCGGCGCCGTCTTGCGATTACTTCAGGGACAGCGAAGCCTGATCGATGGTGACGCCCGGACCCATGGTCGAGCTCACCGAGATCTTCTGCAGGTAGGTGCCCTTCGAGGTCGCCGGCTTGGCCTTGACCAGGTCCAGCAGCAGCGCCTGCAGGTTGCTCTTCAGCGCATCGTCTTCGAAGCTGGCCTTGCCGATGGTGCAGTGGATGATGCCGGCCTTGTCGGTGCGGTAGCGCACCTGACCCGACTTGGCGTTCTTGACCGCTTCGGCCGGGTTGGCGGACACGGTGCCGACCTTGGGGTTCGGCATCAGGCCGCGCGGGCCCAGCAGGGTGCCCAGCTTACCGACGACGCGCATCGCGTCCGGGGTGGCGATGACCACGTCGTAGTTCAGGTCGCCGCCCTGCATCTTCTCGGCCAGGTCGTCCATGCCGACGGCGTCGGCACCGGCGGCCAGCGCTTCGTCAGCCTTGGCGCCGGCGGGGGCGAACACCGCCACGCGCACGCTCTTGCCGGTACCGGCCGGCAGCACGGTGGAACCGCGCACCTGCTGGTCGGACTTCTTGGCATCCACGCCCAGGCGCACGGCCACGTCGACGGCTTCGACGAACTTGGCCTTGCTGGTGGTCTTGACGATCTTCAGCGCTTCGTCGATCGAATACGCCTTGCCCGGCTGCACGGCAGCACGGATCGCTTTCTGTCGCTTGGTCTGTGCCATTGCTTAACCCTCCACCGTCAGGCCCATGCTGCGGGCGGAACCCGCAATCGTGCGTACCGCCGCTTCCAGCTCCGCCGCCGTCAGGTCGGCTTCCTTCGCCTTGGCGATCTCTTCGAGCTGCTTGCGGGTCACCTTGCCCACCTTCTCGGTGTTCGGGCGCTTGGAGCCGGAGCTGACGCCCGCGGCCTTCTTCAGCAGCACGCTGGCCGGGGTGCTCTTGGTGACGAAGGTGAAGGTACGGTCCGAGTAGGCCGTGATGATGACCGGAGTCGGCAGGCCCGGCTCCAGCTTCTGCGTGGCGGCGTTGAACGCCTTGCAGAATTCCATGATGTTCAGACCGCGCTGACCCAGCGCAGGACCGACCGGCGGCGAGGGGTTGGCCTGACCGGCCTTCACCTGCAGCTTGATGTAACCGACGACTTTCTTTGCCATTTTAGTGTCTCCGGGTGCTAGCGCCTGAACCGCAGGCTCCCCATCGCGACGGGAAAATCACGTGTCCCGCCATCACGTTTTTGAAGTGCGCAGAAAGCCGCCTCGCGGCGGCTTCCGTTCTGCCCGGCGGCTTGCCTGGACAGGGAGCCGCGCAGTATAGCAGAGATTTTGGCACCCGGCGCAGCCGCGCCGGGGCGGGCTCAGGCCTTCTCGACCTGGCCGAATTCCAGTTCCACCGGGGTGGAGCGGCCGAAGATCAGCACCGCCACGCGCAGGCGGCTCTTCTCGTAGTTGACTTCCTCAACCACGCCGTTGAAGTCGTTGAACGGGCCGTCGGTGACGCGGACCATCTGGCCCGGCTCGAACAGCACCTTGGGACGCGGCTTCTCCACGCCATCCTGAACGCGCTGCAGGATCGCATCGGCCTCTTCGTCGCGGATCGGCAGCGGGCGATCGGCGGTGCCGCCGATGAAGCCCATCACCTTCGGCGTTTCCTTGACCAGGTGCCAGCTTTCGTTGTCGATGCGCGGAATGCCGCCTTCATCGTGAGTTTCGATCTGCACCAGCACGTAGCCCGGGAAGAACTTGCGCTCGGAACGGCGCTTCTGGCCGGAGCGCATCTCGATCACTTCCTCGGTGGGCACCAGCACGTCGCCGAAGCGCTCCTGCATCTCGTCACGCGCAATACGGTCGCGCAGCGCTTGCGCCACGGACTTCTCGAAGCCTGAATAGGCGTGAACGACATACCAACGCTTCACTGCTGCACTCTCCTCAACGGCTCACGAACCACTGCATCAGCTTCTGGATCAGGAAATCGAACCCGCCCAGCAACAGACTCAGAATGATCACCACCACGATCACCACCCAGGTGGTGCGGATGGCTTCCTGACGGGTCGGCCACACCACCTTGCGCAGTTCGAAACGGGACTCGGACAGGAACTCGCGGCCTTCGCGGCCCTTGGCGGTCAGCAGGAACACCGCGGCACCGGCAACCAGACCCGCGATCACCGCCAGTGCGCGCAGCGGACCGGACCAGCTCCCCAACTGTGCAGCACGGCTCGACTCGCCGAACCAGAACCAGACAAACAGGCCGGCGACCACCAGCAGCGCAGCGATGACGTACTTGACGATATCGCCGCCGGAGGATGCGGCGGGGCCTTTGGAATGCTCGATCTTGCTGTTCATCCGACTCTTGCTGCTATGCGACCGAGGTCACTGGATAGGGAGCGGCAGATTGGCACGCCAGGAGGGACTCGAACCCCCAACCTGCGGTTTTGGAGACCGCTGCTCTGCCAATTGAGCTACTGGCGTGTAGTAAGAACGACTGCACTTCCCTGAGACGGCGAAGGCGGACCGAAGGTTCCGGCCCGCCCTTCGCTGAACCCGGCGGCCGGAGCCGCCTGCACCTCGTCGGATTCCGGCGACCGAAGCCGCCGTCCTGCCGTCGAGCCCGGCGGCCTGCGCCGCCGGAGGGCATTACTTGATGATCTTGGCCACCACGCCGGCGCCGACGGTACGGCCGCCTTCGCGGATCGCGAAGCGCAGGCCTTCGTCCATCGCCACCGGGTTGATCAGCGTCACCACCATCTTGACGTTGTCACCCGGCATCACCATTTCCACGCCTTCCGGCAGCTGCACCGCACCGGTGATGTCGGTGGTGCGGAAGTAGAACTGCGGACGGTAGCCCTTGAAGAACGGGGTGTGACGGCCGCCCTCGTCCTTCGACAGCACGTACACTTCGGCTTCGAAGTCGGTGTGCGGCTTGATCGAACCCGGCTTGCACAGCACCTGGCCGCGCTCCACGTCGTCACGCTTGGTGCCGCGCAGCAGCAGGCCCGCGTTGTCGCCCGCCTGGCCCTGGTCCAGCAGCTTGCGGAACATTTCCACGCCGGTCACGGTGGTCTTCTGCGTGGCACGGATGCCGACGATTTCGATTTCGTCGCCCACCTTGATCACGCCGCGCTCGATACGGCCGGTCACCACGGTGCCGCGGCCCGAGATCGAGAACACGTCTTCCACCGGCATCAGGAACGGCTTGTCCACGTCGCGCTGCGGCTCCGGGATGAACGAGTCCAACGCGTCCACCAGCTTCAGGATCGCCGGCACGCCGATCTCGCTCTGGTCGCCTTCCAGCGCCAGACGGGCCGAACCGTGGATGATCGGGGTGTCGTCGCCCGGGAAGTCGTACTTGCTCAGCAGCTCGCGCACTTCCATCTCGACCAGCTCGAGCAGCTCGGCGTCGTCGACCATGTCGGCCTTGTTCAGGAACACCACGATGTGCGGCACGCCGACCTGACGCGACAGCAGGATGTGCTCGCGGGTCTGCGGCATCGGGCCGTCAGCGGCCGAGCACACCAGGATCGCGCCGTCCATCTGCGCCGCACCGGTGATCATGTTCTTGACGTAGTCCGCGTGACCCGGGCAATCCACGTGCGCGTAGTGGCGCGTCGGGGATTCGTATTCCACGTGGGCGGTCGAGATCGTGATGCCGCGCGCCTTCTCTTCCGGCGCCGCGTCGATCGCGTCGTACGCCTTGAACTCGCCGCCGAAGCGCTCTGCGCCGATCTTGGTCAGCGCCGCGGTCAGCGTGGTCTTGCCGTGGTCGACGTGACCGATGGTGCCGACGTTGACGTGCGGCTTGGTGCGCTCGAACTTACCCTTGGCCATGGCTGCTTCTTCTCGATGATCGTAGAAAGATTTGACGACTGAATATGGTGCTCACGAAAGGAATCGAACCTTCGACCTCCTCCTTACCAAGGAGGTGCTCTACCGACTGAGCTACGTGAGCGTTGTTCTATTGTGACACAAGCGCGTTCAATGGAGCGGGAGACGGGAATCGAACCCGCACCATCAGCTTGGAAGGCTGAGGTTCTACCGTTGAACTACTCCCGCTACGGGATGCCGCACTGCCACAACAAAATAACTGGTGGAGGGAGGTGGATTCGAACCACCGAAGGCGTAAGCCAGCAGATTTACAGTCTGCCCCCGTTGGCCGCTTGGGTATCCCTCCAACTTACCCACTCGAACCCGGCTGCGAAGCCGAAATCAGAGAGGGGTGAAACAGCCCGCTATTCTTCCCTGACATCCTCGCCTTGTCAACAGTATTTTGACGCGATGTCGCAGGAAATCGTCGTTGCCCGCGCGCGCCCGGCCAGGACACGCGCACGCATCAGACGTTGAAGCGGAAATGCAGGATATCGCCTTCCTGCACGCGGTACTCCTTGCCTTCCAGGCGCAGGCGCCCGGCTTCCTTGGCACCGGCCTCGCCCTTGTACTTGATGAAGTCGTCGTAGGCGATGGTTTCGGCGCGGATGAAGCCCTTTTCGAAGTCGGTGTGGATCACCGCCGCGGCCTGCGGCGCGGTCGACCCGGCCTTGACCGTCCAGGCGCGCACTTCCTTCACCCCGGCGGTGAAATAGGTCTGCAGCCCCAGCAGGGTGTAGCCGGCGCGGATCACCCGGTTCAGGCCCGGCTCGCTCAGGCCCAGGTCGGCCAGGAACGCGTCGCGGTCGGCGTCGTCCAGCTGCGACAGTTCTTCCTCGATCGCCGCCGACACCGGCACCACCTCGGCGCCCTCGGCCGCGGCATGCGCGCGCACCGCGTCCAGGTGCGGATTGTTCTCGAAGCCGTCTTCCAGCACGTTGGCGATGTACATCACCGGCTTGAGGGTGAGCAGGAACAGATCGCGCACCAGCGCCTTCTCCTCCTCGTCCAGGCCAGCGTTGCGGCCAGCCTTGCCCTCGGCCAGCGCGGCCTGCAGCTTGGCCAGCACCGGCTTGCGCGCGGCCGCGTCCTTGTCGCCGCCCTTGGCCGAACGCTCGGCGCGATTGAGCGCCTTCTCCACGCTGTCCAGGTCGGCCAGGGCCAGTTCGGTGTCGATGGTCTCGATGTCGGAGACCGGGTCGACCTTGTTGTTCACGTGGATGATGTCGCCATGCTCGAAGCAGCGCACCACGTGGGTGATCGCATCGACCTCGCGAATGTGCGCCAGGAACTTGTTGCCCAGGCCCTCACCGCTGGCCGCACCGGCGACCAGGCCGGCGATGTCGACGAACTCGACCGCGGTCGGCACGACCTTCTGCGGATTGATGATCGCGGCCAGCGCGTTCAGGCGCGGATCCGGCACCGGCACCACGCCCACGTTCGGCTCGATGGTGCAGAACGGAAAATTCGCCGCGGCGATGCCCGCCTTGGTCAGCGCATTGAACAGGGTCGACTTGCCGACGTTGGGCAGGCCGACGATGCCGCATTTGATGCCCATGTGTGTAATCCGGGAATGGAGAATCGGGAATAGGGAATCGGAAAGCATAGCCGCCTTTCCATTCCCCATTCCCCATTCCCTATTTCCCCTGCGTATGCAACCGCTTCATCGCCTCGTTGAAGTCGCCCTGCACGGCCAGCGGCAGCACCGCGATGGCGTCGTCGATGGCGCGGTCGATGAGGACCTGGTCGTCCTTGCCGGCGCGCCCCAGCACCCATGGCACCACCTTGTCCTTGTGGCCGGGATGGCCGATGCCGATGCGCAAGCGGTGGAAGCCGGCATGCCCGAGCAGGCGGATGGTATCGCGCAGTCCGTTCTGGCCGCCGTGGCCGCCGTCGAACTTGAGCCGCGCCGTGCCCGGCGCCAGGTCCAGTTCGTCGTGCGCCAGCAGCGCCTGCGCAGGTTCGATCTTCCAGAAGCGCAACGCAGCCGTTACCGACTTGCCACTGAGGTTCATGAAGGTGGCCGGCTTCAGCAGCCACACCGGCTGCCCCGCGACCTCGACCTTGGCGGTCTCGCCGAACAGCTTGGCGTCCACGCTCCAGCGCGCGCCGGCCCGCTCGGCCAACGCGTCGACAAAACGAAACCCGGCGTTGTGCCGGGTATTCGCGTGTTCGGCGCCGGGATTGCCCAGGCCGACGATCAGACGCAGACCAGTCATGCGCAATGCATCGCCGCAGCGCCCGGACCGAAGGCCCGGGCGCCGCGCAGGCGATTACTTGCCGTCCTTCTTGGCCGGCTCGGCGGCAGCCGCCGCATCGGTGGCTTCCGGCTCTTCCTCGACACGGCCGTGCTTGGCGATGACCACCGCCACGTCGTGCTCCTTGCCCAGCTTCAGTTCCGGCAGCTCGACGCCGGCCGGCAGCTTCAGGTCGGACAGGTGGATCACGTCGCCGACCGACAGCGCGGCCAGGTCGACTTCGACGAACTCCGGCAGGTCCTTCGGCAGGCACACCACCTGGATTTCGTTCAGCTCGTGGGTGACGACCACTTCGGCCGACTTGCCGGCCGGGGACACGTCCTCGTTGATGAAGTGCAGCGGCACCGAAGCGTGCAGCGCCTCGTTGTCGTTCACGCGCTGGAAGTCGATGTGCATGATCAGCTGCTTGAACGGGTGACGCTGCATATCGCGCAGCAGCACCTTCTGCACGTCGCCGTTCAGGCTCAGGCTGAGGATGGACGAATAGAACCAGTCGTTCTGGCTAGCCAGCCAGACTTCGTTGTGGTCGAGCTGGATGTTGACCGGCTTCAGATCGCCACCGTAGACGATCGCCGGGATCAGGCCGTCGCGACGGAGGCGGCGGCTCGCACCCTTGCCCTCGACTTCGCGGCGCTGCACCTTGATTTCATGCGTGGTTGCCATTTGCGTTTACTACCTTGGTTGAATGAACCGCCTCGCGGCGGTTTGAAGGACTCTTCCGCGACCAGAAGAGTCTGTGAAGCCGGGAGTGGGGAACCGGGAATGGGGAATCGCAACAGCGCGATGTCGCGCTCCACCCATTCCCTATTCCCGATCCCCCATTCCCAGCCTTTAATCGACGTACAACGAGCTCACCGACTCGCCGAAGGCGATGCGGCGGATGGTTTCGGCCAGCAGCTCGGCGACGCTGAGCTGGCGGATCTTGCCGCAGGCGCGGGCGGCCTCCGACAGCGGAATCGTGTCGGTGACCACCAGTTCGTCCAGCTGCGAATTGCTGATGTTGCTCACCGCCGGGCCGGACAGCACCGCGTGCGTGCAGTACGCCGCGACCTTCAGGGCGCCGCGCTCCTTCAGCGCGGCCGCGGCCGCGCAGAGGGTGCCGGCGGTGTCGACGATGTCGTCGACCAGCACGCAGGTCTTGCCCTCGACGTCGCCGATGATGTTCATCACCGTGGACACGTTGGCGCGCGGGCGGCGCTTGTCGATGATCGCCAGGTCCGCGTCGTCCAGGCGCTTGGCCACGGCACGGGCGCGCACCACGCCGCCCACGTCCGGCGAGACCACGATCAGGTTGTCGGTGCCGTAGGCGCGCCAGATGTCGGCCAGCAGCAGCGGCGAGGCGTAGACGTTGTCGACCGGGATGTCGAAGAAGCCCTGGATCTGGTCGGCGTGCAGGTCGACGGTCAGCACCCGGTCGGTGTTGACCGCGCTGAACATCTTGGCCGCGACCTTGGCGGTGATCGGCACGCGCGAGGAACGCATGCGCCGGTCCTGCCGCGAATAGCCGAAATACGGCACCACCGCGGTGACGCTGGCGGCGCTGGCGCGCTTGAGCGCGTCGATGATCACCAGCAGTTCCATCAGGTTCTCTGCGCTGGGCGCGCAGGTCGGCTGGATCACGAACACTTCCTGCCGGCGCACGTTCTCCTCGATCTCCACCTGCACTTCGCCGTCTGAGAAGCTGGAGACCATCGCCTTGCCTGGGCGTACGCCCAGCTCGCGGCAGATGCTTTTGGCCAGGGGCTTGTTGGCGTTGCCGGAGAACACCAGCAGGTTGCGTTGGTCTTGCATGAGGGGTCTCTCGGGTGGCTGCGAAGAGCGTGTGGCGACGAAAAGAGGGTGAATCGGAAAGCGAGGAGAAGCGATGCTTTTCCCGTTGAATCCCCGCACATGGAAGTGCGGGCTTTTGCAGAGGGATCTGCATACCTAAATGGCAGGGGCGGTAGGATTCGAACCTACGAATGCCAGGATCAAAACCTGGTGCCTTGGGCCTCTTGGCGACGCCCCTGCGTAAACCTGTTCAAGCCTCCAGCGCGTCGAGCAGCGGCGAACGCGGGACGCCGCCTGCCACCCAGGCACGCATCCCATCCGGCAAGTGCGCCAGCGCGCGCACGGCGGCAGCGCGATCGGCGAACTCGACGAAACACCCGCTCCCCGACCCGGTCAGGCGTGGCGTGCCGATCCGCGCAAGCGCCTGGAACGTGGCCTGGACGGCCGGTTCGTGGCGAAGCAGGACCGGCTCGAACGCATTGCCGAGCAGGAAACCTGAAACGAAGTCCGCTATTTTCGCGGGCGCAGCATCCCGCGTCAAATCCGGGGACTGGAACAGCGCCGCGGTGGGCACGTGCACGCCCGGATCGGCCAGCACATACCAGGCCGGCGGCAGCGCGAGCGGGGTCAATTGCTCGCCCACGCCTTCGGCCCAGGCGTCGCGCCCGCGCACGAACACCGGCACGTCCGCGCCCAGCGACAGGCCGAGGCCAGCCAGGGCTTCCTCGTCCAGTCCGGCGCCCCACAACGCATTCAGCGCCACCAGCGCGGTCGCCGCATCGGACGAGCCACCCCCGAAGCCACCGCCTGCCGGAATGCGCTTTTCGACGCGGATATCGACACCCTGCACGACGTTCGCCGTTTTTTGCAACAGCCGCGCGGCACGCACCAGCAGGTCGTCGGCCTCGGCGACGCCGGCCACGGAGGGCCCGATCCGGGCCACCACGCCGTCCGCGCGCGGCCGCAGATGCACCGTATCGCCCCAGTCCAGCAGACGGAACACGGTCTGCAACTGGTGGTAGCCGTCCGGCCGGCGGCCGGTGATCTGCAGGAACAGGTTCAGCTTCGCCGGGGCCGGCCAGGACGACCAGCCCCCGCCATCGACGGCTCCGCTCATGGCGCAGGCACGCTCCAGGCGTCCACCAGCAGGCGCACCTTGGCGTCGCCGTTGCGCGCCTCGATGCGCCGCGGCAAGGCCGGACGGCCGTCGCTGGGCGCGTACCAGTCCTGGAATTCGATCTCCCAGCCCATCTGCCGCAGCGTGTGCGGCCGCCCCTGCGCGTCGTAGTCGACCCGCTCCGGCTCCTGCGCGTCGGTCGCCACCAGCCCGCGCACCCAGTCCGGCAACAGGTTGACCGGGATCTCCCAGCCGGTCGCCTCCAACAGCAGCTGTTCGGCGTTCTCACCGTCGCGCGGTCCGCCCTCCAGCCCCTCCAGGCGCCCGGCCTCGGAGTGGCTGTCGCCGATAAGGCGCCAGCTCTGCCGGGTCACCGGCGCGCTGAGCTGCACTTCGTACTGCCGTTGCCGCTGCGTCCAGTCGATGCGGCCGCTGCCGCCGTTGCGCCCCTTGGTGATCGCCACCCGACCCTGGAATGCCCAGTCCGGGTGCGCGTGCAGCCACTGCGCGCGCGCCGCTTCGGCCTGCTGCGCGGCGGCATCGGGCGTGGCGACGGCGACCGGCGCCGGAATGCGGGTCGGCAGCGCGCTGCAGCCGGCCAGCAGCAGCCCGGCGGCCAGCGCCCAGGCGGTGCGCAGACCAGCCCTCACGGTGCCACCTGTTCCAGGGCCCGGCGCAGCGCGCGGTTGTCCGGATCGAGCTTGCGCGCCTCGTCGAAGTACTTGTTGGCCTCCTCGCGCTTGCCCTGCTCCCACAGCACCTGGCCGATGTGCGCGGCGATCTCCGGATCCTTCACCAGGCTCCAGGCACGGCGCAGCTGCACCAGCGCTTCCTGGGTCTTGCCCAGGCGATACAGCACCCAGCCGTAGCTGTCGATGATCGCGGCATTGTCGGGATCGGCGGTGCGTGCGCGGTCGATCAGCTGCAGCGCCTCGCGATAGCGCTTGGTGCGATCGGCCAGGGTGTAGCCGAGCGCGTTCAGCGCCGCCACGTTCTCCGGCTCGGTGACCAGGATCTTGCGCAGATCGGCCTCGGCGCGGTCGATGCGATCGCGGCGCTCCCACGACAGCCCGCGCGCGTACAGCAGCGCGTTGTCGTCCGGATAGGCGGCCAGGCCGCGCTCGAACACCTGCAGTTCGCCGGCGTCGTCGCCGCTGCGCTGGCGCAGTTCCGCCTCCAGCACATACGCGTCACGGCGCGCGGCATCGTCGGCCTCGGCATCGTCCTGCAGCGCGCGCGCCTCGGCGAAGGCCGCGTCCTTCTGGCCGAGCGCGTACAGCGCACCGGCGGCGCGCAGCCGCGCCTCGCTGCGCAGCGGACCGCCCGGCACGCCGCGGTACCAGTCCACCGCCTCCTGGTTGCGCTTGAGGAACTCGGCGATCTTGCCGAGCAGCAGGCGCCGCTCCGGATCGGGCCGGTCGGCGCCCTTGCGCAGTTCGTCGTACAGCGCGGTCAGGGCGGCGTTGTCCTGCAGCTTGGCCAGCATCGAGGCGCGCAGGCCGTAGTTCTGGGTGGTCTGCGGCCCCAGCGCCAGCACCCGCGCCGCGGCGGCGGTGTCGCCGATGGCGTCGTAGGCATACGCCAGCGCCGTGCGCAGCTCCGGATCGCCCGACACCTTGGGCTCCACGCCCTGCAGCAGCGCCCGCGCCTGCTCGGTCTTGCCTGCCTGCTGCAGCTGCGTGGCGTGCAGCAGCGCCACGCGCGGCTCCTGTGGGAAGCGCTTGACCAACTGATCGACGATGCGCTCGGCCAGCTTGGGCTGGTCCAGGCGCAGCGCCAGGCGTCCGAA
This sequence comes from Xanthomonas sp. PPL134, assembly GCF_040595915.1. Taxonomy (NCBI): domain Bacteria; kingdom Pseudomonadati; phylum Pseudomonadota; class Gammaproteobacteria; order Lysobacterales; family Lysobacteraceae; genus Xanthomonas; species Xanthomonas sp. PPL134. Next base: position 129,931 of record NZ_JAMDLL010000008.1, read on the forward strand.
CTCCTGCCAGGCTTCGAGCTGGTCGGGGATGGCATTGGCGTCGAGCAACTGGTCCAGGGCCTTGGCCGCCACCTCCGGATCGCGGTTGCCGCTGACCAGGGCGATCAGGGCAAAACGCCAGCCGCGCGGGTCCTTGTCGCGCAGCAAGGCCACCAGCAGGCTGCGCGCCTGGCGCAGGTTGCCGCTGCGCAGGGCCAGCGAAGCCTCGGCGCTGCGCATGGCCAGCGACTCGGGGGCGCGCTGGCGCCACAGCGCCAGGGCCTGGGTGGCGGCGGCGCTGTCGTTGGCCAGCATTGCGATGCGGGTAGCGCGCTCGGCCAGGCCGGCGTCGCCGGGGCTGTCGTTGGCGGCCTGCAGGTACCAGCGCGAGGCATCGGCCAGTTGCCCGGCCTGCAGGGCGAACTCGCCGGCCAGCACCGGCGTCATCACGTCCTGGGCGGGGCTCGGCGCCTTGGCCGCGGCCGGTGCGGCCACGGCGGCGATTGCGGACAGCAGCAGAAAGGTACGGATGCGAATCAGTGCGGGCATCGGAAGCGGCCGGGCCGTAAAATGGGGCCCTGAATGGCCAGCAGCTTATCGCAAGCAACTGAACAGATGACGTTGTGGGTGCTCGGATTGAACCACCATACCGCGCCGGTCGACCTGCGCGAACGGGTGGCATTCGCCGGCGACGCATTGCCGCGCGCGCTGCAATCGCTGCGCGCGCTGCCCGATGTCGCCGAGGCGGCGCTGCTGTCCACCTGCAACCGCACCGAGCTGTACGCGATCGCCGGCGATGCGCAGCACCTGGCCGCCTGGCTGGATTCGCACGCCGCCGGCCTGCACGGCTACCTGTACCAACACCAGGACGCGGACGCGGTGCGGCACCTGTTCCGCGTCGCCACCGGGCTGGACTCGATGGTGCTGGGCGAGCCGCAGATCCTCGGCCAGGTGAAGGACGCCTGGTCGCTGGCGCGCGAGCACGGGGCGATGGGCAGCCGCCTGGACCGGCTGTTCCAGCAGACCTTCTCGGTGGCCAAGCGCGCACGCACCGACACCCGGGTCGGCGCCAATCCGGTCTCGGTCGCCTCCACCGCGGTGCGCCTGGCGCAGAGCTCCTTTGCCCGGCTCAGCGAATCCACCGTGCTGCTGGTGGGCGCAGGCGAGACCATCGAGCTGGCCGCCAAGCATCTCAGCGAGGGCCGCGTGCGGCGCCTGCTGATCGCCAACCGCACCCTCGCCCACGCGCAGGAGCTGGCCAGCCGCCACGGCGGCGTGGCGCTGCCGCTGAGCGAGCTGGAGCGTCACCTGCACGAGGCCGACGTGGTGTTCTCGGCCACCGCCGCGCGCGAGCCGGTGGTGACGCGGGCGCAGGTCGAACAGGCGCTGCGCGCGCGCAAGCACAAGCCGATGCTGCTGTTCGACCTGGCGGTGCCGCGCGACATCGAGGCCGGCGTGGCCGACCTGGCCGACGCCTACCTGTACACCGTCGACGACCTGGAGCGCGCGGTCGAAGACAACCGCCGCGGCCGCCGCGAGGCCGCCGAGGCGGCCGAGGCGATCATCGACCTGCAGGTCGTGCGCTACATGGAAGCGCTGCAGGCCAGCACCCGCCAGGCCCCGCTCAAGCGCCTGCGCGCGCACGGCGACAGCACCCGCGACGACGTGCTGGCCAAGGCGCGGCAGCAGCTGGCGCACGGCAAGCCCGCCGACGAGGTGCTGGAGTTCCTCGCCAACACCCTGACCAACCGCCTGCTGCATCCGCCCACCGCGGCGCTGCGCGAGGCGGCGCTGCGCGGCGACGCCGAGCTGGCGCGCGCCGCCGAGCGCCTGTTCCCGGAGAAGCCGGGCTATTTCCATCCGATCCTGAAGACCGATGACACCGACCCTGCGCCGTAAGCTGGAGGCGCTGGCCGAGCGTCGCGAAGAACTCGAACGCCTGCTGTCCGACCCCGAGGTGGTGAGCGACAACACGCGCTTCCGCGATTACTCGCGCGAGTTCGCGCAACTGGAACCGGTCGCCGCCGCGCTGGCAGCCGAGGCGGCGGCCAAGGCCGACCTGGCCTCGGCCGAGGCGATGCGCGCCGATCCGGAACTGCGCGAGCTGGCCGAGGAGGAAATCGCCGCCGCGCAGGCGCGCCTGGCCGAGCTGGATGCGGAACTGGCGCTGCTGCTGGTGCCGCGCGATCCGCGCGACGACGGCAACCTGTTCCTGGAAGTGCGCGCCGGCACCGGCGGCGACGAGGCGGCGATCTTCGCCGGCGACCTGTTCCGCATGTACGCGCGCTACGCCGAACGCCAGGGCTGGAAGGTGGAAGTGGAATCGGACAGCCCCGGCGAGCACGGCGGCTACAAGGAAGTCGTGGCGCGCATCGTCGGCCGCGGCGCCTATTCCAAGCTGAAATTCGAATCCGGCACGCACCGCGTGCAGCGCGTGCCGGCGACCGAATCGCAGGGCCGCATCCACACTTCTGCGGCAACGGTGGCGATCATTCCCGAGGCCGACGACGTGGAGGAGATCGCGATCAACCCGGCCGACCTGAAGATCGACACCTTCCGCTCCTCCGGCGCCGGTGGCCAGCACGTCAACAAGACCGAGTCGGCGATCCGCATCACCCACGTGCCCAGCGGCGTGGTGGTGGAATGCCAGACCGAGCGCAGCCAGCATGCCAACCGCGACAAGGCGCTGAAGCGGCTCAAGGCGCAGCTGCTGGAGGCCGAGCGCAGCAAGCAGGCCGCGGCGGAGGCACAGGACCGCAAGCTGCAGGTCGGCAGCGGCGACCGCAGCCAGCGCATCCGCACCTACAACTTCCCGCAGGGCCGCATCACCGACCACCGCGTCGAGGGCCTGACCCTGTACGACCTGCCGAACGTGATCGAGGGCGACCTGGATGCGCTGATCGGGCGCCTCAGCCATGAGCACCAGGTCGACGAGCTGGCGCGCCTGAGCGACAGCCCATGAGCGTGCGCGTGCGCCAGGCTACTACGCACGACCTGCCGGCGCTGGCGACGCTGTTCGATGCCTATCGCCAGTTCTACGGGCAGGCGCCGGATGCGGCAACCGCGCACGCCTTCCTGGCCGCGCGCATGGCCCGCGCCGAGTCGGTGGTGCTGCTGGCCGAGCGCGATGCACAGGCCGCCGGCTTCGTGCAGTTGTACCCGTCCTTCTCCTCGGTGCGGGCGGCGCGGGTGTGGATCCTCAACGATCTGTACGTGGCGCCCGCGCACCGTCGCCACGGCGTGGCGCAGGCGCTGCTGCACGCCGCCGAACGCCATGCCGCGGACGACGGCGCCGTGCGCATCGTGCTGGAGACGGCGCAGGACAATCTCACCGCGCAGGCCCTGTACCGCGCCTGCGGCTGGCAGCAGGACCTGAGCGCGCAGCACTACGTCAAGGCGCTGACTCCGTGAGTGAACGCCGCCCGCGATCGGCCGCGATCGCGACGGCCGCATGAACGGCGGCGCCGACGAACGCCTGCAACTGCAGGCCGCGGTGCGGCGCGATCCGCAGGATTTCCTGGCCTGGGTGATGCTCGCCGACGCCGAACTCGGCGCCGGCGCGGTGACGGCCGGCGAACAGGCCGCCGCGCGCGCATTGCAGTTGCGCCCCGGGCATCCGGAAGCGCTGGCGCGGCTGGGCCGGGTGCGCTGGACCCAGGGTCGCCATGCCGAGGCGACGCAGGCCCTGCGCCAGGCGCTGCAGCAGGCGCCGCAGCACCCGGGCATCGCGGTCTGGCTGGGCCACGCGCTGGAAGACAGCGGCGAGGCCGAGGCCGCGGCGCAGGCCTACGCGCATGCGCACGCCCTGCTGCCGCAGGAACCGTCGATCGCCGCCTACCTGTTGAACTGGCGGCGCAAGCTGTGCGACTGGCGCGAACTGGACGCGCTGTCGCAGCAGGTGCGCAGCGCGGTGCGGCAAGGGCACCCGGCGATCGAACCGTTCGCCTTCCTCAACGAGGACGCGGGCGCGGACGAGCAACTGCGCTGCGCGCGCAACCGCGCCCAGGCGCTGGCGCGCACCGTCGCGCCGCTGCCCGCCACGCAGGTGCGCCGCGATGGCGCGTTGCGCATCGGCTTCCTGTCCAACGGCTTCGGCGCGCATCCCACCGGCCTGCTGACCGTCGCCCTGTTCGAGCGCCTGCGCGCGCACGCCGACCTGCAGGTGCACCTGTTCGCGCTCAACGGCGACGACCGCAGCGCGCTCCACGCACGCCTGCAGGCGGCCGCACACGCGTGGCACGCGGTCGCCGGGCAGCCGCACCGGCAGATCGCCCAGCGCATCCGCGATGCCGGCATCGACCTGCTGTTCGATCTGCGCGGCTGGGGCGGTGGCGGCACGCCGGAAGTCCTGGCGCTGCGCCCGGCACCGGTGCAGTTGAACTGGCTGGCCTACCCCGGCACCTCCGGCGCGCCATGGATCGACTACGTGGTCGGCGATGCCTACGCGTTGCCGCCCACACTGGCCGCGCACTACAGCGAGCGGGTGCTGCGGCTGCCGCGCGCCTTCCAGCCGTCCGACGACACCCGCCCCATCGGCATTCCGCCCGCGCGCCGCGACTGCGGCCTGCCCGAACACGGCACCGTGTTCTGCTGCTTCAACAACAGCTACAAACTCAGCCCACGCAGCATGGCGCGGATGCTGGAGGTGCTGCGCCAGGTACCGGACAGCGTGCTGTGGTTGCTGTCCGGCCCGGGCCAGGCCGATGACCGGCTGCGTGCGGCCGCCGCAGCGGCCGGGGTGGAACCGACACGCCTGCGCTTCATGCCCAAGCTGGCGCATCCGGACTATCTGGCGCGCTACCGGCACGCCGACCTGTTCCTGGACACGCATCCGTACAACGCCCACACCACCGCCTCCGATGCCTTGTGGGCCGGCTGCCCGGTGTTGACCTGTCCCGGCAGCACCTTCGCCGCCCGCGTGGCCGGCAGCCTCAACCATCATCTCGGCCTGGACGAGATGAATGCCGCCGACGACGCGGCGTTCGTCGCCACCGCGGTGCGCCTGGGGCGCGATCCCGCGGCGCTGCGGGCGTTGCGCGAAAAGCTGCAAGCGCGGCGCGCCGATAGCGGCCTGTTCGACATGCAAGGCTTCGCCGACGACTTCGCCGCGCTGCTGCGTGACACCGCGGCCCGCCACGGGTGGCAAGGCGCAGCCTCGATCTGATCGCTTGCGCAGGCGCTGCGCGCCGCGGGATGCATCGAGCAGCGCGAGGTACTGGAACGCACTCCCGGTCGCCATCGGCTGTCCGAAGCGCTCTGGCATCGCATTCCTCGACCGCCGCGCATGACATACCCGGCGAGGAGGGACGCTGCATCGCGGCAGATCACACCGACACGTCACCGGCAGCGCGTACGGGACGCAGCGTGCGCATCTCCGTCCTGCGTCTGGCGGATGGCACCTGACGCTTGACCTCAAGCGAACTTGAGGTCCGATACTCCGCGCACGCTCCCTGTGCAGATTCCGCGATGTCGCCATCGTTCCCCCACCCCCTCTCCCATCATCCCGCGCCAGCGCCAGCGCCAGCGCGCAGCATGTTGCTCGCCGAGGCCCCCATCTCCGACCGCACCGCGTTGCTCGACTGCGTGCGCGGCCTGTGCGACCACCGCCTGCAGGCCCTGACCTGGATGGAATCCCTGGGCGACACTCCCGACCTGCTGTCCGCACGCTGCTGCTGCGACGCGGCGCCGGACCTGCATGGGCTGCTGCGCGCACGCCTGCCGGCGCTACGGCGGACGCTGCGCCGCTACCGGCGCATCCGCAGCGGCGTGTCCGATCCACATCGGGGAGCGTCCTGCGTGGTGATCACGCGCGTCCCGACGCACGATGCGGCATCGGCGCAGCGCCGTGCCGATGCCGCCTTCGCCGCCCTGCAGGACGGCGCGCATGCGCTGCGCGGGTTGATCGCCGCACATCTGTACCTGTCCGACGACGGCCGCACCCTGCTCGAATGCACCGAGTGGCACGGCGCCGACGCGCAGCGACGCGCGCTGCAGCGCGAGCCCGAGCGCCTGCCGCTGGCCGCCGATCGTGCCGCCAGCGTATGTCGCTTCCGGCCACGCACCTTGACGCTGACATGTGAAGAAACGACCACGGCCCATGCCCATGCCTGAATCGACGGAGCGCCGTGCCTGCCGGCGTCCCACCGCAGTCTGCAGGCACGCCGCTTGCGGCCGCTGATCACACTGCCGGCCTTGGCGCCCCGCTCAGGCATTTCCGCTCGGCAGCCCGCGTTGCGCGACGTGCCGGCTCGGTCCGCGACGGCGTCCCTTGCCCAACGCAGCCGCGGCTGAAGCGGTGGCGCCGGCAGGCTATACGCCGGCCGGGCGAGCGGCTAGGCTGCCGGCATGAGCGCCAATGCCGACTTCATCGCCTTGAACCTGTGCGTGCTGACCGTCTCGGACACGCGGACCCTCGAGCAGGACAGTTCCGGCGACTACTTGGTCGCCGCGCTCGGCGGCGCCGGCCACCGCCTGCATGCGCGGGCGCTGTTGCCGGACGACCGCTACCGGATGCGCGCCACGGTCTCGGCCTGGATCGCCGATCCCGCCGTGGACGGCATCCTGGTCACCGGCGGCACCGGCTTCACCGGCCGCGACTCCACGCCCGAGGCGCTGCTGCCGCTGCTGGACAAGGAGATGCCCGGGTTCGGCGAACTGTTCCGCGCGATCAGCGTCGAGGAGATCGGCACCTCCTCCCTGCAGTCGCGCGCCTTCGCCGGCCTGGCCAACGCCACCTTCCTGTTCTGCCTGCCCGGCTCCACCTCGGCCTGCCGCACCGCCTGGGAGCGGATCATCGCCGCGCAACTGGATGCCCGCACCCGCCCCTGCAATCTGGCGACGCTGCGCCCGCGACTGAAGGAATGACCTGGACTCGCGCATGCCCCTGGATACCACGTTGCGTCTGCTGGCCAAGGCCAGCGGCATGAGCGCCGCGGACATCGCCGCGGCCATTCCGCGCGCCGGCGCGGCCACGGTCAAAGCCTGGATGGCCGGCGAAAAACTGCCCGGACGCGCCCAGCTCACCGCCTTAGCGCGCACCTTCGGCGTCCCCGCCGGCGCGCTGCTCGGCGAACTGGCCAGCCAACTGGACCCGGCCCGCACCCGCGGCGAACACGACCTACTGCAGGCCTACCGCGCCCTCGATGCCCGCCAGCAGGGCGCACTGCTGGAAGTGGCGCGCAGCATGGCCGGCACCGGCACCCGCAAGCGGAGCAGCAAATGAGTCACCTCGAGCGCAAGCAGTACAAGGCCCTGATGCAACCGCTGCAGCTGGAGCTGATGGCGATGGCGCAGGCGGTGCAGCACAGCGGCGAGCGCGTGCTGGTGCTGTTCGAAGGCCGCGACACCGCCGGCAAGGGCGGCGCGATCCAGGCCATCGCCGAACACCTCAACCCACGCCAATGCCGCGTGGTGGCCCTGCCCAAGCCGACCGATCGCGAAGCCACGCAGTGGTATTTCCAGCGCCACATCGCGCACCTGCCGGCCGCCGGCGAGATCGTGCTGATGGACCGCAGCTGGTACAACCGCGCCGGCGTGGAGCGGGTCATGGGCTACTGCAGCGATGCCGAGTACCACGCCTTCCTGCGCCAGACCCCGTTGTTCGAGCGGCTGCTGGTGGACGACGGCATCCGCCTGTTCAAGTACTGGCTGTGCGTGGACCAGGCGCAGCAGGAAAAGCGCTTCGCCGAGCGCCTGCACGACCCGTTGAAGGGCTGGAAACTGTCGCCGGTGGACCTGAAGTCGCGCAGCCAGTACGCCGACTACACCCGCGCCCGCGAAGCGATGCTGGAAGCCACCCACCGCGACGACGCGCCGTGGACCCTGGTCGATTTCAACGACCAGAAGCGCGGCCGCCTGACCCTGATCCGGCACCTGCTCGACCAGTTGCCGGAAACCCGCCTGCACGAACCGGACCTGGAGCTGCCGCCGCTGAAGCACAAGCTGCACAAGGAAAAGTTCGGGCTGCTGCAGCCGATTCCCTCGTATGGGGTCGGGAGTGGGGATTAGGGAGCGGGGATTGGGTGAGCGTGCGGCGTGCAGTCGTCGTCCGAATGCACGTTGCTGGGCCGCGCGATTAACCGCTTCGGTGGGAACAGGTCGCGGCTGAAGCCGCTCCTACGCTGGTTCCCGGCCACGGAGTGCAAAGCAGGCGCCTGCTGCCTCCTGTAGCAGCGGCTTCAGCCGTGACGGGCGAAACCATCCAAGCCTCTCGTCGCCCAAGGCGTCGGGACTGAAGTCCCTCCCACAAGGAAAGCACTGGGCTTCCGACGTATCGGTTTGAGGTGCGGGCTCCCCCACGGCGCCACTACCGGCCAGTTTTCCGGGTCGCGGCTGAAGCCGCTCCTACAGCGACTCGGCGGCGATCGGACGGCCACACCATGCGCACGCACGGAAGCGCGCATCCCCAATCCCGAATCCCCAATCCCGGGCGGCGGCCGCGCCACCCAGGCCATCGATAGCCTCAGCCCGCCGCCTTCGCCTTGCCCTGCCCCGGCGCCGGACCGCCGGCGGCGGCGATCGCGGTTTCGATGTCGTGGGCGGTGACCGGCCCCAGGAACTGCTTGGCGACCTTGCCGTCGGGCGCGATCAGGTAGGTCATCGGCAGACCGCGCGGGGTGGCGAAATCGGCCGGCGGCGCGTAGGTGTCGACGATGACGATCGGGTAGGCCACCGGATGCTGCTTCAGAAAGGCCTGCATCTCCGCCGGCTCGATGTCCTCGTAGGCCAGGCCCACCACCTCGATGTTGTCGCGCATCACGTGGAGGGCCGACAGCTCCGGCATCTCCTTCAGGCACGGCGCGCACCAGGTGGCCCAGAAATTCACCACCACCCACTGCCCGCGATGGGCGGCCAGGTCGTACTCGCGTCCGTCCACCGCCTTCATCTTCAGGGTCGGCTCGGGACGGGTTTCCTGCACCACGGACGGTCCTGCCGCCGGCGCGGCGGGCGCTTCCGGTGCTGCCGGCGCCTTGGGCGCGGCGGACGGCGCGGTGGTCGCGGCGCCGTCGGCCGGCTTGGGCGTGGGCTGGCGGTCGCAGCCGGCCAGCAACGCGGCGGCGGCGAACAGCGGGAACAGCAGGCGCATGGCGGTCATGCAAGGTCTCCGATCTCGGTGTAGAGGTCGCCGACACGACGCTTGAGCACGTCGCGCAGCGGCAGGCGCAGTTCGTCCAGCGCGCGGCACGCCGCCTGTCCCAGGGCGTCGTCGCGGCACGGCAGATAGCTTTCGACGACGGGGATGCGCAACTGGCAATTTTCGTACAACTCGGCCACCGGCACATCGCCCAGGTCGCGGGCCAGCATCCAGTCGCCCTGCTCGGTGCGGCTGAGCAGGCGGCTGCGTTCCAGCTCGCACAGCAGTTCCTGCACCAGCGAGTCGGTCAGCATCGGCTCCAGTTCCAGGATCCGATCCTCCTGCAGCCCCTTGCCCTGCCGGCGCGCCTGCGCGAAGCGGCCGAGCAGGCGCAACAGGCCGTAGATCTCGTAGCCGGCCGGCAGGCGCATCGAGGCCGGCTGGTAGCGGAAGGCGGCGATCGAGGACGACACCGAGGCGCCGAGCAGGATCGCGATCCAGCTCAGGTAGATCCACAGCAGGAAGATCGGCACGAACGCGACCGTGCCGTAGATGCGCTGATAGGACTGGAAGCTGCCCAGGTACAGGCTCAACCCCCACTTCACCAGTTCCAGCAGCAGCACCGCCAGCAGCGCGCCCGGCACGGCGTGGCGCAGCTTGACCGTGTGGTGTGGCACCACCCGGTACACCAGGGTGATGCACACGAACTCGATCAGCACCGGCGCCACGCTCAGCACCACCTGCGCCAGCAGCCGGCCCTCGCTGGTCTTGAACAGCGGCAGCGCGAAGAACCGCGCCGACACCGCCAGCGACGCCGCGGCCAGCAGCGCACCGAGGGTCAGCACCGTCCAGTACACCAGGAAGCGGGTCAGCTGCGGCCGCGCCGAGACCACCCGCCAGATCTGGTTGAAGGTCTGCTCGACGCTGTTGAGGGTGATCAGCAGCGACACCACCAGCGCGATCACGCCGGCGGTGGTCAGTTGCCCGGCACTGGCCGAGAACTGCCGCAGGTAGGACTCCACCGAACGCGCCGCGGCCGGCACGAAGTTGGAGAAGATGTAGTCGCTAAGCTGGTCGCTCCACTTGTCGAACACCGGGAACGCCGACAGCACCCCGAACACCACCACCGCCAACGGCACCAGCGCGAAGATGGTGGTGTAGGCCAGCGAGGCCGCGGCCTGGAACAGGCGGTCGTCGATGAAGCGCCGCCACAGGAAACCGGCGAAGCTGCGCATGCGCGCGCGGTCGCGCAGGCGGTCGGCCCAGAGGTTGACGGTGTCCAGCGGCTGCATCGGGCAAGGGTACCCGATGCGCATGGACGCCGGCATCGTCGATACTGGCGGCCGTTCCGATCCACGAGAGGGCCGCATGGCCGAGATTCTGGTCCTGTACTACAGCCGCGGCGGCTCGGTGGCGCGCCTGGCACGGCAGATCGCGCGCGGCGTCGGCGAAGTGCCGGGCATGACCGCGCGCCTGCGCACCGTGCCACCGGTGGCGGCAGTCACCCAGACCAGCGCACCGCCGGTGCCCGACAGCGGCGCGCCGTACGTGGATGCCAGCGACCTGCGCGAATGCGTGGGCCTGGCACTGGGCAGCCCGACCCGTTTCGGCAACATGGCCGCGCCGGTCAAGCACTTCATCGACGGCCTCGGCGCCGACTGGGCCAGCGGCACCCTCGCCGGCAAGCCGGCGGCGGTGTTCACCTCGACCGCCTCCCTGCACGGCGGCCAGGAAGCCACCCTGCTGTCGATGCATCTGCCGCTGCTGCACCACGGTTGCCTGATCGTCGGCATCCCCTACACCGAACCGCTGCTCAGCAGCACCCGCAGCGGCGGCACGCCCTATGGCGCCAGCCACGTCGCCGGCGCCGACGACGATCCGCAACCCAGCGAGGAAGAAGCGCAGCTGGCGCGCGCGCTCGGCCGGCGCCTGGCCGACATCGCGCAACGACTGGCGGCGCCATGAGCGGTGGGCGCCTGCGGGTGGCGCTGGGGGTGGCGCTGCTGGCGCTGGCGGCGCTGTTCGCGACCTGGTTCCACGACGATCGCCACCGTCTGGCCGCCCTGCTGGTGTTCGCGCTGCCGCCGCTGCTGCTGGCCGTGGGCGTACTGCGCGGCTCGGCGCTGGCGCGATTCTGGAGCGGCGTCGGCGCGCTGCTGTGGTTCAGCCACGGGGTGATGACCGCCTGGAGCCACCCGCCGCAGCGCGGCCACGGCTGGGCCGAACTACTGCTGGCGCTGCTGGTGGTGGGCCTGTCCAGCGCGCCAGGCATCCGCGCGCGCTTCGCCCGCCGCCGCGGCGCGGCCGGGCGCGACTGAGCGGCCGCCCCGCCGCGCCCGGTATCATGGACGGCCTGCGCGGCCACGGCCGCGTCCCGACATGCTTCTAGGAACGGCAATGGAAGAACTCCTGATCGTCACCACCGGCGGCACGATCGACAAGATCTACTTCGACGACAAGTCCGACTATCAGATCGGCGACCCGCAGATCGGCCAGATCCTCAAGGAACTGGGCGTGACCTTCCGCTTCACCGTGATCCCGATCATCCGCAAGGATTCGCTGCACATCACCGACGAAGACCGCGAACTGATCCGCGCCACCATCGCCGCGCAGTCCGCGCGCCATGTGCTGATCACCCACGGCACCGACTCGATGGTGCAGACCGGCAAGGTGCTGCAGGCGATCGAAGGCAAGACCATCGTGATGACCGGTGCGCTGAACCCGGCCCGCTTCCGCGGCTCCGACGCCGAGTTCAACATCGGCTGCGCGGTCGGCGCGGTGCAGTCGCTGCCGGCCGGCGTCTACATCGCCATGAACGGGCGCATCTGGGACCCGCAGAAGGTGCGCAAGAACGTGGCGGCCAACCGCTTCGAAGCCGCCTGAGCGAGCGCGATGTCCAAGGCCACGCGCGCGACCAAGGCGCTGGATGCGGCCGGCATCGTCTACCGGCTGCATCCCTACGACTACGAAGCCGAAGCCGGCGCGAAGGGCCTGCAGGCCGCGCAGGCGCTGGGCCTGCCGCCGGAGCGGGTGCTGAAAAGCCTGATGGCCTGGGTCGACACGCGCGCGGTCTGCGTGGTGGTCCCGTCCGACCGCCGCGTGCAGTTGAAGAAACTGGCCGCTGCCGCGGGCGGCAAGGCGGCGCGGATGATGGAGGCCACCGAGGCCGAGCGCCGCACCGGCTACAAGGTCGGCGGCATCAGTCCGCTGGGCCAGCAGCGACCGGCGCCGGTGCTGATCGAGCAATCGGCGCTGGGCGCGGGCAGCGTATGGTTCAACGCCGGGCAACGCGGCCTGCTGCTGGAGATGGAGGCCGCGCAGGTGCTCGACGCGCTGCAGGCGCGTGCCTGCGATCTGTGCGAGTAATGACGACATCGGAGCGGGTGGCGTAGATCGCGATCCTGCCGATCGCCGCGCCGGACAGCACCTGCGCCGCGGTAGTGGCGGACACCGGGATCCACGCGGCAGTGCCAGCGAGCGGCTCCGCACGACCACCGCAGCGCGCGCCCTGCGCCCATAAAAAAGCCCCGCGCCGAAGCGCGGGGCGACCGAGAGTGGCAGCGGCGGCGTCCTGGCCGGCCACTGCGATCCGGCACCGGGAGGCGCGCGGCGGCCCATGGCGCGGCCGCCGCGACGGAGTACCTCAGTAGTCGGCCTTCAGGCTGACGCCGGAGAACGTGCTGTACGCCTTCACCCGCACGTAGTAGGTGCCGGCCTGCGGCGAGTTGAAGGTGCAGGACTCGGTGTTGCCGTTGCGGTACGGACGGCAGTCGTAGGCCGAATCGGTCGGCGCGCTGCCGAAGCGCACGTACAGGTCGGCATCGCCGCTGCCGCCGGAGATGTTGACCACCAGGCTGCTGGCACCGGACGGCACCTTCACCGTGTAGTTCAGCGAGGAACCGGTGTTGGCGCTGAGGTTGGTGACCGCCACGCCGTCCTGCAGCTCGTTGCTGCTGCCGCCACCACCGCCACCGCCACCGCCGCCGCCGCCGCTGCTGCCGTTCTGCGCCGCGGTGACCGCTGCGTTGGCGTCGAGCAGGCCGGCGCCGCAGCCCTGCGAGCAGGAGAAGCTGGCCGCGGTGTTCTTGATGGTGCTTTCCACCTGCGCCGGGGTCAGCGCGGTCGGCGCCACCGACTGCATCAACGCGACCACGCCGGCCACGTGCGGCGTCGCCATCGAGGTGCCGCTGTAGGAGGCGTAGCTGGCGTTGCCCGGGGTGGTGGTGCCGTCGTTGAGGGTCGACAGGATGCTCGAGCCCGGCGCGGAGATGTCGATGCCCGAGCCGTAGTTCGAGTAGCTGGCCTTGGCCCGCGACGAGGTGGTGGCCGCCACTGCGATCACGTTGTTGCAGTTGGCCGGCACCGAGCTGGACACGTTGGTCGAGCTGTTGCCCGCCGCCACCACCACCGTGGTGCCGCGGCCGACCGCGCCGTTGATCGCGTTCTGGTAGGTGCTCGAGCAGGTGCCGCTGCCGCCCAGCGACATGTTGATCACTTCGGCCGGGTTCTGGTTGGCCGGCACGCCGCTGACGGTGCCGCCGGAGGCCCAGGTGATGGCATCGGCGATGTCGGAGGTGTAGCCGCCGCACTTGCCGAGCACGCGCACCGGCACGATCTTGGCGTTGAACGCGGTGCCGGCCACGCCGGTGCCGTTGTTGGTGACCGCGGCGATGGTGCCGGCCACGTGGGTGCCGTGCCAACTGGAGTCGGAGGCGGGCGAGCCGGAGTAGCACTCGCCGGCGGCGGCCCAGTCGCCTTCGTCGGCCGGGTTGCTGTCGCGGCCGTTGCCGTCGCGCGCGGCATCGGCGTCGCTGATGAAATCGTAGCCGGGCAGGATGTTGGCGTTGAGATCCGGGTGGCTGGTGATGCCGGTGTCGATCACCGCCACGACCACGCCGTTGCCGGTGGCCTTGTCCCAGGCCGAGCGCACGTTGATGCCGGCGTTGCTGGTGCCGAAGGCCCACTGGTCGCCCAGGCGCGGATCGTTCGGGGTCAGTGCGATGGTCATGCGCTGGTCGACCTCGACGTACTCGACGTTCGGGTCGGCGGCGATCTGCCGCATCAGCGTCTCGGCCTCGGCGCGGTCCAGCGGACGGCTGGCCTTGACCACTTCCGGCCCCAGCGCCAGGCGGCGCAGGGGGGTCAGGCCGAGCGCACGGCCGTTCTTGGCCGGCAGCGCGGCGGCGGCCGACTGCAGCGTCGCGCGCAGCGCCGCCGAGGGCGCGGCAGCGGCCGCGGAGGCGCTGGAGATGCTGATCGGTGCGGCGTCGCGGGTCTTGACGATGAAGCGCTGCACGGTCGGTTCGGAAGACAGGCCGGACAGGTTCACGTCACCGGCGAAGGCTGGGGTGGCCAGCAGCAGCGAGGTGAGAGCGGAGGCGCCCAGCACGACCAGCCACGGACGCTGGCGCGAACCACGATGCGACATTTCGAACATTCGGACTTCCTTTCGGTTGAGTAGCCGCCTGTTGGCGGTGTTCCGCGCCGCACCGGTCCGGACCTAACCTGAACCTGGCGTGCATTGCGAGCCCGGTCGACCCACGTGTTGCCGACCATTCATCGAACCTAGCTCAGTACAAGCGCGTATGGAGCAGGGTGTGACGGAAATCCGTTGTACAAAACAGAGAAGTGCTACGGGATTCGATGTAATAAAGAGATACACACCTCGCTTTTGCTGCAGTGCAGCATGTCAAGACGCCAAACTTGGCAAATCCGGAGCACATTTTTGGCTCCCGCGCGACACAGCGGCAAGAACACGGGACAGCGGAGACGGACACACGGAATGGTCCGCAGGACACCGCTGCGCGTCCGGATGGACACGCCATGTCAAGGGCGGACTCTTATGAGGTCGAGAGGCGTCGGCGCGGCGACGAGCCGCCGAGGCTTCAGGGGCGACAGCGCACCGCAGCGGAGGCCGCCCGCGATGGCCGACGACGTCGTCGTCGGGCCATGCGCCCTGGCGCGTGGTCCGTCCGCCAGGGCCGCCAACGGCCACCCTGGCGCCGGACAGGCCAGGCTCAGCCCAGCCGCACCAGCCAGCCGTGGCGATCGGCGACGCGACCGTACTGGATGTCGGTCAGTTCCTGGCGCAGCGACAGGGTCACCGGGCCGGCCGGCGCGGTCAGGTCGCCCACCGCGAAATCCTTGCCCTTCAGCTGCCCGATCGGGGTCACCACCGCAGCGGTGCCGCAGGCGAACACCTCGGCGATCTCGCCCGAGGCCACGCCGTCGCGCCATTCGTCGATGCTCACCTGCCGCTCCACCACCTGCATGCCGCGGTCGCGGGCCAGTTGCAGGATGCTGTCGCGGGTGATGCCTTCCAGGATGCTGCCCGACAGCGCCGGGGTGACCAGGCTGCCGTCGCGCATCACCAGGAACACGTTCATGCCGCCCAGTTCCTCGATGTACTTGCCCTCGACCGGGTCGAGGAACAGCACCTGCGAGCAGCCCTGCGCCTGCGCCTGCTGCTGCGGCAGCAGCGAGGCGGCATAGTTGCCGCCGCACTTGGCCGCGCCGGTGCCGCCCTTGGCGGCGCGCGCGTAGTCGGTGGACAGCCAGATCGCCACCGGCGCCACGCCCTTGGCGAAATAGGCGCCGGCCGGGCTGGCGATGACGTAGTAGCCGGCCTTCTGCGCGGCGCGCACGCCCAGGAAGGCCTCGTTGGCGATCATGAACGGACGGAAGTACAGGCTGGTCTCCGGTGCCGACGGCACCCACGCCGCGTCGACCGCGATCAGCTGCCGCAGCGACTCCACGAACAGCGCCACCGGCAGTTCCGGCAGCGCCAGGCGCTGCGCCGAGCGCTGCAGGCGCTTGCCGTTGGCCTCCGGACGGAAGGTCCAGATCGAGCCGTCGGCATGGCGGTAGGCCTTGATGCCTTCGAAGATCTCCTGGCCGTAGTGCAGTACCGAGGCGGCCGGATCCAGCGCCAGCGGGCCGTAGGCACGCACTTCGGCGTCGTGCCAGCCCTGCTCGCGGCTCCATTCGATGGCGACCATGTGGTCGGTGAAATAGTTGCCGAAGCCCGGTGCGGCGAGGATCTGCGCGCGCGCCTCGGCGCTGCGCGCGGCGGTGGACGGGATCAGGCGGAACTGCGTGGACGGCTCGGTAGCGGACACCGGGGATTCCTGTGGTAGTCGAGGGATGGCCAGGGCCGCTGCGTCGTGGCGACGGCAGCGGCGGCGCCCGATCGGGCTCCGCACGACGCGCGAGGCGTCGCGCGCGGGTCAGAGCATGCCGGTTTCCAGGCGCGCGGCCTCGGACATCATATGCCGGCCCCATGGCGGATCGAACACCAGCTCGACGTCGGCCTCGGCCACCGTCGGGATCATCTCCAGCTTGCTGCGCACGTCGTCGACCAGGATCTCGCCCATGCCGCAGCCGGGCGCGGTCAGGGTCATCTTGACCTCGACGGTGCGCTGGCCGTCCTCGCGTGCGTGCATGGTCACGTCGTAGATCAGCCCCAGATCGACGATGTTGAACGGGATCTCGGGGTCGAAGCAGGTGCGCAGCTGTTGCCAGATCAGGGCCTCGACCTGCTCGTCGCCGGCGTCCTCGGGCAGTTCCAGCCCCGGCGGCGACTCCTTGCCGATGGCGTCGCCGTCCTTGCCGGCGATGCGGAACAGGTTGCCCTCCACGAACACCGTGTAGCTGCCGCCCAGGGCCTGGGTGATGTAGCCGTAGCTGCCGGCCGGCAGGGTCACCGCGTCGCCCTGCGGCACCATCACCGCCGCGCAATCGCGTTCGAATTGGACAGGTTCGCTGCTGCGTGAGTACATGGGGGCGATATGGGGCCAGGCCCCGCCGGTGCAAGTCGTGCAGTTTATCCGAGTGCGCGGGGCGCGCGCCGGAAGTATCCTGTACGTCTTCTCCGGGAACATCGAATGCCGCCTTCCTCCCCGCCGGCCAGGCCCTCGCACTGGCTGTGGCCCCTGCTGCTCGCCATGGGCTGTTTCACCGCGCTGATCGCCTGGTTGCTGGTGGCGCTGTCGCTGGGTCGCCAGGCCGGCTGGATGGCCGTGGTGGTGGCGCTGGAGATCGCCTGGATGCTGCGCCTGGGCAACCTGCCGCGCGGCCCGCTGCGCATCGCCGTGGCGATGCTGGCCACGGTACTGGTGATCGTGGCCGCCAACTGGGGCATCGCCGCCGCGCAGATGGGCGCGGGCCTGGGCCTGAACGTGTGGGACTCGTCGCTGAAGATGGGCGCCCACTACGCCTGGACCCTGACCCGGCTGGCCAACAGCCCCGGCGATCTGCTGTGGCTGGGCATCGGCGTGGCCACGGCGTATTTCAGCGCGCGCTGAGCCGAGGCCCGGGTCGCGGCGGATGCTGCTGGTCGGGCGACGGTCGTCTGGCCGGGAACGCCCTAGCCGATGCGCCGCGAAGCGCGGCGTTTGCAGGCGCGGCGCTTGTCCCCTTTGTGGGATCAGCTACGACAGGCCTTACCGGTGATGCCTGTCGCGGCTGAAGCCGCTCCTACGGTTCCTGCAGCCGCCCTTGCACCGGCTCAATGCCCGCCGCCGTCCAGCGCCTTCAACTCGCTGACCAGGGCGCCGGCGGCCTCGGCGCCGTCGCCATAGAGCATGCGGGTGTTGTCGGCATAGAACAGCGCGTTCTCGATGCCGGCGAAGCCGGTGCCCTTGCCGCGCTTGATGACGATGACGTTCCTGGAATTGACCACGTCCAGGATCGGCATGCCGTAGATCGGGCTGGCCGGGTCGGTCTTGGCGACCGGGTTGACCACGTCGTTGGCACCGATCACCAGCGACACGTCGGTGCTGGCGAACTCGGGGTTGATGTCGTCCATGTCGGCGATCAGGTCGTAGGGCACGCCGGCCTCGGCCAGCAGCACGTTCATGTGCCCGGGCATGCGCCCGGCCACCGGGTGGATGGCGAACTTGACCTTGACCCCGCGTTCGATCAGCCGCTGCGCCAGCTCCCAGATCTTGTGCTGGGCCTGCGCCACCGCCATGCCGTAGCCGGGCACGATCACCACGCGCTCGGCATAGGCCATCATCGCCGCCACGTCGCCGGCCTCGATCGGCTTCTGGCTGCCGGCGATCGCCTGCGCCTGGCCACCGCCACCGAAGTTGGAGAACAGCACGCCGCGGATCGGCCGGTTCATCGCCTTGGCCATCAGCCGGGTCAGCAGGATGCCGGCCGCGCCGACCATCATGCCGGCGATGATCAGCGCCTCGTTGCCGAGCACGTAACCTTCGAACGCCACCGCCAGGCCGGTGAAGGCGTTGTACAGCGAGATCACCACCGGCATGTCGGCGCCGCCGATCGGCAGCGTCATCAGCACGCCCAGGGCCAGCGCCAGCACGAAGAACAGCACGATCGCCAGCGGACTCAGGCTGATCGCGGCCCAGGTGCCCACGCCCAGCATCGCCACGCACACCAGCAGGTTGAACGCCTGCTGCGCGGGGAAGGTGACGCGCTTGTCCAGGCGCCCGTCGAGCTTGGCCCAGGCGATGATCGAGCCGGACAGCGACACCGCGCCGATCGCCGAGCCGATCACCGCCAACGCGAGTGTCGTCGCATCGGGCTGGCGCGCGGCCAGCGCGGCGATCGCGGCCTCGCTCCAGTGCGTGGTATCGCGGCGCATCAGGAACGAGAAGCGCAGCAGTTCCACCGCGCCGATCGCCGCCGCCGAG
Source organism: Xanthomonas sp. PPL134 (assembly GCF_040595915.1). NCBI lineage: Bacteria > Pseudomonadati > Pseudomonadota > Gammaproteobacteria > Lysobacterales > Lysobacteraceae > Xanthomonas > Xanthomonas sp. PPL134. The sequence goes on from NZ_JAMDLL010000008.1 coordinate 148,639, forward strand.
CCGCCGCCCATGCCGTTGTACAGCGCGACCATCTGCGGCATGTCGGTGATCGCCACCTTCTTGGCCGAGATCCACGCCGCGGCGGTGCCGAGCACGATCGCCAGCACGATCAGCGGCAGGTTGTGCAGGCCCGGCAGCAGGAAGGTGGCGGCGGTCGCCAGCAGCATGCCGAAGCCGGCCCAGCGGATGCCGCTGCGCGCGGTCCTGGGCGAGGCCATGCGCTGCAGGCCGAGCAGGAACAGGGTGGCGGCGACCAGGTAGCTGCTCTTGATCAGGATCGGCAACAGTTCCATCAGCAGGCGTGCTCCGAAAAAGGACATCTGCCCGAGCGGCAGCAAGTGGGACAGAAAGACCAGCGCGATGCCGAGCAACGCGAGCAAGGCGACCACGGCCAGCGCCGCGGCGATGCGCCGCTGCCGCGCATTCAATCCTTGGCCTTGGTCTTGGCGGCGTCCGGCTTGCTGGACTTGAACATGTCCAGCATGCGCTCGGTCACCACGTAGCCGCCGGCGGCGTTGCCGGCGCCGAGCAGCACCGCGACGAAGCCGATGGCCTTTTCCAGCGTCGTGTCGGCATGGCCCAGCACCACCATCGCGCCGATCAGCACGATGCCGTGGATGAAGTTGGAACCGGACATCAGCGGGGTGTGCAGGATCACCGGCACCCGCGAGATGATCACGTGCCCGGCAATGGCCGCCAGCATGAAGATGTACAAGGCCACGAACCCGTCGCTCATCGCACTGTTCTCCCGGGCGCCGCGCCCGTCCGCCGCATCATAACCGCGTGCTGAACCGCTGTGCGATGCCGCCCTGCCGTTGCGCGGAGGCGATGGGCGACGGCCGGTCAACCGCGACGGCCGCGGCGCGTTTACCACGGCATCCCCCTGCCAGGAAGCTAAGCTGTGCTGGTGAGCACGCCTGCCCTCGCCCCGCCGTCGACCGATGCCGATCCCGAACAGCGCCCGCTGCCGGCGTCGCTGGACGCGTTCCTGGCCGAGATCGGGCCGCGCGCGTTCCGCTTCGCCGAAGCCGGCCTGCGCCAGCGCGAGGACGCACTGGATGCGGTGCAGGACGCGATGATCAAGCTGCTGGCCTACCGCGAGCGCCCGGCGCAGGAGTGGACGCCGCTGTTCTGGAGCATCCTGCGCCGGCGCATCATCGACCTGCAGCGTCGCCGCCATTTCCGCCTACGCTTTTGGGCACCGAACAGCGAGCGCGACGCGGACAGCCCGCCGGACTGGGCCGACGACGGCCCCAATCCGTCCGAGCAGCACGAGCGCCGCCAGACCCATGCGCGGCTGGTGACGGCACTGCGTGCACTGCCGGCCCGGCAGCGCGAGGCCTTCACCCTGCGCGTGCTGGAAGAGCTGGACGTGGCCACCACCGCACGCGCGATGGGCTGCTCGGAAGGCTCGGTGAAAACCCATCTGTCGCGCGCCCGCGAGGCGCTGCAGAAACATCTGGAGGACGTCCGATGACATCCGATCCCATCCGCCCGGCGGATTTCGACACGCAGATGCGCGCCGTGCACCAGGCCGGCCTGCAGGCCCTGCCCGCGCCGACCCTGGCGCGGCTGCGTGCGGCGCGCCGGCAGGCCAGCCAGACACACACAGCACCGGGCCGTCGCTGGGGCTGGCTGCTGGCAGCGGTGCCGGCGCTGCTCGGTGCGGCACTGGGCGTGCACCTGTTGCTGCGCCCTGCCCCGTCGGTGTCGACCACCACCGCCAGCGTCGCTGCCGGCACGACCGCGGCCGCGACCACACCGTCGTATGCCGGCGCGACCGCCGACACCGACCAGGCCGCGACCGCGATGCTCGACGAAAATCCCGACCTGTACCTGTGGCTGGGCTCCGATACCTCGCTGGCAATGGAATGAACCCGATGACTCGCCTGATCCGTCTCTCCCTGGCGCTGGCGCTGCTGGCCGGCAGCGTCGTCCCGGTCGCTTTTGCCGCCCCGCCCCCGCCGGGACCGCCGCCACCGCCCCCCGCCGCCGACCGCGACGACGACGCCGGCCCACCGCTGCCCGACTGGGAACACCTGAGCCCTCAGCAGCGCGAGTTGCTGATCGCGCCGCTGCGCCAGCGCTGGAACGACACCCCGCAGCAACGCCGGCGCATGTTCGAACACGCGCAACGCTGGCAGTCGATGACCCCGGAGCAACGCGACCAAGCGCGCAAGGGTGCGCGTCGCTACGAGGACATGAGCCCGCAACAGCGCGAGGAAGCGCGGGTGCTGTTCGACCGCATGCGGGCGCTGCCGCCGGAGCAGCGCAAGGCATTGCGCGACCGCTGGGAAGCGATGACGCCGGCGCAACGCGCCGCCTGGATCCGCGCCAATGCCGGCCCGGACGACCGGCCGCCGCCCGATGCGTCCCGGTAAGCGAACCGCGGCGCCGGCCCAAGCCTGATGCGCATGGCGCTCGCGTCCTCGCATCGCCGGGTGCTGCGCATGGACTCCAGCGCCGCAGACATCACCTCGTAGGAGCGGCTTCAGCCGCGAGGGCGTTGCCGGTAAACCCGGTCGCGGCTGGAAGCCCTCCTACGGAACGCTTCCCGGAGTCGCCCTCCAGGCGCGACGCGGCGTTTTCGGTAGTGCCCGTCGCGGCTGAAGCCGCTCCTACACGGGCTACCGTGCCGGCAGATCAGCGCCGACCGAGCCGGCGCCCAACCGTCGCGGCCGCGCTCACGCCGTCCAGCGCGTCTTCGCCAGCAGTTCGTCGTTCCAGTCGTAGGCGATCGCGCCGTCCTTCAGGAACAGGGCGACGAAGTTGTAGACGTTGCGCGCGTACATTTCGCTGGCATGCACCGCGCCCATGCTGGCCAGGTCCAGCGGACCGGCGATGGTCACGCCGGCGTGTTCGAGGGTCTCGCCCGGCCGGGTCAGTTCGCAGTTGCCGCCGGTCTCGGCGGCCAGGTCCACCACCACGCTGCCGGGCTTCATCCCGGCGACCATCGCCGCGCTGAGGATCTTCGGCGCCGGCCGCCCCGGCACCGCGGCGGTGCACACCACCACGTCGATGCCCTTCAGGTGCTCGGCCAGGCGGCGCTGCTGCTCCGCGCGTTCGTCGTCGGTGAGTTGCCGCGCGTAGCCGCCCTCGCCGGCGGCGCTGACCCCGAGATCGAGGAATTTGCCGCCCAGCGATTCGATCTGCTCGCGGGTTTCCGGGCGCACGTCGAAGCCCTCCACCTGCGCGCCCAGGCGCTTGGCGGTGGCGATGGCCTGCAGGCCGGCCACGCCGGCGCCGACGATCAGCACCTTGGACGGGCGGATGGTGCCGGCCGCGGTGGTCAGCATCGGGAAAAAGCGCGGCGCCAACTGCGCGGCGATCAGGGTCGCCTTGTAACCGGCCATGCCGGCCTGCGAGCTGAGCACGTCCATCGCCTGCGCGCGGGTGGTGCGCGGCAGCCGCTCCAGCGGGAAGGCTACCAGTTGCCGGGCCTGCAACGCCGCCGCACGCGCCGGATCGGCCTGCGGCTGCAGGATGCCGACCACGCCGGCGCCTTCCTTGAGCTGCTCCAGCGCCAGCGCCGGCAACGGCTGCACGCACAGCACCAGATCCGCCTGCGCCGGGCTGTCGGCATCGGCCAGGCTGGCGCCAGCGGCCAGATACGCGTCATCGACGAACCCGGCCGACACCCCCGCTTGCGGCTCGACCCGCACCTGCGCGCCCAGCGCGACCAATTTCTTGACCGTCTCCGGCGTGGCCGCCACGCGGCGTTCGCCCTGCGCCGACTCCTTCACCACCAGCACCTGCACTGCCATGCGATTCCCCGTGCCTTGCCCGTCGTCCGCGCCGATCCTACAGGGTCCGCAAGCCAGGTGGAGGCGCGCCGCCCGCCAGGCGGACGTCGGTGGACAGGCGCGCTGGCGATGCGGACGCGATGGCACCCCTGCGGGTCGCGTCAGTGCAGGCGCACGCTCTGACGATGGCGGCCGGGCGCCTCGCCGAGTCGGATGTGACGCGGCTTGCCAGCAAACGCGCATCGCCGAATGCGAGGACCAACGTGGATCGATGGTGCGCAGGCGCGGCGTCAGCCGCGACCGGCAGAGCGAGGAAACCCGGTCGCGACGGAGGCGACCTCCTAGAGCTAGGTGATGCCCACGGATAGGAACGGCTTGAGTTGCGACGGGCATTCCCGGGAATGCCCGTCGCGGCGGAAGCCGTTCCTACGATCGCGATGGCCTGCCGGCTAACAGCCGACAGAAGCGCAGGGTTCGTGATGCGCTGACGCCGCCAATACGGGCAGCCGAGCTGCACGTGACACGCGCGACGCCACGGCCGCAATCGCCCGCGCCGCCGCGGTGCCCTCAGTGCAAGGTCGCGCTGTGCGGATCCAGGCGATCGATCACGCCCTGCATGGCGCTGTCGAAGGCACCGTCGTCGACGTGGGCGCGCAGCCGGCCCAGCCGCACCATCACCGCCAGTTCTTCCGGCGAGGCCACGCAGAAGCGCACGCCGCGCCGGTTGACGAACAGCAGCCGCGACGAGATCGGGCTCACCCACGACAGCTTGCCGGCCTGCATCTTGCCGTCGCGGTCGACGAAATCCAGCCAGGTGCCGATCGGCATCGCGCGGAAGCGGTCGGCGTCGGCGTTGTCGAAATCGTCCATGGTCTGCGCCGGCGCCACTTCCACCGGCTGCGCCTCCTGCACCGGCGGCTGCGGCAGCGCCACCTGCGGCAGTTCCGGCAGCGGCCGCTCCAGTTCCGGGCGCAGTTCGGCCACCGCCTGCAGCGTGTCGTGCAGCGCATCGATCGCCGCCGCGGCGGCCTCGGCATGCAGGCCGACGCTGGCGAAGACGCGCTGCAACGCGCCCTGCCAGGCCTGCAACCAGGGCTTGCCGACGATGTGCCGCTGCGCCTCGGCAGCTTCCTCGAGCAGGCCGTCGGCCAGCGCCAGCGCATCGCGCACGCCGGGACCGCCCTCGCCTTCGCGCAGCATCGCCATGGTCAGGTGGTGCTGCCACGGCTGGCGCAGGAAATCCTGCAGCGCCTGCGGCAACTGCCGGCCCTGCAGGCGCACCTGCAATTCTGCGTCGGCGCGCTGCCGCGCCAGTTCCAGCTTCTCCTGCCCGCGCTGGGTCTCGGCGGCGCGGCGCTCAGCGATCTCGATGCGGCGGCGATGCTGCATCAGGAAATCGCGGAATTCCTCTTCCAGGGTCAGGAAGATCGCCAGGTTCTCGTTGAACTCGGCCACCAGCCGATCGATGATCTCCTCGACCTTGCCCATCAGCACGCGCTCGGCCTGGCTCTCGCCGGTGTTGCCCTCGCAGGCCTCGGCCAGCGAGTTGAGCAGGCGCCGCGCCGGGTGGGTCTTCTGCACGAACATGCGCCGGTCCAGCAGCGCGACCTTGACGAACGGCACCACCAGCCGACCGATCAGTTCGCGCGAGCGGCCTTCCAGGTCGCGCTCGTCGAGCATCACGTCGAACAGCATGCCGACCAGGTCGATCGCGTCCTCGTCGACCGGATCCAGCCGTGCATGCGCCGGGTCCACGCCGAACTGGGTGGCGTTGGACAGCACCTCGCTCTTGAGCCGCTGCGCCAGCGACTCGCTGTCGTCGCCGATCGCCGCGCGCAGCGTGGCGCTGGGCGTGGCCTGCAGCAGCGAGAGCACCGACATCATCTCGCGCTGGCTCAGCGGCCGCTGCTGGCCGACCGCAGCGGTCGCCGCGGACGTGGCACTCTCGCGCGCGTTGCGGGTCTGCTGCAGCAGCTCGTGCAGCGCCTCCAGCAACACGCCCTGGCTGCCGCCGGGCAGGCGCGCCTCGGCGCCCTCGTAGCGCTCGCCGGCCTGCAGGCTGCCGCGGCGCTCGGCCCACCGGTTGACGAAGCGGTTGGCCCAGGCCGGTGCGTAGTGTTCTTCCTCCTCGCCCAGCTCGGCACCGACGCCGGCATCGGCCGGCGCGCCGGGCTCGCGCGGCGGGCGCTGCTCCGGTGGCGGCGTGCGCCGCGGCGGCGGCGTCCGTGGCCGCGAGATCTCCGGCATCACCCCGGCCTGGGCCAGGCTGTCGTCCAGGTCCTGGTAGAGCTTGCCGACCCCGGCGATGAAGTCGCGCTCGCACAGCTTGATCAGCACCAGCCGCACTTCCGGGGCCAGGTCGCTGGTGGAGAACGCGGCATGCACGGCCACGCCGATGTGTTCGGGGCCGATCGGATTGGTGTCCGCATCCAGTTCCAGGCCGCCGGCGATCCAGCCCAGGCGCCGGTCGATGCGGGTCAGCACCGGCTTCCACTCGCGCAGCAGCACGCTGGCCAGGTTGCGCACCGCCAGCCGCGATTCCAATTCGTGTTCGGAGATCAGGCTCAGGCCCTGCCCGTAGCCGGCCAGGGCGACCTCGGCCGACAGCGGCGCGCCGGCCTCCAGCGCCTCCCAGGCGGTGTGCAATTGCGCGCGGAAGCGCGCGGCGATCTCGTCGCGGCGGCGCCGCAGTTCGCGCATGCCGTCCAGGAACAGCAGCTGCGACGCGCCGGCGCTCTCGGCGCGGTCGAACAGCACATCGTCGAAATGCGCCAGCGCCGCGGCGAAGGCCTGGCCCAGCACCGGCAGCATGCCCTCGCGCGCCTGCGTCAACAGGCGCGGATCACGCGCCGGGTGTGCGTGCGGGCTGGGGCTGAAACTCATGCGCGACGGCTCCGCGCCATGGACGGCGCCAGATAGAAGAATGGTGTAGGACGAACAGACGCGGCCCCTGTTTCCGCTCCTGCATGGTAGGCAAGGTAGCTGAATGTCGACCGTGATGGGCTACGCATTTCTCGCTCCAGAACGTGACACCGAGCAGGATCGTAGGGCGTGGCAGCGTAACCGCGCGTGCAGCGCGGCCTGAATACGCCCCACTCAGGCCGCAACCGCCACCCGTTCCAGGCGGTCGACCGCGCCCTGCATGGCACTGTAGAAGGCATCGTCGTCTCGGTGCAGGCGCAGCCGGTCCAGCCGCGCCATCACCGCCAGCGCCTCGGCCGAGGCGACGCACAGGCGCCCGCCGCGACGGTTGACGAACAGCAGGCGCGCCGAGATCGGACTCACCCAGGTCAGCTTGCCGGGCTGCACGCGGCCTTCGCGATCGACGAAATCCAGCCAGGTGCCCAGCGGCAGGGTGCGGAAGTAATCGGCGGTGATGTGGTCGAAATCGGTGGGCTGGGCCGGCTCCGGCAGCGCCGGCACGGTCTCGGCGGCAGGCGGCTCGGGCGCCTCCACGCTGGCAACGGGCAGCGCGGCCTGCAACGGCCGCGCGTGCGCCAGGTCGTCCAGCGCGGTGTGCAGGGACTGCCAGGCGGCCTCGGCGGCCGCCGCGTCCAGGCCGATGCTGGTCCACAGCCGGGTCAGCTCGGCGCGCTGCGGCTGCAGCCAGCCCTCCAGCGGCGCCGCACCGGCCTGGGCCTGGCGGCACTGCGCCAGCACCGCATCGCCCAGCGCCAGCGCCGCGGCGAGCGCGCTGCCCTGGCCGTCGTCGCGCAGGGCCGACTGCTGCACGTACTGGCACCAGGACTGGCGCAGGAAGGCATCGATCGGCGGCGGCAGGATCAGGTCGTCGCCGGCCTGCTGCAGCAGTTCGTGCACGGCCTGCGCGGCGCGCTGGCGGGCGACCTCGCGGCGCTCCTCCGCCCGCTGCAGTTCGGACGCGCGGCGCTCGGCGATCTCCACCCGGCGCCGGTACTGCTCGTAAGCGCTGCCGAACTCGGCCTCCAGCGCCAGGAACACCGCCAGGTGCTCGTCGAAATCGCGCACCACCCGCTCCACCGCCGCCTGCGCCTGCGCCAGCAGCGCCTGCTCCGGGCCGGTGCTGCCGGCATTGCCGTCGCAGGCGTCGGCCAGCAGGTTGAGCAGACGCCGCGCCGGATGCCCGTCGCGCACGAACAGGCGGCCGTCGATCAGCGCGACCTTGGCCATCGGCACCAGCATCTGGCCCAGCAGTTCGCGCTGCGCCGGCTGCAGCACGCATTCCTCGAGCATCACGTCGAACAGCAGGCCGACCAGATCCAGCGTGTCGGCGTCGGCCGGGTCCAGGCAGGTGCTCGCCGGATCCAGACCGAGCGAGGCGCCGACGCTGGCGATCTGGCGGCGCAGGCCCTGGGCCAGCGGCCCGCCGTGCTCGCAGACGGCGGCGAACCCGGCCAGGGGCATGGTCTGCAGCAGCGACAGCACCGACAGCACCTCGCGCGGCGACAGGCAGCGCCGCCCATCGCCCGCGCCCGCGTCCGGCTGCGCCTCGTGCAGCAGCGCGCGCAGCGCCGGCGGCAGGACGTCCTGCTCGTTGCGCGCATGCGCATCCAGCGCGCGCGCGGCACGGCGCTGCGCCGCCGACAGCGGCGCGGCGGTCTCCCAGTTCTCGAAGAAGCGGCTGATCCAGTCCGGCGCCGCCTCGTCCTCGCTCGCGCCCAGGCGCGGGATGGCGCGGCGGCGCGGGCGTCCGCTGGGCAGGGCGCGGGCGCGCGCAACCTGGTTCAGGCGCTGCTCCAGTTGCGCATACAGCTCGCCGACGCGCTCCTGCAGTTCCTGCTCGCAGATCTTGACGATCGCCAGTTGCACCTGCGGCGCCAGCACCAGCCCGTGCAGCGCCGCGTACACCGCCGCGCCCACGTGCTCGGGGCCGAACGGGTTGTTGTCGGCATCGATGCGCTGGCCGCCGGCGATGAAGCCGAGGAACCGGTTCAGCCGCATCAGTTCCGGCCGCCAGCGGTGCTGGATCGCGCCGGCCAGGTTACGCACCGCCAGGCGCACGTCCAGTTCCTGCTCCGAGACCAGGCTCAGATCGCCGCGCTCACGCGCCAGGCTGCGCTCCACCGACAGCGGGCGACCGGCCTCCAGCGCCTGCCACGCCTGGGCCAGGTGCGCACGGAAACGCGCGGCGATCGGCTCGCGCTGCTGGCGCAGCAACTGGATCGCCTCGAAATAGTCGTTCTGGGTCGGCCCGGCGCGCTCGGCCATGCGGAACAGCGCCTCGGCCAGCACATCTAGCACCTCGCCGAAGGCACCGGCGAGCGGGACCGACACCACATCCCGGACCTGCTCGAGCAGATCCGCGTTGCGGCTGGGCGACAACTCTTCAGCGTATTCAGCAAGGGTCATGGCAGTGTGATACGCAGGCAGCAGTGAGACCGACGTCAATTCGGAAGCTAGCGGCAGATCAGCAACGCAACGTGATTGTCCGTGTAACTGCGGCATCCGCTGCCGCCTGCGAGCGCGCGACTATAATTTCGCGCCCGCCCCACGGAATCGAGACTATGCGCACAATTCATTCGCTGCAAGCGCTGGATGCGCGCCGTTCGGTGCCATCCAAGCAACTCGGCGAGCCGGGACCGGACGCGGACACGCTGCTGGCCATGCTGCAGTCGGCGGTTCGTGTCCCCGATCACGGAAAGCTGGTGCCGTTCCGCTTCCTGCGCATTGCCGGCCCGGCGCGCCAGGCATTGGGCGACATCCTCGCCGAGCGCACCGTGCAGCGCGATCCGGGCGCCTCGCCGGCGGCAGTGGAAAAGGACCGCGAACGCTTCGCGCATGCGCCGGTCGTGATCGCGGTGATCACCTGCCTGCAGCGCGGGCACAAGGTGCCGGAAATCGAACAGTGGCTGACCGCCGGGTCGGTGTGCTTCGCGCTGCTGCAGGCGGCGCAGGCCTATGGCTTCGGCGCGCAATGGCTGACCGGCTGGATGGCCTATGACGAAATAGTGACCGCGCGGTTGGGTTTGGCCGAGCACGAGCACATCGCCGGCTTCATTCACATCGGCACCGCCGGCATCGACGCCCCGGAGCGCGAGCGGCCGGATCCGCGCGCGCTGCTCAGCGACTGGACGCCGTGAACGCAGGCCTGTCCCTGTCGCGGCCGCTGTACCTGGTCGACGCCAGCCTGTACGTGTTCCGCGCCTGGCACTCGATTCACGACGAGTTCCAGGACGCGCAGGGCTGGCCGACCAACGCAGTGCACGGCTTCGCCCGCTTCCTGCTCGACCTGCTCGAGCGCGAACGCCCGCAGCACATCGTGATCGCCTTCGACGAAGCGCTGGACAGTTGCTTCCGGCACCGCCTGTACACCGCCTACAAGGCCAACCGCGCGCCGGCGCCGGATGCGCTGCGCCGCCAGTTCGCGCACTGCAAGGCGCTGTGCGCAGCCTTGGGCCTGGGCGTGCTGGCGCACCACGACTACGAGGCCGACGACCTGATCGGCAGCGCCCTGCATCGCGCGCGCGGCGACGGCTTCCACGGCGTGATCGTCTCCGCCGACAAGGACCTGTCGCAGTTGCTGCTGGAATTCGACGAGCAATGGGACTACGGCCGCGGCCAGCGCTGGGGCGCGGCCGGGGTCAAGGCACGCCACGGCGTGCATGCGCACCAGATCGCCGACTATCTGGCGTTGACCGGCGATGCGATCGACAACATTCCCGGAGTCACCGGCATCGGCGCCAAGTCGGCGGCGATCCTGCTGGCGCATTTCGGCGACCTGGACACGCTGCTGGCGCGGGTCGACGAAGTGGCGTTCCTGCGCCTGCGCGGTGCCGCGCAGATGGCCGTGCGCCTGCGCGAGCAGCGCGAACACGCGCTGCTGTGGCGGCAGTTGACCACCATCGCCCTGGACGCGCCGCTGCACACCGCCGCGGCGGATTTCGCCCGCGGCGCGGCCGACGCCGCCATGCTGCAGGGCCTGTGCGAGGCGCTGCGTTTCGGGCCGCTGACCCGGCGCCGGCTGCTGCAGGCCGCCGGCCTGGAGCTTGCGGCCGGCTGAGCGCCGCGCTCGCCGCCACGCGCGACGGCGCCGCTGGCCCGGCGCGGGGATGCCCTTCGAGGCGAGAGGCAGCCGCAGTGCTCGGCACGCCGAGGCCGTGGCGCTCAGGGACACCGTGGCTCCGGTTCCGCGTCGCGCCCGCCGCACCGCAGGCCGCGCATCAAAAACACATCGCACGCTCTACACTGCACCGCATCGCCGGACCGCGCCGTGCGCGACCGCGCCTTCTTCCTCCGCTACCTGCGAGCTGCCCATGCCCCGCCATGATTCCCCGCCCCGCATCGTCTACGAAGGCAAGTACCAGCGCATGGTCGTGCGCGGCACCTGGGAGTATTCCGAACGCGTGCATGCCGGCGGCCTGGCCGCGATCATCGTGGCGGTCACGCCGGACGACGAGGTGTTGTTCGTCGAACAGTTCCGCGTGCCGCTGCAGGCGCGCACCATCGAGATGCCGGCCGGCCTGGTCGGCGACATCGATGCCGGCGAATCGATCGAAGTATCGGCAGTGCGCGAGCTGGAGGAGGAGACCGGCTGGACCGCCGACCACGCCGAGGTGCTGCTGATCGGCCCGACCTCGGCCGGCGCCAGCAACGAGAAGATCGCCTTCGTGCGCGCCAGCGGCCTGCGCAAGGTCGGCAACGGCGGCGGCGACGCCAGCGAGGACATCACCGTGCATTCGGTGCCGCGCACGCGCGCTGCCGCGTGGCTGGTGCAGAAGATGGGCGAAGGCTACGCGCTGGACGCGAAACTGTGGGCCGGCCTGTGGATGATCGAACACGAGCTCGACGGTACGCCGCGTGGCTGAGGCATCCGTTTCCGATCTGCCACCGCTGCTGGGTGCCGACGACCCGGCGGTGTTCCGCATCCACCGCCCGCACGGCAGCTCGCCGTTCGTGCTGCTGGCCGACCATGCCGGGCAGGCGGTGCCGCGCGCGCTGCACGGCCTCGGCCTGGCGCAGGCGGAACTGGACCGGCACATCGGCTGGGACATCGGCATCGCCGGCACCACCCGTGCGCTGTCGGCGCTGCTCGACACCTGGGCGATCGAGCAGACCTACTCGCGGCTGCTGATCGACTGCAACCGCCCGCTGGCCTCGCCGACGCTGATCCCGCCTGTCAGCGACCGCACCGTGGTGCCGGGCAACGCCGGGCTCACGGCGACGCAGCGGCAGCAGCGCATCGATGCCGTGCACGCGCCCTACCACGCGCGCATCGCCGCCGAACTGGACGCGCGCCGCGCCGCCGCGCGGCCCACACTGCTGGTGATGATGCACAGCTTCACCCCGGCGCTGGACGGCGTGCCGCGGCCCTGGCATGCCGGCGTGCTGTATCACCGCGACACCCGCTTCGCCCACGCGCTACTGCAGGCGCTGCGCGAGGAAGACGACCTGCTGGTCGGCGACAACGCACCGTACACGGTCAGCGACAGCAGCGACTACGCGGTGCCCGTGCACGGCGAAGGCCGCGGCCTGCCGCACGTGGAACTGGAGATCCGCCAGGACCTGATCGCCGACGCCGCCGGCCAGCAGGCCTGGGCGCAACGGCTGGCGCGGATCTTCACCACGCTGCAGCCACAGTTGCTGGCGCTGGGCTAGGGCGGAACGCCGGCTCGAACCAGCGTCGGCGTCCACGAAAACAGCTTCTCTCAGCATAGCGACAGCGGTGCCAAGACCACCCTCATCGCCGCCCCGGCAGCTGCGTAGACCTGCTTGCAGTCCGACGCAGCATGCTGAAGCGGCGGCGAGGCGTCTTCACACCAAGCTGAGCGCTGCCTGCGCACGCTCAGGCTGGACCGGTCCGCGCCGGCGCCCCGCCCCACACCGGACATCCCATGCTCATCCGCCTCGGCTACGAGATTCGCTACCGTTTTGCGCAAGCGACGCCGATGCTGGCGATGCTGGACCTCCACGACAGCCGCCGCAACGACATCGTCGCCGCCACCGCCTTGCACAGCGTGCCGGCGGTGCCGCTGCACAGCTATCGCGACGGCTTCGGCAATCGCTGCACGCGCCTGCAGGCGCCCGCCGGCACGCTGACCCTGCGTGCCGATGCGGTGGTGCGCGACAGCGGACTGCCGGACCAGTACCGCTACGATGCGGCGCAAACGCCGGTGGAGCAGTTGCCCGACGACACCCTGGTGTATCTGCTCGGCAGCCGCTACTGCGAAACCGACCTGCTCAGCGGCATGGCCTGGGAGCTGTTCGGCGGCACGCCGACCGGCTGGGCGCGGGTGCAGGCGATCTGCGACTACGTGCACGCGCACATCGCCTTCGGCTACGCCCACGCCTGCGCGACCAAAAGCGCCGCGCAGGCGCTGCAGGAAGGGCGCGGCGTGTGCCGCGACTTCGCGCATGCGGCCATCGCGCTGTGCCGCTGCATGAACATCCCGGCGCGCTACTGCACCGGTTATCTGGGCGACATCGGCGTCCCCGCCTCGGACGCACCGATGGACTTTTCCGGCTGGTTCGAGGCCTTCCTCGACGGGCACTGGTACACCTTCGACGCGCGCCATAACCTGCCGCGCATCGGCCGGGTGCTGATCGCGCGCGGCCGCGACGCCGCCGACGTGGCCATCAGCACCACCTTCGGCGACAACGTGCTCGAATCGTTCGTGGTGTGGACCGAGGAGACCACGCAGGCGCAGCTGGACGCGCGGCCCGTACCGCCAGGTGCAGGCGAGGCTGCCGGATACACACCTGGCAACATGCTGACCTGCTGAGCCAGCGATGGGGGCGCCGCACGGCACCCCCCGCGTGAGCGCGCCGCGCAGGCGCGCGCGGACTCAGGCGAAACCGTCGGTGGCGCGCACCAGCGCGTCGACGTTCTCCGCCTCGAACGCCGAATGGCCGGCCGCCGGCGTGATCTGCAGCGTCGCCTTCGGCCAGGCCTTGGCCAGGTCCCAGGCGTTGGCCAGCGGGCAGACCACGTCGTAGCGGCCATGCACGATCACCCCGGGGATGTCGGCGATGCGGTGCGCGTCGCGCAGCAACTGGTCCTCGACCTCGAAGAAGCCGCCGTTGACGAAGTAATGGTTCTCGATGCGGGCGAACGCCAGCGCGAAGTGCGGGTCTTCGTGGCTGTCGACGAAATCGGCATCCACGTGCAGGAAGCTGGTCGCGCCTTCCCACACGCTCCAGGCCTTGGCCGCGGCCAGGCGGGTGGCCTCGTCGTCGCTGGTCAGGCGCCGGTGGAAGGCCGAGATCAGGTCGGCGCGCTCCACCGGCGGGATCGCCGCGATGTAATGCTCCCAGGCATCGGGGAACAAGCGGCTGGCGCCTTCCTGGTAGAACCATTCCAGCTCCCAGCGGCGCAGCATGAAGATGCCGCGCAGCACCAGTTCGGTGACGCGCTGCGGATGCGTCTGTGCGTAGGCCAGCGCGAGGGTCGAGCCCCAGCTGCCGCCGAACACCTGCCAGCGCTCGATGCCCAGGTGCGTGCGCAGCCGCTCGATGTCGGCGACCAGGTCCCAGGTGGTGTTGTCGACCAGGTCGGCATGCGGCGTGGAGCGGCCGGAACCGCGCTGGTCGAACAGCACGATGCGGTACTTGGCCGGGTCGTGGAAGCGGCGCATCTTGGCGTTGCAACCGCCTCCGGGACCGCCGTGCAGCAGCACCACCGGCTTGCCGTGCGGGTTGCCGCACTGTTCGTAGGACAGGGTATGCCGTGCGTCCACCGGCAACATGCCGCTGTCGAACGGCTCGATCTCGGGATACAGCGTGCGCATAGCGCCTCCTGCGGGAAAACCGCGATTCTACCCATGCGCGCCACGATCAGCGGGGCTGATCAGCAAACGGCCGGCCGCGAAGGGGCCCGGCACGGCGCCGATCGCCACGCGGGATCGGGACTAACCGAGAACCGACGCGCTTCTGCCGTGCGCGTCCTGCTGCCGCTGCTGCGCTTCCATGGCCACGTGCTGCTCACGCTGCTGATTGAACGCCTGCGCCCGCTGTACCGTCTCGCGCATCGGTGCAGCCGCCTGCGCCACGTCCGTGGCGGCGCGAAAGCCAGGCGTGGTACCGGACACCCACAGCGTGGCGCCGGCCATCTGCACCCGGTCGATCTTGTCCACGCCCACGATGCCGGCTTGCTTGGCGCCGAGCATCGCCTGCGCGACGTGCGCATCGTCGATATGCGCCGGCACGTCCTTGCGGATACGCGCGAACATGGCCTGATCGGACGCAGACAGCGCGCCGAGGTTCTGCGCACGATCGGTTGCGTGTGCGGCCGACGGTGCCGCCTGGACGCTGGAAGCCGGCGGCGTCGACGCGCCATGCGGATGCGGCGCGGCAGGGGTCTGCGGATGCGGCTGCGAGGACGCAGGGGCCGGCGTGCCGCGCTGGAACCATTGCCCAGGATGGGTCAGCGTGTCGTAGGCCTGGCCCGCCGCATGCTTGGCCGCATCGATGCCCTGCGTGGCGGTCTGTCTTGCGGTTTCGTATGCCCGCGTGCCGACCCGTGCGGCGCTGTCGGCCGCTTGCGAGATCGCGTGCCTGGACGCGTCGTAGGCCTGTGTGGCGGCATGTCCGGCCCGCCCCACGCCATCGGCGACCGCGTGCTTCGCCGCGTCGTAGGTCTGGGTAGCGGCGCGTCCAGCCTGCTCCAGGCCTTCGGTCACCGCGTGTCTGGTCGCAGTGTAGGTGTGCGTCATCGCGCGTTCGGCCCGGTCAACCCCATCGGAAACCGCCTGCTTGCCGAGCTGATACGTGTGTGTGGCGGTTTGCGCCGCAACCCGCGCGCCATCGTAGGCATTGACGATGTGATTGGCGACGTTGGCCACGCCTGCCTGGAAGCGAGGATCATGGATGCGTTCCACCACGGCGTCGGCAGCCGCATGCGCGCCCCGCTCCACGGCGCTTTTTGCCGATTCCAGTCCACCGCCTACCCAACGTGCCGCCGCATCCGCGCCCTGGCCGTGCAGGCGGGCGGCTTCGCCCACCACATGCCCAGCCAGCGGCGCAACCGGGATGAACGGTGCGGTAAAGCGCCCCCCCTCACGCGCGACCGCGGCTATGCGCTCGTCCAATGCCTGCACGTAGCGGCCGCTGGAACGCACCGCATCGGCACTGGATTGCAAGCCGTGCTGCACGCCCTGCACGACACCGTTGCCTTCGATCCGGTCACGGATAGGCTGATCGGCATGCAAGGTCAGGTATTCGTTCACTTGCCGCTGGATTCCGGGGGGCAGCAGGCGCTGGCCATCGCCTGCTTGCATCTGCCGCAGCGCCAGCGACAGTTCCCCCCGGTGTTGCGATACGTCGCTGCGGAAACGTGCAATGGCCGCTTCATGCTCCTCAGAGCGCTGCACCGCCTCCGCGAAGCGAGCCGGTTGCAGCATATTCTCCGGACTCTGGCTGCCAAAGTGCTGTTGGCCGCCATGATCACCCAGGCGCATCGCGATCAGCACGTTGGGCGGCGGCGCGCCGGCCGGCGCATCCAGATAGCGGCCCGCGCGAAGACTCTCGATGTCATCCTGGCTGGCCAGCGACACTACCTGGCCGATATGCGGGCTGGCTGCGCTCACCACATCGCCGGCCATGCGGTAATTGGTGAGTTGGCAGCCCGGTTGCGCCGGACCATCGGTCAGCTGCGCCGCGCCATAGCCGTTGAAGGTGGCGCCGCGCAGGCCGTACTTGGCCGCCTCGAGTTCCGCCAGCGCCCCGCCGAGGGAATGGCCGGCAACCGAGATCTGGTCACTGGGGATGCCGCGACTGGCTGCCTTGGCCAGCATGTCCGCGGTGAACGCATCGGCGGCGGCTTTTTGCGGATTGACGTTGTCTCGCACCATCTTGGCGTCGACAGCAATGTCCTGCAGCGTGGTCAGCGCATGGTCCCGCCTCTCCGCGCTGGTCGCCCCCGAAAACAGCGCTGGATCAGTACCGCGATAGGCGATGATGACGTCATGCGGCGCCGCCACGTTTTGATAGGCGGTCGCGTGAAAGCCGGTCGTCGGATCGTTCGCATAACCGAAGACGGTATAGTCCTTGCCGTCCAGGGAAACGGCCTTCGACGTTTCGACATCGCGCTGCGAGCGGTTGACATAGGCGTCGTTGGCCGCGTCGGCGCGCACCTGATCCATGTGGCTCATGGGATGACATCCTTGACGACGACGGTGACCGGAAAGTACGCCTCTGGATGTTGCGAGACTTCAGGGTCTTCAGCGGTCAGGGGCTGCGCGCCATAGCGCGCGGCGGCGCGGTCGCCGTACAAGCTCTTCTTGAAATAACTCGTCTGCAGGCCGTCGCGCAGGAGGGTATTCAACGTGTGGCTCCAGTTGAACCTGACTCCCGTGGCGACTGCCGTGATGCTCACACTGGTCACGTCCCAGTGGCATACGCCAAGCTTGTAGTAATCCTCGTCCTGCAAGGCGTCGCGGTAGAAATACCCTTTCCACGTGTGTTCGTCCACGCGAGCCATTTCAATGTCGATGCCAATGTTGGGGACATCCTGCTGGCCGAGGAATGAGTCCATCGGCAAGCATTTCTTGTTGACCACGTCATATCCGATGTAACCCGCGATCGAATCCCACGGTCCGGGAGCCTGCGACGTAGCGATGACTTCGTAGCGCTTGACCGGGTGTGGATTCTTCGCGGGGTCTTTCGGGCTGCCGTGTGTCATGGAACATCCTGCCGTCAGTGTTATGGAGAGGGTGAATGCAGCCAGGGCAATTCGGGTTTTCATGCGGGCACTCTACGCCGCAGCCGTCAGGGGCGGCAACGCGTTGGCGGCGCGGTGCTCGCGCCTGACCGCCCCTTGCAGCGCCCACGGAAGACGGCCGCGCCACCGCACCTCATTGCAAACCATATTCAATGCCAGGCGGGGAGCGCGGCGCTCCAACGATGCGCGACTGACCGCTCCACATTGACCCGCAGCGAATGCGGCACGGTGTTGCCGAACCGGCGGATGACGGCGTTGTCTACGCATAGCGCCACGCTGACACCCGAGCTAGCGGGTGCAGCGCAGTGCGGAATTCCCATGGGATGGCTGCGGGCTTACGCCGCCAGCCACTGCCCAAGCGTGACCCGATCGCGCGCTTCCAGGTCCTGATGGGTCGCCACCTCTGCGAAGCCGGCTGCTTCCAGCAGCGCGCGCACCGCCGCGCCCTGGTCCCAGCCGTGTTCCAGCAGCAGCCAGCCGCTGGGCAGCAGATGCGCTGGCGCAGTGGCGACGATCCGGCGCAGATCGTCCAGGCCATCGGGACCGGACGCCAGCGCGCTGGCCGGTTCGTAGCGCAGGTCGCCCTGCTGCAGGTGCGGGTCGTCCTCGGCGATGTACGGCGGGTTGCTGGCGATCAGGTCGAAGCGCTGCCCGGCCAGCGGTGCCAGCCAGGCGCCGTGGACGAAGGCGACGTTATCCAGGCCGTGCGCATGCGCATTGGCCTGCGCCACCGCCAGGGCGGCTGCACTGAGGTCGGTGGCCGTCACCTGCGCCTGCGGGCGTTCGCTGGCTAGGGCCAGGGCGATGGCGCCGCTGCCGGTGCCGAGGTCGGCGACACGCCGGCCCGGCGTCCCATCCAGCCGCTCCAGCGCCAGTTCCACCAGCCGCTCGGTGTCCGCGCGCGGGATCAGCGTGGCCGGCCCGACCGCCAGGTCCAGGGTCCAGAAGCCGCGCCGGCCGGTCAGGTAGGCCACCGGCTCGCCCTGAGCACGCCGCGCCATCAGCGCCTGGAACCCGACGACCACGCCCTCGGCCAGCGGCTCGCGGGCGTGCGCGAACAGCCACGCGCGGTCGCGTTGCAGGGCGTGCAGCAGCAGGGCTTCGGCGTCGCCGCGCTCGACCTGGGTGCAGGCCGCGCGCAGCAGGGACTCGGGAGTAGGCGCATTCATCGCTGTCACGATGACGCAGCGGGCGCGGAAAAGCCAACGTGGTAGAAGAGAGCAACGCCTATGCGCAATGGGCGGCTGGCGCCATCGCGCGGCAGTGCAGCAAAGAGCCAGGCTTGGGAATCGATAGATGAAAACTATCTATTTAATTCCATCAATCGATTTGAGGGATCTATCGGCACCCCCTATCATGAGCCTCGTTCCATCCCCCGACCCTATTGCAACCACGAGGAAACTCCATGTCGTCTTTGATCAACACCCAGGTCCAGCCGTTCAAGGCCAACGCCTACCGCAACGGCGAATTCATCGAAGTCACCGACGCGGACCTGAAGGGCAAGTGGTCGGTGCTGATCTTCATGCCCGCCGCCTTCACCTTCAACTGCCCCACCGAAGTGGAAGACGCCGCCGAGCATTACGCCGAGTTCCAGAAGATCGGCGCCGAGGTCTACATCGTCACCACCGACACCCATTTCTCGCACAAGGTGTGGCACGAGACCTCGCCGGCGGTGGGCAAGGCCCAGTTCCCGCTGGTCGGCGATCCGACCCACCAGCTCACCCGCGCCTTCGGCGTGCACATCGAGGAAGAAGGCCTGGCCCTGCGCGGCACCTTCGTGATCAACCCGGAAGGCGTGATCAAGACCCTCGAGATCCACGACAATTCGATCGCGCGCGACGTCACCGAGACCCTGCGCAAGCTCAAGGCCGCGCAATTCGTCGCCGCGCACCCGGGCGAGGTGTGCCCGGCCAAGTGGAAGGAAGGCGAGAAGACCCTGAAGCCGTCGCTGGACCTGGTCGGCAAGATCTAAGCCGCCCCTCGCTCCCATCTCCGCCTGGTGGCGGGGGTGGGGGTGAACCGCAGCCGGCATCGCGCGCCGGCGCCGGCTGCGGTTCATCCCTCCTCCCTTGTTCGCGGCGCACTGCCCTGGCAGTTCGCTTCCCCCTCGCTTTGCCCAACGTCAGGAGTCCGCCATGTTGGATGCCGATCTGAAAACCCAGTTGAAGGCCTACCTGGAGCGGGTCGTCCGGCCCATCCACATCACCGCGTCGGTGGACGATGGCGCCAAGTCGCGCGAGATGCTCGACCTGCTCGAGGATCTGGTGCTGCTGTCGGACAAGATCACCCTGGACGTGCACCGCGACAGCGGCGAGCGCGCCCCGTCGTTCGCGCTGAACAGCCCCGGCCACGACATCCACCTGCGCTTCGCCGGCCTGCCGATGGGCCACGAGTTCACCTCGCTGGTGCTGGCGCTGCTGCAGGTCGGCGGCCACCCGTCCAAGGCCACCGCCGAGCTGATCGAGCAGGTGCGCAACCTGCCCGGCGAATACCGCTTCGAAACCTATTTCTCGCTGTCCTGCCAGAACTGCCCGGACGTGGTGCAGGCGCTGAACCTGGCCGCGGTGCTGAACCCGAACATCCAGCACGTGGCCATCGACGGCGCACTGTTCCAGGACGAGGTCGAGGCGCGGCAGATCATGTCGGTGCCCACCGTCTACCTCAACGGCGAAGTCTTCGACCAGGGCCGCATGACCCTGGAGCAGATCGTGGCCAAGCTCGACACCGGCGCGGCCAAGCGCGACGCGGCGGCGATCGCGGCCAAGGCGCCGTTCGACGTGCTGGTGGTCGGCGGCGGCCCGGCCGGCGCGGCGGCGGCGATCTACGCCGCACGCAAGGGCATCCGCACCGGCGTGGCGGCCGAGCGCTTCGGCGGCCAGGTGCTGGACACCATGGCGATCGAGAACTTCATCTCCGTGCAGGAGACCGAAGGCCCGAAGATGGCCGCGGCGCTGGAGCAGCACGTGCGCCAGTACGACGTGGACATCATGAACCTGCAGCGCGCCGAACAGCTGGTGCCGGCCGGTGCCGACGGCCTGGTCGAGGTCAAGCTGGCCAACGGCGCCTCGCTGAAGAGCCGCACGGTGATCCTGTCCACCGGCGCGCGCTGGCGGCAGATGAACGTGCCCGGCGAAGACCAGTACCGCAACAAGGGCGTGGCCTACTGCCCGCACTGCGACGGCCCGCTGTTCAAGGGCAAGCGCGTGGCGGTGATCGGCGGCGGCAACTCCGGCGTGGAAGCGGCGATCGACCTGGCCGGCATCGTCAGCCACGTGACCCTGGTCGAGTTCGACAGCAAGCTGCGCGCCGACGACGTCCTGCAGCGCAAGCTGCGCAGCCTGGGCAACGTCGACATCCTGGTCAACGCGCAGAGCACCGAGGTGCTGGGCGATGGCCAGAAGGTCACCGGCCTGGTGTACAAGGACCGCGTCGGCGGCGATGTGCATCGCCTGGCGCTGGAAGGCATCTTCGTGCAGATCGGGCTGCTGCCGAACACCGAGTGGCTGCAGGGCACGGTGGCGCTGTCGCCGCGCGGCGAGATCGTGGTCGACGACCGCGGCCAGACCTCGCTGCCGGGCGTGTTCGCCGCCGGCGATGCGACCACGGTGCCGTACAAGCAGATCATCATCGCCATGGGCGAAGGCTCCAAGGCGGCGCTGAGCGCCTTCGACCACCTGATCCGCCACAGCGCACCGGTCGCCAGCGGCAGCGTCGCCGAAGCGGCCTGATCCGCCCCGTCCCGCGCCGCACTGACGGCGCGGGACCCGGGCGTACGGCCTGCGACGCGCACGCCCATCTGTCTCGCCGTCAGCGGCGCCAGACGCTCTATGCTGTGACCCTGCGACACCTCCCGCCGCTGCGTCCCGAGGAACCCGTCGATGAACCTGCGTGATCTGAAATACCTGGTGGCGCTGGCCGATCACAAGCATTTCGGGCGCGCCGCCGCGGCCTGCTTCGTCAGCCAGCCGACGCTGTCCACGCAGATCAAGAAGCTCGAGGACGAACTGGGCGTGCCGCTGGTCGAACGCGCCCCGCGCAAGGTCATGCTGACCCCGGCCGGGCGCGAGGCGGCCAGCCGCGCGCGCGGCATCGTCGCCGAGATCGAGCAGATGAAGGAAGCGGCGCGGCGCAGCCAGGATCCGGAAGCCGGCACCGTGCGCCTGGGCATCTTCCCCACACTCGGTCCGTACCTGCTGCCGCACGTGATCCCGCGCGTGCGCGAGCGCTTCCCGCAACTGGAACTGCTGCTGATCGAAGAGAAGAGCGACGTGCTGCTGACCCGCCTGCGCGAGGGCCGGCTGGACGCGGCGCTGCTGGCGCTGCCGCTGCACGACGAGCAGTTGCACGCCGAATTCCTGTTCGAGGAGCCGTTCGTGCTGGCGGTGCCCGAGCAGCATCCGCTGGCGCGGCGGCCGACCCCGCTGACCCTGGAAGAACTGCACGCGCAACGCCTGCTGCTGCTCGAGGACGGGCACTGCCTGCGCGACCAGGCGCTGGACGTCTGCCATCTGTCCGGCGCGCTGGAGAAGGCCGAGTTCCAGGCCACCAGCCTGGAGACGCTGCGGCAAATGGTCGCCGCCAACGTCGGCGTGACCCTGTTGCCGCTGCTGGCGGTGCAGCCGCCGGTGGCCAATCCGCCGAACCTGCGGCTGCTGTCGTTCGCGCCCGACGGCGGGCCGAGCCGGCGCATCGCCATGCTGTGGCGGCGCAGTTCGGCGATGGGTGCGTTCCTGCAGCAACTGGCGCACCTGTTCGGCGCGCTGCCCGAAGCGTTGTTCACGCTGCCGGCGCAGGCGCCGCTGCCGAGTCAGGCGCCGCGCCAGGTGGCCTGAGCGGGGCCCGACCGGGCCGCGGCGTCGCATCGGCGCCGGCTTGCTTGCACAATGGCGACAGGGGGCGGCACGGTGCCGCCCCCGTTCGTTGTGCCATCCAACCGGAGCCTGTCCATGACTTCGCAACACCGCAGCGGCCTGCCGCCCTCGTTGATCGTCTCCAGCCGCGACCTCGCGCGCCTGGAAGCCCTGCTCGACTCCCCCGCCTTGCACCAGCACCCGGCCGCGCTCGCGCTGGGCGCAGAACTCGACCGCGCCACCGTCGTGGCGCCGGACCAACTTCCTCCCGGCATCGTCGCCATGCATTCGCGCGTGGAATGCGAAGACGAGCTGCACGGCGAGCGCCACCACCTGACCCTGGTCTATCCGCACGAAGCCGATGCCGCGCATGCGCGCATCTCGGTGCTGGCCCCGGTCGGCAGCGCCCTGCTCGGCCTGGCCGTGGGCCAGTCCATCGACTGGCAGGCGCCCGGCGGACGCCCGCTGCGCCTGCGCGTGACCGCGGTGCAGCGCGCCGACGACGACAACGCGCGCGCAGCGCGTTAACGTGCGCGGCACTATCCTTGTTCCCACTCGTTCCCGAGAGATACCGATGACCTCTTCCGCCCCCTCCAAGCTCGCCCAGTTGCGCGAGTTGTCCGTGGTCGTGGCCGATACCGGCGACTACGACGCGATCAAGCGGCTCAAGCCGGTGGACTGCACCACCAACCCGACCCTGGTGAAGAAGGCGCTGGACCTGCCGGTCTATGCCGACCTGATCGACGAGGCGCTGGCCTGGGCGCGCGGCCAGGACGGCGACCACGCCGCCCTGGTCGACGAGATCGCCGACCGCCTGACCATCGGCGTCGGCGCCAAGCTCAGCGCGCTGGTACCCGGCCGCGTGTCCACCGAAGTGGACGCCGACCTGGCCCACGACACCGCCGCCACCATCGCCAAGGCGCACAAGTTCATCGCCATGTACGCCGAACGCGGCATTCCCAAGGACCGCATCCTGATCAAGGTCGCCGCGACCTGGGAAGGCATCGAGGCGGCGCGGCAGCTGCAGAAGGACGGCATCGACTGCAACCTGACCCTGATCTTCAACCGCACCCAGGCCCTGGCCTGCGCCGAGGCCGGGGTCTTCCTGATCTCGCCGTTCGTTGGCCGCATCCTCGACTGGTACGTGGCCAAGGGCCAGACCCCGGCGACCATCGACGAAGACCCGGGCGTGCAGTTCGTGCGCGGCGTGTACGACGAGTTCAAGCGCCGCGGTTCGGCGACCGTGGTGATGGGCGCCTCGTTCCGCTCCACCGCGCAGATCGAGGCGCTGGCCGGCTGCGACCGCCTGACCATCTCGCCGGACCTGCTGGAGAAGCTCGACGCCGACCACGGCCCGCTGCCGCGCAAGCTCTCGCCCGGCCAGGCCGATGGCGCCAAGGTGGAACCGATCGACGCCAAGCGCTTCGCCGCCGACCTGGCCGCCGACCCGATGGCCACCGAGAAGCTGGCCGGCGGCATCGACACTTTCGCCAAGGACCTGCAGAGCCTGCGCGACACGATCCGGCACAAGCTGATCGGCTGAGCGGCGCTCGCCTTGCGGCACCCGAAGAGCGGCGGCGACGCCGCTCTTTGTTTGTGCGGGAAACCGGGAATGGGGAATGGAGGATGGGCGAGCCGGGTGCCCGCCGCGCGGCCTGTTCGTCGTTCGATCCGCTGCCGTCGGTGCAGGCCGCTGCGCGGCGCGACGCCGCATCGGCAACGACGCGGAATACGGCAAACAGGCGCAAGCGCAGCACGTATCACCCACGGCGCTTTCGACATCGCGTTGGCGCGGCCGCAACTTTTCCCGGGCTATGCTGCGCGCCCGAGTGCAGAGGCAAGGCAATGGCAACGATCGCAGTGGTGATGGTGGACGGCGTGGCGGACTGGGAGATCGGCACCATCCTGCCGGCGGCGCGGGCCTGGTTCGGCGACACGCTGCAGATCGCCAGCATCGACGGCAAGCCCATCACCTCGATCGGCGGACTGGACCTGCACCCCACCTATGCGCTGTCCGACCTGGCGCCGTTGGACGCCGACCTGTGGCTGCTGCCCGGCAGCGACCGCTGGCAGGCCGGCGAGATTCCGGGCCTGAGCGCGTTGCTGCAGCAGCGCCTGGAGGCCGGCCGTGGCGTGGCGGCGATCTGCGGCGCGACCCTGGCGCTGGCCTACGCCGGCCTGCTCGATACCCGCCCGCACACCAGCAACTCCGAAGCCTTCCTGCGCGAGCACGCCACTGTCTATGCCGGCAGCGCGCACTACCAGGAACGCCGCGTGGTCAGCGCCGACGGCCTGATCACCGCCCCCGGCACCAGCCCGGTCAGCTTCGCCGAGGCATGCCTGCGCCTGCTGCATCCCGAACGCGAGGAGCAGATCGCGCAGATGCGGCAGATGTTCGCGGCCGAGTTCGTCTAGCGCGACCAGTGCCACCTGTCATGCAGACGGCGGTGGCGCAGCATGACTACACTTGTCGCCACACCCTGCAGTCCGCCATCGGCGGCTGAGCGCGGCGCCGCGGTCGATCCGTGGCGGGCGTGACGTAACAGCGGTCGCGCACACCCGCGCGCCGGCAGGGTGCTTCCACGGCTTCGACAGGAGAGAGTGCATGCGCGGATGGATGGCGCGTTGTTTGTTTTTGCTGGCGTTTGCCGCCGCCAGTGCCACGGGCATGGCCGCCACGCCGGCACCGACCCGGGTCGCGATCCTGGGCGTGGAGCACGCCGCGCAACTGGTCTCCGAGCGCGACCAGCCGGGCGTGCTCGCCGCGTTCCTGGAGCACCTCGCGCCGGACGCGATCTGCCTGGAGCGTCCGCCGGAGCAGGCGGCGCGCGGCGACTATTACGAGTACACCTACGAGGTCCAGGGCGTGATCCTGCCGTACGCCGCCGCGCATCCCGTCGCCCTCTGTCCGATCGACTGGATGCCGCCGGTGGAGGACGCCAAGCTCGGCTTCGGCGTGGACCTGGACACCCCGCTGGAACTGCGCCGCGAACGGGGTTTCCAGGGCTTCCTGTCGTTCCCCGACAAGGCCGCCCTGCAGCGCGACGTCTTTGCCGCGGATGCGGCCGAGAACGTGGCCGCGGTGCAGAAGTGGGCGCAGACGCCGGCGCCCCGTGCCGACCAGGACCTGCCGCGGCGGCTGTACCTGTACCGCACCTTCCTGCAGGCCCAACGCATCCGCGCCGCGGCGCTGGCGCACCCGGGCAAGACCGTGCTGGTCGTGGTCGGCTATTTCCACAAGCCGGACCTGGAAGCGATCCTCGCGCACGATCCGGCGATCGCGTTGGTCAAGCCCTCGACGCTGGGGCGCCCGGCGGCGGACGCGGTCGAGCGCGCCACCACCGCGACGCAGCGCGCGGCGATCCTCGCCTTCAACCTGCTCGGCACCCAGGCCGACACCGGCAACGTCGACTGGGCGTGGATGCGCCGCGTCCTGGATGCGTACGCCGCCGACGCATCGACTTCAGAAACGGCGCTGTTGCGGACCCGCCTGGCGCTGCTGAGCGGCCAGCTCGCACCGGCCGAGGCGCAGCGGCGCTACGCACGGCTCGCCGAAGAGACGCCGGCCGAGCTGGAGTTCGGCTGGACAGGGGTGCAGGACCGCACGCGCGTGGACTCCTTCTTCGACCCGTTCGGCAACCTGACAGTGCGCCAGCGCGCCACGCTGGAACTGGCACGGACCGACTATGCGCTCGGCCGCAGCCGCGACGGCGATGCGGCGATCGCACGACTCACGGCCGACCTGCCGCCGCGCAAGGCGCTGCAGCTTTCCGGCTACGCGGCGCGGCTGCGGCCCGCCGCCGGCAAGGGCAGCGCGGGTAGCGCCAAGTAAGCGGATGGCGTCGGCAAGACGCACGCTGTCGCCGCGCCCATCGAGGTGCAGTCTCGCTCCTTGAGAGGCTGCTTTGGCTTGATGCGTCCGAGTCCAGTCCGGAGCCGCAGCATGTCACTCGCCGAGTTCGCAGGTCGCTACAGCCATATCGCCGGCGTCATCGCCGCCGCCGGCGCGCTTCCCATGTTCTTCCTCAAGTGGAGGACCGGCTTTCTCGGGCTCTCGGTGAAACGTACGCAACGCCTGTACGCACTGTCCGTTGACGGCGCCTGGCGACATGCGGATGCGGCCGCCTTGCAGATCGCGGTCGGCAACGCGATCGGGGGCAACCTCGACGCCGACGAGATCAGAGTCGCATTGGAACGCAGCAATGCAGCGCGGGTCCTGGCGTACTGCAAGATGGCCAAAGGCATGATTGGCCTGTCGGACGACAAGGCGCGCTTCGTGCCCAAAGGGATCTGGAGATCGGCCAGGAGCTATCGAAAAGGGGCCATTGCGCTGTACGTGGCCGCATTCGTGCCTTGGCTGCTCGCGCCGGCCGCCTTCCATCTCTTTGCGCCATCCAAACAAAGTGCCGGTGGGATTGCGCTGGCGATGGTGCTATCGACCCCCATCCTGGCCTGGCTCTCTGCGTGTGCGGAAGCCGCTTACCGGCTCACCAGCGACTTCGATCGCAGATACCCCAGGCTTCAGCCGCTCCCGCCCCCCAAAGGGCGGACGGGAGCGCGCAGGAAGCGTGCAGGCGCGCCGCAGCCAAGCGCCGGCCGGCCGCGGCGCGGCCTGCGCGTCGAGGCTCAGGCCTCCAGCCCGATCGGGCAACTCACCCCGGTCCCGCCCAGACCGCAGTAGCCGCCCGGGTTCTTGGCCAGATACTGCTGGTGCTCGTCCTCGGCGTAGTAGAACGGCGGCGCCGGGAAGCGGATCTCGGTGGTGATGGGGCCATAGCCGGCCGCGGTCAGCCGCTGCTGGTAGGCATCGCGGCTGGCCAGCGCGGCGTCGTACTGCGCCTGGGTGGTGCAGTAGATCGCCGAGCGGTACTGGGTGCCGGTGTCGTTGCCCTGGCGCATGCCCTGGGTCGGATCGTGGCTTTCCCAGAAGGTCTGCAGCAACTGCTCGAAGCGCACGGCCTGCGGGTCGAACGCCACCAGCACCGCTTCGGTGTGGCCGGTCTGGCCGGAGCAGACCTCGCGATAGGTGGCATTGGGCGTCTCGCCGCCGGCGTAGCCGACCGCGGTGCTGAACACGCCCGGCAGCGACCAGAACTTGCGTTCGGCGCCCCAGAAGCAGCCCAGGCCGAATTGCACCTGCTCCAGGCCGGCGAAGGCGTCGCGCAACGGATGGCCGTTGACGAAGTGACGGTTGTGCAGCGGCAGCGGCTGCGCGCGTCCCGGCAGGCTCTCGCCCGGACGCGGCAGGCACTGCTTGAAGGCACCGATTCCCAACATGACACGGACTCCTGGCAGCGACGGCGATGTCGTGTGGATGGCGCTGCCGGCGTCCGCTTTCAAGTGCGCCCGGCCGCCGCGGCGGCGGCGCGGGGCGCGGCGTTCACTTCGTCGTGGTGCTGGCCGTGGCAGCGGCGACCGGCTCGGGCATCGCCGAGCTGTGGTGGTTGATGATCAGCCAGCGCCCGTCGCGCTTTTCGTAGACGAAGGTGTAGCGCGCCTGCACTTGGCGGGTGCTGCCATCGGGATTGTTCAGGGTGAAGGTGTAGACGCCAGCGTCGACCGCGCTGTCGTCGTCGAGCAGGCGCACCTGGCGGTAGTTGATGGCACCGCGCGGCTTGGCGGCGAGGAAGTGGCTGAAGTAGTCCTCGATCTCGGCGCGGCTGGCGCGGACCTGGTTGGACACCGTGGGCAGCAGCACGCCGTCGCGGGCGTACAGGTCGGCCACGCGCTGCGGGTTGCCGGTGGCCAGCGCCGCGTTCCAGCGGTCGAACAGGCCGGCGATCTCGCGTTCGGCACTGCTGGCCTGCGTCGCCGGCTGGCCGTCGTAGTGCATCGCCGGCGCGGCCAGCGCGGTGGAGGTGGTGGTCAGGCCCAGTGCCAGGGCGAACAGGATGCGACGCATGGGAAGTCTCCGTGTGCTGAGGGGATGCCGTCTCGGGGCGAAGCGAGTATTGGCAGCCGCGGCTTGCGGAACATCCGCCGGGCGGCATATCCTCGAATATGCCGTTCGGCATACCGGAGACGCGCCCGTGCACCCTCCCTCCAATGCAGGCCAGTGGCGTGAAGCGCTGCGCCGCGACGCCGCCGACACCGCACGCTGGCAGGCCGTGGCCGCCGCCGCGGCGGCACTGCGCAAGGCCGGCGACGCCGCGCAGGCCGCCGCGCACGCACTCGTGCCGGCCAGTGTCCTGGTGGCGGCACCGCACGCCGCGGTGCTGGCCCTGCGCGGCGCGCGCTGCCTGGTGCTGGCCAGCCAGGGCGATGCGCTGCCACCCGGCGCCAGCGTCGCCGTCGAGGCGCCGGCCCACGCCTGGCGCCTGCGCGGCGAGGGCGCCGCCGAGGCCGGCGAACTGTGCCTGCCGATCGCCGCGTTGGGCGTCCCGCTGGGCACGCTGTGCCTGGGCTGGGACACGCGCACCGTGCCGGCGCCGGAAGACGTGCAGGCCCTGTCCGCGATCGCCGCGCTGCTGGCGCCGCTGGCGGCCGAACCGCCGCGTGCGCCGCGGCGGCGCAAGCCGGCGCAGGCCGACCGCCTGGCCGCGCTCAGCGCGCGCGAGCGGCAGGTGCTGGCGCTGCTGTCGCGCGGCCTCACCAATGCCGCGCTCGGCGCCGAACTGGGCATCAGCGCCGGCACCGCCAAGGTCCACGTCGAGCGCATCCTGCACAAGCTGCAGGTGGCCGACCGCACCCAGGCCGCAGTGGTCGCGGTGCAGGCGGGGGTGGCGCTGTGAGGGCGCTGGCGCGGCGCTGGAACGACTGGCCGCTGACCCGCAAGAGCCTGGCGCTGGTGGCGTTGCCGCTGTTGCTGCTGGTGGCGGCGCTGGTGGCGATCTACAGCGTGGAGCGGCAGAACATCGCCGCCGAGAACGACGTGCGCCGCACCCTGCAGCTGCTCAGCGACTTGCATGAAGCGCATGCGCTGCTGGCCGAGACTGCCGCCGGCGTGCGCGGCTACCGGCTGGTGCGCCAGGACGCCTTCCTGACCCCGTACCGCGACGCCGAGCCGCGGCTGAAGACCGTGGTGCAGCGCCTGTCGCAACGCATCACCGACCCGCGCCAGGCACAGCGCTTCGCCCGCATCCAGCCGCTGTTCGAGGAGAAGATGCAGGGCTGGCGACGGCTGCTGGCGCCGGACCTGAGCCGTGAGGAAGAAATCCGCCAGTTGCGCGAGGGCAAGGTCACCCTCGACATCCTGCGCGCAGAACTGCGCGAACTGCGCAACTACGAGACCGCGCAGTTGCAGGTGCGTACCGCCAAGGCGCAGGCGCTGCGCCAGCGCAACCTGCTGATCACCCTGTGCGCGGCGATGCTGGGCGGGCTCGGCGCCGTGCTCGCGGTGGCCTGGTTCGCCTCGTCGCTGTCGCGGCGCCTGCGCCAGCTCTCGGCCAACGCCGATCGCCTCGGCGACGGCCGGCCGCTGGCGCCGCAGCCGCCGGCCGGCGACGAACTGGGCCAGGTCGCGCAACGCCTGCAGCAGGCCAGCACCCTGCTTGCCGCGCGCGCCGAGGAGGCGCAGTCGGCGCGCCGCGAGGCCGAGAGCGCCAACCGCGCCAAGACCGAGTTCCTCTCGCGCAGCAGCCACGAACTGCGCACCCCACTCAACGCCATCCTCGGCTATGCGCAGGTGCTGGAGATGGACCTGCCGGGCGCGGCGCAGCGCGATCACCTGCAGCACATCCTCGGCGCCGGCCGGCACCTGCTGGGGCTGATCACCGAACTGCTGGACATCGCCCGCATCGAGGCCGACCAGCTCGACCTGAGCCCGCGCCCGGTGCCGGTGCGCAGCGCGCTGGAGGAGGCGCTGGGCCTGGTCGCGCCGGAGGCGCAGGCGCGCGGCATCGTGCTGCGGCCCCCGCAGCTGCCGCCGGAGTGGACCGTGCGCGCCGATCCGCAGCGGCTGCGCCAGGTGCTGATCAACCTGTTGTCCAACGCGATCAAGTTCAACCGCCCGGGTGGCGCGGTGTGGGTGAGTGCCGTGCCCGAAGGCCAATCCCTGGCGCTGGCCGTGCACGACCAGGGCCATGGCCTGACGCCGGCGCAGGTGGAACGATTGTTCACGCCGTTCGAGCGGCTCGGCGCCGAGCGCTCGGCGATCGAGGGCACCGGCCTGGGCCTGGCGCTGAGCAAGCGCCTGACCGAGGCGATGGGCGGACGCATCGCCGTGGACAGCGGCCCGGACGGATCGCGGTTCACCATCGCGCTGCCGCTGGACCGGCCGCAGCCGGCGCCGTTACCGGATCCGGCGGTGGCGACGGCGGCGACGGGCGTAGCCCAGCGCCAGTTGCTCAGCGTGGAGGACAACCCGTCCAACCAGGCGCTGATCCGCACCCTGGTCGAGCGCCGCCCGCACTGGCGCCTGCACGAGGCCGCCAGCCTGGCGCAGGCGCGCGCGCATCTGCAGCACGCCACGCCCGACCTGATCCTGCTCGACCTGCACCTGAGCGACGGCAACGGCGAGGACCTGCTGCAGGCGCTGCGCGCGCAGCCGCACACCGCCGCGATCCCGGTGGTGGTGATCAGCGCCGATGCCACCGCGACCACGCTGGCACGCGTGCAGGGCGACCCCGTGCGTGCCTATCTGACCAAGCCGCTGGACGTGGCCGACTTCTTTTCCATTCTGGACCGGCACCTCGCATGACCCGCAACGATGTCCTCGCCGCGCGCAT
This sequence comes from Xanthomonas sp. PPL134, assembly GCF_040595915.1. Taxonomy (NCBI): domain Bacteria; kingdom Pseudomonadati; phylum Pseudomonadota; class Gammaproteobacteria; order Lysobacterales; family Lysobacteraceae; genus Xanthomonas; species Xanthomonas sp. PPL134. Next base: position 179,531 of record NZ_JAMDLL010000008.1, read on the forward strand.
CCTGATCGTCGACGACGAACCGGCCAACGTCCGCCTGCTGGAGGAACTGCTGCAGCGCGAGGGCTTCCGCCAGGTGGTGGCGACCACCGACCCGCAGCGGGTGTTGGGCCTGGTCGCCGCATTCGCGCCGGACCTGATCCTGCTCGACCTGATGATGCCGGAGCTGGACGGCTACGCGATCCTGGAGCAACTGGCGCGGCTGGCCGGCCCGTCCAGCTTCCTGCCGGTGATCGTGCTCACCGCCGATCCCAGCCGCAGCGCCCGCCATCGCGCCCTCGGCCTGGGCGCCAAGGATTTCCTGACCAAGCCGCTGGACACCTTCGAGGTGGCCCTGCGGGTCTGGAACGTGGCCGAGACCGTGGTGCTGTTCAAGCGACTGCGCGCCCTGGCCGTGGCGGATGCCGTGCCGCCTGGGTGGTTGATGGCAGGGATTGGCGATTAGGGATTGGGGATTGGCAAAAGCGGCGCGCTGCCGTTGCGAATCCCCAATCCCGACGCCCCAATCCCCACCCCAAACCTACATCGCCCGCGTCACCTGCCCGCCCAGGCCCAATGCCATCAGCACTTCCTGCGCCTTTTCCAGCAGTTCGTCGGCCACGCAGACCTGGACCACGCCGAACGGCAGTTCGCCGGCGCCGCCAAGCAGGGCCTCGCCGAACACGAAGGCGGTGATGCCGGCGTCCTCCAGCGCGTGCTTGGCCAGGTGCGCATCGATCAGGTGCTGGGCGCGGTAGGCGATCTGCATGGTCGCGTCTCAGCCGGGTACGCCGACGGCGGCGGCGTGGGCGCGCCAGGCGCGCTGCGGCCGCGTGGGCCGGAGCCGATCGCCGACGACGAAGCAGGACAAGGACATGGCGGGATCTCGCAGCTGAGCCAAGCCGCAGCCTACGCGCCGGGGCGGCCGCCGGCCAGCTCGGCTAAACTTGCGCTTTACTTATTCTCCGACGCGCGCATGTCCGACACCCCCGCCACCGACGCCTCCGCCCCGGCCGAGAAGAAAGACTTCATCCGCCAGATCGTCCGCGAGGACTTGGCCAGCGGCAAGCACACGGCCATCCGCACCCGCTTCCCGCCCGAGCCCAACGGCTATCTGCACATCGGCCACGCCAAGGCGATCTGCCTGGACTTCGGCATCGCCGCCGAGTTCGCCGGGCGCTGCAACCTGCGCTTCGACGACACCAATCCGGCCAAGGAAGACCCCGAATTCGTCGCCGCGATCCAGGACGACGTGCGCTGGCTGGGCTTCGACTGGGCCGAGCTGCGCCACGCCTCGGACTATTTCGAGGTGTACTACCTGGCCGCCGAAAAGCTGATCCGCGACGGCCACGCCTTCGTCTGCGACCTCTCCGCCGAGCAGGTGCGCGAGTACCGCGGCACCCTCACCGAGCCGGGCCGCGACTCGCCGTACCGCACCCGCAGCGTCGAGGAGAACCTGGACCTGTTCCGGCGCATGCGCGCGGGCGAGTTCCCGGACGGCGCGCGCACCCTGCGCGCCAAGATCGACATGAGCAGCGGCAACATCAACCTGCGCGACCCGGCGCTGTACCGGATCAAGCACGTCGAGCACCAGAACACCGGCAACGCCTGGCCGATCTACCCGATGTACGACTTCGCGCATTCGCTGGGCGATGCCGTGGAAGGCATCACCCACTCGCTGTGCACGCTGGAGTTCGAGGACCACCGCCCGCTGTACGACTGGTGCGTGGACAAGGTCGACCTGGCCGGCCACCCGGAGCTGCTGCAGCCGCTGCTGGACAAGGGCCTGCCGCGCGAGGCGGCCAAGCCGCGGCAGATCGAGTTCTCGCGGCTCAACATCAACTACACGGTGATGAGCAAGCGCAAGCTGACCCAGCTCGTCGCCGAAGGCCTGGTCGACGGCTGGGACGACCCGCGCATGTACACCCTGCAGGGCCTGCGCCGCCGAGGCTACACGCCGGCCGCGCTGCGCCTGCTGGTCGACCGCGTCGGCATCAGCAAGCAGAACTCGGTGATCGACTTCTCGGTGCTGGAAGGCTGCCTGCGCGAAGACCTGGACGCGCATGCCGCGCGGCGCATGGCGGTGATCGAGCCGCTGAAGCTGGTGCTGAGCAACCTGCCGGACGGCCACCGCGAGACGTTGACCTTCTCCAACCATCCCAAGGACGACAGCTTCGGCACGCGCGAAGTGCCGTTCTCGCGCGAGCTGTGGATCGAGCGCGAGGATTTCGCCGAAGTCCCGCCCAAGGGCTGGAAGCGCCTGGTGCCGGGCGGCGAAGTGCGCCTGCGCGGCGCCGGCATCGCCCGCGTCGACGAGGTGATCAAGAACGACGCCGGCGAGATCGTGGAACTGCGCGGCTGGCTCGACCCGGAATCGCGCCCGGGCATGGAAGGCGCCAACCGCAAGGTCAAGGGCACCATCCACTGGGTCAGCGCCGCGCACGCGGTGGAGGCGGAGATCCGCCTGTACGATCGCCTGTTCTCGGTGGAGAAGCCCGACGACGAGTCCGACGGCAAGACCTACCGCGATTACCTGAACCCCGCCTCCAAGCGCAGCGTGCGCGGCTACGTCGAACCCGCCGCCGCGCAGGCCGTGCCGGAGCAGGCGTTCCAGTTCGAGCGCACCGGCTATTTCGTCGCCGACCGCTACGACCACCGCGCCGACGCACCGGTGTTCAACCGCAGCGTGACCCTGCGCGACACCTGGAGCGGCGGCCAGGGCGGCGCCTGACGCAGTGCGCGTGCGGTCCTTGCGGCCGCATGCACCAGCGCCCCGCGGGCCAGCGCCGGTCGATCTCGGCGCCTGGTCTCCGCACCGCATCGCTGGTACACCGCGATGAAACGCTCGAAGCGTCCGCAGGAGCGGCTTCAGCCGCGACGGGCCTTACCAGAACCCAGGGTCGCGGCTGAAGCCGCTCCTACGACGACAGCGCACCATCGGGCTGTCGCGAAATCCCCAATCCCAGCCCTTCCCCCGCCACCACCCGCGCGCTAGCGTAACGGGCATGTCCCCCGCCCCGTCCTTCAGCCTGCGCAGCTACGGCCGCGACGGCGCTGCCCATCAGCACGGCCATGTGCAACTGGTGCTGCCGCTGCACGGCACGCTGGAACTGGACGTGGACGGTCGCGGCGGCTATCTGGACCGTTTCCGCGCGGCCGTGGTCGCGCCGCAGACCCGGCATGCGCAGTCCGCGCTGGACCCCAACCGCTTCCTGATCGTCGATTGCGCCGCCGATGCCTTCGGCGACGACGCGCTGCAGCGCCTGCAACGGCAGCCCTTCCTCGACCTGCCCCCGTCCTTGCAGGATCTGCTCGCCGCGCAGGCACCGCATCCCGACCTTCACCTTGCCCATGCCCGGGCCGGCGCCGCCGTGCTGGCCTGGCTGCAGGCGGACACCGCGCCGCGCGGCTGGCAGCGGCTGCAGGCGCTGTGCCGGCGCATCGAGGCCGCGCCCGGCCAGGACTGGCCGGTGCGGCGCATGGCGCAGCTGGCGCACCTGAGCCCGAGCCGCCTGCACGCGCTGTTCCGCGCCGCGCTGGGGCGCACGCCGCAGGACTGGGTGGCGGCACGGCGGCTGGACTGGGTGCGTCGGCAGCTGGCGCACGGCGACCGACCGATCGCATCGCTGGCCCAGGACAGCGGCTATGCCGACCAGAGCGCGCTGACCCGCGCGCTCAAGCGCAGCACCGGGCAAACCCCGGCCGCCTACCGCCGACGCCATCGCCCCACGGTAGGACAGGAGCCTGGGACAAGCCGGCGCCCGCCGCCGGCGGCATGCTGAGCCGACACGGCAGCAACGGAACCGAAACGCATGCGCGAACGTCTATGGGCAGGGGTCGGCAGCGGCATGGCCGCGGGCGCGCTGTGGGGCCTGGTGTTCCTGGCGCCACAACTGCTGAGCGCATTTTCGCCGCTGCAGCTGGCGGTCTCGCGCTACCTGGCCTACGGCGCCATCGCCGCCGTGGTGCTGCTGCCGCGCTGGCGCGCCGCCACCGCGCCGCTGGGCGCCGCCGAATGGTGGGCGCTGCTGCGCCTGAGCCTGCTCGGCAACATCGTCTACTACGTGCTGCTGGGCAGCGCGGTGCAGTGGGCCGGCGCCGCCGCCACCGCGCTGATCATCGGCCTGTTGCCGGCGGCGGTCACCGTGATCGGCTCGCGCGCGGCCGGCGCGGTGCGCTTGCGCCGACTCGCCGCGCCCTGCGCACTGTGCGTGCTCGGCGTGGCACTGGTGGCAGTGCAGACCCTGGCCGTCGCGCGCCCGCACATTCCGACCAGCCTCGGCCTGCGTGCGGCGGGACTGGCCTGCGCGGTCGGCGCGCTGGCGTGCTGGACCGCCTACTCGATCAAGAACGCACGCTGGCTGCGGCGGCGCGCGGACCTGTCCGGCCGCGACTGGTCGCTGCTCACCGGCGTGGTCACCGGCGCGCTGGCCCTGGTGTTGGCGCTGCCGGCCTTCGCCCTGCCCGGCGCGGCGCATGCCGGCGATGCGTGGGCGCGCTTCTGGGGCATGGCGCTGGTGCTGGCGCTGTTCGCCTCGGTGATCGGCAATGCCTGCTGGAACCATGCCAGCCGGCTGCTGCCGCTGACCCTGGTCGGGCAGATGATCGTGTTCGAAACCGTCTTCGCGCTGCTGTACGGCTTCCTGTGGGAACAGCGCTGGCCGAACGCGCTGGAACTGCTGGCGATCGCCTGCCTGCTCGGTGGCGTGCTGTGGTGCACCCTGGTGCACACGCGGCCGCACCCTGCAGCGCACGAAGCCAAGCCCGGTTAAGCCGCGCTGCCTAGACTGGCGCAGAGCCTCCCCGAGGGAATCGCGCCATGCACATCGTTCTGCGCCGTTGCTGCACCGCCTTCGCCCTGGCCACCGCACTCGCCGGCTGCGCCGCCTCCACGCCCCCTGCCGGCGCTGCGCCGAATGCCGTCGCCAATGCCAACGCCAGCGCAGCGGCGGCGACCGGCAAGTGCGACGCCGTCCCCGACCACGCCTACGCCCTGCCGGCCGGTCGCTTCGATGAGGTCGCGCAGCAACTGGCCCACGCCACCGGCTGCATGGTCGTGTATCGCGATCCCGGCCTCGCGTCGCTGCCGGTCAACGCGGTGCAGGGGCAGGTGAGCATCCGCCAGGCGCTGCACCAGGCGCTGGACGGCACGGCGCTGCGGATCGCCCAGGAGCGCGCGGACACGCTGACGGTCGTGCGCCGCTGAGCCGGCGGCGGCGCGGCGGATTGCTACCATGGCCGCACTCCACCGCACGGAAGGTCGCCATGCCCCGCCATTTCGCGTCGTTGCTGTGTTCCCTGTGCCTGCTCGCCGGCATGCTGCTGTCCAGCGCCTGCGCACGCAGCGAAACCGCCAAGCCTGCGGTGCCGGCCCCCAACCCAGCGCCGACGGCGTCCGCACCGGGCCTGCCGATCAAGGTCGACACCAGTTGCCGCACCGATGCCGACTGCACGGTCAAGAACGTCGGCAACTGCTGCGGCGCGATGCCGGCCTGCGTCAACCGCGACAGCCCCACCGATCCGCAGGGGGTGATGGCGCAGTGCCAGGCCAGCGGGCGCATGAGCGTATGCGGCTCGCGCGCGATCGCCGGCTGCGCGTGCGTGTCCGGGCAATGCAGCGCGCGCCCCGCCCAAGCCGATACACTGCGCGCCCCCCAGCCTGCCGAACCCGTCCGCTGATGCTTTACGCGCAAGTCCACCTCACCCTGCCCGCCTGGATCCACGAGGCGGTCGATCCGCAGGCCGTCTACGCCAGCGACGCCGACAAGGTCGCACTGGCGGTGGAACTGTCGCGGCTGAACGTGGACGCCGGCAGCGGCGGTCCGTTCGGTGCGGCGGTGTTCGGCCCGGATCACCGCATCATCGCCGTCGGCGTGAACCGCGTGGTGCCGCAGACCACCTCGCTGGCGCATGCCGAGAACATGGCCTACATGCTGGCCCAGCAGCGCCTGCAGACCCCGCGGCTGAACGCGGTGCTGTCGCCGGTGACCCTGGCCACCTCCTCGCAGCCGTGCTGCCAGTGCTACGGCGCCACCATCTGGGCCGGCATCGACCGCCTGCTGATCGGCGCCAGCGCCGAGGACGTGATGGCGCTGACCCCGTTCGACGAAGGTCCGCTGCCGGCGGACTGGGTGGGCGAACTGCAGCGCCGCGGCATCGAGGTGGTACGCGGCCTGCACCGCGATGCCGCCTGTGCGGTGCTGCGCCGCTACGGCGAACTCGACAGCCCCCGCTACTGACGCCGCCGGCGAAGGCTTGCCCATGTCCTCCGAGAACGGCGCGCTGGTCCATGGCCTGCTGTGCTACTGCCGGCCCGGCTTCGAACCCGAGCTGGCGGCCGAACTCAACGCCCGCGCCGGCGAGGCCGGGCTGGCTGCCTATGCCCGCACCGAGCGCAACAGCGGCTATGCATTGCTGCTGAGCGACACCGCGGTGCCGGCGCAGACGCTGCCCTGGCGCGGGCTGATCTTCGCCCGGCAAAAGCTGCACCTGCTGGCCGAACTGCGCGAACTGCCGGCCAGCGACCGCATCGCGCCGATCCTGCAGGCGCTGGCCGGCCAGCCGCGCTTCGGCGACCTGTGGGTCGAACATCCGGACTCGGACGCCGGCAAGCCGCTGTCGGGCCTGGCACGCAGCTTCGGCAACGCGCTGCGCCCGGCGTTGCGCAAGGCCGGCCTGCTCAGCGACAAGCCGCAGGCGCGGCTGCCGCGCCTGCACGTGTGCTTCGTGACCGGCACCCATGCCTTGCTGGCGGTGGCCGACAGCGAGGACAGCGCGCCGTGGCCGCTGGGCATCCCGCGCCTGAAGCTGCTGCCGGAAGCGCCCTCTCGTTCGGCGCTGAAGCTGGAGGAAGCGCTGCTGGCGCTGCTGACCCCGCACGAGCGCGAGACGCTGCTGCGCCCGGGCATGCGCGCCGCCGACCTCGGCGCCGCTCCCGGCGGCTGGACCTGGGTGCTGACCCGCCAGCACCTGCACGTGACCAGCGTGGACAACGGCCCGCTACGCCAGCACGTGCTCGACAGCGGCCTGGTCGACCACCTGCGCGCCGACGGCTTCCACTGGAAACCGCCGCAGCCGCTGGACTGGATGGTCTGCGACATGGTCGAGCAGCCGCGCCGCGTCGCCGAGCGCATGGCCACCTGGTTCCGCGAAGGCTGGTGCCGGCACGCGATCTTCAACCTGAAGCTGCCGATGAAGAAGCGCTGGGACGAGACCCGGCTATGCCTGGAACTGTTCGCCGAGCGCGCCGAACGCCCGCTGCAGCTGCGCGCCAAGCAGCTCTACCACGACCGCGAAGAGATCACGGTGCTGGCGATGCCGCGCTGAGCGGCCGCGAGCCTCCATCCCGTTTTTTCGCAGGAGCGGCTTCAGCCGCGACAGGCTGTCCCGGGAACGCCTGTCGCGGCTGCAGCCGCTCCTACGGAGAGCACATTGCCGCCGTCCACCGCTACAGCACGATCCGCGCCCCGTCCGCGCGCGCCGAGCGCTGGATCGCCTCGACGATGCGGATGTCGCGCAGGCCTTCCTCGCCGGGCACCCGCAGCGGCGTGCCCTGCAGGATCGCCAGCGCGTCCTCGTCCATCTGCAGCGCCTGCTGGTGGCGCACCCGCGCGTCGAACAGGCGGCCATCGCTGGCCCGGCCGCGCACGCCGTCGTAGGCCTGGAACGGCGCCAGTTCGTACCAGCCGTTCGCGCACTCGGCACGCAGCAGGTTCATGGTGCGGCCGAAGCTGGCCGCGCAGGTGGCGGTCACCTCGTGCTGGAACTCCAGGGTGAAGTGCGTGTGCTCGTCGACTTCGTCGAACAGCGCCGGCCGCTCCGTGGAACGCCGTGCGCTGACCGCCAGCGGCTCGGCGCCGATCGTGTAGCGCGCCGCGTTGAGCGGATACACGCCCATGTCGTACATCGCGCCGCCGCCGTACTGCGCGCGCAGCCGCCATGGCCGCTGCGCGGGGTCGGTGTCGCCATAGCCGGCATAGCCCGCCTCCGCGCGCACGCTGCGCATCGCCCCGAACGGGCGCTCGCCGGCCAGGGCGATGATGCGCCGGGTGTTGGGCTCGTGCTGCATGCGGTAGCCGATGCTCAACCGCACCTTGTTGCGCGCGCAGGCCTCGATCATCGCCTGCGCCTGTTCGGCGTGCATCGCCATCGGCTTCTCGCACCACACGTGCTTGCCGGCGGCCGCGGCGCGGATGCTCAGCGGTGCGTGCAGGTGCGGCGGCGTGACCACGTAGACCACGTCGATGTCCGGATTGTCGGCGATGCGCTCCAGGTCGTCGTAGCTGTAGACGTTGCGATCCGGGATGCGGTAGCGCGCCTGCCATTGCGGGATCTTCTGCGGCGAGCCGGTGACGATGCCGGCCAGGCGACAGTGCCTGGTCAGCGCGAGCCCCGGGGCCAGGCGGTTGCTGGCGTAATCGCCCAGTCCGACCAGGGCCACGCCCAACGGCTTGCGGCGACGTGCCGGCGCGGCGGCCCAGGCGGGCGATCCCAACAGGCCGGCGGCACCGGCGGACAGGCCGGCCAGCAGCAGGCGGCGGCGATTCGGCGAGAACGGCAGCATGCGCAACTCCGACCGGAAAGATCCCTCACCCTAACCGCTCGTGCGGCATCGGCACTGTGAGCGCCATCGCGCGATGCGCCGGGGCCTCTGGCACACTGCCGCCTCCCCCGCCGTCCGGATATCCGATGCGCTGCCGCCCCTTGCTCGCCGCCCTCGCCCTGCTGCTGGCTGCCTCCGCCGGCGCGCAGGAGCCTCTGTTCCATGCCCGCGACCTGGTCGGCGATGGCGTCTTCACCGACAAGATCGAAGGCCCTGCGAGGGGTCCCGATGGTGCGCTGTACGTGGTCAACTTCGCCCACGACGGCAGCATCGGCCGAGTCCAGCGCGATGCCGACGGCCGCGGGCAGGCCACTCTGTTCGTCGATCTTCCTGAGGGCAGCATCGGCAACGGCATCCGCTTCGACCGCCGCGGGCGCATGTACGTGGCCGACTACGGCCAGCACCGCATCCTGCGCATCGCCCTGCGCAGCAAGCGCATCGAGGTCTACGCCACACTGCCGGGCGCCTTCCAGCCCAACGACATCGCGATGGCGCCGGACGGCACCCTGTACGCCAGCGACCCGGACTGGAAGCACGACGGCGGCCAGCTGTGGCGCATTGACCGCGACCGCAGCGCGCACCTGATCGAGACCGGCATGGGCACCACCAACGGCATCGAGGTCAGCCCCGACGGCAAGCGCCTGTACGTCAACGAGAGCGTGCAGCGGCGGATCTGGGTCTACGACCGCGCCGCCGACGGCAGCGTGTCGAACAAGCGGCTGTTCGCCAGCTTCGCCGATGCCGGCCTGGACGGCATGCGCTGCGACGTCGACGGCAACCTGTACGTGGCCCGCTACGACGCCGGAAAGGTGATCGTGCTGGCCCCCGACGGCACGCTGCTGCACGAGGTCGCGACCAAGGGCCGCAAGCCCACCAACCTGGCCTTCGGCGGCGCCGACGGACGCGATGTCGACGTGACCCTGCAGGACCGCGGCGCGATCGAAACCTTCCGCAGCGACCGCCCCGGACGCGAGTACGGACGCTGATGGGATGCGTATCGCAGCGGCGTCTCAGCCCGCGCAATGGCCGCCTGGCATGCTGGCTGCACTGACTGGAGGGCCGCGCACATGCAGCCGATCGAACTGAACAACCCGGCCGGCTTTGCCGACGAATTCCTGCGCCTGACCCTGTTGCAGGGCTTCCAGTCGCTGACCAAGCGCGACCTGGAGCTGCTGATCTTCGTGTTGCTGGAACGCGACGGCGCGATCTCGCGCAGCGATTCCAACAACGCGGTGGCGATGCGCCTGCGGGTGACCCCGGCCAAGGTCAAGGGCCTGCGCCGCGACGGCTATGCGCGCTGGCGTGCGCTGGTGCCGGAGGACAACGAGGCGGCGCTGCAGCGCATCGTCGCCAGCGTGCTCACCGAGGACAACCTGCGCGCCGGGGCCAAGCACGTCAGCGAGCGCAGCAAGAAGGACGGCTTTCTGGCGATCCGCATCGAGCACCCCGACGACCAGCAGCGCTTCGAACAGGCCATCGTCGACGTCGGCGCCATGCCCGTGTACGAGCGCAATCGCGACGTGATGGCGGTGCGCTTCGACACGCTGCTGAAGATCGCCGAGCGCTGGGGCTACCTGCAGCCGGAGCCGGAGAAGGTGACGCAGGAACTGCAGAAACTGGCGCCCACCGCCGAAGAGGTGGCCGACCTGTTGAAGAAGGACGTGAGCAAGCTACGCTGGGAGGACGTGCGCCGCGCCCTCAACAGCCTCGGCGCCAAGGCCGTCGCCAGCACCGCCGAGGGCGGGCTGAAGGGCCTGTTGAAGCTCGCGTTTCCGTTCATCCCCGGCTGAGCCGGGGCCGCCATCCATCGCCGTACCGGAGTTGCGTCGTGTCCATGCCCTGCCGTTCCCTCGTCCTGCTCTGCTGCCTGTGCGCCTGCGCCGCACCGGTCGCGGCGCAGAACCTCACCGCCACCTCCAGCGCCACCACCGAGCCGCTGCGCGATGCGCCGGTCAACGTGCGCGCGCAGCCGCTCAGCAACGGCGTGGTCACCCACCAGGTGCAGCTGCCGGCGACGCCCGGCGAAGCCCAGGTGACTGTGCGCAGCATCCAGCCGGACCGCGTCGCCGGCAGCTACCGCATCGACTTCGAGGCGCTGGACACCGACCACGACGGCTACATCAGCCGCAGCGAAGCGCAGGCCAACCCGTCGCTGGCCGACGAGTTCGATGCCTTGGACACCGCCCACAGCGGCCGCCTCAGCCGCGCGCAACTGGCCGGCTGGCTGTCACCGTAACGACATGTGTCCGACATCACCGTAACGGGCGCCGGGACGCGATCGGCCGCGTCCCGGAGCGCATTGGAAACGCTTGCTAAACAGCGCCGGCGCCCGGATGCGAACGCCCGCATTTTTTAGCATCGATTAATTCGGCCAGGCCTATGTTCTTGACTCCTTCCCAGCAACAGGAGTCGTGCCATGAACCGCATCGTTCCTCGTCTCGTCCCGTTCGCGTTCGCGCTGCTTGCCGCGCCGGCGCTGGCCATGGCGCAGTCGGCGCCGGACGAAGTGACCCTGCACCAGAACGGCCAGATCATCAATGTCACCTCGGTCGAACCGAACTCGATCGTTGGCGACTACCACATCAATTTCGCCAAGCTCGACCGCAACCATGACGGCTACATCAGCCGCGCCGAGGCCAAGGCCGATCCCACGCTGTATGCCGAGTTCGATGCCGTCGACGTGCATCACCACGGCCGCCTGAGCAAGGCCGACCTGGAAGGCTGGATGTCGACGTGACGCGACCCACGCGTCGACCGATCCGCGTCCTTCCCACCACACGCGCCGCCTGCGGCCTTCCCGCCGCCTGCGGCGCGATTGTTTTCTGAAGCGGCCAACGCCGCAGACGCCATCAGCGCGACTGCCGACTGCTTCAGCGCCATCGCCGCTACACCGATCACCGCGCCGCACGCGCGAAACGCTCCCCGCCGCCCTGCCTCGCCTTCCGCACTGACGCGCGCTACAGCGTCCCGTCCTGCAGCGGCGCATCCTGCGTTCCGCCCCAGGGATCGTCCAGCAGATAGCGCGCCGCCACCGGCTGCGCCGCCGGCACCAGGGTGAGCCGGTAATACACCTCGTCGCCTTCGCAGACCTCGTAATACAGCGCGTAGTCGCCGGGCTGCAGCGGCAAGGTCACATCGAAGGCCTCGGCGGCAGACGCCACCTGCACCCGCGCGTTTGGATTCACCCGGAATGGCATCTGCATGCGCCGCTGCGCGCGCGGGTCGGGCGCGAACATCGTGGCCAGCACCACGTGCACCTGCGCGCCGAACGCGTCCTCGGGCAGCGGATCGAACACCACGTAGTCGCGGTGCAGGATCGCCCCCTGCTCCAGGTTGCGCGGCCCCCAGCGGCAGGCGGCTTCGTCGAAGGCGCGGGCGCGCAATTGCAGCTGGCTGTGGGAAATCAACAGATCCACGGTCTGTGTCGCGTCTTGCATCGTCATCCTCCATGGCAGGGACGCGGCCTGCGTGCTGCGCTTCGCGCCCTACCCTCAGCCCAACCCCTCTCCCGAGGGGAGAGGGGCTCAAGCAAACCAGCCGAAGCTGGCGCTTCCTTCTCCCTCCGGGAGAAGGTGCACCGAAGGGGCGGTGAGGGGACGGGCGCCGCTCGGCGTGTGGTCGAATCCTGCGGCCGCCGCGTCCGGCCGGAACGTGCGCCTACACGCCGGAAGCGCGCTTCCAGAAACCGTGCATCAGCAGCGGCAGCTTGCCGGCCAGGCCCAACAGCGGGCCGCGCAGCAGGGTCAGGTGCAGTTCGTCATTGGAGAACAGGCGGTTGATCGCATCGAAGCCATAGGCCGCCACGGTGTTGTCGCTGCGGCGGCCGCGCGCCCAGCGCGCCAGCCGCTGCGGCGCCGCCCAGTCCACGCGCTGCGCCTGCGCCTGCCGCACCAACCCCGCCAGCGCGGCGACGTCGCGCAAGCCGAGATTGACGCCCTGCCCGGCCAGCGGATGCACCACGTGCGCGGCATCGCCCAGCACCAGCAGGCGGCCGCGCTGGTAGGCCTCCACCAGTTGCCGGCGCAGCGGGAAGCCCAGCCGCGGCGACAGCGCACGCACCGCGCCCAGGCGCGCGCCGAAGGCCTGGGTCAGTTCGGCGCCGAACGCCGCGTCGTCCAGCGCCAGCACCCGCGCCGCCTCGGCCTCGGGCAGGGTCCACACAATCGAGCTGCGGCCATCGGCGAACGGCAGGAACGCCAGCGGCCCGCCCGGCAGGAAGCGCTGCCAGGCGGTGTCCTGGTGCGGGTGTTCGGTCTGCACGAAGGCGACCACGCCGCGCTGGCCATAGTCGTGCGCCGGCGCGTCCAGTCCGGCCAGCCCGCGCAACGTGGAATCGGCGCCGTCGGCAGCGATCGCCAGGCGCGCGTCCAGGCGGCTGCCGTCGTCCAGGCGCAGGCGCGCGCGCTCGGCCGAAGGCTCCAGCGCGTCCACCCGCGCCGGGCAATGCACCTGCACGCCGGCAGCCGGCAGCGCCGCCCACAGCTGTTCGACCAATAGAGTGTGCTCGACGATCCAGCCGAGCTGGTCGCGGCCCAGGGCGTCGGCGTCGAACGCCAGTTCGCCACCGCCACCGGCATCCCACACGCGCATGCGCCGGTAGGCGCTGGCGCGCTGCGCCAGCACCTGCGGCCAGACGCCGAGGCCCTGCAGCAGGGCCGCGTTGTCCGGGGCGAAGGCGTACACGCGCAGGTCCGGCGTGTCGGCCGACCAGCGCGGCGGCTCGCGGCCCTCGACCAGCGCCACGGCCAGGCCTTCGCCGGCCAGGGCCAGCGCACAGGCCGCGCCGACCACGCCGCCGCCGACCACCACCACGTCCAGCACGCCACGCCGGCTCATGCGCGCGCCTCCCGGCACAGCTGCGGCACGTCGCCGCGGAACCCCATCGCGCCGCCGACCAGGAACGACTGCAGCGGCGCGGCCTGCGCCGCCGCCAGCAGGCCCAGGCTGCGCAGCGGGCGCAGCAGCGGGGTCGGATTGGCGGTCAGCCGCGCCAGTCCGCCGGAGAACGCCACCGTGCGCTGGCGATCCTGCTCGCGGCGCTGCGCGTACTGCTGCAGCAGCGCCGGCGCGCCCGGGTCGGTGCCGTCGTGTTCGATCAGTTCGGCTAGCGTCAGCGCATCGCGCAGGCCCAAGTTGAAGCCCTGCGCGCCCAGCGGGTGCAAGGTCTGCGCGGCATTGCCCAGCAGCACCGCGCGCGCGTCGGTCAGCCGCTCGGCCAGCACCTGCACGATCGGGTAGGCGCTGCGCTCGCCGCTGCCGAGCAGGCGGCCGACGCGCCAGCCCAGCGCGTCCTGCAGCCGCTGCAGCCAGGCGCCTTCGTCCAGCGCGGCCACCGCGTCCGCGTCCTCGGCGGCGACGGCATGGATCGCGCCGTAATGGCGGTCGCCACGCGGCAGCAGTGCGGTCGGGCCGTCGTCGCGGAAGCGCTCGTAGGCGGTGCCGTCGGGCTGGCGGCTGCCGCGCACCCGCGCTACGAACAGGGTCTGCTGGAAATCGTGCCGTGTTGCGGCGATGCCCAGGGCCTCGCGCACCGCGCTGGCACTGCCGTCCGCACCGACCAGCAGGCGCGTGTGCAGGACCTGCTCGCTGCCGTCGCGCACGATGCGCAGGCGGCGTACGCCCTCCTCGGGGTCGGCCTCCAGCGCCACGAACTGCGCCGGGCGATAGCGGGTGAGCCGCGTGGTCGCGGCCAGACTGGCCTCCAGCGCCTCGCCGAAGTCGCGCGCGACCACCACCTGGCCGAAGGCCTCGCGCCCGTAGTCGGCGGCCTCCAGCCGGACCCGACCGAAATCCCCCGCGCGGCTGACATGAATACGGCGGATCGGCCCGGTCGGCGCGCGCAGCCGCTGCATCACCCCGAGCGCGCCCAGCGCGTTGACCGTGGCGGCGGCGAAGCTGAGGTTGCGCTGGTCGAACACCGGCGGCAACGCGCCCGGCGGCGCGGCCTCGACCAGGCCCACGTCGATCCCCAGCCGGTCCAGGGCGATGGCCAGGCTGGCGCCCACCAGGCCGCCGCCGACGATCACTACGTCATGTCGTTTGCTCATCCGGCCATGATACGACCCGCACCCGTCTGCCCGGTGAGCGCGCCGCCCAGCGTGCGCCCCCACCCGGCCCCGGCGCGCTGCACTCGCGCGCGCCGCGCTTCCAGTAGAATCCGGGGTCTTACGTGCACCGGTGCCCGCCGCCATGACGCCTTCCGCCCACCGTCTCCCCGCCCTGCTGCTGTTGGCCGCGCTGCTGGCCGCGACCCGCATCAACCACTTCGGGGCGATCCCGGACGCGTCGTGGGCGGTGTTCTTCGTCGGCGGCTTCTACCTGCGCAGTTGGACTCGCTGGGCATTCCCGCTGCTGATGGCGCTGGCGGTGCTGGTCGACTACCTGGTCATCCGCGGCCAGGGCTTGGATTTCTGGCAGCACTACTGCGTGTCGCCGGCCTATTGGTGCCTGATCCCGGCCTACTTCGTGCTGTGGGCCGGCGGCGCCTGGCTGGCGCGGCGCTACCGCGGCGCCGACTGGCGCGCCCTGGGCCTGGCCGCCGCCAGCCTGCTGGTGTCGGTGGCGCTGTGCCACCTGCTGGCGCAGGGCAGCTTCTACTGGGTCAGCCGCAGCGTGCCGAACCCGACCCTGGCCGGCTGGTGGCAGAACTACAGCGACTGGCTGCTGCCGTACCTGGGCAGCGCCAGCCTGTACGTGGCGCTGGCCGCGGCGATCCAGGTCGGCGTCGAGCAGCTGGCGCGGCTCGGCCAGCGCGGCCAGCCGGTCGGTCACTGACCGGGATGGGCAACCGCCTCTCCAAGATCTACACCCGCACCGGCGACGACGGCAGCACCGGCCTGGGCGACGGCAACCGGGTCGGCAAGGACTCGGCGCGGGTCGCCGCCTACGGCACCGTGGACGAAGCCAACTCGGCGATCGGCGTGGTCCTGGCCTGCCCGCTGGCCGAGGACGTGCGGCAGCTGCTGACCGCGATCCAGCATCAGTTGTTCGATCTTGGCGGCGAGCTGTGCATCCCCGGCCATGCCGCGATCCAGGCCGCCGACATCGACGCGCTGGAACGGCACCTGGACCGCTACAACGACACCCTGCCGGCGCTGCAGGACTTCATCCTGCCCGCCGGCGGCGAAGCCGCGGCGCGCTGCCACCTGGCCCGCACCATCGTGCGCCGCGCCGAGCGCGAGACGGTGGCGTTGTCGCGCCAGGACGCGGTGCGCCCGGAAGCGGTGCGCTACCTCAACCGGCTTTCCGACCTGCTGTTCGTGCTGGCGCGGGTGCTGGCGCGGGCCGACGGCCACGGCGAAGTGCTGTGGCGCCACGACCGGCGCCAGGCCTGAGCGACGCCCGGGCCGCGGCGCGCATGCTGATCTACACCCATCCTGCCTGCCTGGGGCACGCGCCCGGGCCGGAACACCCGGAACGGCCGGAGCGCCTGGACGCGGTGACCAGCGCGCTGCGCGACGCCTTTCCGGCGCTGGAATGGCGCGAGGCACCGCTGGCCAAGCTCGGCGACCTGGCCCGGGTGCATGAGCGCGACCTGATCGACCGCGTCCTGGCCGACCTCGACGGCCCGCAGATGCTCGACGTGGACACGGTCCTCTCTCCCGGCTCGCGCGCCGCCGCGTTGCGCGCCGCCGGCGCCGGCGTCGCCGCGGTGGACGCGGTGATGCACGGCGCCAGCGACACCGCGTTCTGTGCGGTGCGCCCGCCCGGCCATCACGCCACCGCCGACACCGCGATGGGCTTCTGCCTGTTCAACAACGTCGCGGTCGCCGCCGCCCACGCCCGCGATGCGCATGGCCTGGAGCGGATCGCCATCGTCGATTTCGACGTGCATCACGGCAACGGCACACAGGCGATCTTCGAGCGCGAGCCGAAGGTGCAGTACCTCAGCACCCACCAGTCCGGGCTGTTCCCGCACACCGGCGGGGTCCACGACCGCGGCGTCGGCAACCTGCACAACGCGCTGCTGCCGCCGGGCAGCGGCGGCTTCCGCTTCCGCAACACCTGGGCCGACCAGATGCTGCCGCTGCTGGACGCCTTCAAGCCGCAGTTGCTGCTGATTTCGGCCGGCTTCGACGCGCACATGCGCGACCCGCTGGCCGACCTGATGCTGGAGACCGAGGACTTCGGCTGGATCACCGCCGAACTGCGCGCGGTGGCGCAGCGGCACGCGCGCGGCCGGGTGGTTTCCCTGCTGGAAGGCGGCTACGACCTGCAGGCGCTGCGCGAGGGCAGCGTCGCCCACGTCGACGCGCTGCGCTGAGCGCAGGTCATCCAGGCAAAGGAGTGCCACACGGTGAGTGCGCGGCGCCGGCCAGGCCCGACGGACGTGCCCGGAACTGGACGGCGCCACCCTGGGCACCGATGAACCCCGCCCCCCGGCGCCGGGACGCCTTCATTGCCCCTATGCACGGGATGGGGCAAGCTAGCGACCGTTTTAGCCCGATACCTGACGCGCGTGCGCCGAACCCTTCGCCTGCTCCCTCTTCCGTTCAGTATCGCCCTCTGCCTGCCGGCCGTGGCGGCTGAAAAGCCGCCGAACTGGGGCCTGTGCCCGACCCCGGATGTGCTGCCCAAGTTCGACGACGCGCAGCAGCCGGACCCCAAGCTCGCGCAGAATCGCGACCAGCAGCCGACCAATATCGAAGGCGACCAGCTGTCGGGCACCACCACCATCCCGAACTACACCGGCAACGTCGCGCTCAAGCGCGGCGACCAGTTCATGGGCACCGACAGCCTGCGGGTGGACACCGAGACCGGCAACTACATCGCCGAAGGCCATGTGCGCTACCAGGATTCGTCGATCCGCATGATCGCCGACCGCGCCGAAGGCAATCAGGACACCGACACCCACAAGATCACCAACATCCGCTACCAGCTGCTGGCCCGCCGCGGCAACGGCAAGGCGGATTCGGTCGACCTGCAGGGCGCGCTGGGGCAGATGCACCGCTCCACCTACACCACCTGCGACCCCTCGCAGCGGGTGTGGGAACTGCACGCGCCGGAAATCGACGTCGACAACGACGAGGGCTTCGGCACGGCGCGCAACGCGATCCTGAAGGTTTACAACTTTCCGGTGCTGTATGCGCCCTGGTTCAAGTTCCCGATCGACGATCGTCGTACCAGCGGCTTCCTGTTCCCGGCGCTCGGCATGTCCAGCCGCAACGGCTTCGACTACACGCAGCCGTACTACTTCAATCTGGCGCCCAACTACGATGCCACCCTGTATCCGCGCTTCATGGCCCGCCGCGGCCTGATGCTGGGCAGCGAATTCCGCTATCTCTACGAGGGCGGCAAGGGCGAGCTGCAGGCCGCCTACCTGCCCGACGACAAGCTGCGCGACAAGGATCGCGGCCGCTTCAGCTACCAGGGCTACCACAACATCAATTCGCAGTGGCAGGCACGCGCCTCGCTGGCCTGGGTCAGCGACGAGCGCTACACCGAGGATTTCTCCAACCGCCTGCTCGGCAATGCGGTGTCCAACATCCAGAGCACGATCGGCGTCTATGGCACCGGCGAGACCTGGACCGCAGGCCTGATGGCCGACCGCTGGCAACTGACCGACTACACCCTGACCGAGGACGCGCTGCCGTACAACCGCCAGCCGCGCGCCTTCTTCAACTGGGACCAGTCGTTCGGCAACTACTTCGAAGCCGGCCTGTACAGCGAAGCCGTGCGCTTCGTGCACGACGACATTCACCAGAAAACCACCGACGGCACCTACGAGCGCACCGGCGTGGTCACCCCGCGCCCCGGCGGCAGCCGCCTGGACCTCAAGCCCTACATCTCGATGCCGCTGGCCGGCGCCGCCTGGTTCCTCAAGCCGACCCTGGCCTGGCGCTACACCGCGTATCAGCTGGACAAGGACCTGGCGGCCACGCTCGGCGGCGACACCACGCCCTCGCGCAGCCTGCCGATCGCCACGGTCGATGCGGGCCTGTACTTCGACCGCGATACCAAATGGGGTAACACCAACTATCTGCAGACCCTGGAACCGCGGCTGTTCTACCTGTACACGCCGTACCGCGACCAGAACGACCTGCCGATCTTCGATACGCGCGAGTTCACCTTCAGCTGGGGCCAGTTGTTCCGCGATTCGCGCTACACCGGCGCCGACCGCCAGAACGACGCCAACCAGCTGACCATGGCGCTGAGCTCGCGCCTGCTGCGCCAGGACGACGGCAAGGAGAAGCTCTCGGTCAACCTCGGCCAGATCCTGTACTTCAGCGATTCGCTGGTCAGCCTGCCCAACAGCAACACCACCATCGAGCAGGGCAAGTCGGCCTGGGTGGCCGATGCCAACTACATGGTCAACGACCGCTGGACCCTGGGCGCCACCTATCAGTGGGATCCCAAGTACCACCGCAAGGATCTGGCCAGCTTCCGCGCGCGCTATCTGATGCCCGGCGACGGCATCGTCAACATCGGCTACCGCTATCGCCGCGATCTGCTGGAACAGGCCGACGTCTCGTTCCTGTACCCGATCAACCCGACCTGGAGCGTGGTCGGCCGGCACTATTACTCGCTGAAGGACAAGAAGCCGCTGGAGAGCATCCTCGGCGTGCAGTGGGACAGCTGCTGCCTGGCGGTACGGGCGCTGGCGCGGCGCTACGTGCGCAACCGCACCGGCGCACTGGATACCGCGTTCCAGATCGAGTTCGTGCTCAAGGGCCTGTCCTCCCTGGGCCAGGACACGGACCGCGTTCTGCGCCGTGCTATTCTCGGCTACAACCGCGACGACCTGTACTTGGTCCCGCCCAGCAACACCACGACCGATCCGGACGCTTACGATCCGAACCAGATTCCATGACCAAGACCCTTTCTGTTTTTCTCGCCGCCCTGATGGCGGTCGCCGGCGTGTCCGCTCCGGCCGCCGCGCAACAAACCCAACCGCTGGACCGCATCGCCGCGGTGGTCGACGAGGATGTCGTGCTGCAGAGCGAGCTGGATCGTGCCGTGCGCAACGTGAAGGCGCAGTATGCCGGCCGCGAGGCGCAGCTGCCGCCGGATAACGTGCTGCAGCGGCAGGTGCTCGAGCGCCTGATCCTGGTCAAGCTGCAGGTCGCGCGCGCCAACAGCACCGGCATCCGCGTCGGCGACGACGAGCTGAACCGCGCCATCGCCAGCATCGCCCAGCAGAACGGCACCGACGTGGACGGCCTGCGCAAGAAGCTGGCCGCCGACGGCATGTCCTACACCGACTTCCGCAACTCGGTGCGCGACGAAATCACCGTGCAGCGCCTGCGCCAGAGCTTCGCGCAGAGCCGCATCAACGTCAGCGAGGCCGAAGTCGACGCGGCGCTGGCGCAGCAGGCCACCACCGGCGCCCAGTACCACCTGGCGCACATCCTGGTCGGCCTGCCGGAAGGTGCGACCGCCGAGCAGATCAAGACCGCCCAGGGCAAGATCGACGGGGTCAAGAACCTGATCGACAAGGGCGAGATCGACTTCAACGCCGCGGCAGTGCGCTACTCCGACAGCCCCAACGCGCTGGAAGGCGGCGACTTGGGCTGGCGCAGCCTCGACGAAATCCCCAACGCGTTCGCGCAGCTGATCCGCGACATGAAGCCGGGCCAGGTGGTCGGCCCGCTGCGCGGCCCCAGCGGCTTCCAGCTGCTGAAGCTGGTCGAGGTGCGCGATGCCTCGGCCAATCCGGAAAAGAAGACGGTCACCGAGTACCACGCCCGCCACATCCTGATCCGGGTCAACGACGCGCAGCCCGACGCGGCCGCCAAGGCCAAGATCGAGACCCTGCGTGCGCGCATCGCCGGCGGTGCCGACTTCCAGGCCGTGGCCAAGGAAGCCTCCGAAGACACCAACAGCCGCAGCCAGGGTGGCGACCTGGGCTGGTTCCCGGCCGACGCGTTCGGCCCGGACTTCGGTCAGCACGTGGCGAGCCTGCAGGACGGCCAGATCTCGCAGCCGTTCCGTACCGAGGCCGGCTGGCACATCGTGCAGCGCGTCGGCGAGCGTCAGACCGACGTGACCAGCGACACCCAGCGCGCCCAGGTCCGCGAAACCATCGGCCGCCGCAAGCTGGAAGAGGAATACAACCGCTTCCTGCAGGAAATGCGCGGCGAAGCCTACGTCGACATGCGCGTGGGCAATACCGACGCCGCGACTGCGCCGGCCGCCACGCCGGCGCCGGCGCCCGCCGCCAAGCCCTGATCCATGCGTCCCTCGCTCGCGCTGGTGCCGGGCGAGCCGGGCGGGATCGGCCCGGAGCTGTGCGTGCGGCTGGCGCAACAGCCGCGTCACGATTGCCAGCTCCTGGCCTTCGCCGATCCCGACACCTTGCGCGCCGCCGCCGCGGCGCTGGCGCTGCCGCTGCAGTTGCTGCCCGAATCCAGTCCCGCCCTCGCCCCTGGCGACCTGCGCCTGCGCACGGTCGCCAATGCCGTGCCCAGCCGCTTCGGCGCGACCGAGCCGGCCAACGCGGCCGCGGTGATCGCCGCGCTGACCCAGGCGGCCGACGCCTGCCTGAGCGGCGAACTGGCCGGCATGGTCACCGGCCCGGTGCACAAGGCCGCGATCAACGCCGGCGGCATCGCCTACACCGGCACCACCGAGTTGCTGGCCCAGCACGCCGGCCGCGAGGTGGTGATGATGCTGGCCAATGCCATCGTGCGCGTGGCCCTGGTCACGACCCATCTGCCGCTGCGCGCGGTCGCCGATGCGCTCACGCCGGCCGTGCTGGAACGCAGCCTGCGCATCACCGAGGCGGCCTTGCGCCGCGAGTTCGGCATCGCCACCCCGACCATCGCGGTGCTGGGGCTGAATCCGCATGCCGGCGAGGATGGGCATCTGGGCCTCGAGGAGATCCAGGTGATGCAACCGGTACTGGACGCCTTGCGGGCGGAGGGCATGCGCCTGCTCGGTCCGCTGCCGGCCGATACCGCGTTCCTGCCGCAGAAGCTGGCGACCGTGGACGCGGTGCTGGCGATGTACCACGACCAGGGCCTGCCGGTGCTCAAGTACAGCGGATTCGAGCAGGCGGTGAACCTGACCCTGGGCCTGCCCTACCCGCGCGTCGCGGTCGATCACGGCACCGCGCTGGAGCTGGCCGGCCGCGGCGTGGCCGATCCGTCCAGCCTGTTTGCCGCCACCGCGCTGTGCGCGCAACTGGCCGCGCGCCGCGCGCAGTCCTAGGGTCCGAACGGCGTTCGCCGATCTGCCGCACCGCAACGCTCCCGGTGATGCCGGTCGCGGCGGAAGCCCCTTCTGCGTCGCCGCAAGCGCGCGCCACCCCGTGCATGCCGATAAAATGCCTGCCATGACTTCCTCTTCCGGCTTCGGCGCCCCGGCCAAGAAATCCCTTGGCCAGCACTTCCTCAGCGACCGCCACTACATCGACAGCATCGTGCGCGCAGTCGACCCCAAGCCGGGCGACCGGCTGGTCGAGATCGGTCCCGGCCAGGGCGCGATCACCTTCCCGCTGCTGCGCCGGCACGGCCGGCTGACCGTGGTCGAATTCGATCGCGACCTGATCGCGCCGCTGACCGCGGCGGCGGCCGGCATCGGCGAACTGACCATCCTCAACCGCGACGTGCTGTCGGTGGATTTCGCCGCCCTGGCCGAGGGCGCGCCCATCCGCCTGGTCGGCAACCTGCCCTATAACATTTCCTCGCCGATCCTGTTCCATGCGCTGGACCACGCCGCGGCGATCGCCGACATGCACTTCATGCTGCAAAAGGAAGTGGTCGACCGCATGGCCGCCGACCCTGGCAGCAAGGTCTACGGCCGGCTCAGCGTGATGCTGCAGGCCTACTGCGAGGTGACCTCGCTGTTCGTGGTGCCGCCGGGCGCGTTCCGGCCGCCGCCGAAGGTGGATTCGGCCGTGGTACGACTGGTGCCGCGGCCGCCGCAGACGGTGGGCATCGCCGATCCCAAGCGCTTCGCCGATGTGGTCCGCGCCGCATTCGGGCAGCGCCGCAAGACCCTGCGCAACGCCTTGAACGGGGTCTGCGATGCCGCGCAGTTCGAGGCCGCGGGCGTGCGCCCGGACGCGCGCGCCGAGCAACTCGAGGTCGCCGACTTCGTGCGCCTGGCCAATAATAGCGCGCAAGCCTGAGCGGACGCCCCGCGCGGCGCGCGCATGCATGCGTGGTGCGAACCTCTGCGCGCGTTGCTCCGCTCCTTGCAGGCTGGCGCAGGCGTCGCCGACCCGCGCCGTAGACATGGCGAGGACGGCACCGCCTCGCCGCCCCAGCATGGCAAGCCGCACAACAGGGACCGTTACTCCAATGGCCCTTCTGCACACTGCCCGCGGCAACAACAGACCCGCGCGGGCGACTCGTGCAGGCGGCAGCCAGGGCCGCTGCCGCGCGCCAGCCGCCTGGCAGTGACAACCGTTGACGCATCTCGCCTCAAACGGCAAAACACGCTCTAAACTGTGGGGATGAACGATGACGCCCCCTATCGGATCGAGGTCGAAGTGTCGCCCCGATTCCTCGACGACCAATCGGCGCCGGAGGACGGACGCTACACGTTCGCCTACACGATCCGCATCCATAACCGCGGCCGCGTCGCCGCGCGCCTGATCGCCCGGCATTGGGAGATCACCGACGGCAACGGCCGCATCGAGCGCGTGGACGGCGATGGCGTGGTCGGCGAACAGCCGCGGCTGCGCCCGGGCGAGGATTTCCGCTACACCTCCGGGCTGGTGCTGGAGACCGAGCACGGCACGATGCGCGGCCACTACGACATGGAGGCCGACGACGGCACCCACTTCATCGCCGCGATCGCGCCGTTCGTGCTGTCCGTGCCGCGGACCCTGCACTGATGGCGGTCTGGGCGATCGGCGACCTGCAGGGTTGCTACGACATCACCCAGCAGTTGCTGGAGAAGATCCGCTTCGATCCGGCGATGGACCGGCTGTGGTTCTGCGGCGACCTGGTCAACCGCGGCGGACAATCGCTGGAGACCCTGCGCCTGGTGCACTCGCTGCGCGAACACAGCGTGGTGGTGCTGGGCAACCACGACCTGTCGCTGCTGGCGATCGGCGAGCGTAGCCCGAACGAACAGCGCAAGGTCAATCCGGACCTGCAGCGCATCGTGCTGGCCGAGGACCGCGACGAACTGCTGACCTGGCTGCGCATGCAGAAGCTGCTGCACGCCGACCGCGAGCTCGGCTGGATGATGATCCACGCCGGCCTGGCGCCGAAGTGGACCACCGCGCTGGCCGAGAAGCATGCGCGCGAGGTCGAGCAACAGTTGCACGGCAATGGCTACCGCAAGCTGTTCCGCAACATGTACGGCGACCGCCCGGCATGGTCGCCGGGCCTGACCGGCTACGACCGCTCGCGCGCGATCATCAACCTGTTCACCCGCGCCCGCTACTGCACCCCGCGCGGGCGCATCGCGATCGAGGAAAAGGGCACGCCTGGCACCCAGGCGCAAGGCCTGTACCCGTGGTTCGAGGTGCCGGGACGGGTCGAGCGCGACCTGAAGATCGTCTGCGGGCACTGGTCGACGCTGGGCCTGACCATCACCCAGGGCGTGCACGCGATCGACACCGGCGCGGTCTGGGGCGGCAAGCTCACCGCCCTGCGCCTGGACAGCGAGGACCTGCAGGTCGTTCAGGTCCCCGGCCGCCCGGTGCAGGGACCGCCGCCGACGGCGCGCAGCGGCACGCCGCGGCGGCGCGGCGCACCAAACCGTGGCCAGGCGCCGGCCGCATCTGCGCCCGAGCAGGAGTGAGACCCGCGCGCGACGTCGCGATGTCGTAGGAGCGGCTTCAGCCGCGACAGGCGTTCCCGGGAATGCCCGTCGCGGCTGAAGCCGCTCCTACGAACGCCTGGCGGCGCCTACACCGCGCCAGACCGGCGCCGGTAGTCCACGAATTCGAAGGCCAGCGCATGCCGCGCATCGGCCGGATGCGCTTGCCGCGCCACCACCGCCCAGTGCGCCGGATCGAACGCGGGGAAATGTGCATCGGCGCCGTCGACCACGGTGTCGACATGGGTCAGGTACAGCACCTCGGCCAACGGCAGGGCCAGGGCGAAGATGTCGCCGCCGCCGATCACCGCCAGTTCCGTGGCGCCGGCCTCGCGCGCGGCGTCGATCGCCGCCTGCAGCGACGCCACCGCCTGCATGTCCGCGAACGGCACCTGCCCGGAACGGGTCATCACCAGGTTCAAGCGCCCGGGCAGCGCGCGCCCCAGCGACTGCGCGGTCTTGCGCCCCATCAGCACCGGCTTGCCCAGGGTCAGCGCCTTGAACCGCTTGAGATCGTCCGGCAGGCGCCACGGCAGATCGTTGTCGCGGCCGATCGCATTGGCCCGGTCCAGCGCCGCAATCAGGCTCAACTGCAGCGAGGGGCGCGTAGACGGCGCCGCATCCGCCCCCGTCACGACGGCGGCGCTCGCCGATTCCCGATTCCCCACTCCCGACTCCCCGCCGTTCACACCGCCACCGGCGCCTTGATCGCCGGATGCGGGTCGTAGCCCTCGATGGCGATGTCGTCGTAGGTGAAGGCGAACAGATCGGTGACCTCAGGATTCAGCCGCAACCGCGGCAACGGCCGCGGCGTGCGCGCCAGTTGTTCGCGCGCCTGTTCGAAATGGTTGGAGTACAGGTGCGCATCGCCCAGCGTATGCACGAAATCGCCCACGCCCAGGCCGGTGGCCTGCGCCACCATGTGGGTCAACAGCGCGTAGCTGGCGATGTTGAACGGCACGCCGAGGAAAATGTCGCCGCTGCGCTGGTACAACTGGCAGCTGAGCTTGCCGTCGACCACGTAGAACTGGAACAGGCTGTGGCACGGCATCAGCGCCATCTGCGGCAATTCGGCCACGTTCCAGGCGCTGATCACCAGCCGCCGCGAATCCGGATTGCGCTTGATCTCATCCACCAGCCACTGCATCTGGTCGATCTCGCGGCCGTCGGCACCGGTCCAGCGCCGCCACTGCTTGCCGTACACCGGACCGAGTTCGCCCTGCGCATCGGCCCACTCGTCCCAGATGCTGACCTTGTTGTCCTTGAGATAGGCGATGTTGGTCTCGCCCTTCAGGAACCACAGCAACTCGTGCACGATCGAGCGCAGGTGCAGCTTCTTGGTGGTGACCAGGGGGAAGCCGTCGTTGAGGTCGAAACGCATCTGCCAGCCGAACACGCTGCGCGTGCCGGTGCCGGTGCGATCGGACTTCTCCGCGCCATGCTCCAGCACGTGCTGCAGCAGGTCCAGGTATTGCTTCACTTGGTCACCTCCGGCGGCGGCACCGGCTGCAGCACGGGTGCGCTGCGCGAGCGCCACAACAGGAACACGCCCAACAGGATCAGCGGAATGCTCAGCTGCTGCCCGCGGGTCAGCCAATGGAACGCCAGATAGCCGAGCTGCGCATCCGGCACGCGCACGAATTCCACGGCGAAGCGGAACACGCCGTACAGCAGCGCGAACAGGCCGGACACCGCATAGCGCGCGCGCGGCTTCATCGAGAACGTCCACAGCACCACGAACATCACCAGGCCTTCCAGCGCCGCTTCGTACAGCTGCGACGGATGGCGGGCGTAGCGGTCCAGCAGGCCCGCGGCGTATTGCTGCTGCAGTTGCGCGGCGCTCATCAGGCTCTCCAGCGCCGGTGCGTTGGCCACCCCATCCGTCGCTGGCGCGTGCGGGAAGATCGCGCCCCAGCCGGCGTGGGTCAACTTGCCCCACAACTCGCCGCCGACGAAATTGCCGATGCGGCCGAAGCCCAGGCCCAGCGGCACCAGCGGCGCGATGAAATCCACGGTGTCGAAGAAATGCAGGCGCGCCTTGCGCGTCCACCACAGGCAGGCCGCCAGCACGCCCAGCAGGCCGCCGTGGAAGCTCATGCCGCCATCCCACACCTTGAAGATCAGCAGCGGATTGGCCAGGAAATCGGACAGCGCGTAGAAGAGCATGTAGCCGATGCGCCCGCCCAGCACCACGCCGAGCATCGCGTAGAACAGCAGATCGGAAAAGCCCTCCTCGTTCACCCCGGGCAGGCGACCAGCGCGGATGCGGCGGCGGCCCAGCCACCAGGCCGAGAGGAAGCCGGCCAGATACATCAGCCCGTACCAATGCACCTTCACCGGACCGAACGAGAAGGCGATGGGATCGATCTGGTGGAGATAGGTCATGCGCAGGCGTCGGCCGGGGGCAAAGAGCGCCTATTCTGCCACCGACTCCGCTACTTGCCGCGATTTGCGGACAGTACAGCGGGGTAGCGCTTCATCTGCCGGCAGGCGCAC
>NZ_JAMDLL010000009.1:0-204375 GCF_040595915.1 Xanthomonas sp. PPL134
TGGCTCAACGCGATCGCGCGTGATCAGGCAGCGTATGCCCCTCCTGTCATCGCGGCTGCATGACAGTTGACTCCTACACGTGAGCCTCCGTGTTTGCGGGAGACTACCTTTAGAGGACAGACACGCGCCGCGTCACTCGGAGCCGCGCTGCGCCTGCAACTGCGCCACGATCTCGCGCAACTCCGCCACCTCGGCCTCCAGCGCCTGCACCCGGCTTTCCAGTTCGTCATTCCCCGACGCCGCCGGCCGCGCCTTGAACGTGGCTGCCAACGCCTCCGCATCCACCGGACCGGTGAGCAGATGCATGTAGCGGTCCTCGCGCTGCCCGCTGGCGCGCGGCAACTGCACCGCCAACTGGCGCTGTGCCAGCCGTTCCAACTGATGACGGACATCGTCCGCATCGGCAAAGCGCGCCATGCGCTCGGCGCGTGTCAGCAACTCATTGACCGTCTGCGGGCCGCGCAACAGCAGCAGGCCGAGCAAGGCCACCTGTTGCTGGGTCAGATCCAGCGCCGCCGCCAACCGATGCTCGTAGCGCTCGGCGCGCGATGAAAACTGCTGCCGCACCAATCCGCGCCCCTCCAGTTGCCGCAGCGCGTGCTGCACATCGCCCGGGCTCAACGCCATCACCGGCTCTCGCGACGTCTTCTGATTGGCCGCCACCACCGTCGCATTGACCGTGAGCGGATACGCATCCGGCGTGGTCGCCTCCTTCTCGATCAGACAGCCGAGGGCGCGGGCTTCGATGGTAGAGAGAACGGGAGTGATTGTGGTGTCGGTCATGGCAGTGGCTTCTTGCTGGTCTGGGCGAAGCATGATGCTTGAGAGTTTGGCTCTGCGGGCTGCTGCTGTACCGATCGTGGTGTCTTGCTTGACAGGTTGTTGCCGACGGTCAGGCTGGTGCCATCGCCACCACGCATCAGGCCGGACTCGTCGCATAGTGCGGTTGACTGTAGCGAGAGGTTGTTGCCCGCCAGCAGCGCGGCGCTGTTGCCGGCCTGCACGGTGGTGCGGTGAGGCTAATCGCGGCCGGCCTATAGCAGCAGGTTGCTGCAGGCAGTCATGGCCGAACTCAGGTCGCCGCCGGCGAGGGCGTCGCGGGTGGGGCTGGTGAGGTCGCTACCGGCGCTCAGCAGCACGTCGCGGCCGGCGATTTGGCCGCCGAAGTTGAGATTGGCCTGCAACGCCACGGTGCCACTGGACACAATGCAACCCTGGTTGAGTAGGTTGCCGACGTTGGCGCCGCTGATGGCGCCGGTGTTGCTCAGGCCGGCCGTGGCGTTGAGCGAGACATCGCCGCTGTCGCTGGCCAGCAGCGCGCCATCGCTGCGCAGGGTCAGCGCGGTCTTCGACGACAGGTACACCACCGGCACCAGCACCTTCTGGCCCTGAACCTCCTGTTCCACCATCCACACGATGTCGTGGGTCAGCGCGGCGACCTGGTCGGCGGTCAGCGCCACGCCCACGCTCAAGTGCAAGGCGTCGGCCTCGACAACGCCGCCGTCCAGCAGCGCACGGTACTGCGCCACGCCGTCGGCATAGTTGCCAAGGTAGCGGCGGCCGGTGATCTGGATGATCTGGTCCAGCACCAGGCGCTGTTCGTAGAAGCCATCGCCCAGCCGGGTCTGGGTCCATTGCGGATCCACGCCGAGCTTCAGCAGCCTATCTGCAGGGGACTCTCGCTAGGCCCCCATCCAGTTGTCATCCTGCATCTAGACATCAGTAAGCATAGAGTTTATGCAAAACGAAAGTTGAAACTAAGTTTAAATTTAGCATCTAAAATTTCAAAAGATGAGTACTTCCATCCCTCAGCAAAGAAACTTCTTTTACTTCATAGACAGATGCAAAATTTGAACGAGATGTAGGTTTACAGAGCTTCCCAACGACTATAACTTCATCGCAGTACGATGCTCCTCCTATCCATCCACCAACCAAGGAATCCAACTTTTCCTCTAGACCCGGACAAAAAACCTCAATTTTAGGATTATTTTGATAGTTTTCGGGCACTGTCGTTGGCTGTCGTTACCGCTGGACTCGGTGGTATGCGCCACACCCAGATCGATGTTCTGGCTCGCCAGCAGCAGCGCATTGCCCTCGGCCGACAGTTGCGTACCCTGGCTGGTGATCGAACCATCGCTGGCGAGCAGGGTCAGGTTGCCGCCGGCACTGACCTGGCTCACCCGTGCGGTGCTGGTGCTGTCGTTCTGACAGGCAGTGGAGCGGTGCGATCCTGGTCGCGACCGGTCACTCCTGACTTACGTCATCATTTACCGATGGACCTTGATTGGATCCGCCTTATCTTTTAACTGAATACTCTTATGATGCGACGCCCATTAAGGACAAATGAAGCCGCAATTAATTTTTGAGTTAATAATATACATATAAAAGTGACGCCAACACAAGGTCTCCCGCTTTTAAACAAATTATTTTTATTAAAATATTATTTGAACTCAACCAATAGGTCTAACATGTCACCTGCGACATCATCCCCTTTTGGCAAGAACCAATTTTCCGCTCCATCCGCATCTTCGTAGAAATATGTCGACTCGAGGTGGTCATCTCCATATTTCATCTCCGCCTTCATTTTCACAATCTTTGACTCAGCGGGAGCAGACCCAACAAGCAAAGAAGCCATTTCGTTGTAAATATCAATATCGCTTTTCAATCCACATTCCTTTCGCGGCATAACGGAATGTTTCGATAACAGCAGACATTGAACTAATTTGGCGGGCTTATAAAACTAATCGTTGTAGGAGAAATTGATTCCGATCTTTGAACTTTTGGTATCAAGCTTTATTTCACACTCCCTCCAAATTCGTGCCTCATTAACAAGCTCGTCATTTATGAATTCTTTTTGCAAGCAAACCAAGAGCTCCGTTAATTCACCAATTTTTCGAGCGGGAGGATCAAACCAGCGCGTTACTTCATTGCCATCTACATAATCAAACTCATAAGTCGCACCGTCCCCTTCAGGGAAAATTTTTGCGCGAACAATAACCTTTTCGGCAGCTGCGGGACAGGCATTAATTAACAACTGACCGATTTTCTCATAAATTCTTTGATCTTCCATCAAACTCCTCCGGGTGAATTTCTAAAATCCACATGCACAGGACGTGATCCGTCAATAGAATACCTTACCACTATTCTATCCGGGCGAGAAGAAGATCCAGAATAAACCGGCTCAATTGTGACTTTCACATCCTTACCCTCCCTTAGCGCGTTAGCCCATTCGTTCTCCATCGACTTCCAAGCACCTCTATTGAGGTTGGAATTCATAGGAACCAAGTTTAGCTTTTCACCAGGCCCGTCGAAGATACTAGCCACGAGGTGGCCGCCTTCGTCATCAGCGAAGCCGCATTTTCCTGCTTTACACTGCTGATAGGTATTCCTATCTTTAGTACTCAGCGACAAACTCGCCTCGACATATTCAACGTCACCATTAGCGTTTGTTCTATAAACCTTGTTCCCGTCAACATTATAAACAGTATTTGGCTCCGGCTTATTCAGATCCTTACTCCATCCACCTTTTTGACCAGCGGAGACATCTACCTCCTTGTAGATAACGCCATTTGAGCTCTGGATTACAACGTCGCCCTCATTGTTCAATACGCGCCTAAACCCGTCTGGAAGCCCACCCGTCTCATTCGCAGCCGCCCCTGCCGACTTCAGCGTGCTATAGCCCGGAGGCACGTCAGGGAAACCCGCCGAGGCGGAAGTATCGATTGCATTGCTCCTCGGTGCCTCAAGTGCACTGCTCGAGGTTGGAACCTCAGGCTTCAGCAATGGCACTTCGGTGACCACGTTGCCCGCATTGCCAGCTGTGGTGGTCTCTTTCACAACCAACGGCAACACCGAGTCTGACGCGCCTTTCGTCGAGTTCAGAGCGTCCTTGATGATGGTGACAGCCTTGCCGGCAACGATCCCGCCCAACTCACCGACTTTGGACAGCACCACAGCTCCAGCAACCGCGCTGAGAGCGCCCTGGGCGTCGCCAGTAGCCAGCTTCTGCGTTACGTCCGCTACAAATCCGACGTCGCCGGTGAACGTGGTGCCGATGGCCCATGCGTCGCGGTTCAGGACGCCACTGACGTAGTCGTCAGTCCAGCCAGCATCGGTGCGGTTGAGCGCCTGCAACAGATGACGCTGATCATCTTGATTGGTTGCCGTCCGCAGGACCGCCCCATACACCTGGTCCAGCGCTGGGGTGCCACGCAACGCGCTGGCGAACATCGAGTGATCGTTGTACTGGGCCCAATCGGCAGAGAAATCCGTGTAGTTGCCCTTGGTCTGTGTGATGGATGCCAGGAAACTCTGTGCATTTCCGTCCTGAGCGACCAACCCACCCATGCCAAGGATGTCGTTCCATCGGCTGTCCGTTTGACGCATGGCCTGCACGATCAGGCGCTGCCGCGCGGCTTCCACCTGTTCCGGTGTGCATGCCTGGCCGCATTCCATTGCTGCGAACGTGGCCGCACTGGCATTGATCTTCTTCAACTCGTCCGGATGCAACTGCCGGTTGAAGTTCTCTCCGTCTACGGCAACGCCGGCGCCCGTCTCGCCGCCCGCAGCGCCGCCGATCAGCGCGCTGACCAGATTCTGTACGAGCTTCGATTCGCTTTCGGTCAGCGGACGCGCAAGCTCGGCGGCGCCAGCGCCCAGCGCGCCTTGCATCGCGTTTCCGCCACCAAGGTTCGCCGCAACCGCACCTGCGACCGCATGCAGCAGCGTCTTGCCGGTTCCGCCATCCTTCCAGAGATCGTTTTGCTCCTGGTACGCCGCCATAGTGGCTTTGGCAGTGTCCAGGCTCTGCTGGATCGCGGCGCGCTGATCCGGAGTGAGATCGTCACGTTTCAGTTGCTTTTCCGCGCCATCAGCAACGAGTGCTGCGTCCTTGTACTTGCTGGTCAGCGCATCTCCAATCGCCCCAACCGTGCGGAAGCCGACCTCCCCCGCGACCTTAGCCATCTCCATCTGGTCTTGGACTTTACGTTCGTCGAAGATCTGCTTCAGCCCGGATTGCTGCAGTTCCGTCGCACCGCGATCCAGGTTGGCTACTGCCGAGGTGTCTCCGTTACGAACGTCGATCGTCCCAGCAGAGACGCCGCTCTTGGTCACGCTGCT
Source organism: Xanthomonas sp. PPL134 (assembly GCF_040595915.1). NCBI lineage: Bacteria > Pseudomonadati > Pseudomonadota > Gammaproteobacteria > Lysobacterales > Lysobacteraceae > Xanthomonas > Xanthomonas sp. PPL134. The sequence continues at coordinate 5,122 of NZ_JAMDLL010000009.1, forward strand.
AGCGTTGCCGTTCTGTCCCCCCGACAGGCTTAGGGCGGCGCCGAGCGCGGCTGTCGTGGCGCTGGACGCCATGTCCGTGCTGACCCCGACGCTGCTGGCCTTGTACTCCGCCTTGTTCTTCAGATCCTCCACGGTGAGGCTGCCGGTGGACAGGCGGTTCTTCTCAACCTCAGCCGTGCTGGCGATGGCACCGCCGATCAGATGCGTATTGCCTCCGACATCGACATCGAACCCACCATTGCCTGCCTGGACGCCGCTCTGCTCCTTGACGCTGGTGTAGTTGCTGTCGACCTTCTGCTGGCTGTACGAGCCACTGACGTTGCCGCCGGTGCTGTAGCCATAGACCAGGGTGACGCCCGCCTGCTGTTGTTTGCTCTTGTAGTCGCTGGTGTCCTGCTCGCTTTGGATCAGCAGGTCGCCACCGACCTTGGCCAGGACCGTGTCGCCAAACGCCTGCGCCCCCTTGATCGTGGTGTCGTTGCCGCTGGCCAGGGTCAGCGTGTCCTTGGCCGTCACCACACTCTCGGTGTGCAGTTCGCTGTTGCCCTTGGCACTGCCCTTGCCCGCATAGGCGCTCAGGTAGATGCCGGTGGTCGTGCCGACGCTCACGCCGATCTCGCCGCCGGCGTTCTTGTTGCTCGACTTCTCGGTATTGGTCTCCTGCTGGCTCAGCAGGTTGAGGTTGTTGGCCGCCGCCAAAGCAACGTTCTGACCGTCGATCTTGCTGCCGATCACGTTCAAGTCGCCGCCGGTGGCGGCGATGGTGATGTTGCCGTCGCTCAGGATGCGGCTGCCGCCGGTGGTTTCCTCATGGGTGACGGTCTTGCTGGAAGCGCTGCTGGCGCCGATACCAATGCGCAGGCTGGCCCCGCCCATCTGTGCGCCTTGCGCGGTGGCAGCCTGGTAGGCATCGACGCTGTCCTTGACCGCTTAGCCGGCCTTGGCCGCGTACAGCGCCTGCAGCCGGCTGTCCTCGACCTCGCTGCCGCGCTTGGTGGCGCCATATGCCGCTTCGGCCGCCTGCACCGCTGCGCCGGTCAGGCCCAGCGTGATCCCGGCACTCTGCTGTTTGGAGGTCTGGACCGTATCCACGCGGTTCTCGACCGCGGCAATGGTCACGTCCTTGCCGACGATGGCGGTGCCGGTCTTGCCGACCACGTCACTGCCGGTGATCGCCAGCGCGTTGCCTGCCATCAGCGTCACCGAGCCATCGGTGCTGCCGACCAGGCTGCCGCTCTGACTCACCTCCGTCGCATCCAGCGTATTGGTCTGCTTGCTGGCCCCCAGAGTGACGCTGAAGCCGCCGCCGCTGTATAGGCCGGTCTTCTTGACCTTCTTCTCGTGCTCTTCGCTATGCGTGTTCTGCGCCGTCTCCAGCGTCAGATCGTTGCCAGCGGCCACCACCACGTTGCCGGTGCCGGCGACCTGCGCGCCCTGCGAGAGCAGGTCGTGGCCGGCAGCGATCTGCACGGTGTCGCCGCTGAGCGTGGTCGCCACCGCGGTGCTGTCGTGCCACTCGTCGTGGGTCGTCGTCGTCTTGCTGGACAGGAAGCCGGACTTCTTCTTCTGCATGTCCTGCACGGCATCGTGCTGCTCCTGTGCGGCCAGCAGATTGACGTCGTTGCCAGCGGACACCGCCAGCGCGCCCTTGTCCGTGAACGCCTTGGCCGCGGTCAGGTTCACGTCGTGGCCGGACTGCAGGGCGATGTCGCCACCGGCGGTGAACTCGGTGCCGTGGACGATCTCGTCGCGGGTGGTGGTGGTCTGCTTGAAGCGCTTGCGCGTCTCAAGGGTGTTGCTGGTGTCGACCGTGGTCAGGGTGGTGCTGTTGAGGTCGTTGCCTGCGACCACTGCCAGGCCCTTGCCGGCGTCGAGCTTGGCCGCGGTCAGGTTGACGTCGTGGCCAGCGCTGAGCACCAGGTTGCCGCCGGCGCTGAGCACCTGCTGGTCCAGGTCCTGGGTGGTGGTCGCGGTGACGACCTTGGTCTTGCCCTGGAGAATCTGATCGGTGACGGTGCGGCTACCACCCAGTGCCGAGGTCACGTCGAGGTCATGGCCGGCCGCAGCGATCAGGTCGCCACCGGCCTGCACCTGCACCTGGCGGATGGCCAGATCGTTGCCTGCCTGCAGGGAGAGGTTGTTGCCAACGATCAGGCTGGTCCGGTCGCCACCGCGCAGCAGACCGGACTCGTCACGCAGCGCGGTCGGTTGCAACATCAGATTGTTGCCGGCCTGCAGCGCCGCGCTATTGCCCACCTGCACGGTGGTGCCGGTCAGGCTGAGGTCGCGGCCGGCCTGCAGCCGCAGGTTGTTATCGGCGGTGATGCCCGAACGCAGGTCGCCGCCGGCGATGGCGTCGCGGGTGGAGCTGGTCAGATCGCGACCGGCACTCAGCAGCACGTCGCGGCCGGCGATCTGGCCGCCGAGGTTCAGCAGATCCTGCTTGGCCTGCAACGTCACCGTGCCGGTACCGGCGATACGGCCCTGGTTGAGCAGGTTGCCGGCGGTGGCGCTGACGTTGGCGCCGCTGATGGTGCCGGTGTTCGTCAAGCCGGCCGTGGCATTGAGCACGGTGTCGCCCGCACCACCGGCCAGCAGTGCGCCGTCGCTGCGCAGGGTCAGCGCGGTCTTGGACGCCAGGTACACCACCGGCACCAGCACCTTCTGGCCCTGGTACTCCTGTTCCACCATCCACACGATGTCGTGGGTCAGCGCGGCGACCTGGTCGGCAGTGAGCGCCACGCCCACGCTCAGGTGCAGGGTGCCCGCCTCGGCCACGCCGCCGTCGAGCAGCGCGCGGTACTGGGCCACGCCGTCGGCGTAGTTGCCCAAGTAGCGGCGGCCGGTGAGCTGGGTGATCTGGTCCAGCACCAGGCGCTGTTCGTAGAAGCCGTCGCCCAGGCGGGTCTGGGTCCACTGCGGATCCACGCCGAGCTTGTCCAGCAGATAATCGCTGCTGATGAAGTTGTCGTAGTCGACGAAGCGCGGATCGGTCTCGATCAGGTAGCGGCGGCCGGGGGCGCTGGTGTTGGCCTTGACCCCGCCCAGGCCGTTGGCGGCGCGGCCCAGCGTGTTGACGCTGGCGCCGTTGCTGCCGACCAGGCGGTACAGCCCGCCCATCGGCAGCACGATGTTGCCCAGCGGCGCGCCGACGCCGCCGACCACCTGCGGCACCTGGCCGGTACCCGGATCGATCTGCTGGTACTGGCCTGGCACGCTGCCGGCGGTCAGCACCGCCTGCGCGGTGCCGGCCTGGACCTGGCTGCGGCTGCCGCTGCTGGCGCCGCCGAGCTGGGCCTGCACGCCGCTGGCCTGGACCTGGGACGCAGTGGCGCTGTTGCCATCGGCCAGGGTGGCCTGGCCGTCGTCGATGCGGATGGCACCCAGGCTGGCGGTGGCGATGTGGTTGCCGACGTTGGCCTTGGTCGGCGTCGCAGCGGTCTGCGCCTGCACGGCGATACCGCCAGGGCCGTCGGCGCTCATCGTGCCGTACCGGTTCAGGGCTCCGCCCTGGGTGGCGTTGAAGGACGCGCCGCCGATGCTGCGACCATCGCTGCCGACCGCGCCGTTGCGGATGGTGGCGCCACTGATCGAAACGCCCTGTCCGCCGGTCATGTTGGCGGCGAGGGCGATGTAGCTGTTGTCCAGAATGCCGGAGCCGGTTTCGTTTTCCTGCACCTCATAGGTACAGCCATCCGCCCGATAGCCGCGTGCGCAATCGCCATCCTGCAGAACCGCCACCTGTTCGACGTCGGTGTACTTGGTGCGCTGGCTCAGTGCCAACGCGTTGTTGCTTACGACCTCTTGTCCGCTGATGAGTCCATCACTCAAACCGCTCGTGCCACGACGATTGACAGAGAGCAGACCGGCGGCAGCGATCGTTGACGCATAGTTATTGACGCCGCCGGACATGGAAATATTCCCGCCAGCAACGATACGTCCTTCGACACTGGTGGAAATGAGCTTGTCGCGACTGATGACGTCGTAGGTCCGCGTGGCGCCCAGGCCGACTCTATCGCCAACGTTCGGGCCATTCTGCTCAGGCATCGGCTGACCGACGTACAACACTTCGGGAGGTGTCGTGGCGTTGATCGCGTCGCGCTCTGCGTCTGACAGCGGTGTGGTTTGGGCATTGACCACCCGCCGCCGATTGTTGATCTGATTGGCCGCGATCAGGATGCTGCCATCGGCTTCGATGCTGCCCGAGACGTTGTCCAACGTGCCGGTGCGCGCGGTGAGCGTGCCATTGCCATCGCGCGCGGCGCCGATGGCGATGTTGCCGAGACTGAAGATCTTCGCGTCGCGGTTGACCAACTGGTCGCGCACCAGCAAGGTCATGCCGCTGGTGGCGCCGATCAGCGCGCTGCCGTAGGCGGCGTTGTCGGTGGCGCCGCCGAGATCGGCGCCATTGACCAGGGTGCCGGTATCCACCAGCACGTTGCCGCCGACCAGGCTGCCGGTGTTGGACACCGACCCGGCAGTGACCTGCAGGTTGCCGCTGGCGGAGAGGTCGCCGGCGTTGGTGACGCTGCCGCCGGTGTTCAACTGCACGTTGCCCGAGCGCATGCTGGCGCCGGCAAGATTGTTGATGCTGCTGGCGTTGACGCCGAGGCTGCGCCCGGCCTGCAGCGCCGAGGCGTTGACGAAGTTGCCGCCCACCGCCAGGCGGAAATCGCCATTGCTGGTGATGTCGGCACCGGCGCGGTGCGTGTAGTCGTTGCGGATGGTCAAGTCGAGCAGGTTCTGGCCGAGGATGCTGCCGCCGCCGTCGAAGCCGACGGTGTCGATGACCACGTCGCCCGCGCCGCCAGCGCTGCTGCCGGCGCCGATCTGGCCGCCGCTGTTGCTCAGGCTCTGCAGGGTCAGGCGCACCGCCTGTTCGGCCTTGATCTTGCCGTTGCGGTTGTCGAGCGTGGCACCGCTCCGCTGCAACAGCATGCTGCCGCCGGCGTAGGCGTTGCCGCCCTGGTTGTCGAGCGCATTGGTGTTGGCGATCAGGTCGCCGCCGGCCACCAGTTGTCCGCTGCCGTTGGCGATGCTGGCGGCGTCGAGCACGACGCTGCCGCGCCCGCCCAGGCTGCCGCCGACGTTGCGCAGGTCGCCGCCGGTGGTGAGCCGGGTGAGGCCGCCGCCGTTGTTGACGATGCTGCCCTGGCTGTTATCGATGCGGCCGCCGGACAGGGTCATGGCATTGCCGCTGTCGAGCTGGCCGCCGCTGTTGAGCAGCGCGCCGGTGACGGCGGCGCTGAGATCGCGGGCGGCGCCGATGCGGCCGCTCTGGTGGTTGTCGAGCTGGCCGCGCGCGGTCAACGCCAGATCGCGCCCGGCCTGCATGGTGCCGGCGCTGTTGCTGACGTTCTCCGCGCCGAGGGTCAGGTCGGTGCTGGCGCCGACCAGGCCGCCATCGTTGGTCAGCGCATGCGCCAGATCGGCGCGCAGATCGCCGCCGGCACCGTTGGCGCTCACCGCCTGCAGCGTGCCGCCGCGGTTGTCGAGGCTGTCGGCGCGCAGCACGAGGCTGCCGCCAGCGGCCTGCAGCACGCCGCTGCGGTTGTCGAGCGCGCCGTTGCCCAGTTGCAGGTTCAGGCCGCGCGCGGACACGTTGCCGCCGACGTTGCCCAGTCCGGCCACGGTGACGCTGGCATCGCCGGCCGCGGCAATGGCGCCGCCCTGGTTGTCGAGCGTGCTGCCGGCGCTGAGTTGCAGCTGGCCTTGGGTGAGGATGCGACCGCCGGCATTGCCCAGCGCGCCGGCGCTGCTCACCGTGAGGGTGCCGTTGCCGGCGTGTTCGATGCGCCCTTGCGCATTGTTGATCGATGCCGCGCCCAGTTGCAGGGCGCTGCCGTTGCTGACCAGGCGGCCGGTGCCGTTGTCGAACGCGCCGGTGACGGCGATGCGCGTGGTGCCGCTGCCGCTCTGCACGAGGGCGCCATTGCCGTTGCGCAGCGTCGCCGCGCCCAGGTCCAGGCCCGCCGCCTGTAGTGTGCCGCCGACGCCGTTGAGCGCGCTGTTGTCCAGCGCGCCACCGGCGCGCACGGTGAGCAGGCCGCCGGCCAGCAGGTCGGCGCCGCGGTGATCTACGTCGCCGCTCGCGGTCAGCGCGACATCGCCGCCGACGCGGGCGGTGCTGCCGGCCAGCGCGAGTTGCGTGGCATCGGCGGCGAGGTTGCCGGCGGCGATCAGACGGCCGCTGGCGCTGAGCGTGCCATCGGCATGCAGGGTCAGCGCGCCGCTGTTGCCGAGGCCGCCATCGGCGCGCACGCCCGCCGCCGCCACACCGCCGATGGCGACGGTGCCGCCGCTCAGGCGCAGGTTGCCGCTGGACAGGGTCTGCCCGGCGTTGTCGATGCGCTGGCCCTGCAGCGCGACATCCGCACCGCTGACGGTGCCCTGCTGCAACACGCTGGCGTCGCTGCCGAGCACCACCTGGTTGGCGTTGAGGGTACCGGCCACGGTCAGGTCGCCATGCGCCTGCAGTTGCAGCGTGGTCGCCGCGCTCAAGGCGCCGCTCTGGTTGAGCGCGCCGCCGGCCTGTGCGCTGAAGGCGCCGGCCGAGGCCAGGGTGCCGCCCAGAGTCAGATCGCCCTGGCTGACCAGGGCCACGTCGCCGGTTTCGCTGCCGAGCTGGCCGCTGCTGGCGACGCTGGCCGCCTGCACGCGCAAGGCGCTGCCGGCGATCAGGTCGCCGCGGTTGTCGATGGCGCCATTGGCGGTCAGCGCCAGGCGCTGCACGCCGTAGCTGCGGCCGGTCTGCTGCAGCGAGCCGACGTCCAGTTGCAGGCGCTGGCGCGCACGCAGGGCGCCGGCGTTGCTGAGCAGGCCGCTCACGGTGAAGGTGCCATTGCCCAGGGCGGCGAGCATGCCGCTGGCGTTGTTGGTGGCGTTGGCGGCGGTGATGCTCAGGTCGGTGCCGGCGACCACCTGGGCGGCATTGTTAAGGGCACCGGTGGCGCGCAGGTCGAGCGTCGAAGCGGACTGCACCAGCCCGCCGAGGGCAAGATCGCCCGTGCTGGTCATCGCCAGGGTGGTGCCGGCGTCGACGGTGCCCTGGCTGTCGATGGCCGCGCCGCTCAACTGCAGCGCACCGGCGCTGTGCAGCACGCTCTGGCTGTCGCTGCGCAGGGTACCGCCGGCTTGCAGGGCGGCGTCCTGGCCGGCGCTGACGCTGCCGTTCACTTGCAGGTCGCGCTGCGCCTGCGCCTGCAGTCCTTGCGTGGTGGCGAGTTGGCCGCCCACGGTCAGGTCGCGGCCGGCGCGCAGGTCCAGTGCCTGCGCGCTGAGCGTGCCGGCCTGCAGCAGATCGCCCTGAGCATGCGCGCTGAGTCCGGTGGCGGCGGCGACGGTGCCGCCCAGCGTCAGGTCGCCCTGGCTGGTCAGCGTCACCTGGCCGCTCTGGCTGCCGAGCTGGCCGGTGCTGGCGATGCGCGCGGCGTCGAGCTGCAGGTCGCGCTTGGCGATCAGTTCGCCCTGGCTGTCGATGGCACCGCTGGCATGCAGGCGCAGCGCGTCGCCGGCGTAAGCCTGGCCGCTATGCTGCAGGTCGCCGACCTGCAGGGTCATCGCCTGGCCGGACTGCAGGGTGCCGGCATTGGCGAGGGTGCCGGCGGTGGTCAGGCCCAGCGCGCCGCGCGCGGCGAGGCTGGCGCCGGTGACGTTGGTGATGCCGGCGGCGGTGACGGTGAGATCGCGCCCGGCCAGCACCTGTCCGGCATTGGTCAGCTGCGCTCCCGCGGTGAGGACGACATCGCGCCCGGCCTGGGCGACGCCGGCCACGGCCAGGGCGCCATCGCTGTGCAGGTCCAGATCGGTGCCGGCGTCGAGCGTGCCGCGGCTGTCGATGCTGCCGCCCTGCAAGGTGATCGCACCGGCCGTGCTCTGCAGCACTGCGGCGTTGCCGGTGGCGACGCTGGCGCCCTGCAGCTGCAGGTCGCCGCTGGTCAGCGCCTGGCCATCGATGCGCAGCGCACGCTGCGCCTGCAGCGTCGCGCCGGTCGCGCTCTGCAATCCACCGGCGACGCCGACATCGCGCCCGCTCAGGGCGATCGCGCGCGCCTTGGCCACGCCGTCCAGGCGCAGGTCGCCCAGCGCGGTGGCGTTCAATGCCTGCGCGGCGATCACACTGCCGCCCAGCAGCAGGTCGCCCTGGCTGGCGAGCGTGGCCTGGCCGTTCTGGCTGCCGAGCTGGCCGCTGTTGCTGAGGCTGCCCACGTCCACCAGCAGATCGCCGCCAGCGATCACGTTGCCGCGGTTGTCCATCGCGCCGCTGCTGCGCAGGGTCAGCGCCTGGCCGGTGGAGAGCGTGCCGCTGTGCTGCAGGCTGCCGGCCTGCAGCGTCAGTGCCTGCTCGCCGCGCAGCAGGCCGGCGTTGTCGAGCAACCCATCGACGTGCAGATCCAGCACGCGACCGGCCGCGAGCGTGCCGGCAGCGCGGTTGACCGCGCTGCCCGCCTGCACCTGCAGATCGCGCCCGGCCACCACGCGGGCGCTGTTGTCGAACGCACCCGCGGCGGTCAGCAGCACGTCGTTGCCGCCCTGGGCGATGCCGGCCAGGCGCAGCGCATCCTGACTGTGCAGGGTCAGGTCGGTGGCGGCGTCGAGCGCACCCTGGCTGTCGATGCTGCCGCCCTGCAAAGTGATCGCGCCGGCCGTGCTCTGCAGCACGGCATTGCTGCCGGTGGCGATGCTGGCGCCCTGCAACTGCAGGTCGCCGGCGGCCAGGGCCTGGCCATCGACGCCGAGCGCACGCTGCGCCTGCAGCGTCGCACCGGTGGCGCTCTGCAAGGCACCGGCGACGCCCACATCGCGCCCGCTCAGGGCGATCGCGCGCGCCTTGGCCACGCCGTCCAGACGCAGGTCGCCCACTGCGGTGGCGCTCAGCGCCTGCGCCGCGATGACGCTGCCACCCAGCGTCACATCGCCAGCGCTGGTCACGCGCAGTTGGCCGTCCTGGCTGCCCAGCTGGCCGCTGCTGGTCACGCTGCCGGCGCTGATCGCCACATCGTGCTTGCCGATCAGGTCGCCGGTATTGCCCAACGCGGTCGTTGCCTGGACGGTCAACGTGTCGCCGGCATAGGTGCGGCCACTCTGTTGCAGGCTGCCCACGGTCAAGGTCGCGGCCTGACCGGCCTGTACCAGACCGGCGTTGTCGAAGGTGCCCTGTACGCTGGCGTCGAGCGTCGTCTGCGCGAGCCACTGGCCTTGCGCCTGGTTGCTGGCGCTGGCGGCGGCGAGCTGCAGCGCGCGCCCGGCGAATACCTTGGCCTGGTTGTCGAGGGTGCCGTCGGTCAGCACCGCGACATCGCGCCCGCCCTGGGCGAGGCCGGCCAGGTGCATGTCGCCCGTGCTGTGCAGGCGCAGATCGGTGCCTGCGTCCAACGTGCCCTGGCTGTCCAGGGCCGCTGTGCCCACCTGCAGGGCGGTCGCGCTCTGCAGGATGGCGCCGCTGCCCAGTGCGACGCTGGCGGCGTTGACGCCGACCGCGCCGCTCGCGCTGGCCTGGCCGTCCACGCGCAGCGCACGTTGCGCCTGCAGTTGCAGGGTGTCGCTGCTCTGCACGGTGCCGGCCACATCGAGGTTACCCGCGGCGTTGAGCTGCACGCCCGCCGCACGCAGGCTGCCGCGCTGCTGCAGATCGCCCAGCGCCTGCGCCTGCAAGACGCCAGCGGCAGCGACCACGCCGTCGAGCTGCACATCGCCGCGGCTGTTCAGCGCGACCTGGCCCTGCTGGCTGCCCAGTTGGCCGCTGCTGACCAGACTGCCGGCCTCGACCTGCACGTCGCCACCGCCGACCAGGTCGCCCTGGTTGGCAACGGCGCCATCCACGGTCAGGGTCAGCGTGGTACCGGCATTGGCCGAGCCGGTCTGTGCCAGGCTGCCGGCGCGCAGGCGGAGCGCACCGCCCGCGTACAGCTGGCCGTCGTTGGACAGCGCGCTGGCGCTGGTCAGGCTGGCGTCGCCTAGGGCCGACAAGCTGCCGCCCGCGGCATTGCTCAGCGTGCCGGCGTTGGCGCTGAGCGCGCCGCCGGCCACGACCTGCGCCTGGTTCTGCAGCGCCCCGGCGCTGGTGAGCGCCAGATCGCCACGCGATTGCACGGTGCCGGCCAGTTGCAGATCGTTGGCGCTGCGCAGCGCCAGGGTCGTGCCGGCATCCAGCACGCCGGCCTGGGCGATGCTGGCGCCGTCCAGCGCCAACGCGCCACCGGTCTGCACCTGCCCGCGCTGCGCCAACGCCCCCTGCGCGTGCAAGGTGGCGTTGCCGCCGACGGCCAGCGTGGCGCTGCTGCGCAACTGACCATCGGCGCTCAACTGCAGGTCCCCATCGGTGCGGACCACGCCGTCCAGCGTGGCGTCGCCGGCGGCTTGCAGCTGCGCGCTGCCCGCACTCAGGGTACCCGCTTGCAGCAAGGCGCCGCCGGCCTGCGCGGTCAGCGCGCCCTTGGCCGCGACCTGTCCGGCCAGGGCCAGGTCGCCGCGGCTGCGCAGGGCGACGTCGCCGCCCTGGCTGCCGAGTTCGCCGCTGCTACGCAGTTGCGCCGCGTCCACGCTCAGCGCGGCGCCGGCGACCAGGCTGCCGCTGTTGTTCAGCGCCGCGGTGGTGGCGAGCGTGGCGTTGCGCCCGGCGTAGCTGCCGCCGGTGTTGCCGACGCTGGCCGCGTCGATGCGCAGGTCGCGGCCGGCGTACAACGTACCGGCGTTGTCGAGCGCGCCCGGCGTCGCTAGCGCGACGTCGCCGCCGGCCGAGACCACCGCACCGGCCGCATTGCCGATCGCCGCCGCGCCCAGATCCAGGCGCCCGCCGGCGCTGAGCTGGCCGAGCGTGTCCACGCGTCCGCCGGCCTGCACGCTGGCGTCCTGCCAGGATTGGGCCAGGCCGGACAGGCGCATGTCGGCGTCGCTGCGCAGGCTGAGGCCGGCGCCGGCGTCGAGCACGCCGGCGGCATCGATCCGCGCCGCCTGCACTGCAAGGCTGCCGGCGCTCTGCACGGTGCCGCCTTGCTGCAGCCAGGCCGCTCCGGCCTGCAGCTGCGCTGCGCCAACGGCGTAGACGCTGCCGCTGCTGCGCAATTCGCCGCTGGCGCTCAGCGCCAGATCGCCGCCGCTGTAGAGGCTGCCGCCGGCCTCCAGTTCCGAGCCGAACAGGGTGATGGCGCCGGCGCTGCTGCGCCCGCTGTGCACCAGCGCGCCGCTGGCGGCAGCATCGAGCAGGCCATGGGCGATGGTGTCGCCGCCCAGCGCCAGTTGCGCGGCACGCAGGCGCACGCCGGCCTGCTGCGAGCCGAGCACGCCCTGCTGGCTCAGCGCGCCGGTCGCGCGCAGGTCGACGTCGTCGCGGGCCACCGCGGTGCCGGCCAGGCTGAGCTGGCCGGCGCTGTCGATCTGCAGGCTGCCGCTCTGCGCGGACAGGGTGCCGCGGCTGACCACGCCCACGCCGGCCTCGGTGGCGATCAGGCGGATGCGGTCGGCGTACATGCCGCCCAGGTACGCCACGTCGATGCCGATCGCCGGCGCTGCGCCATCGCTGCCCGGCAGCACCTCCAGCAGCATGCCGTCGTAGCCGATGCGCTGCGCACCGGCGCTGGCCAGCAGGTCCTTGGCCCACACCGAACCGCCCACGCTCAACTGCCGCGACAGCAGGTCCAGGCGGTCGACGTTGTACGCGTCCAGGCCGTTGCTGCCGACGCTCAGCGCGCCGCCGGTGATGGAAAACCCGTTCAAGGCGCCATCGGCGCCGAGCAGCGGGGTGCCGGTGGCCAGGGTGACGCGCGAGGTGTTGAGGAAGCCGCAGCCGTCGCAGACGATGCCGTTGGGATTGGCGATCACCAGTTGCGCCTTGGCCCCAGCGATTTCGGTATAACCCTGCAGGCGGCTGGTGGTGGAGGTGACTTCGTTGAGGATCAGCGTGGCCGCGCCGCTGTTCTTCAGGTTGTCGTTGCCGGCGATGTAGCCGCCGAGCTCGGTCTTGGAGATCTGCGCGCTGTTGTTGAGGATCAGGCCGTTGCTGCCGACGTCGAAGCGCGAATAGCGGTTGTGCGAGACGCCGCGCGCGTTGGGGGCGACGATGTCGACCACCGGCACGCCGTTGGCCGCGGCCTGCTGGCCGGGCTGGCGCCCGTCCGGATTGGCGACCGGCGCGACCTGCGCGTACAGCGGCAGCGAGGTCCAGGTGACGGTGCAGCACAGCAGGGCGGCGAGGCCACGCTTGAGCGGCTCGAGCAGGCGGTGGCGGCGGTCGGTACGGTCCATGTGCATCGTCGTCTCTCTCGTGCCGCGCACCGCGGCAAAACCCATCGCGTTGCCTGCCGCCGGCCGGCGGCAGGCCGTGTCAGAACTGGTAGATCAGGCGCACGCCGTAGGCCGGCTGCGCGCTGTGGAAGTCGCGCGGTGCGTGCAGGTCCCAGCCGGCAAAGCCATCCCAACTGAGCCCGCCATGCGCGCCGCGCACGCCGACGAAGCCGCCGACCAGGCTGCGCCCGGCCAGGCCGGCGGCGCTCGGCCCGGCGATGCGGCCGGCATCCACGCCCAGGTACGGGGTGATGCCCAGGCGCTGCACCGGCAGGTTGAGGCTGTTGCGCCAGTACGCGCCGCGCTCGGCGCCGAGGGTGCGTTCGCCGTCGAAGCCGCGCACGCTGTAGCGCCCGCCCAGGGTGATGAATTCCGAACCCAGCAGCAGTTGCGAAGACGTCTGCGCATGCAGGCTGCTGTCCCAGCTCATCGCCACCGGGCCCAGCGCGAACGGCAGGCCGGCGCTGACGTCGAGCGTGGTGACGCCGTAGCGGTAGCCGGGGAAGCCCACTGCCGGGTCGTAGCCGGTCCACTGCCCATCGAACCACGGGGTACCGCGGCGGTGGCCCAGGCGCGTGTCCAGCTGCAGCTTGCCTAGGTAGTGGCGATGGCTGAGGTAGAGCTCGGCGCTGGTGGTGTGGCGGCGCTGGATGCCGATCTCCACGCCATCCAGATAGCTGCGCGCCGCGCGCTTGGCCACCACCATGCCCAGCGTGGTCTTGCTGGTGCCAGTGCGGTGGATCACCCGCTGCAGATCCAGTTGCGCGCTGTCCGAGCTGCCGCTGGACTGGAAACTCTGGCGGAAACCCTCCACCTGCTGGTGGTAGCGGTACGACGACAGCGACAGGGAGAACGTCCACCAGCCCCACGGCACGCTGTAGGACAGGCTGTTGCCATGGGTGCCGCGCTGGGCGCCGTCGTCGACCAGATCGTGGTTGTAGCCGATCGAGAGCAGGTCGTTGATGCCCAGCGGCGCATCCAGGGCGAAGTCGACCCCGCCCTGATAGCGCCCGGTCGCCTGCACACCCGAATCGTCGGCGTTGAGCACCGCGCGCCAGCGCCGGCTGCGCTGCACGGTGATCAGCAGGTCCGATTCACCGGGCTGCTCGCCCGGGGCGATGTCGATCTTGGCGTCCTGCGACGGCACCCGCTTGAACTGCTCCACACCCTGTTCGATCGCGCGCAGGTCCAGCACATCGCCCGGCCGCAGCGGCAGCGCACCGCGCCAGAACACGCGGCCGTCCGCCGACTGCACGCGCACCTGGCGCAGGCGCCCGGGCAGCAATTCGAAGCGCAGCTCGCCGCGGGACAGGTCCTGCGCCGGCACGCCGAGGCGGGTGGTGACGAAGCCGCGCGCGACCAGTTGGTCCAGCGCACGGCGGCGGATCAGATCGATGCCGGCCGTGCCGATGCAGCGGCCCTCGTAGCGGCGCAGCGACTGCCAGAGCCAGGAAAACCTCGCCGCATCGGGGCCGGCGCCGCTGAGGCGGATGCGCTTGATCGGGAAGCACAAGGCTTCGGTCGGCAAGGCGGTGCTGCGCATGTCGGCTGGCGCCTCGGCCTGGCGCGGGCCCACGAACGGCGCCTGCCGGTCCTGCTCCTGCTGCCGCTGCACCTGCTCGGCCTGGCGCAGCTGTTCCTGGCGGTCGAGCGTGCTCGGCGGTTCCTGCGCCTGCGCCATGGGCACACCGGCGAGCAGGCACGCAGCCAGCACAATGCGAGAAGCTCCTTTTCTCCAGCGATCCACTGCAACGTCCCCTGTGACGCTTCCGGCGTTTGCCTGCAGGTGCAGGCGCGATCACGCTGCAGCGCACAAGGCGCCGCGTTGCGCGGTTTTCCGTACGCATAAGTGTGGTGCAAACCACAGCGCGGCGCGATCCGGAAACTCCCGACACGACGTCAGGAAATTCCCGTCAAAACAAGCATTTACGTGCGTCACGTTGCTTCTTGCGGTGACGCTCGTCACGCATTTCATGACCACGGCAGCGCCCGCGCGGTGCCGTCGGCTCCCCGTGCCAAGCCGCAGAGGTTGCGTCCTGAACCGACCACTGCGCTCGGCGCGACATGGCCGGTGCAGTCGTTGCGGCAGCGGGCCCGGCGTCGACGCAGCAACGGTGGCGGTCCTTCGCAGTGTCGGCTCGCCCTGCATCCAGGCAGCCGAGACGGTCGCCTCATCGTGGCGGCCACGCGCTGCGCAGCAGTGCCAGGCAGCCCGGCACGTCTGTCATCGCAACCGGCTAAAATCCGCGGTTCATTTGCCTAGGTTCCCGCGCCCGATGACTCCGATCGCCCGCACCGCACTGGCCTGCGCCGTGCTCGCCCTGTCCGCCTGCAAGCCGCAGGCACAGGTCGCCGACCCTGCCGCCAAGCCGGCCGCCACGGCGTCTGCCGCCGCGTCCGCTGCGGCCACGCCCGGCGCGGCCGACGACAATCTCAACGCGGTGCTGTGGATGCAGCGCTCGGCCGAGTACCAGGCCCTGGCCGAGCAGACCTATCGCGCCGCCGCCGACCGCCTGGATGCGGCGCTGAAGGAACCGAACTGGGACGCGCTGGTGCCGGAGGAGCGCGGCAACGCCGCCACCGGGTTGAAACCGGCAGTGGTGATGGACGTGGACGAAACGGTGCTGGACAACTCGCCCTACCAGGCGCGCCTGATCCGCAACGGCAAGGAGTACGACGAGGTCACCTGGGACCAGTGGGTGGCCGAGAAGAAGGCCAAGCCGATCCCCGGCGTGGTCGATTTCACCAAGGCCGCCACCGCCAAGGGCATCACCGTGCTGTACGTGACCAACCGCGCCGTGCACCTGACCGACGCGACCCTGGCCAACCTGCGCAGCGCCGGCCTGCCGGTGGCCGACAACAGCGTGCTGCTGGGCCTGGGCACGGTGGTCAAGGATTGCGAGCAGAACGGCTCGGAGAAGAACTGCCGGCGCAAGCTGGTCGGCCAGCAGTACCGCGTGCTGATGCAGTTCGGCGACCAGCTCGGCGATTTCGCGCAGGTGGTGGCCAACACCCCGGAAGGCCGCGCGCAATTGCTGCAGCAGTACCACGACTGGTTCGGCGAGCGCTGGTGGATGCTGCCCAACCCCAGCTACGGCTCTTGGGAACCGGCGCTGTTCAACAACGACTTCACCCAGTCGCGGGCTGCGCGCCACCAGGCCAAGGTGCAAGCGCTGGAGCTGGCGCAGTGAGCCGCACGCCGCTGCCACTGACGCCGCGCGAGCGCCTGATCTTCGCCCTCGACGTGCCCGGGCGCAGCGAGGCGCTGGAGTGGATCGAGCGGCTCGGCGATGCGGTGGCGTTCTACAAGATCGGCATGGAACTGCTGGCCTCCGGCGAGTACTTCGACGTGCTGGACACGCTGGCCGGGCGCGGCAAGCGGGTGTTCGTGGACCTGAAGTTCTTCGACATCCCGGCCACGGTGGGCGGGGTGATCCGGCGGCTGTCGCAGTGGCCGGTGGACTACTGCACCATCCACGGCTGGCACCCGCCGATGATGCAGGCCGCGGCCGAGGCCAACGGCAGCGACATGCGCCTGCTGGCGGTGACCGTACTGACCTCGATGGGCCGCGCCGACCTGGCCTCGATGGGCATCGACCGCGCGCCCGAAGACGTGGTGGTCGAGCGCGCGCTGGCCGCGCAGGCAGCCGGCATCGACGGCGTGATCGCCTCCGGCCAGGAAGCCGCACCGATCCGCCGCGCCACCGGCGCCGGCTTCTCCATCGTCTGCCCGGGCATCCGCCCGGGCGGTCCGGTCGGCGATGACCAGCAGCGCACGGTGGGCGTGGCCCAGGCCTTCGCCGACGGCGCCGATGCGATCGTGGTGGGCCGGCCGATCCGCCAGGCCGCCGATCCGCGTGCCGCGGCCGAGGCGATCCAGCAGGAAATCGCCGCGACGCTGGCTGGTCGCACCGGCCATTGAATTTAAAATCAACGACTTAGACGTAGATTATTAAACCATTGCATTAGCTTCGGCGTGCCGGTAGCATGCCCAGCGTCCGGCCTTGCCGGAGATGTGCCAATACCGTTCTCCGGCCTCGGTCGGATTTGGAGAGGCCCGCGCCTGGTGCGCGTGGCCTCTTTTTTTGTCCGCGCAGCGCGGGCAGTGCTTACGCAGGCTTGGCCGCGCAGTAGCGGTCGATGAAGGCCTGGTGCGGCGGCATCGCGTCGGCGCAATGGCCGATGGTCTGCTCGACGCTGGCCATGAAGCGCTCCAGGTCGGCCTGCGGCACCTGGTCCACCAGCGGGTGGTAGGCACGCGGCAGGATGCCCTGCCCGACCATCACCTGCACCCAGCTGATCTCGGCGAACATCTCGTCGCCGTTGCGGTAGAAGCGGCCGCTGTCGCGGAACAGTTCCAGCGTCTCCTGCAGTTCCGGGGTGATCGGCATGCTGCGGCAGTGCCGCCAGAACGCGCTGTCGTCGCGCTCGGTGGCGTGGTAGTGCAGCAGCAGGAAGTCGCGGATGCGGTCGAATTCGAACGCGATACGGTCGTTGTAGCGCCGCACCAGCACCGGGCTGATGCCCTCGCGCGGGAACAGTTCCAGCAGCTTGGAAATGCCGGACTGGATCAGGTGGATGCTGGTCGATTCCAGCGGTTCCATGAAGCCGCTGGCCAGGCCCAGCGCGACCACGTTGCGGTTCCACACCTGCTTGCGGCGGCCGGTGACGAAGCGCAGCGGGCGCGGATCGGCCAGGGCCGGGCCGTCGAGGTGGGCCAGCAGCGTGGCCGCGGCCTCGTCGTCGCTGATGTGCGCGCTGCAGTACACGTAGCCGTTGCCGGTGCGGTGCTGCAGCGGAATGCGCCACTGCCAGCCGGCCGCGCGCGCGGTGGCGCGGGTGTAGGGCGTCGGCGGGCCGACCTTGGCGCAGGGCACCGCCAGCGCGCGATCGCACGGCAACCAGTGGCTGAAATCGTGGTAGCCGGTGTGCAGCGCCTGCTCGATCAGCAGCCCGCGGAAGCCGGAGCAATCGATGAACAGGTCGCCGGCGATCGTGTCGCCGGACGCCAGCCGCACCGAAAGCACGTCGCCGGATTCGGGATGCAATTGCACCTCCTCGACGATGCCCTCGCGCCGGGTCACCCCGCGCTGTTCAGCGTAGCGGCGCAGGAAGCCCGCATACAGCGCCGCATCGAAGTGGTAGGCGTAGGCGATGTTGGCCAGCGGCGAATTCGGCGGCACATCCGTGGCCGAGGTCATGAACCGGTCGCGCTTGGCGGCGACGGTGTTGAGCGTATAGGCGCCCAGCGGCTTCGCCTTGCCGGCCAGCGCCTGCTTGAACCAGTACTGCTGGAACGGCAGCAGCCCGAGCGGATGCCCGATCTCGGTGCCGAAGCCGTGCACGTAGGACGTGCCGGGGCGTTGCCAGTCGGCGAACTCGATGCCGAGCTTGAAGCTGCCCTGGGTGTGGCGCACGAACTCGGCCTCGTTGATGCCGAGCAGATTGTTGAAGGCCTTGATGTGCGGCACGGTGGCCTCGCCGACGCCGACGATGCCGATCTGCTCGGACTCGATCAAGGTGATGCGGTAGTCGGGGCCCAGCACACGCGCCAGCGCGGCAGCGGCCATCCAGCCGGCGGTGCCGCCGCCGACGATGACCAGCTTGCGGAGAGGGGCGGCGATCATGCGTGCGTGGTCCTGTACCGAGGAAAGGGGCGACCGCAAACGCGGACGGGGCCACGCGGCCCCGTCCGTTGAAACCCCACGCGCGCCGGTCGGGCACGCGCGTGGGTCATGCCGTGGATCAGAACTTGGCGCCGATCTCGAAGGTCACGGTGCGCGGCACGTACATGATGTCGCCGGTCTTGTTGATGCTGATGTTGGGATCGAAACGCCCATCGGAACCGAAATCGTTGTACGAGTACGACGCGTAGTTCTTGAAGTTGAAGGCATTGAGCAGGTTCACGCGTGCGGTCAACTTGAAGTCGTTGTACACGGTGAAGTCCTTGGTCGCCTGGAAATCGACCGTACGGTAGCCCCAGATCTTGCCGCCGACCAGGAACTTGCCGCTGCCTGGCGGCACCGCCGCCACCTGCTGGCAGGTCGCGCCGTCCGCATCGGTGTGGCCGTAGCAGGCGATGGTGTTGATCGGTTCCGGCGTCGCCAGCACCACCTTGGCACCGAAGGTCAGGCCCCACGGGCCATCGATCGAGCCGGAAGCGACGAAGCGGTGCGCCGACACGGCATCGGACTTCACGAACGGATAGTCGTGGATGGTCGCCTTGTCGAACGCGTACGGCTCGTCGATGTTGCGGTTCTGACGCGCGCTGGTGTGGGTGTAGGACAGGGTCAGGCCCCAGCCCGATTCCTTGGTGTACGGCTTGTCGGCCGACAGCAGCACCTGGCTGCTGCGCTGCTCCAGGCCGTTCATACCGATGATCGTGTTCTGGTAGCCCGGCACCGGCTCGCCCCACGGCGCACTGCCGTTCTGGAAGTAGGCGCCGTTCGGATAGCGGTTGATCAGCGACATCGCGAAACCGTCGTAGCTGAGGATGCGCTGGAAGGTGACGTCGGTCTGCCAGTCACCGACCTGATTGGTGATGCCGATGCTGTACTGGTCGCTGTACGGCGTCTTCAGGTGGTTGTTGAACATGAACAGCTCGGCGCTGCCACTGACGCCGGGGATGGTGTTCAGCTGATCCACGCCATTGAGGTAGCGCGGATCCCACGCGGTGCAGACGCGGTCGCTGCGGTAGCACTGACCGGTGGCCGGGTTCTGGAAGTACACCGCGACCGGCGACAACGCGGCCTTGCTGGTTTCCAGCGCCAGCTGTTCGAACAGATTGCGATCGTAGGAGCGGCCAGCACCGCCGTGCAGCACCGCACTCTCGTCGCCGAAGAAGTCGTAGGAGAAGCCCAGGCGCGGCGCCCAGCCATCCTTGAAATTCTTGCGGTTACGGCCGGTGCTGATGTAGTCGGCGGCATTGATGCCGCTGGGCAGCAGGCGGTTGGCCCAGGGCTGGCCCGGGTTGGCCGGATCGTCGGAGTACAGCGCATTGACAAAGGCCTGCGAGGTGACGAAGTCGGTGTAGGCCGGGCTGTCTTCGTAGTCCCAACGCACGCCGACGTTGATCATCAGCTTGTCGGTGGCCGCCCAGTCGTCCTGGATGTAGATGCCGTACTGCTTGGACGGCGACTCCACCGTAGCCTTCTGGCCGGGCGTGTTGTAGGGCGCGACGTAGTCCACGCGGTACGGCGTGGCGGCCACGCCACTGCTGTTGACCGCATAGCTGAACTGCGGGTTGAGCGCGGCCGCATCCTGCGAGGTCAGCTTGATGTCCTTGTAGCTGACGCCCATCTTGATGGTGTGCTCGCCGTGCCACTGGAAGCTGGTGAAGGTCAGGTCGTTCTGCAGGAACCAGCCCTTCTGGCTCTTGCGCTGCACGTTCAAACCGCCGGCGGAGCCGGTCTCCAGGAAGGTGTACTCGTCCACGTCGGTGGAGCCGGCGCGGGGAGCCAGGTACTTGTAGACGATGCCGTTGCCGATGCTCTTCGGATTCGGGTTGTTCTCCGAATCTTCGGTGCCGACGATCAACTCGTTGAACCAATTGTCGGCACTGTGCTGCCAACGGATGTTGGCGCGCTTGTCCTTGTTGATCTTGTCGGTGCCGTGCTCCGGCGTGCTGGTGCCGCCGACGTTGCCGGTCTGGGTCTCGTCGCGGTACTGGCCGCTCAGTTCGATGCGGTCGCGGTCGGTCGGCTCGAAATCGATCTTGCCGAAGTACAGGTCCTCGGTGAACGGCATGTTGGCCGCGCCGAACTGGCTCGACAGATTGGACGGCAGCAAGCCGACGTACGGCTGCGCCGTGTTGTCCGCCTGCACGCTCTTGGGCACCACGTTCTCCTTGCCTTCGTAGGCGACGAAGAAGTGCATGCGGTCCTGGATGATCGGGCCGCCCAGCGCGAAGCCATATTCCTTGGTCTGCGAATCGATCTTGCCGTTCGCCTCGTCCGGACGCTTGTCGCGTAGATCCTGGTCGGTGTAGCGATAGAAGGCCTCGCCATGGAACTCGTTGGTGCCGGACTTGGTGGCCGCGGTGATCGCCGCGCCGCTGATCTGGCCGTACTCCGCCTTGTAGTTGGAGGTAATGACCTTGTACTCGCCGATCGCCAGCTGCGGGAACGGGTTGCCCTGGGTGTCGCTCTGGCCGGCGATGCCGCCGCCCTTGACGTAGCTCTTCTGGCCGACGCCGTCGATGTACAGGTTGCCGGCGCTGGCGTTGGATGCACCGCCGCGCAGCTTGGTGTTTCCGTTGCCGTCGATCTGGAACACCATGCCCGGCACGGTGTCGGCGAACTCCAGGAAGTTGCGGGTGGCCTGCGGCAG
Organism: Xanthomonas sp. PPL134; assembly: GCF_040595915.1. Classification (NCBI taxonomy): domain Bacteria; kingdom Pseudomonadati; phylum Pseudomonadota; class Gammaproteobacteria; order Lysobacterales; family Lysobacteraceae; genus Xanthomonas; species Xanthomonas sp. PPL134. Next base: position 25,732 of record NZ_JAMDLL010000009.1, read on the forward strand.
CTGCTGGATCTGGTGCAGCGACACCACGTTGCCCACTTCCGAGGTCTTGACGTCCTTCAGCAACGGCGCGCTGACGGTGACGGTGTCCAGCGTGGTCGCGTTGCCGCCGGCGGCCGTGGTCCCGGCATCGAGATCGACGGTGGACGAGGACGCCACCTGCAGGGTCACGGTCTTGGTGACGCCGTTGGCCTCGACCTTGTAGGTGCCCGGCGGCAGGCCGACCACGGTGTAGTTGCCGTTGGCGGCGACCGGCGCGCGGCGCACCGAGCCGGTGGCGATGTTGGTGACGGTGACCTCGGTGCCGGCTTGGGCGGCGGCAACCTGACCACGCAGGGTGGCGTTGCTGGACTGCGCCATCGCCGGCATCGTGGCGAACAGGCAGGTGGCCAGCGCGCAGCACAGCAGGCTGCGTGCGGGCAGGTTGGAGGCGGAACGCGATTTCTTCATGACAAAAGCCCTCCCAGGGCAGTAAACGGGATCGTTGTTGTGTTCTTCTAGGTGGTGCAAAAACGACATCGGTGCTGCATGCGTCGGTGTCAGTCCATGGCGGTCCCTCGCTGGGCACTGGAAGCACGAACGATGAGTTGCGGGGCGATCGCGCCGGCCGACGTTGCCGCCGCCGCCGAAGCGGCGTGCGGCTCCAGCGCGGCGAGCAGCAACTGCATGGCGCGGGCACCGAAGCCGGCGATGTCCACGCGCATGGTCGTCAGGGCCGGATGCACGTAACGTGCCATCGGCACGTCGTCGAAGCCGGCCAGGGCGATGTCCTCGGGCACGCGCAGCCCGGCATGGGTGAAGGCGAACAGGCAGCCCAGCGCCATCATGTCGTTGGCGGCGAACACCACGTCCGGGCGCTGGCCCTGCAGCAGGGCTTCGCCGGCGCGGTAGCCGGAGGCCTCGTCGAAGGCGCCGGGCAGCACCAGCGGCGCCACCTGCGGGCAGCGCTCGCGCAGTTCGTCGCGGTAGCCGCGCAGGCGCTCGCGCGCGTCGAAGTTGTCGTCCGGCCCGGCGATGAAGGCGATGCGGCGATGGCCCACGTCCAGCAGGTGGCGGGTCATCGCGCGTGCGCCGCCGTAGTTGTCGACATTGAGCACCTGCGCATCGCCGAGGCGCTCGGCGCAGTTCATCAGCACCGCCGGCAGCGTGCCGGGGAGCATGTCGGCCGGATCCTCGGCATCGCTGGCCAGGGACGGCGACATGATCAGCAGGCCGTCGACGCGGCCGGGCATGCGCCGCACCGCCAGCCGCTGCTGCTCCGGTTCGCCGTGGTAGCTGGACACCAGCAGGTGCAGGCCGCGCTCGCGCGCCACCGTGTCGATGCCGCGGATCAGTTCGGAGAAGAACTCGCCGTGCAGGTCCGGCAGCACCACGCCGATGGTGTGGGTGCGGCGGCTGCTCAGGCTGCGCGCGGCGTGGTGCGGCACGTAGTGCAAGGTGCGCGCGGCTTCCAGCACCCGCGCGCGCACCGTTTCGGCCACGTGCTGGTGACCGTTCATGGTGCGCGAGACGGTGGCCACCGAGACGTTGGCCAGCCGCGCCACGTCCTTGATGGTGATGTTGGCGCGCGGATCCGGCGCCGGGACGGGGGGCGGGCTCACCAGCGTGCCTCCAGGGTCCGGAACGGGGTGGATAGGGTCACGCCGCCGGCGTCGTACTGCGCGATCCGGCGGCCGTCCACGCGCACCTGGGCCGGCCGCGTGCGCGTCGGCCAGACCACGCGCACGGCGGTGCCGGAGCGCAGGCCGCTGTCGAGTTCGACGCGCAGCCGCCCGTCGCGCTGGCGCGCGCGCAGGCCGAGGGTGCCGTAGGCGGTGGGCAGGCGCTGTACGGCCAGGCCGTCGTCGGCCAGCCAGGCCGGCGGCACGCCGGGCAGCAGCACCAGCGCGTCGTCGCCCTCGTGCATGAGCATGCCGAACAGGGTGCGCGCGTACTCGGCACCGATCCAGGTATGCGGCATGTCGCCCAGGTAGCGCGGGAAGCGCAGTCGCGACTGCACCACCTCGGCCAGCACCTGCCATTCGAACGGGCGGCGGTCGCGCAGCAGGTCCTGCAGCAGTTCGTCGGCCACCTGCGGCTGGTCCAGATGCACGTAGGTCAGCACGTTGCGCATCTCGTACGGGGTGTAGGCCCACAGCGCGTTGGGCTGCTTGCGCTTGCGCACGTCTTCCAGGTAACGGGCGAAGGTGGTGCGCAGCGCGGCCTCCGGCAGCAGGTCCTGCTGGCCGGTGGGATCCAGCGCGATGGAGACGCTGGTCGGATCGCCGTCGCCCAGGTCGGCCGCGGCCGGAATGTAGTCCGCGCCCTTCCACGCCATGGTGGCGCGGATCGAGGCGGCCAGCGAGGTGCGCAGCGCGGCGTACTGTTCGCGCGCCCAGGCGGCGGTGGCGGCATCGCCCAGCGACTCGGCCAACCAGGCGCCGTCGTGCCAGCCCTTCAGCGCCCAGTAGTCGTCCCAGTAGCTGTGGGTGGGGCTGGAATAGCCTTCGTGGCTGATCGACGGCGCGAGGATGCCGCGGAAGCGCTCCGGCGCCGGCTGCTCGGCCATGTAGCCGGGCACCAGGGTGCGCTCGCGCAACGTCTGCAGGAACTGCATCGCCAGCTTCACCTTGGGCAGGTAGGCGCGCACGCTCTCCGGGCCGCCGTCCAGCCGCGCCACATCGGCGACCAGGGCGATGTACTCGCCCTGGCTGTCGTACTCCAGGTCCGAGCCGAAACCGTCGTTGACGCTGCCGTCGTCGTTGAGGATCGGCGAGACCAACCCGTTCGGGTGCACCGCGTGGTCGCTGTACCACTGCAGGTAGTCGCGCGCGACCTGCGCCTGGCCCATGCGCAGCAGGATCGCCGAGGTGGCCATGCCGTCGCGGATGAAGGAGCGGTTGTAGTTGCGCGGCCCTGGCTGCATCGCCGGGCCAGTCTGGTTGATCAGCATGTACGCGGCCTGCGCGCGCAGCATGTCCACCAGGCTGGCGTCGGGCAGACGCAGGCCGACATTGCCCAGGCGCTGCTGCCAATCCGCGGAGACCTGCTCGGCCAGCGCATCGAAGCTGCGGCCCGCATCGCCGCGGCCGGCGGCGAGCAAGGCATCGCGGTCCAGCGGCGGCGCCGGCGGCAGGCGACCCTGGGCGTCGGCGCTGGCGGTCCCCAGCGGGAACGCCAGCACCACGTCCTGCTGCGCACCCGGCGCCAGGCGCACGGTGTAGGTCAGCATCGCCGCGGCCAGGCCGTCGGCGTCGTGCGCCTGGCGCTGCGTCGGCAGCGTGCCGGCGGCGACATGGCGGGTGATCTCGGTGGCGCCGTTCGCGCCGAACGCCTCGGCCCCGCCGGCGCTGGGCGCGCTCAGCGAGGTCAACAGCACGCGGCCGTTGACCTGCACGGTGCCGCCGTCGACGGCAATCGCGTGGATCGGCGACAGGCCGCCGTTCTGCCACGGCGGATTCATCTGCATCGGCCGCACCAGCAGCGACAGGGTGCCGCTGACCGGGGCGGTACCGGTGTTGCGCAGGCGATGGCGCAGCAGCGTCACCGGCTGGCCGTCGCGTTCGATCGCGAAGGTCTCGCTGCGCAGTTCCAGCCCCGGCTGCGGCGACCAGCGCACCGACGGCATCGGCTTCCAGCCGTCGCGCAGGGCGTGGGCCAGCGCATGGCCGTCGGCGCCGGCGGCGGTGCCGGAGGCGTCTCGCCACAGCGGCTGCACCAGCGGCGCGCCCTTCCACGCTTCCAGGTTGCCGTATTCGTCGAAGATCGATTTCTGCCGGCCGGCGTGGATGCCGACCGCGGTCCAGTAGGTCTGCTGCATGTGCAGCGAGGCCGGGAACAGCGCGCGCGTGGCGCCGCGCTGCGCGGCGACCTGGTAGCGTTTCATCGGCGTCATCACCGCCTTCGGCCCGAGCAGGCGCAGGCGCGCCAGGGTCGGCGCGACGCCGCCGGGCGCGGCGTCCACGCGCAGGCGCAGCGCGCGCACCGGCAGCGGCGCCGTGCCGGCCAGGTAGGCGCTGTCGCTGTCGCCGGCCTGCGGGTCGTCGGCCAGCGTCCGCCAGCGGCCTGCGGCATCCTGCGCCTGCAGTTGCGCCGCGCCATGCACGCCGGCGAACTCGACGATCATGCCGGCGCTGTCGAACGCGCGCGGGAAGGCGATGTCCAGTTGCCGCGCCTGCATGCCCTTGCCCGGCATCGCCACCGCGGTACCACCCTGCCACAGCGCCGCGGCGTCGGCCGCGGACACGCCACGCAACTGCGCCGCGTCGGCGCCCAGCGGCTGCATCTCGTAGATCGACACGCCCCAGTCGGCGCTGCGTTCGGGCGCGGCCAGGCGCAGGTAGCGGGCCAGGTGCGGGGCGAAGAACACGGTCTCGATGCCGCCCAGCGAATCGGTCATGGTGTAGACCGTGTCCCAGCGCTGGCCATCGCGCGAGGTCTGCAGCAGAAAGCCCTCCGGATTGGCGGTGTCCCACTGCAGGCGCACGCCGCCGACCTGCGCGGCGCGGCCCAGATCGATCTGGAACCAGTGGCCGGGACTGAAGGCGCCGGCAGTGCGGGTGCTGGCGTCACCGTCGATCAGATAGCCGATCGCCTGCGCCTTGACCTGCTTGGAGGAACTGGACGCCTGCCATTGCGCACGCGGCGGCAGGCGGCCGTCCTGCGCCTGCACCGGGGCCGTCATCGCAAGTCCGCACAGGACTGCAGACAACACCCAGGCGCAGCGGCGCGCGCCACCGTGACCGAGCACTCGGATGATCTCTGACGAATATCGCACTGGGTCCCCCGGCCAGCACCGCCTCAATCGAGGTGGGCGGACGTTAGCAGCAACTGCAAGCGGTTACATGATGCGTTGCAACATGTGCAATCCCCCGGCACGTCTGGCGATACGCCGACATGCCTGTCCCGACGGCCCCAGGCCGGGTCATGAAATGTCCTGCCGCGACAGCCGCCGCCCCCAGGTCGCTGCCGGGTCGCCCCACGCCGCCGCCCCGCCCGGCTTGCCGGAATCGCCCGCGCCCAGCAAGATGCGGAACGTTTTGGGGAACGAGCCCGTACCGTATGTCGTCCTGCCCGACCCGGGTCATCTCCTCGCGCGCGCTGTGCGTCCTGCTGTTGGCGATGCTCGCCCTGACCATGGGCGGATGCAAGCGCACGCCCGCCGAACTGCCCGGCGCCAGCGCCGAGCCGGCCGCGGCGGTGCGCACGCTGGCACACGCGCTGCAGCGCAACGACCTGCTCGGTTACGCCCAGGCCGCGGTGCCGCCGGCCCAGTACCAGCGCCTGCAGCAGGCCTGGAACGAGGACCGCAGCCGCTGGCCGCTGACCGAACTGCCGCTGGCCGAACGCCTGCCCGAGGTGCTCGACACCCTCGCCGCGCCGGATGCCGAGCGCCAGCTGCAACGCGCCTTCGACGCGCAGTTCGGCGGCCAGGCGGCGAGCCTGAAGCAGGCGGCGCACTCGCTGGGCCTGTTCGGTGTGCAGTTTCTGCGCAACCAGGGCCATTACACGCCCGAGCAGCGCGGCCACTACGTGCAGCTGGTGCAGGCGCTGAGCGCCTGGGCCGCGCGCGCGCCGTTGTCCGAGCGCAAGCGCGCCCAGGCGGCGATCGCGCGGCTGTGCGCGGGCGCGCGCCGGACCGGTGTGCGCAGCGATGCCGACCTGCGCAAACTGGGCATGGACGAGAGCCTGCGCCGGCTGGGCCCGTTCCTGGCCGACCTCAAGGCGGTGCTGGCCGACTATGGCCTGGACCTGGACGCCAGCGCCGGCGCGCTGCGCACCGGCCTGGTCAACCAGCAGGGCGACCAGGCCGTGGTGCGCATCCAGTACCCGCTGGACGGCGAACAGATCGACACCACCGCGGTGCTGGTGCGCCGCGACGGGCACTGGTATCTGCGCGACACCCTCCGCGAGGTGGATGCACTGCTGGCGGCCAGCGCCAGCCCCCCCGCCCCGGCCGCGGCACCCGCCGCCGACCCCGCCCCGCCGGCTAAGCGATAATGGCCCCGATGCCAGAACAAAATCCCCTCCCGTTCCCCGACGACGCCGCGGCCGCACGCGCGGCCGACGCGGCACCTGCGCCCGCCGACGCCTCCCCGGCCGACCCCGGCGCTGCCTCTTCCTCCACCGCCCCCTCCGCCCTGCCGGTGGCGGCGACCACCGCGCGCCAGGCCAAGGGGCCGCTGTGGGCGCGCCTGCTCGGCCGCCTGGCCGATCCCTGGCTGGGCCTGAAGATCGAACCGGCCGAGCCCGGCCAGTACAACGACGGCCGCCCGGTGGTGTACGTGCTGGAGGACTATGGCCTGTCCAACGCGCTGATCCTGGACAAGGCTTGCCGCGAGTCCGGCCTGCCCTCGCCGCTGGTGCCGCTGCCCGGCGACCCGCTGGGCCGCAAGCGTGCCTACCTGGCGCTGTCCCGGCGCAGCAGCAACCATGCGCTGCTGCCGGAGCAGCGCGGCGCCAAGACCCACTCCGACTCGCTGGCCAAGCTGCTGCAGGCGCACCGCCTGCGCCCGGACCTGGACATCCACCTGGTGCCGGTATCCATCTTCGTCGGCCGCGCCCCGGACAAGCAGAGTGGCTGGTTCGCCGTGCTGTTCTCGGAAAACTGGGCGCTGGTGGGCAGCTTCCGGCGCCTGCTCGGCGTGCTGCTCAACGGCCGCAGCACCATCGTGCGCTTCGCCCCGCCGGTGTCGATGCGGCAGACGGTGGAGGAAGGGCTGCCGCCCGAGCGCACCGTGCGCAAGCTGCAGCGCGTGCTGCGCACCCACTTCCGGCGCATCCGCGAGGCGGTGATCGGCCCCGACCTGTCGACCCGGCGCCTGCTGGTGGACCAGGTGCTGGCCGCCGAGCCGGTGCGCGAGGCGATCGCCGCGCAGGCCAAGCGCGACAACAGCAAGCCGGTGGACGCCTGGCGCAAGGCGCATGCCTACGCCTGGGAGATCGCCGCCGACTATTCCAGCCCGGTGGTGCGCTCGGCCAGCTTCCTGCTCACCCACGTCTGGAACCGCATCTACGCCGGTGTGCTGGTCCACCACCTGGACAAGCTCAAGGACGCCGCGCCCGGGCACGAGGTGATCTACGTGCCCAGCCACCGCAGCCACATGGACTACCTGCTGCTGTCCTACCTGCTGTACGAACGCGGCATCGTGCCGCCGCACATCGTGGCCGGCATCAACCTCAACCTGCCGGTGGTCGGCACCCTGCTGCGCAAGGGCGGCGCGTTCTTCATCCGTCGCTCGATCAAGGGCAACGCACTGTACTCGGCGGTGCTCAGCGAGTACGTGGCGCAACTGGTGGCCGGCGGCTACTCGATCGAGTACTTCGTCGAAGGCGGACGCTCGCGCACCGGCCGGCTGCTGCAGCCCAAGGGCGGCATGATCGCGATGACCCTGCGCGCGTTCCTGCGCCAGCCGCGCAAGCCGGTGCTGTTCCAGCCGATCTACGTCGGCTACGAGAAGCTGATGGAAGGCAACAGCTACCTCGACGAGCTCAGCGGCCGGCCCAAGGAAAAGGAATCGATCTGGGCGCTGCTGTGGGGCATCCCCAAGGTGCTCAAGCAGAACTACGGCCAGGTGGTGGTGAACTTCGGCGAGCCGATCGCGCTGAGCCAGATGCTGGCGCAGCGCGCGCCGGAGTGGGACGGCCGCCCGTTGGGCGAGGACGAGAAGCCGGCCTGGCTGAGCGGCACCGTCGATGCGTTGGCGCAGCAGATCCAGGTCCACATCAACGCCGCCGCCGACGTCAATCCGGTCAACCTGCTGGCGCTGGCGCTACTGTCCACGCCCAAGCACGCCATGGGCGAGGCCGACCTGATCGCGCAGATCGAACTGTGCAAGAAGCTGCTGGCGGAACTGCCGTACTCGGACCGGGTCACGGTGACCCCGCACTCGCCCGAGCGCATCATCGCCCACGCCGAAGAGATCAACGTGCTCACCCGCACGCCGCATCCGCTCGGCGACGTGCTCAGCGTCAACGGCGACAACGCGGTGTTGCTGAGCTACTTCCGCAACAACGTGCTGCACCTGTTCACCGCCTCCTCGTGGGTGGCGTGCTGCTTCCAGAACAACCGTCGCATGAGCCGCACCGGCCTGCTGCGGCTGGGCCGTACCGTGTACCCGTTCCTGCAGGCGGAACTGTTCCTGCCGTGGAGCGAGGACCAGTTCGCCGAGCGCATCGAACGCACCATCGAGGTGTTCGTGCGCGAAGGCCTGCTGCTGCAGCTCAACGAGGACGACGGCAGCGTGCTGGCGCGCAACACCGGGCAGACCGACGAGGTGTTCCGCCTGCGCGCCATCGGCCACTCGCTGCAACAGGCATTCGAGCGCTACTACATCGCCATCTCGGTGCTGGTGAAGAACGGCCCGGGCAAGCTCGGCGCCGGCGAACTGGAGAGCCTGTGCCAGCAGGCCGCGCAACGCCTGAGCCTGCTGTACGCGCCGGCCGCGCCGGAGTTCTTCGACAAGACCCTGTTCCGTGGCTTCATCCAGAAACTGCGCGAGCTGAAGCTGGTGTGGCCGGACGAGAACAGCAAGCTGGTGTTCGACGAGCGGCTGGATGCGTGGGCGAAGGATGCCAAGTTCATCCTTGGCCGCGAGTTGCGCCACACCATCGAACGGGTCAGCCCGGAAGCGGCCAAGGTCGAGGAGCCGCCGGTTCCGCAGGATTGAGGAAACGCCCACCTCCGACCGCCGCGCGGTGGCATTCTGGCGCGTGGCGACGCGCCATGCATAAAGGCGCCCTGTTATCACTGCGACGCGCCGGACATCAGGTCGCCCCTGCGGCGCGGCGGGTGACACCACGGCATAGTGACTTCCGACACGCGACCGTGGGCCGGTGCGGCCCGAGCATGCTTGAAACTCCCTGCTGCGGGTTCCAGCGATGCGCACAGCTCCTCTTTTCGCTCTGTTGCTGTTTGCCGCCTCCAGCGGGCCCGCATGGGCCGACCAGGACGATGACGGCGGCAAGCACGACCATCGGCCGCAGGTGTCCTCGCGCCAGTGCGGCCTGAGTACGCCGTTCAACGTGCTGGCCGACAGCTGCGGCATCTGGCTCACCCGCAGCGGTGGCGATGGGCCGCGCGAGATCTTCTTCCATGCCGGCCAATTGAGCGTGGATCACCGGGTGCAGCAGGTCGGGGACGCCGATGCGCAACGGCTGCTGGAGATGGAACGCGAAACGCGCGCGCTGATGCCGCAGGTGGCCGACCTCTCGCACGAGGTGGTCGATCTCAGCTACGACGTGCTCGGCTCGGTCGTGGAGATGCTGACCGGCAGCGCCGGCAACGCGCGCAAGATCGAACGCCTGCGCACGCACGCCAACGCCTACGTCGACGGCACGCTCGGCAAGGGGCGCTGGGACCAGGACGCGTTCGACGACCGGTTCGAAGACTATGTGGAGACGCAGGCGGAGCGCTTCGTGGGCAGCATCACCCGTCACGTGCTCTGGCAGGTCGTCACGGGCCGCGCGGATGCCATCGGCGACCGCGCCGAGCGCATGGATGCCGCCCTCGAGGCGCGGCTGGATGCGCGCAGCAAGGGCATCGAGCGCAAGGCCGAGGCGCTGTGCGCGCGGGTGACGCGGCTGGATGCGCTGCAACAGGCGCTGGAGTATCGCTATCGCGGCCAGCCCCTGCGCCTGCTCGCCGCCTCCGAGGACGGTGCGACTGTACAAAGCACCGCCGCCCTCGTCGGCACCGACGATACGCCGCGGAGCAATGCGGTCACGGTGCCGTCGGTCCCAACGCATTGAGCCTGACGCCGCCGCTGGCGCGTAGCGACGCACCCGCCGCGCTGGCGGCCTGCGGCGACGGCAGCACCGCTCAGGCGTCGAACAGGTCCCCAGTGCGCGGTCCGGCATCCGCCGCATCCGGCGGATAGACCAGTTGCCCATGAGCGTCGCTGCGCGCGGCCGGATTCAACGCGGCCGGTTCCTGGCGGGCGACGTCGATCAGGTGCACCACCGGGTGGCCCTGGTGCAGCAGATGGTCGCAGATGATCTGGCGGTGGCACTGGCGCCAGTAGGCCTCGGCGCACATCACCGCGCATGCGCCGTCGTCGCCGAAGGCCTGCAACGCGGTCAGCGCCTCGGTGAATTCGCTGCCCAGCGCATAGTCGGCGTAGTTGTGGAAACTGATGCTGCGCCAGTGGCCGTTACGCTGCGGATCGACGCCCGGCTGCTTGCCGCGGCGCCCACCCAGGGCGCGGAAATGCCGGTAGGCGATGCCGGCGGCGGCCAGCGCCGGTGCCAGTGCGCTGCCGTCGAACTGCGGGAACCGCCGCGAATACGGAAACGCACGCACGTCCGCCAGGTGGGTGACGCCGGCGCCCTGCAGGATCTGCAGGAAGGTCTCCAGGCTGCGCGTGGAATGGCCGACGCTGAAGAAGGTCGCCGCGCTCACGCCGGTTCGTCGGGGATCAGCAGATGCTCCAGGCGCATGATGCAGTCCTTCAGTTGCAGCTTGCGCTTCTTCAGCCGCTTGGCTTCCAGCTCGTCGTCCAGGTTGGCCGGGATGCGCTGCAGCTGTTCGTCGAGCGCACGGTGCTCGCGACGCAGGGCGTCGATGCGCAGGGAGATCTCGGCGGGCGTCAGGGTATCCACGAGGTTCGAGCATACACAGGCCACTGGTCCGCCGTCACCGTGCACCGCGCCGCTATGCCGGGCGCAGGCCAGCCGGCACAATGCGCGCGGGAGCCGCGGCGGAGGCGGCACCCTCCCACCCTCGTGCCACCCGCGGCAGGATCGCCGCGTCGAAAGGAGTCAGCATGCGTTCGTTCCGTTCCCCGTTCGTTCTCGCCCTCGCCCTGGCGGCAGCCCTGCCGCAGCTGGCCGCGGCGGCCGATCCCACGTTCTCCGGCTTCCTGTGCTGCAACATGCGCAGCGACGGCAGCTGGATCAGCGACAGCAATTACGCCGAAGACGGCAAGCGGGTGATCCCGGCCGGCACGCCGGTGCAGGTGACCGGCTACGGCCGCTACCGGGTCAATGTGCTGATCGACGGCAAGAAGCAGTCGATCGGCAACGACTACAGCCGCGACCTCGGCAACGCCGCCTTCGCCCAGCGCTACGTGGTCGCGCAGGATCCCACACTGAAGCTGGCGGCCTACCCGCCGAAGATCCGCGAGGCGATCGCCGCCAACCGCGTGACCCAGGGCATGACCCGCGAGCAGGTGCTGATGGCGATCGGCTATCCGATCAGCAGCGAGAACCCGAGCCTGGACGCGCCGCTGTGGCGCTACTGGCTCGACAGCTTCAACGAGTTCCAGGTGTCCTTCGACGGTAGCGGCAAGGTCGACAAGCTCACCGCCGATCCGAAGACCCAGAACCTGGTCTGGCAGCCGTAATCCTGGCGCGCAGCCGCGCGCCCTGGCGCCGCGCTCCGGACCAGGAGGCGGCGCGCACCGCGTGCATGGCCGCAGCGTCAGGCGACCATGGCGCGCCGACGCGGGGGCCGGCGCCCCCGCTGCGCTCAACGGCTCAGCACCTGCGGCGGATCGTTCCGCGTCGGGCCCTGTTGCGACGCCTGCAGCGCCTGTTCCTGCGCCTGGCGTTGCGCCTGCCCCTGCTGCGCCCCCAGTTGCTGCAGCTGCTGGTAGGTCTCCTGCGCCGGCCGCGCGATCGCCTCGCTGGTCGGCATGTGCGCACGATTGGCGTAGGGATCGGGGGAGACATCGCCCCCGCTGCGGTACACGAACGCCAGTTCGCCGCCCTGATGGGAGGCGGTGGGCCGGTTGAAGCCGACCGACAGCTGGTCGCGCTCGCTGAAGCCGTTCTGCCTGGCCAACAGGGTCAGGCTGGCGGTCATGCGCTCGCTGTTGTCGTCCCAGCCCTTGCCGATCGCCTGTTCGGCCTGGGCCACGCCGGTGCGCACCCGGTCGTGCAGGGCGCGGTCGGCGCCACCCGGCGCGGCGGCGGGCTCGCCGGCACGCGGCGCGGGCGGCTGCGCCTGCGGCTCGGGCTTCGGTGTCGGCGCGGGACCGTCGCGGAATCCTGCCGGCAGCAGATCGCGCGGCACCTGCGCGGCATCGATGCCGACCGCCTTGAGGTCGGCATGCACCGCCGGCGGCGTGCGCTCGGGGTGCTGCGCCTGCGCCCGGTCCTCGGCATTGGCGATCTGCGCCAGCGCGCGCTCGCCATAGTGCTGCGGGTAGCCGCGCGCGTCGTAGAACAGCTTGCCCATCACCTCCACGTTGCGCGGGTTGTCGGCGTCGATCTTCAGATCCTTGCCGAAGCTCAGCCCGTCCCTGGCGGTGTAGGTGGCCTTGCTGCCCACGCCCTGCTTGTCGATGTAGCTCGCCATCTCGGTGCTGGCGTTGTACAGGTCCTTGAGCGTGGCCTTGGGAGTGTTGCGGGTGACGTAGTCGGCCAGCGTGTTGACCCCGGCGATCTCGTCCTTGGCCTCGCGCGTGCGCTGTTCCTGCCCATAGGCCTTGAGCGCGGCGGTGTAGTCGTGCGGCGAGGGCGAGGCGGCGATGCCGTCGATCTTGGCGGCGAACGCCGCATTGCTGCGGTCGATGGCCGTCTTGTTGATGGCATGGCCGATCTCGTGGCCCAGCACGATGCGCGCGGTGTTGGCCGAATCGTCGCGCGGGGAATGCATCTTCGCCGTTGCCAACACATCCATGGGCAGCTCGATCTGCCCCGTGCGCGGGCTGTACGACCCGGTGCCCGCCTCGGGGCTGGGCGCGAAGCCGGACAGCTGCTGTTGCCCGATCGCCTGCTCCACGCGCGAGCGAAGCTCCGGCGTGTTGTCCAGCATCTGCCGCAGCGCCTGGCCTTCCTTCGGATGCGCCTGCGCGAAGGTGTCGACCATGCCCTTCAGGCGTTCGTCGTCGTGTGCCATCTCCGCGCTCCTTATGCGTCGACCAGGATCTGCAGCATCTCCACGCACGCCTGCGCATCGTGTTCGCCGGCGTCCTTGCCGACGAAGGCGTACACGGCGACCGCGCCGCGTTCGAAGTGCCAGCGGCCGGCGCTGCCGGGGCGCGGCGGCGCGATCCAGCGCGGCACGAAACCGGCGGCGACCAGCGCCTGGCGATACCCGGCCAGCGATTGCGTGCACTGCGCCGGCGCCGCGCCCGGCGCGGGCGTGAAGCGCAGGTCCAGCCGCGACGGCGGCGCATCGTCGGCATCGGCGACCGATTCCAGCGTGTAGCCGCCACCGCCGGCCAGCGTGCCGGACGCGCTGAACGCATGCCCGCCCTCGTCCTCGACCTGCACGCCGGTTTGCGCGGCAACCCGGGAGGCGACCAGATCCTGCTTGCCGCCGATCGCCAGGATCAACCGTACTACGCCTTGTGCCAGGTGCTCTGGCGTCATCTCCGACATGGTCCGCTCCGTGTGTGCAGGGGTGATCGAGGGGGAAGAAGACGGTGCGCCGGCACAGGCGGCCAGCAGCGCGGTGGCCAGCACCAGGGCCGTGCGCAGCGCCGGGCGCGTGCCGGCTGCGCGCCGCGACCGGCGGCCATTGCGATGAAACATCCGCTCCATGAAACGCTTCTCCATCAAACGCCTTCCGCGCATGTGATCGCAGCCAGGCATGAGCCTGCGATTGTAGCCAGCGCATGGGCATCTGGCAGCCGGCCGCGGCGCATGCGATGGCGCCGCTTCAGTCCCAATCGGCGCGGCGCTGCCAGACGAAGCCGGGCAGGTCGATGCGCTTGCGCGGCGTGCCATCCCAGTCCACGGTGAAGCCCGCCGCACGCAACGCCGCGGCCACCTGTTGGCCGACCGCCAGGTCCGCGTCCTCGCGCCCGTCCAGATCGCCGAATGCCAGCATCAGCCCGCCGCCGTCGATCGCGCGCTCCATGTCCTGGCCGTGGTAGAAGCAGTAGCCGTGATAGCGCCTGTCCGGCGCGTCGGCCACCGCCTGGTTCACGTCGACGTGGCCGTCGGACATGGTGTAGCCGGCATTGGCCAGCGCACAAATGCCGTCCTCGTGCAGCCGCTCGAACAGCGCCTCGAGCCGGTCGCAATCGGTCTGCGCCGGCCAGGCCTGCTCCGCCTGCTGCTTGGCCTGCCATTGGCTGGCGACCGAGGCGCGCAGCATCGCCTCGTCGCAGTCGTCTTCGAGGATGTCCTCGATCATCTCCTGGATCTCGTCCTGGGGGTAGAACCCGGACCAGACCCATTTGCGGATCGCGTCGGACACGTAGGCGTCGGATTCGTTCATGGCAGATCCTGCGGGCGTTCGGACCGTCCATGATTCCACACGTCATCCGTCGCTGCAGGTGGCCAGGACCCGACGGACACCGGCGGTTGCCATGGAACACCATCCGCGACTGTCGGCCGCGCTGCGCGAACGCGCGCCACGCCTTACCAGGGAGGAGGCGTGGCGTGCGCGCTGCGGTCCGCAGCGCGCCGTCTCGGCATCCCTAGCCGGCGCATTCGACCAGCAACGGCGCCGCCACCCGCTGCAGACCACGCCTGGCGCTCGAGGGAGCGGCCGCGCCCAAGGGCTTGGCCTGGCTCCGCGCCGGCATGTCGCCGGTGCTGCCGGCCACGCGGAACAGCGTCACCGCCTCGCCGAGCTGGATGGCCTGCTCTTCCATCGCCTGGGCCGCCGCCGCGGCTTCTTCCACCAGGGCAGCGTTCTGCTGGGTGGCCTGGTCCATGTGGGTGATGGTCTGGGTGACCTGTTCGATGCCGCTCGACTGCTCCTGCGACGCGGCCGAGATCTCGGTCATGAAGTCGGTCACGCGCTGCACGCTGGCGACGATCTCGTGCATGGTGCTGCCGGCGCTGTTGACCAGCAGCGAGCCTGCGTCCACCTCGCTCACAGAGTCGTCGATCAGCTGCTTGATCTCCTTAGCGGCTTCGGCCGAGCGCTGCGCCAGCACCCGCACTTCGCTGGCGACCACCGCAAACCCGCGGCCCTGCTCGCCGGCGCGCGCGGCTTCCACCGCGGCGTTGAGCGCGAGGATGTTGGTCTGGAAGGCGATGCCGTCGATCACGCTGATGATGTCGGCGATCCGCCTGGACGAGGTCTGGATGCCGTTCATCGTGTCGATGACCTGGGCCACCACCGCGCCGCCTTGCGACGCCACCGCGGTCGCGCCGATGGCCAACTGATTGGCCTGGCTGGCGCGTTCGGCATTCTGGCGCACGGTGGAGGTCAGCTCCTCCATCGAGGCGGCGGTTTCCTCCAGGCTGGCGGCCTGCTGCTCGGTACGACGCGACAGATCGGCGTTGCCGGCGGCGATCTCGCCGGCGGCGCCGGTGATCTGCCCGGCCGCATGCTGGATGCGGCCAACGATCCCGGTCAGCTGGGCCACGGTGGCATCGGCATCCTCGCGCATCTGCGCGAACACGCCCTGGAACTGCCCCTCCATGCGCGTGGTCAGGTCGCCGCTGGCGATGTCCTGCAGCAGACTGGACAGCGCCTGCAGATTGCCGTCGGTGGTCGCCATCAACTGGTTCAACCCCTCGACCATCTCGCGGAAGTCGTACTGGAAGCGCGCGGTGTCGCCGCGCACGGCGAAGTCGCCGGCGGCCGCGGCGTCGACCAGCCGCCCGATCTCGGCGTTCATCGCCGACAGATTGCGCTTGACCTGGTCCATGGTCTCGGTGAGCGCGGCCTGCTCGCCGGGCAGGCGATCCATGTCCTGCGACAGGTCGCCGATTGCGTAGCGTCCCATGATCTCGAGCAGGCGCTGCTGGAGGCTCACGTGCATGTCGAGCAACGCATTGCTCTCCCGCACCATGCGCCCGTACTCGCCGGGAAACGCGTGCTCGTCCATGCGCTGGCTGACGTCGCCGTGCTCGTGGTGCCTGGCCACCTGCGACTGCGCCGCCATCACCGCCTGCAACTGCGCCTGCATGCGGTCCATGCTGGTCAGCAAGCGGCCGGTCTCGTCCTTGGGCTGCGGCGGGATCCGATGGTCCAGCCGGCCCTGCGCGATGGATTCGGCGATCTCCGTCGCGCGCCCGAGCGGCCCGGCCAGGCTGCGGGTGATCAGCACGCTCAAGATCGCGCCGAGCACCGCCGCCAGCAGGCCGAACCCGATCAAGGCACGATTGCTGAAGAGCAGGGCCGCCTGGATCTCGTCGGAGCTGAGCGCGTTCTGCCGGATCTGCAGATCGACCGCGTTCTGGATCACCTGCACGCGCCGCGCCAGCAACGGCGCGGCATCGCCGTACAGCAGTTGCCTGGCAGCCTCGATCTCGCCGGAACTGGCCAGCGCCAGCACCCGGCTGTTGACCGACCGCGCGGCCGCCTGCGCGTCATGGATCTCCTTGCGCATGGCCAACCCTGCCGGCGTGCCGGGCAGGGCGTCCAGCGCCTTGCGACGGCGATCGTTGTCGACGCGGATCTCCTGGATCTTGGCGGCGAGCGCCGGGCGCTTGTCGGCCGGCGACAGCATCATGTCGCGCAGGTAGCGCTCCGCGCTCATATTGTTGCGCAGCATGGTGTACAGCAGTTCGGTCTTCAGATTGTTCTCGTGGACGATCTTGTCGACCGCCTGGCGCACGTTGTGGAACTGGTAGAGCGCCAAGGTGGAGGACGCGCCAAGCAGCACGATCAGCAGGCCGAACGACAGCGCAAGGCGCTGACTCACCTTGAAGGAGTGGAAGAAATGCATCGGGGGGGGGACTCGCGAGGGGGGGTACCTCTATCGGTATCTGCATCGCGAACTTGACCCCCAGCGAACGACCCAGGTCCCAAATCCGGACATTCGCAGGCGCAGACGTCGCCGGCGCCGCGCCATCGCGCGGCACCGCCGATGCCCAGGAAAGCAGATACGCCACCGTATCGTCCGCAGCGCGTGCGCAGGCTCGAACGGCGTTGTTGGCATGCACCGCAACGCGCGTCATGCCTGCAATGGCGAGGTCCGCGCGGCGTCGGCCGCCACCTGGCACACGTCGTCGGCCGCACCGGACAAGCTGCGGCGCAAGCCGAGCGCACGGTTGCGGCGCGATCGCTCGACGTGGCGGCCGCATGCGGCGCGGACTGGTCTGCGACCCGACACCAGCGCGGTGCGGCACGGCGGCACCGTCGCGCCGCCCGGTGGCGCATTGCCGGATCAGCACATCAGTGCGGGAAGCGACGTTGCCGCACGCTCTTTTCATCCCGGCGACAGACGCGCAGTCGCACCGGCCAAGCCGGCGCGACCGCGCGGTGCCATGCACGTCATGACCGTGAATCGGCCTACTTGATCTCCACCGCGCCGAGATCGCACACGGCGGTATTGCGCGGATTGCCGCGCTGGTCGATGGCGGCGCAGCCGCTGCCGGCGTTCAGCGCGGGACTGTTGGCCGCAGGCAGCTGGGTGAGCGTCGGTCCGCCGTTGTTGGCCGGGGCCGACAGCAACGGATCGGCCGCTTTCACGGTGCCCGCGGCCAGGCAGGCATTCGGCCACACCGCGCCCTTGGCCGAGTACTCGATGAGGTTGTTGCCGGTGTTGCTCTGGTTGTTGCAGAACACCCGCTCGGTCTTGGAGTACAGGATGCTGTTGCGCAGGTCGAACCTGTCGCCGAACAGCGTCACCCACGGCGTGTTCTCGGCGAAGGTGACGTTGTTGAAGCGCACGCTGGGGCTGCCCTGGTCGCCATTGGCCGGCTGCCAGCCGACATGCTGGATGGCCGCGCCCACGCCCTTGGCGGAGTTGCCGTAGAAGGTGCTGTTGCTGACGTCGCAGGCGCCGTAGCAATCCAGGTACAGCGCGCCGGCGTTGCCCTGTTCGGCCTTGTTGGACAGGAAGCTGGTCTCGGCGACGCGGATGGTGCCCGGCGTGGTGATGGTGGTGCCGGCATGCGAGGTGTCGGTGAAGCCCATGCTGATGCGGGCGCCGCCGCCTGGGCCACCGGTGGCGACGTTGTTGGCGAAGGTCGAATACTTCACGTCGATGGTGTCCGGCGCGTACGCCCACAGCGTGGCGCCGCCGGACCCGTTGGCGGCGACGTTGTTGCGGACCACAGTACCGCACACCGCCAGCGTGCCGCCGCTGCCGACGCCGCCCTTGAGATAGCCGGCCAGCGACGCGCCGTCGGTGTCGATCGCGCCGCCGCCGCCGAAATTGCCGGCATCGGGGAATCCTTGCGGCGCATTGATCGCCTGGTTGTTGGCGAATTCCGAGCCGACGATGGTCAGCCGGCTGAGCTGGGTGTACAGCGCGCCGCCGAGCCATGAGGTGTTCTTGTAGAAGCCGCTGCGAACGATGGTCACCTCGGCGTCGCTGCCGGCGAAGATGGCGCCGCCGCCGATGCTGCTGCGGTTGGCCAGGAATTGGCTGTTGAGAACTTCCAGTTTGCCGCGGTAGCCGACCTTGATCGCGCCGCCGCCCCAGGTGCCCGGATCGTAGGCCTGGTTGGATGCCGGCTGCACCGAACTGCCGTTCTGCAGTTTCAGATTGCGCACCGACAGCGCGCTGCCGGCGTTGACCAGCAGGATCCGGGCGGACTGGCGACCATCCAGGGTGATCCTGCCCTGGCCATCGATCACGGTGGGCGTCGTCGCCGCGATGACGATCGAACGGTCGACTGCGATGCTGGTCGGCTTGGTGCCGCAGTTGAAGGTGATGTAGCCGCCTTGCGCAGCGGCGGCGGCCAGCGCGCTGGCGGTGCAACTGGCCTGCGTGCCGGTGCCGACCACCGCGGCCGCAGACGGCAGCGCCCAGGCCTGCGGCACACTGCATTGCGGCGCCGCGGGGACCGCGGCGATCGCCGTGGCGGTGGTCATGAGGGCGAGCACACCCAGCGCGCGGGCGCTGGTGGTGAGGGAGAGCGTCGTGGTCATGATCATGCTCGATAGGGTTGCGGGGGAAACAACACGACGCGCGACAGTCATCCGGCTGTCACCGCGTCGCTGACACCTCGAGTGCAACCGGCGGGCCTGCGCCGACCGGCGGCATAGGGTGCTTGAGCGCGTGGCGATCGACTGGAACGCAGGTAACAGATTGCGCGATGGCAGACGCATCGCATGCGACAGCGCGCGAATGCGCGGCGCGCTGCACGATTCGGTTGGGTCGCAGGACACGTTCCGGCAATGCGGGCATGTGCAGCGCTTGCGTTCGCTACGCGTGGCCCGCGCTACAGCGTGTCCAGGCGTTCGCGCAACTGCTGCGCGTGCGCGCGCAAGGCCTGCAGTTGCGTGGCCGGCAACTTGCCCAGCTGGCGGTAGACCATGTCCAGGCGACGATTGCGGCCCAAGGTGTCCTGGTGCCGTGCGAAGAAATCCCAGTACAGTGCGTTATACGGGCACGCACGCGCGCCGGTCTTCTGCTTGCGGTCGTAATGGCAGCCCTGGCAGTAATCGCTCATGCGGTCGATGTAGGCGGCGCTGCTGACGTAGGGCTTGGTCGCGAGCAAGCCGCCGTCGGCGAACTGGCTCATGCCGACGGTGTTGGGCAGTTCGACCCATTCGAACGCGTCGATGTAGACGCCCAGGTACCAGCGATGTACCGCCGCCGGGTCCAGGCCGGCCAGCAGGGCGAAGTTGCCGATCACCATCAGCCGCTGGATATGGTGCGCGTACGCATCCTTCAGGGACTGGCCGATGGCGTGGTGCAGGCAGCGCATGTGCGTGTCGCCGGTCCAGAACCAGGCCGGCAGCGGCGTGTCGTGGCCGAGCGCATTGCGCGCTTCATAGCCGGGCATGTGCGCCCAGTAGATGCCGCGCACGTACTCGCGCCAGCCCAGGATCTGCCGCACGAAGCCCTCCACCGCCGCCAGCGGCGCGGCGCCGGCGGCATAGGCGGCCAGCGCGCGCTGCACCAGTTCCTGCGGCCGCAGCATCTTGGTGTTCAGGGCGAAGGAGAGCTGTGAATGGAACAGGCGAGGACTGCACGTGCTCATCGCGTCTTCGTAGCGGCCGAAGTGCGGCAGGCCGTCGGCGATGAACCGGTCGAGGCAGGCCAGCGCCTCGGCGCGGTTCAACGGCCAGCGCAGCGCGTCTGCCTGCGGCTGGCCGAAACTGTCCACGCCGGCGGCCTGGATGCTGGCCCATAGCGCGCGGTGATCGTGGCTCGGGCGGGTATCCGGCGGCGCCGCCGGTTCGCCATGCCAGGGCTGGCGATTGTCGTGGTCGTAGTTCCACTGCCCACCCTCGGGCGTGCCGTCCGCCGCCAGCAGGATCCGGTGGCGCTTGCGCATGTACCGGTAGAAGTGCTCCATCAACCACTGCGGGCGTCCGCGGAAGAAGTCCGCCAGTTCACCGCGGCGGGTGTAGAAGTGCGCACTGTCCACCGCTTCGATGGCGAAGGCCTGCGTCGCACTCCACTGCCGCAGTTGCTGGTCCAGGCGCCATTCGTCCGGATCCTGGTACTGCAGGCACTGCGCACCGTAGTGCGCCATCAGCGCACCGAGATTGGCGGGGATGGACTGGCGGTTGCTGGCGTCGTCGATCGCCACGTAGCGCACGCGATGGCCGGTGCTGCGCAGATGCCGGGCAAAGTCGCGCATCGCGGCGAACACCGCCAGGATCTTCTGCGCATGGTGCAGGACGTAGTCGGTCTCCTGCCGCACTTCCATGAGCACATACACCACGCCGGGATCGCGCACGTCGAACCAGGCATGGTCGGGATCGAGCTGGTCGCCGAGCACAAGGCGCAAGGTGTGGGCGGTGGACGGCACCGGGTTCATGCAGCGCGGCACGCCTGCGTGCATGCGGTGCGCCAGCGCACGGCCCGGCTCATGGCGCCTCCGGCGCGCGCACGCGCTTGCGCTCGCCACGGCAGCGGTCGGAGCAGTACTTCACCTCGTCCCAGACCTTCTCCCACTTCTTGCGCCAGCGGAACGGCCGACCGCAGTGCAGGCAGGGCTTTTCCGGCAGATCCTGTTTCTTGCGCATCCGCGGCTCGCCAGGTGCGCGGTCGCTTACGGCTGCGCCGGCCACTCGCGGAACACCACGCAGACCGTGGTGGGGTCCAGCATCGCGAACTCGCGCGCGCCCCAGGGCTTGAGCGCGACGGTACGGCAATTCGGATGCAGCCACTGCGGCGCGCGTGCGGACAACTCGGCATAGATCGTGTCGATGCTGTCGGTTTCGATGCCCAGTTCCGGCCGGTCCTTGGCCGCCCATTCGGCGTTTTCCACCAGATAGGCCTTGGCGCCGTCGCGCGCGATCACCGCCATCGTCGCGTCCTGGTACAGCACCTGGAATCCCAGGCCGTCGACGAAGAAGGCCAGCCCGTCCTGCATGCGCGCGTAGAAGATCTTGGGAATGAGGTTCTTGAACATGGGGCGACCCTGCGTGCGTGGCTGGGGCGAGTGTACTGGCCTGCCCGAGACGCGGCATGAGCGCGGAAGACGGGCGATGCCGGAGCCGTAGATGCGGTGCAACGCGGACGGCCTGTCCTTTTGCGCGAACACCAGCGCGGGACTGCGCTGCCTCGGCACCGTCATCGCCCGCCTGACCAGCACGTTCGGGACGGTCGAGGTGGCGGAATTGGAGTGACCCGCAACGCCCCCGCGGCACGGCCCCAGCCGCGCCGACTACACTACCGCCGATGACCTCGCCCCTGCCCCTGCCGCCGCTGCAATCGCTCGCCGATCCCGCACCGCCTGCCGCCCGCAACGCCGCGGTGCTGGGCAGGCGCCTGTGCCGGCAGGTCGGCCAGGCCATCGCCGATTTCGGCATGATCGGCGCCGGCGACAAGGTCATGGTGTGCCTGTCCGGCGGCAAGGACAGCTACACCCTGCTGGACATCCTGCTGCAGCTGCAGCGCAAGGCGCCGGTGCCGTTCGAGCTGGTGGCGGTGAACCTGGACCAGAAGCAGCCGGGGTTTCCCGCCGACGTGCTGCCGACCTACCTGCGCCAGCGCGGCGTGCCCTGGCATGTGATCGAGCAGGACACCTATTCGGTGGTCACCCGGGTGGTGCCGGAGGGCAAGACCCTGTGTTCGCTGTGCTCGCGGCTGCGCCGTGGCGCGCTGTACCGCTACGCCGCCGAGCACGGCTTCACCAAGATCGCGCTGGGCCACCACCGCGACGACATAGTCGCCACGTTCTTCATGAACCTGTTCTTCCACGCCAAGCTGGCGGCGATGGCGCCGGTGCTGCGCAGCGACGATGGCCGCCACGTGGTGATCCGGCCGTTGGCCTATGTGCGCGAGGACGACATCGCCGCCTACGCGCAGGCGCAGGCCTTCCCGCTGATCCCCTGCACGCTGTGCGGCAGCCAGGAGACGCTGCAGCGCCGCCAGGTCGGGCAGCTGCTGCAGCAGTGGGACCGCGAGCATCCAGGGCGGGTGGAGCAGATCGCCCGCGCACTGGGCAACGTGCATCCGGCGCAACTGGCCGACCGCGCACTGTTCGACTTCGCCGCGCTCGGCGGCGCGGCGATCGCCCCGGCTGGCGCCTGAGCGGACGACGCACCGGGCTGAGTCTGCTCGCTGAACCGCCCGATGCGGTACCCGGGCGGACACGATGCGACAATGGCCGCCGCTCCCCGGCGCACGCCGCCGGACCGTTCCGTTTCCTTCCGCTGGATGCTCGATGTTCTTTCGCAATCTGACCCTGTTCCGCTTCCCCACCACGCTCGATTTTTCCGAGGTCGAAAAGCTCCTGCCGGAGGCGCTGCTCAAGTCGGTCGGCCCGCTGGAAATGAGTTCGCGCGGCTTCATCTCCCCGTTCGGCCGCGACGAGCAGGAGGCGCTGTCGCACCGCATCGCCGACTTCCTGTGGCTGACCGTCGGCGGCGAGGACAAGATCCTGCCCGGCTCGGTGGTCAACGACCTGCTGGCGCGCAAGGTCGCCGAGATCGAGGAGAAGGAAGGCCGGCGCCCCGGCGGCCGCGCACGCAAGCGGCTCAAGGACGACCTGATCCATGAATTGTTGCCGCGCGCCTTCGTCAAGTCCTCGCGCACCGACGCCATGCTCGACCTGCAGCACGGCTACGTCGCCGTGGACACCTCCAGCCGCAAGACCGGCGAGAACGTGATGTCGGAGATCCGCGGCCTGCTCGGCAGCTTCCCGGCGCTGCCGCTGAACGCCGAGGTGGCGCCGCGCTCGATCCTCACCGGCTGGATCGCCGGCGAGCCGCTGCCCGAGGGCCTGAGCCTGGGCGAAGAGTGCGAGATGAAGGACCCGATCGAAGGCGGCGCGGTGGTCAAGTGCCAGCACCAGGAACTGCGCTGCGACGAGATCGACAAGCACCTGGAAGCCGGCAAGCAGGTGACCAAGCTGGCACTGGTGCTCGACGACCACGTGTCCTTCGTGCTCGGCGACGACCTGGTGATCCGCAAGCTGAAGTTCCTCGACGGCGCGCTGGACCAGCTCGAGCATGCCGACCAGGACGGCGTGCGCGCCGAACTGGACGCGCGCTTCGCGCTGATGAGCGCCGAGGTGCGGCGCCTGTTCCTGCTGCTGGAAGACGCGCTGAAGCTGAGCAAGGCCGACTGATGCCACGGCGGAGGCGGCCGCACGCGGCTGTCACCGTGCGCGCCCGCGCCGGCGGTATGCTGTGCCCATGCCCGATCTGCTCCGTCGCCTGATCGCGCCGCCCCCGGCGGCCGTCGAACGCGACCTCGTCCGCTTCCGGTTGGACGAGCGCGAAGTCGAGGTGCTGCGCGTGCGCGACCCGCGCGCGCGGCGCATCAAGCTCAGCGTGGACGAACGCGGCGCGCGGCTGACCCTGCCGCTGCGCGCCAGCCTGGTCGCCGGCGAGCGCTTCCTGCTGGAGAACCGGCAGTGGCTGGCGCAGCAACTCTCGCGCTATGTTGCCGCCGAAACGCTGACGCCGCTGCGCCCCGGCGAAGCCGGCGAACTGCCGCTGCGCGGGCAGTCGCTGCCGGTGGCCTGGCACGACGCCCGCTACGCGCGCATCGAGGTCGCCGACGGCGTGGCCCAGCTGCACCTGCCGCCGCGCGGCGGCGATGCGGCGCTGCGCCGCGCGCTGCGCGATTTCTACGAGGCCCAGGCCCGCGCCGACGTCGGCCGCTGGCTGCCGCAGTATCTGCCGTCGCTGCCGCGTGCCCCGCGCGCGGTGCGCTACAAGGTCATGTCCTCGCAGTGGGGTTCGCTGGCGCCCGACGGCAGCATGGCGCTGGACCTGGCGCTGGTGCTGGGGCGGCCCTCGGCGTTCGAGTACGTGCTGGTGCACGAGCTCTGCCACCTGATCCAGGCCAACCACTCGCCGGCGTTCTGGCACGAGGTGGAAGCGCGCTTCCCCGACTGGCGCGCCGAGCGCACCTGGTTCCATCAGCACGGCCGCCAGCTCAAGGCGCACCTGCGCTGGCTGCTGCGGCCGGAGCGCAGCTGAAGGGCGCATCCACGCACGACGGGTTTCACCAGGAACGCCCGACGCGGCTGAAGCCGCTCCTACGACAGGACAGGCAAGCTGCATCCGGTCAGCGTGGGCGGAAGCACCTTCTTCGAAGGGTCCTGAAAGCGCTGCCGCGGTTGCGCGCATGGCACCGGCGCGGTGTGGCGCGGAGCGGAACGCGCGAGCAGGAAATGTTGCGCCGCCGCACGTCATCGCGCAGACGGTCGCTGTAGAGGCATGAAGGGAAGCTGGGTTCTGAGCGCGCGATGCGCTCGCATCGCGGTGTGTTGGCCCAGCGCTGCGGAAGCAGAACTCCATGCAGCGCCCGGTAGGCCCCCTCTCCTCCCGCCTACCGCAAACAGGCGCGTCCTCCGGCGCCAGCGAGGCGGTACGGTCCGTGCGGCGCTACGCCGGCATGTCAGGACGCCGGGATCGAGCCGCGAACACAGGACGTATCGCGTCTACGCCTGTTGACGGCAGGCGTGGGCGCAACTTAAGCGAAAATTTTTCTACACACAAGCTTCACGTTGGGTGTGTAGGGAGCACACCTACATGGCTGTCCGCATGCCCCTGACGCATGCGCATTTGGCCTGGCAACGGACGACACGCGAAGCGCCGCCGGCGCGGTGCATGGGGCATCCGATCGATCCTTCCGGCACGCTTCGCATCAGGCGTTGCGCGCGTAGTCGAAGCCGGCTGGCGCAGGCTGGATCGCCAGCACCGGCAATTCGTCCTCCGCAGGCAGAACCGACGGTGCCGCACCGGCCAGGCGGAACACCGCCACTGCCTCGCTCAGGCTGCCGGCCTGCTGCTCCAATGCGCGCGAGGCCGCCGTGGCCTGCTCCACCAGCGCCAGGTTCTGCTGGGTGCTGCGGTCCATCTGCGCCATCGCCTGGCCGACTTCGTCGATGCCGGCGGCCTGCTCCTGCGACGCGGCCGCGATCCCGGTCATGAGCGCATTGACCTCGCTCACCGATGCCAGCACGCGGCCCATGGTGCGGCCGGCATCGTGCACCTGTGCCGAGGCCACCGCGACCTGGTCCACCGACGCCTCGATCAGGCGCTTGATCTCCTTGGCCGCATCGGCCGAGCGTTGCGCCAGCGCGCGCACCTCGCTGGCGACCACGGCGAAGCCGCGGCCCTGTTCGCCGGCGCGTGCGGCCTCCACCGCGGCATTGAGCGCCAGGATGTTGGTCTGGAAGGCGATGCCGTCGATCACCCCGATGATCTCGCCGATCTTGCGCGAGGCCGCTTCCACGCCCTGCATCGCGCCGACCGCCGCGTCGATCGAAGCCCCTCCCTGGCCCGCCACGGTCGTCGCCGCGTCGGCCAGTTCGTTGGCGTGGTGCGCATGCGTGGCGTTCTGGCGGACGGTGGCGGTCAGGCGCGCTGCCGCCCGGGCGGTACGCTCCAGCGTGCCGGCCTGTTCGGCGCTGCGCTGCGACAGGTCCTGGTGACCGCCGGCGATGGCGCCGGCCTCGGCGTCGATCGCCGCGGCGGCGTGCTGGATGCCGGCCACGATCGCGGCCAGTTGGTCGGCGCTGGCATTGGCGTCGTCGCGCATGTCGGCGAACACGCCGCGGAAGTCGCCGTGCATGCGCACGCCGAGATCGCCGCTGGCGATGGCGCGCAGCAACCCGGACAACTGGCCCAGGTTGCCGTCCACCGTCGCCATCAACTGATTGAGGCTCTCGAGCATGATGCGGAAATCGTGCTGGTGCGCGCCGAGGTCGGCGCGTGCGCTGAAGTCGCCGGCCGCGGCGGCCTCGGCCAGGTGCCAGATGTCGCGGCTCAGCGTCCCCAGGTTGGCCTTGATCGCATCCATCGCCTCGGAGATCGCGGCCTGCTCGCCGGGCAGGCGCGGCATGTCCTCGCTGAGGTCGCCGATGGCGTAGCGCCGCATCAGCGCCACCGTCGACTGCGCGGTGCCCACGTGCAGGTCGACCAGCGCATTGGCGTCGCGCAGCAGCTGCCCGTAGTCGCCAGGGAACGCCGCCGCCTCGCCGCGCCAGGCGATGGCGCCGTCCGCATGCTGTTGCGCCATCCGCCGCTGCTCGGCCAGCACCGCACGCAGCTGCGTCTGCATGGTCTGCATGCTGCGCAGCAGGTCGGCGGCTTCGTCGTTGCCCTGCGCCGGCACCACCGCATCGAGCTGACCGGCGGCGATGGCCGCGGCCACACGGGTACCGTCGCGCAAGGGCCGCACCAGGCTCTGGGTGATGCACCAGCCCAGCCAGGCGCTGACCGCCAGCAACAGGCCGCCGCCGAGCAGCAGCATCCAGCGCGCGCGGGTCATGGTGGCCACCGCCTGCGCGTAGGAACCGTCGCTGAGCGTGCGCAGGTGCGCGGCATTGCGCTGGATCGCCTGCTGCCACTGCGCCAGCAGCGGCTGCAGGGTATACAGGTGCAGGGTCTGCGCATCCAGGTTCTGGTTGTCGGCGGCCAGGGCCAGCACCTGCGACTGGAACGGCTGCACCTGCGCGTAGGCCTTGTCGATCGCCGCGCGCAGCTGTGCGCCGGTGCGGTCGGCCGGGTCCAGGCGCAGCGCGAACAGCGTGCGCCGCGCCTGCGCATAGTCGTGCTGGGCCGCGCCGATGGCGCGCACCACCGCCTGCTTCTCGTCCGGGTTGGTCAGGATGACGTCATTGAGCAGGCCGATCTCCAGCCGCGCCTGCGCGGCGACCATGGCGTTGGACAGGCGGATCTTCTCCATCTTGTCCAGGGCGATGTCGTCGAGCTGATGCCGCGCCAGCGCCATCGACGCCAGGCTGGCCACGATCAGGGCGCCGCAGATCAACAGCAGGGCAGCGAAAGCGAAGGTCAGGCGTGGGCTGACCCGGTAGCGGCGAAGGAAGCGGATCATCGGAGGCGCGGCGCAGAGCGAAAGGTGCGCGCTACGCTGTGCGCGGAAGTTTTCCGAAACGCGACGGCTCGGCGACAACATGCCGAACTGTGACGCCGGAAAGCGCACGACCGCGGCAGGCCGCACAGCGCCGGCGGTCAGTCCGTCGCAGTGTGCGTGCGCGATGCTCGGCGGCACGATGGCGTACCGAGCGGAGACTGCGGCGCGACGACCGCGTCGCCCGCCGCCGCGGCCGCCTCAGAGGAAGTCGCGCAGCACCGCGGCCACCGCCGCCGGTTGTTCCATGTGCAGGTGGTGGGTGCCGGGCAAGGTGTGCACGCGGCCGTCGCGCAGGCACGCGGCGCGCTGCAGGCGCAGCGGCTCGGGCAGCATGTCCTGCGCCGGGTCGGCGAACACCACCGCGGTCGGGCATTCGATGCCGGCCAGCAGCGCCTGCATCTGCGGCTCGGTCGCGCGGATCGCCGTCGGCAGGGTCAGGCGGCGGTCGCTGCGCCACACGTAGCCGCCGTCCACCGCCCGCACGCCGCGTTCCACCAGCAGCCGTGCCGCCGGTTCGCTGAGCTGGTTGGCGAGCATCCGCGCCCGTACCGGCGCGGCCAGGTCGGGGAACACGCGCAACGGCGTGGCGGTGGCGCGGCGGGTGCTGGCCACGCTATGGCGCAGCCGTGCCACTGCCCCCGCCTCGCTCTCGGCCAGGCCGCCCAGCATTTCGATCGCCACCAGCTTCTCGATGCGCTCCGGCGCCGCGGCGGCCAGCAGGCTGGCGATGGCCGCGCCCATCGAATGGCCGATCAGCACGAAGCGCTCCCAGCCCAGCGCGTCTGCCGCATCCAGCACCGGATGCAGGGCACTGGCCAGCAGGTACTCGGCGCCATCGGGCAAGGCGCTGCTGTGGCCATGGCCGGGCAGGTCCAGCATCACCAGGTCCAGCTGCGGCAGGTGCCGGCTGAGCGGCACGAAGCTGGCGGCGTTGTCGAGCCAGCCGTGCAAGGCCAGCGCCTTCGGCCCCTCCGGGTCGCCGCTGCGCAGTCCGGCCAGCGCGCCCACCCGCGAGGGGCAGGCGAAGGGGCGCACACTCATGCGGCGCGGGCCGCCAGCTGCGCCAGCGCGCGCGCGTGCGCCGGGGCGTCGTTGAGGCAGGGGATGTAGCGCACCTGCATGCCGCGTTCGGCGCAGGTCTCGACGAAGCCCATCGCCACTTCTTCCAGGGTTTCCAGGCAATCGGTGGCAAATCCGGGACAGATCACGTCCACCTGCTTGACCCCCTGCCCGGCCAGCTCCCACAGCCGCGGTTCGGCATACGGGCGCAGCCAGCGCTCGGCACCGAAGCGCGACTGGTAGCCCAGCTCCCATTGCCCGGCCTCCAGGCCCAGCGCGGCGGCGATCGCCTGCGCGCTGGCTTCGCAGCGCTGCGGGTAGGGATCGCCGTTGTTGGCCACGCGCTGCGGCAGGCCGTGGAAGGAGAAGAACAGGCGCTCGCCGCGGCCGTGCTGCGCCCAGTGCGCCCGCACGCTGTCCGCCACCGCGGCGACCCAGGCCGGATCGGTCGGGTAGTCCTCGATCAGGTGCACCGGCAGCTGCGGATGGCGCGCCTGCCAGGCGCGCACCACGTCCTCGATCGAGGCGGTGGTGGTGGTCGAATACTGCGGGTACAGCGGCAGCACCACGATCCGGCGCACGCCCGCCTCGCGCAGCGCATCCAGGGCCGGCGCCAGCGCCGGCGCGCCGTAGCGCATCGCCCAGGCCACGCGGTGGCCGGGCAGTTCGCGCTGCATACCCTCGGCCAGGCGCCGGGTATACACCGCCAGCGGCGAACCGTCCGCCAGCCACACCTGCGCGTACTTCTCCGCCGACTTCGGCGAGCGCCGCGGCAGGATCACCCAGTGCAGCAGCGGCCACCAGAACAGCCGCGGGATCGCGACCACGCGCTTGTCGCCGAGGAACTCGGCCAGATAACGGGCGACCGCAGGCGCGGTCGGCGCCTCGGGCGTGCCTAGATTCACCACCAGGATGGCGGTCTCGGGTGCGTCGGACATGCGCGCATTGTGGCAGAGCGCGCACGCCACGGCGTGTCGATTCGCTCGATCGCGGCGATCGATGGCGCCTGCGCGCAGCCCGGCACCACTCATTGCCGATTCATTGCCCTGTGACTAAGTTCAAGCGCTTGCAGTATCTTGCTGCGGACCTACTTCGGAGCCCGCCATGCCCCTCCTGCCGCGCCTCGCCCTGTTGTTGAGCACCCTGCTGTTCGTCGGCCACGCCGTGGCCGGCCCGGAAGAGGACGAGCGCGCCCGCAACGCGCTGCGCGTGCTGACCGACATCCAGAAGATTCCCGAGCAGGCCATCCCCGACAAGCTGCTCGACGAGGGCCGCGCCATCGTGGTGATCCCGGATACGCTCAAGGCCGGGCTGGTGATCGGCGGGCGTCGCGGCCACGGCCTGATGTCGGTCAAGCGCCCCGATGGCACCTGGTCCAACCCGGTGTTCGTCAAGCTCACCGGCGGCAGCATCGGCTTCCAGGTCGGCGTGCAGTCCTCCGACGTGGTGCTGGTGTTCCGCAACGACCGCAGCCTGGACAACATCGTCAACGGCAAGTTCACCCTCGGCGCCGATGCCGGCGTCGCCGCCGGCCCGGTGGGGCGCAACGCCGCCGCCGCCACCGACGGCCAGCTCAAGGCCGAGATCTGGTCGTGGTCGCGCGCCCGCGGCCTGTTCGCCGGCGTCGCCCTGGACGGTGCGGCGCTGCAGATCGACGATGCCGCCGACCTCAATGCCTACGGCAGCAACACCACGCCGCGGATGATCTTCGAGGGCCGCACCACGAACCGGCCGTCCAACGACATCGTCGCCTTCCGCGACAAGCTCGAGGAAGCCACCTACGCCGCGCGGCAGAGCCGCGGCACCGACAGCAACGGCAACCCGGGCGCCGCCCCGGCACCGGCCATGCCGGCGCCGCAGCCCTCGCCCGAACCGACCGCCGCGCCCGACGCCGCCGCCAGCACCGTGCCCCTGCAGGGCCAGACGCCACCGGCGCAGCAGGGCTTCCAGCCGGTGTCCGACGGCGAGATCCGCACCGAGAAGCTCGACGGCGATCGCTGAGCGTTGTTCCCAACGTCACCTGTCCGTCCCGGCCTGCAGGCGCGCCTGCATGGCCGCGAGAGGTAACGCGGCGCGGCGCGGTGCGTTATCCTGCGGGTTCCTTACGACTTTTCTGCGAGCGGATCATGGGCAGTCTTAGCATCTGGCACTGGCTGGTGGTGCTGGTGATCGTGCTGCTGGTGTTCGGCACCAAGCGGCTGACGAGCGGCGCCAAGGATCTGGGCAACGCGGTCAAAGAGTTCAAGAAAGGCATGCGCGACGAGGACAAGCCGGCCGGCCAGCTCGGCGACGAGACGCGCAGCAGCAGCGAGCCGTCCCGCCAGACCCAGGCCGAGCGCGACCGCGACTCTCACTGACGGGACCCCGCCGGCGTGTTCGATATCGGATTCAGCGAACTGCTGGTGATCGCGGTGGTGGCCCTGGTGGTGCTCGGCCCCGAGCGCCTGCCCAAGGCGGCGCGCTTTGCCGGGTTGTGGGTGCGTCGCGCCCGCGCGCAGTGGGACTCGGTGAAGCAGGAACTGGAACGCGAACTGGAAGCCGAGGAACTCAAGCGCAGCCTGCACGACGTGCAGAGTTCGCTGCGCCAGGCCGAGACCCAGTTTCGCGACGGCAGCGAGGAACTGCACCGGCAGACCGAGGCACTGCGCCGCGAGATCGATCCGAACCCGCCGGTAGCGCCTGCGGACAACGCGCCGACCGTCGCGCCGACCGCGGCGGCCACCTCGACCGACGCCTCGACGCCGTACGTTGCCGACACGGCCACGCCCCCGCCGACGGCCTCGACGACTCCCGCAGCGTCCGTGCTGCCGGCCGCCGCGCGCGGCGCAGCCGCGCCGCATCCGGCACCCGGCGCGGCGACCGCGCATACCGGCCAGCCGCCCTCCCGTGATCCGGAGGCGCCGCGATGAACGTCGAAGCCGAGAGCAGCCTGATCGAACACCTGATCGAGCTGCGCGCGCGGCTGATGCGCGCGCTGATCGGCCTGGGCGTGGTGGTGGTGGCGCTGCTGCCCTTCTCCAAGCGCCTGTACTCCTGGCTGGCCGAGCCGATGCTGGCGCAGTTGCCGGTGGGCCAGAGCGTGATCGCCACGCACCCGGCCGGCGCGGTCATCGCCCCGCTCAAGCTGGCATTCTTCCTGGCCCTGTTCGTGTCCGCGCCGTGGCTGCTGTACCAGGCCTGGGCCTTCGTCGCCCCCGGCCTGTACCAGCGCGAGAAGCGCCTGGCGCTGCCGCTGCTGGCCTCGGCGGTGCTGCTGTTCTACCTCGGTTGCGGCTTCGCCTATTTCCTGGTGCTGCCGGCGGTGTTCCACTTCCTGACCACGTTCAAGCCGGACGTGATCCAGCTCACCCCCGATGCCGGCGCCTACCTGGATTTCGTCCTGGCGATCTTCTTCGCCTTCGGCGCCAGCTTCGAACTACCGGTGGCACTGGTGATCCTGGCCCTGCTCGGCTGGGTGACCCCGCAGCAACTGCGCGAGGGCCGCGGTTACGCGGTGGTCGGTATTTTTGTGCTGGCCGCCGTGCTGACCCCGCCGGACGTGGTGTCGCAGCTGATGCTGGCGATCCCGATGTGCCTGCTGTACGAACTGGGCATCGTGGCGTCGAGCTGGCTGGTGTCAAGCCAGGCGCGCACGCAGTAACCGCAGCTGCAGTCCGACCGCCCAACCCGGTGCGGTGATCTGGGATGCAAACTACGGCACGACCCGCAGTGGCTGACGTATAAAGTCCCCACGGGCAACTGCGCCGTCATTGCGAAACAGCAACGGATGCCCCCTGAGGGCCGCGAATAAACCCAAGGAAGGTACCGCGTGCGAATGACTGCCGGTGCACAGGACCAAGACCATTCCCTTGAGCGCATGCTGATCGCCCGTGCGCGGGTGCTGTCGCTTGCGCGACGACGCGATCTAGGAATCCAGCAGTGCGATGCGCTTCCACAGCGCGGCGTGGGCCGCGTTGCGGCGCGCCATTCCCTGCCATTTGGCCAACGCCGCGCCTGAGTAGAGAGATGTGTTGTCGGCTCGTGGCCGGCGCCGGATCGCGCGATCCGCGCACACGGCGCCGGAGCCGTATCCGATCACAGCAGCATCGGCACCGGGCCGCACCCGGCCCTGCCGACACGGCCATGGAAGACCGTCTTCATGGCGGTGGCACTCGCGCCGCCGCCCCCTCCTGTCCCTGACGGACAGGCAAGCCGGCAGAGCGCAGGACGTCGCTCACGACCGGCATCGCTCGCAATGAAGCAGTATCCCAATGACCAAGGAGTACGTCATGAAACGTCTGGCTGCACTGGGATTTACCTTGCTGGTATCGACAGCGGCGACCGCGGCGGTCGCAGGTACGCCATCGTTCCAGAAACAGGGCGGGAAAGCGAAGTTCATCAACGGCGACAATCTGGTGACCGGCGTGTACGCGGAGACGGCCACCCCGGCGGACACGCGCTTGCAGAGTCCGCAACAGAAAGCCGCCGGCCTGAGCGCGGTGATGGTCACCCGCAATGGCGACCAATACGTCTCGTCGGCAAGCGCGGAGGACGTGGCGCTCTTCGAGGAGGCGATCAAGGCGATGGAACTGCTCGGCCGCCTGCCGCACTCCGTACCCGGCACGCCACCGACGCGTCCCACCGGCGATGGTGCCGGCCGCGCCGTCCCCAACGTGGTGATCGGGACCGACGAACGGGTCCAGGTGACCACCACCACCAACGCGCCGTACTGGCACATCGGGCGCATAGGCATCGGCTGCACGGGAACGCTGATCGGACCCAAGCACGTCCTGACCGCCGGCCACTGCGTGTCCGACGGCGCTGGCAATTGGTATTCCAGCCTCGACTTCACCGTGGCCCAGAACGGCAGCTACCAGCCGTGGGGAACGGCGACGTGGGCGCGTGCCATCACCACGACGGCGTGGCTCAACAACGGCGACAGCAACTACGACTATGCGCTGATCGTCCTGAGCACTGCTCCCCATGGCGGGAATGCAGGCTGGGGCACCTACTCCGGAGGCACCCATACCATCACCGGATACCCGGGCGACAAGCCATTCGGAACGATGTGGAGTGCGTCCGGCGGTGTCTCGACCAGCGGCTCCTACAGGCTCTGCTACACCATCGACACCAGCGGCGGCAACAGCGGAAGCGGCATCTACGACAGCGGCTACGTGGTCCGCGGCGTCCACACCACCGGCTCGTCGAGCCAAAACTGCGGGACGCGGCTGACCAGCACCGTCTTCAACACGCTGCAGAACTGGATCGCCGACAACCCGTGACGAGCGCCCGATCCCGATCCTGAGTGCCATCGCCGTGGTGCTGCGGAGGACTGCGCACCACGGCTTACGCCGAACCGACGATGCGAGAGGAATTGCAGATGAGACGGATGCTTGCCGCGACGCTGGTCCTGCTGGCGGGCTGCAGCCTCGGCAGCGGGCCGGCCGCGAATCGCGAGCCGCTGGAGTCCGCGCTGATTGTCGGCAGCGCGCAATCCCCGGACCCTGTGCTGGCCAGGGTCATGGAGCTGAAGGAGCGGGGCGTGGTGGAGGGCGTCGTGGTGTACGAATCGTTCCCGGTGCGGATCCGCCTACGCGCGCCCAGGCGGGTGATCGACGAACTGGAGGCGATGCCACGGGCGGCCCAGAGCGCTCCCGGCGACGGCAGCGGCCGTCGCTGAGCTGCCGCGATCAGGCTTCGATGACGTTCGGTGGCGGCGCCACGGCCGCCGCATCGCCGGCGTGCACGAACATCTGCTTCCAGGCCGCATACACGATCCCGGCCAGCACCGGCATCAACAGCGCCATCAGCAGCAACTGCGCGACCAGCGCCGCCACCGCGGTGCCGACGAGGAACTGCAGCACCAGCATCACCACGGTCAGCGCGAAGTAGAACGCGAACATGGCCAGGAAGGCGAGGACGAAGAACACCAGCATCGCCGGCAGGTTGTGCAGGCAGGCGCGCAGGCCGTGACCGATGGCGGCGATGCCGTTGCGGCCGTCGAACATCACCTGCGGCGCGAACAGGAACAGGGTCAGCGCCACGGCCACGAACCCGACCGCCACCAGCATCAGCCACAGCAGGATGCGCAGCGCCGGCAGGGTCGCGACCAGTTGCTCCACCTGCAGCGGATCCGGCTGCGCGCCGGACTGGCCCAGCTCGTTGAGCTTGTTCATCACCGTGGTCAACTGCATCCACCCGTCCGGGCCGATCACCACCACCGCCAGCAGGGCCAGCGCCAGTCCGACCACCACCTGCGGCAACAGCGCCACCAGCAGGTTCGGCGTGCGGCCGCCCTGCAGGCCCTGCAGCAGGTGCGCCGGCTCGGCACTGCGGCCCTGGTCGACCTCGCGCACGGCCCACACCAGCCCGCCGAACAGCAGCGGCCCGGCCAGGCCCATCAGCAGTTGCGCCAGCATGCCCAGGGTCGGGTTGAGCACGCCCAGGAACAGGGCGATCAGCGCCGTCAGCCCCCAGATCAGTCCCAGCCGGCCCAGCGCCCATGGCGCCCGTCGCAGCAGGGACATGCCGGCCAACAGCCATTCCGCGCCGGCCGAGGCCGGCAGCTTGCGAATCTCGATCATTGCCAATCCGAAGTGGGGGACGCCGTACAGCGCGGCGACTGCACAGATTATCGCGGTTTTGCCTGGCCGCTGCTGTGCTGCCCGCGTGCGTGCTGAACGAAGCGCCGCAACAGTTTGCGTGCCAGCGGTGCGGCGCTGACCTCGCGGGCGATGGTACGGGCGCAGCGTCCGGCGCTGCGTAGACAGTCGGCACGCGCCTGCACGTAGCCGCGCATGTGGTGGGTGGCGAACTCCGGATGGAACTGCAGGCCCCAGGTCGCCTCGCCCCAGCGGAAGGCGTGGCACTGGTCCTGCGCCGAGCGCGCCAGCACCGTGGCGCCGGCCGGCGCGCGCAGCACCGTCTGCAGATGCGTGGCATGCGCGGGGAAGCGCGCCGGCAGGCCGGCGAACAGCGGATCCTCGGCCGCGGGCGGATGCAGTTCGATGTGCACGGTGCCCGATTCGCGCCCGGCCGGGTTGTAGGCCACCTCCCCGCCCAGCGCGTGCGCCAGCAGCTGGTGGCCGTAGCAGATGCCCAGCAGCGGCGTGCCGTCCTCGGCGGCCTCGCGCAGCCAGCTTGCCGAGCGCTCGCTCCAGTCGGCCCGGTCGGTGACGAACGCCGCCGAGCCGGTGACGATGACCCCGGCGAAGTCGCCCCGCGCCGGCAAGGCTTCCCCGGCGGCGACATTGGCCA
Organism: Xanthomonas sp. PPL134; assembly: GCF_040595915.1. NCBI lineage: Bacteria > Pseudomonadati > Pseudomonadota > Gammaproteobacteria > Lysobacterales > Lysobacteraceae > Xanthomonas > Xanthomonas sp. PPL134. The sequence continues at coordinate 61,104 of NZ_JAMDLL010000009.1, forward strand.
CCACCGTGTCGCGCTCGGCCAGGCCGGCGGCGACCCGGATCCAGTGCGGGAAGCGTCCGTAGCGCCGCATCGTCGCCACCGGTTCACCGGTCTCGAGGATCAGGAAGGGCGCAGCACGGCGACGGGCGGAAGAAGCCAACGGCATGGTGGGATTCTAGACGGCGGCGCGCGGCTTTTTGCAAGCGCCGGTGATGCGGATGGCATAAGCATATAACTGCGAGCAAGGGGATGCGGCGACGTGCCCCAGGCCCGTGGAATGGCGCCGTCGCAGTGGCGCGCAGGCGCACTGGCATGACCCGCGCGCGCTGGCGGCTTCTCCTCCGCTTCAGCGCGGATCGCGCAGGCTGTCGCCGTTTTCCCCCTGGCAGGTGTGCAATGCGTCGTTCCCTGATCCCCTTGACCCTGGCCGTGCTGCTGCTCGCATCCGCGTCCGCATCGGCGGCGGCGCCGGAAGCGAGCCGCCCCGCCCCGCCCTCGACGCTGACCGTCCTCAGTTCCGGCGGCATCATGGGCGCGATCCGCGCCGTCGCGCCCGAGTACGAGCGGGCCACGGGCGTAAAACTGCACATCGAGGCGGCGCCGTCGATGGGCGACACCCCGCAGGCGATCCCCAACCGCCTCGCCCGCCACGAGCCGGCGGACGTGCTGCTGATGGTCGGTGCGGCGCTCGACAAGCTCCTTGCCAGCGGCCAGGCGCGCCCCGCCAGCCGCGTGGACCTGGGCGAGTCCTACATCGCCATGGCGGTCAAGCAGGGCGCGCCCAAGCCGGACATCTCCACCATGGACGCCTTCCGCAAGACCCTGCTGGACAGCCGCTCGGTGGCCTATTCCGACAGCGCCAGCGGCGTCTACCTGTCGCGCACGCTGTTCCCGCGGATGCGGCTCGGCGACGGTTTCGCCGCCAAGGCACGGATGATTCCCGCCGAGCCGGTCGGCGCGGTGGTCGCGCGTGGCGAGGCGCAACTCGGCTTCCAGCAATTGAGCGAACTCAAGCCGGTCCCCGGCATCGCCATCGTCGGCCTGATCCCCAAGCAGGCACAGCAGATGACGCTGTATTCCGGCGCCGTCGCCACCGCCAGCACGCAGCCGCAGGCGGCGCAGGCGCTGCTGGAGTACCTGGCGTCCCCGGCGGCCGCGAAGGCGATCGCGGAAAGCGGCCTCACGCCGCTCGCCAGGAAGCCATAGCCACGGCACGGATCGCGGCGCTGCGTCCGGCCCCCTCGTCCGACGCGAGGGCGGCGCGCATCATTGCCTGTTGTGTGGCTTGGCGGGACACACCGTGATCCCGTAGGAGCGGCTTCAGCCGCGATGGGCATTCCCGGGAACGCTTGGTCGCGACTGAAGCCGCTGCTACAGGTGCGCCAGCCATCGCGATGATGGAACTGGGATGGGAGCGTCGGGATGGGGGATCGGCAGAAGCGCGTCCGGCGCGCAGTGAGACGCCTCCGCAAGCGACATCGGGCGCGCAGCCGCCGCACGAAGAGACCAACGCCAACCGCGCCTCCCGCCCGCTCACTCCCGCGGCGGCAGCACCGACAGCACTTCTTCGATGGTGGTCAGTCCGGCGGCCACCTTTTCCAGGCCGGCGCGGCGCAGCGTGCGCACGCCCTCGTCCTGGGCGGCGCGGCTGAAGCCGGCCAGGTCCATGTCGGCGCGGATCAGGGTACGCAGGCGCGGGGTCACCGGCAGCAGTTCGTACAGGCCGACCCGGCCCAGGTAACCGGTGCGGCGGCACTCCAGGCAGCCGACCGGGGCGTAGGGCTGCAGCGGCTCGGGCAAGGCCTCGCCCGGTTCGCGCAACGCGTCCCACTCATGCGGCTCCAGCGCGTGCGGGCGCTTGCAGTGGCCGCACAGGGTGCGCACCAGGCGCTGCGCCAGCACGCCGTTGAGGGTGGAGGCGACCAGGTAGTGCGGCACGCCCAGGTCGAGCAGGCGGGTGATCGCCGACGGCGCGTCGTTGGTATGCAGGGTCGACAGCACCAGGTGTCCGGTCAGCGAGGCCTGCACCGCCATCTGCGCGGTTTCCAGGTCGCGGATTTCGCCGATCATGATGATGTCCGGGTCCTGCCGCAGCAGGGTGCGCACGCCGCTGGCGAAGTCCAGGTCGATGTTCGGCTGCACCTGCATCTGGTTGAATTCGGTGGCGATCATCTCGATCGGGTCCTCCACGCTGCACACGTTCACGTCCGGCGTGGCCAGGCGCTTGAGCGTGGAGTACAGCGTGGTGGTCTTGCCCGAGCCGGTGGGGCCGGTGACCAGCACGATGCCGTGCGGGCGTTCCACCAGCGCGTTCCAGCCGGCCGCTTCCTGCGCGCTGAAGCCGAGCTGGTCCACGCTCTTGAACGCGGCGTCCGGGTCGAAGATGCGCATCACGCACTTCTCGCCGAAGGCGGTGGGCATGGTCGACAGGCGCATCTCGGTCTCGCGCCCGCCCGGCGAGCGGGTCTTGATGCGCCCGTCCTGCGGCCGCCGCCGCTCGGCCAGGTCCATGCGCCCGAGCACCTTGATGCGGCTGACGATGGCGGTCATCACCGCCGGCGGCACTTCCAGCACCTTGTGCAGCACGCCGTCGATGCGGAAGCGCATGCGCCCGGCCTCGCGCCGCGGCTCCAGGTGGATGTCGCTGGCGCGCTGTTCGTAGGCGTACTGCAGCAGCCAGTCGACGATGTGCACGATGTGGTGGTCGTCGGCGTTGACGTCGCCGCCGCGGCCCAGTTCCACCAGTTGCTCGAAGCTGGGCAGGCCGCTGCTCTGCTCGGTGCGCCCGTCCTTGGCGCCGCGCACCGAGCGGGTCACGCCGAAGAACTCCATCGTGTAGCGATGCAGGTCCAGCGGGTTGACCACCACCACTTCGATGCGGCGCCGCGCCAGGTGCTGCACGTCGCCGAGCCAGTCCAGCGCCAGCGGTTCGCTGGTCGCCACCAGCAGGCGCTCGGGCTGCAGCGCGAGCGGCAGGATGCGATGGCGGCGCGCGTAGGCGTGCGAGACCACGCCGGTGACCGCGGCCACGTCGACCCGGGTCGGATCGATGCGCAGGTAGCGCAAGCCACAACGCTGCGCCAGCCATTCGGTCAGCCGCTCCAGGCTCAGCTCGCTGCCCGGCGGGCGGGTCGCGGCCAGTTTCAGGTTGGACAGCAGCACCAGCGGATGCACGTCGCTGACGGTGCGCGCGGTCTGCGCCGAGAACTGCACGCGGCCGCGTTCGGCCGGTGCGACCAGGCCGTCGGCGAGCAGCGCGGCGGCCACGCGCTCGAAGCTCAGCCGGCCCGGCGGCAAGGCGACGGCGGGCTCGGCGGGCAACGACGCGGGCGGCGCGGCAGGGCGCGAATCCATGGTCCAGGTCCGGTGCGCGGAAGTCCCCGCGAGTCGGTCGCTATACTAGCGCACCCCTCAACCGGCCCCCTGCGAGATGTCCGTTTCCCGGTCCGTTCCGATCACGTTCCAGGGTCTGATCCAGACCCTCAACCAGTTCTGGGCGCAGCACGGCTGCGTGCTGATCCAACCGCTGGACCTGGAAGTGGGCGCCGGCACCTTCCATCCGGCCACGTTCCTGCGCGCGCTCGGGCCGGAGCCGTGGAACGCGGCCTACGTGCAACCGAGCCGCCGTCCCACCGACGGCCGCTACGGCGAGAACCCGAACCGCCTGCAGCGCTACTACCAGTACCAGGTGGCGATGAAGCCGAACCCGGACAACATCCAGCAGCTGTACCTGGATTCGCTCAAGGCGCTGGGCATCGATCCGCTGGTGCACGACCTGCGCTTCGTCGAGGACAACTGGGAATCGCCGACGCTCGGCGCCTGGGGCCTGGGCTGGGAAGTGTGGCTCAACGGCATGGAAGTCACCCAGTTCACCTACTTTCAGCAGGCCGGCGGCCTGGAGTGCAAGCCGGTGCTGGGCGAGATCACCTACGGGCTCGAGCGCCTGTGCATGTACCTGCAGAACTGCGACAACGTCTACGACCTGGTGTGGACCTACGGCCCCGACGGCAGCCCGGTCACCTACGGCGACGTCTACCACCAGAACGAGGTGGAGCAGAGCGCGTACAACTTCGAACACGCCAACGTGGCCGAGCTGTTCCACCGCTTCGACGCCTGCGAGCAGGAAGCGCAGGCGCTGGTCGAAGTCGGCCTGCCGCTGCCGGCGTACGAGCAGGTGACCAAGGCCAGCCACGCCTTCAATCTGCTCGACGCACGCCGCGCGATCTCGGTGACCGAGCGCCAGCGCTACATCCTGCGCGTGCGCGCGCTGGCGCAGGCGGTGGCCAAGGCCTACTACGCGCAGCGCGAGAAGCTGGGCTTCCCCGGCGTCAAGAAGTGATGCAAGCCCCTCTCCCGCCGGCGACCGAAGGAAGTCCCCGCGGGAGAGAGGGGTTGGGGTGAGGGTACGCCGGCACGCACGGCCGGCTGCTCCGACTCCCCAGGCGCCCGCACCCTCATCCGCCCCTTCGGGGCACCTTCTCCCGCAGGGAGAAGGAACCGCTAAGCAAGGTCTGACACATGAGCCAACACCTTCCCCTGCTGATCGAACTGGGCACCGAGGAACTGCCGGTCAAGGCATTGCCGGGCCTGGCCCAGGCGCTGTTCGACGGCGTCATCGCCGGGCTGGAGAAGCGCGGCATCGCGGTCGAGCGTGGCGACGCCAAACCGCTGTCCACGCCGCGCCGGCTGGCGGTGCTGCTGCCGGGCGTGGCCGTCGAGCAACCGGAGCAGCGCGCGGAAGTGCTCGGCCCCTACCTCAACATCGCGCTGGACGCCGACGGCCAGCCGACCAAGGCGCTGCAGGGGTTCGCCGCCAAGGCCGGGATCGACTGGACCGCGCTGGAGCGCACCAGCGATGCCAAGGGCGAACGCTTCGTGCACCGCGCGGTGAACCCGGGCGCGCGCACCGCGACGCTGCTGCCGGAGATCCTGCGCGAGGCGATCGCGGCGATGCCGATCCCCAAGCCGATGCGCTGGGGCGATCACGACTACGGCTTCGCGCGGCCGGTGCAGTGGCTGGTGCTGCTGTTCGGCAGCGAGGTGGTGCCGATGCCGCTGTTCGGCGTGCAGGCCGGCCGCGACAGCCGCGGCCATCGCTTCCTGCACGACGCGCCAGTACCGCTGGCGCAGCCGGGCGACTACGTGGCCGCGCTGCAGGCCGCGCAGGTGCTGGTGGACCCGGACGTGCGCCGCGCGCGCATCGTCGCCGAGGTCGAACAGGCAGCGCGTGAGGCCGGTGGCAGCGCGCGCATCGCCGAGGACAACCTGGAGCAGGTGGTGAACCTGGTCGAATGGCCGTCGGCAGTGCTGTGCAAGTTCGAACCGGCGTTCCTGGCGGTGCCGCAGGAAGCGTTGATCGAGACCATGGAGAGCAACCAGAAGTTCTTCCCGGTGCTGGATGCCGGCGGCAAGCTCACCGAGCATTTCATCGGCATCGCCAACATCGTCTCGCGCGACGTCGCCGAAGTGGCCAAGGGCTACGAGCGGGTGATCCGCCCGCGCTTCGCCGACGCCAAGTTCTTCTTCGACGAAGACCTCAAGCAGGGCCTGGAGGCGATGGGCGCCGGCCTGGCCAGCGTCACCTACCAGGCCAAGCTCGGCAGCATCGCCGACAAGGTGCAGCGCGTGGCCGCGCTGGCCGAGGCGATCGCCGCGCAGGTCGGCGTGGACCCGGCGCAGGCGCGCCGCGCCGCCGAACTCAGCAAGAACGACCTGCAGTCGCGCATGGTCAACGAATTCCCGGAACTGCAGGGCATCGCCGGCCGCCACTACGCGCTCGCCGCCGGCGAACCGAGCGAAATCGCCCTGGCGATCGACGAGGCCTACCAGCCGCGTTTCGCCGGCGACGACATCGCGCTGTCGCCGCTGGGCAAGGTGCTGGCGATCGCCGAACGCCTGGACACGCTGGCCGGTGGCTTCGCCGCGGGGTTGAAGCCGACCGGCAACAAGGATCCGTTCGCGCTGCGGCGCAATGCGCTGGGGTTGGCGCGGACGGTGATTGAGAGTGGGTTTGATGTGAATCTGCGCAATTTGCTTGCCGCCGCTACGCTGCAGGCGCTCCTCGCTGTCGCCGCCACCACTCCGAAGAAGGAAGCAGCGGGGAGGCAGCCCGCCACAAACCCGGCTGCCACCGCCTCCGCGAGCGGCGGTTTCGTCGCCGACGTTCTGAAGTCTCACTTTGCCGAGCACGGCCAGACAGCCGCAACACTGGATGCGGCGCCGATGGTGGCCGAACTGTTCGACTTCATCCTCGACCGCCTGCGCGGCTACTACGCCGACAAGGGCGTGCCGGCAACGCAGTTCAACGCAGTAGCCGCGCTGTTCTCGGTCGCGGCTGAAGCCGCTCCTACGAAGGACACGGCGGCGCCCGTAGGAGCGGTTTCAACCGCGACCGCGGCGCTCGGCTCGCTCTACGACTTCGACCGCCGCATCGACGCGATCGGCACCTTCGCCGCGTTGCCGGAGGCCGAGGCGCTGGCCGCGGCCAACAAGCGCATCCGCAACATCCTGCGCAAGGCCGAGGGCGAGATTCCGGCGCAGGTCGACGCGGGCCTGCTGCGCGAGCCGGCCGAGCGCGCGCTGGCCGAAGCGGTGGAAGCGGCGATCGCCGAGACCGACGGCGCGCTGCGCCAGCACGACTACGTCACCGTGCTGAATTTCCTGGCGCGGCTGCGCCCGCAGGTGGACGCGTTCTTCGACGGCGTGATGGTCAACGCCGACGACCTGGCGCTGCGTCGCAATCGCCTGGCCCTGCTCAAGCGCCTGGGCGATCGCCTCGGCAGCGTCGCGGCGATCGAGCACTTGTCGGCGTAAGCGCCAGCGCCGTCGAGCGGGAACGGGCCGCTTAGCGGCCCGTTCTCGTTTATGGAGATGGCTGCTGCCGCGATGCGCGGCGCCACTGGCTTCGGCACACCGCAATGCGTCGGGACTGAAGTCCCTCCCACAGTGCATTGGCTATATGCTCCGCACGCCTCGGCAGGAGCCGCGCGTGTTTCTGCCGCAATGAAAGGAACCAGCAATCACAGCGCAGAGGAGAACGCGCCTGGCCGGAGGCCTCCAACCCTGCACACAACGGACAGTATGCGAGCGCCCGCGATCAAGCCCCTCTCCCCCCGGGAGAGGGGTTAGGGTGAGGGTACGGCGCGAAGCGACCCGCAGAGTGTGGGTCCACGAGGCTTCGCCCGCACCCTCATCCGCCCCTTCGGGGCACCTTCTCCCACAGGGAGAAGGAACAGCCGACTAGCCCTCTGCCTCCGGGAGAGGGTCTGGGGTGAGGGTACGGCGCGAAGCGACCCGCAGAGTGTGGGTCAACGAGGCTGCGCCCGGACCCTCATCCGCCCCTACGGGGCACCTTCTCCCGCCGGGAGAAGGAACAGCCCACTAGCCCCTCTGCCTCCGGGAGAGGGGTTGGGGAGAGGGTACGGCGCGAAGCGACTCGCGCAGTGTGAGTGCACGAGGCTGCGCCCGACCCTCATCCGCCCCTGCGGGGCACCTTCTCCCGCAGAGAGAAGGAACAGCGACAAGTCCACGCACTACACGCACTAAACCCAAGCCTCACCACCCGCAGCGCAATGCACCCCGCGTTACGAATCCCCAATCCCGATTCCCCAATCCCGGCTCTCAATCGAACAACGCCTGGATCGCCGCCAGCCCCGCATTGGCGCGCTCCTTCTTGCGCGCGGCGTCGGCCACCGGGTCGGCGCCATCGCGCTGCATTTCCTCGGCCGGGATCTCGTCGAAGAAGCGGCTGGGCTTGAGCCGGATGTGCTCGCCGAACTTGCGGGTGAGCTTGCTGTAGCTCATCCACAGCTGCTCCTTGGCGCGGGTGATGCCCACGTACAGCAGGCGCCGCTCTTCCTGCAGGTTGCCTTCTTCCAGGCTGACCTCGTGCGGCAGCACGCCGTCCTCGCAGCCGACGATGAACACGTAGCGGAACTCCAGGCCCTTGGACGCGTGCATGGTCATCATCCGCACCTGGTTGCCGCCGTCGTCCTTATCGTTGCGCGACAGCAGCGCCAACTGCGCGGCCAGGTCGCCGACGGTGGCGCCGCGCGGGCCGCCTTCGAACCACTTGGCCAGTTCCTCCAGGTTGCCGCGGCGGCGCTGGAAACTCGCTTCGTCCTTGCACTGGCTGCGCAGTTCGCGGATCAGCCCCGACTGCTCGGCCAGTTGGCGCACCACGTCGGCCGAGGACAGCGTGGTCGAGGCCGCGCGCAGTTCGTGCAGGATGTCGACGAAGTCGCTCAGGCCGTTGGCCGCGCGTGGCGGCAACTGCTGCAACGCACCCACCGACTCGGCCGCGCGCGACATCGGCAGATGCTTGGCCGAGGCCAGTTCGGCCAGCTTGGCCAGCGAGGTCGCGCCGACCTCGCGCTTGGGCGCCTGCACCGCGCGCAGGAACGCCGCGTCGTCGTCGGGATTGACCAGCAGGCGCAGCCAGGACAGCACGTCCTTGACCTCCTGCCGCTCCAGGAACGCGGTGCCGCCGGTGATGTGGTACGGCACGCTGGCCATCTGCAGCGCTTTTTCCAGCGGCCGCGACTGGAAGTTGCCGCGGAACAGGATGCAGAAGTCGCTCCACGGCACCTGCTTGGCGGTGCCCAGGTAGGCGATCTCGGCGGCGACTTTTTCCGCCTCGTGCTCGCTGTCGCGGCACTCCCACACGCGAATGCGCTCGCCGTCGGCCTGGTCGCTCCACAGCGTCTTCAGGTGCTCGTGCGGGTTGTGCGCGATCAGGGCATTGGCCGCGCGCAGCACGCGGTTGGAGCAGCGGTAGTTCTGCTCCAGCTTGATGATCTGCAGGGCCGGGTAGTCGCGGCCCATCTGCATCAGGTTTTCCGGGTTGGCGCCGCGCCAGGCGTAGATGCTCTGGTCGTCGTCGCCCACGCAGGTGAAGTTGCCGCGCGGGCCGGCCAGCATCTTCAGCAGCCGGTACTGCGCGTCGTTGGTGTCCTGGCTCTCGTCCACCAGCAGGTAGCCGATGCGTTCGCGCCAGGCCATCACGATGTCCTCATTCTCCTCCAGCACCTGCACCGGCAGGCGGATCAGGTCGTCGAAGTCCACTGCGTTGAAGGTACTCAGCCGCGCCTGGTAGCGCTCGTACAGGCTGGCCGCTTCCTGCTCGCGGTTACTGCGCGCGGCCGCCATCGCCTGCTCCGGCGACAGCCCGGCGTTCTTGGCGCGCGAGATCAGGTTCTTGGCGTCCTCGATCGCATCGGGCTTGGCGCCGGGCATCAGGTCCTTGATCTGCGCGGCGGCATCGTCGGCGTCGAAGATCGAGAAGCCGCGCTTCAGGCCCACCGCGGCGTGTTCGATCTGCAGGAACTTCAGCCCCAGGGCGTGGAAGGTGCAGATGGTCAGACCGTCGGCGGCCTCGCTGCGGATGCGCTTGGCCACGCGCTCGCGCATTTCCTTGGCCGACTTGTTGGTGAAGGTGATCGCGGCGATGCGCTTGGCCGGGTAGCGGCCACTGGCGATCAGGTGCGCGATCTTTTCCACGATCACGCGGGTCTTGCCGCTGCCGGCGCCGGCCAGCACCAGCAACGGACCCTCGCAATGCAGGACCGCGGCGCGTTGGGGAGGATTGAGACCGTGCATGAAGACTTCCCTTGGCCGCGCATTGTACCGGGCGCCGGCCGGCACCGACGCCCGGCCGTCGCGCCGGCGCTGAACCCGTTCGCGATCCGGCCGACGAAGGCCGGGGCGCGCGGCCGCCGCGCTAGAATCTGCGGCATGGCGAAACTGTATTTCTACTATTCGGCGATGAACGCCGGCAAGACCACCACGCTGCTGCAGTCGGCGCACAACTATCGCGAGCGCGGCATGCGCACGGCGATCCTGACGCCGCGGCTGGACCACCGCGCCGGCAGCGGCGTGGTCGCCTCGCGCATCGGCCTGCGCGCCGACGGCATGCCCTTCGTCGCCGAGACCGATCTGCTGGCCACCATCGAGGCCGATATCGCCAACCACGGGCCGCTGCATTGCGTGCTGGTGGACGAGGCCCAGTTCCTCAGCCGCGCCCAGGTCTGGCAGCTCAGCGAAGTGGTCGACCGGCTGCGCATCCCGGTACTGTGCTACGGCCTGCGCACCGATTTCCGCGGCGAACTGTTCGAGGGCAGCCAGTACCTGCTGGCCTGGGCCGACGAACTGCAGGAGATCAAGACCATCTGCCACACCGGCAGCAAGGCGACGATGACCGTGCGCGTGGACGAGAACGGCCACGCGGTGCAGGACGGCCCGCAGGTGGAGATCGGCGGCAACGAGCGCTACGTGTCGGTCAGCCGCCCCGAGTTCAAGAAGATCATGCGCGGCGAAGGCCGCATCGATCCGCTGCAGATCGCGCTGCCGCTGTAACCGGAATGCAACCGCCGACGCACCGTGCTGGTGCGTCAGGTCTGGAGGCGATGAACCGTGGCTGACACGGGCCGCACGCGCGGCGGTGCCTATGCCATCAGTCTATGGAGCGCGCCCGGGCGGCATGCCTAGAATCGCGCCGATGACGCACTCATGGGACGAGGAACATGCTTTCGTTGAAAGGATTTTTCGCCGGCAGCGCGACCGCATTGGCCTGTGCCCTGCTGCTTGCCCTCCCCGGCCCCGCCGCTGCGGCCCCGGGCGACCACACCTTCCAGGACATCCCTGCGCAGGTCCTGACCGACGGCTTCCTCGACGCGCACCTGGACCTGTTCTATCGCCGTGCCGGCATCCGCGCCGACAAGAAGGGCGAGTACGCCGAGGCCAGGAAGCAGTACCAGTTGGCCGCCCGCTATGCCGACAAGCCGTCGCAGGCGCGGCTGGGCGAGATGTACTGGGAGGGCCAGGGCGGCGCCGCCGACCATACGATGGGCTTCCTGTGGATGGCGCTGGCCGCCGAGCGCGGCTACGACCAGTTCGGCGCGCGCAAGATGGAGTACTGGAACCAGCTGACCCCGGACGAGCGCAAGCGCGCGGCCAAGCTCGACAAGTCCATGCTCGCCGAGTACGGCGACCAGGTCGCCAAGCCGCGCCAGGAAGCGGTATTGCGGCGCGAGGCGATGCGCAGCACCGGCGGCCTGCTCGGCCACTCCGGCGCGGCCGGCCCGCTGTCGATCAACGGCCCGCGCGGCGGCAGCATCGATCCGGAAGTGTTCTACGCCAAGCAGTTCTGGGAACCGAGCGCGTACTGGAAGCTGCAGGACCAGGTGTGGGACGGCCGCACCCCGGGCCGGGTCGACATCGGCGATGTCGAGGACATCAGCACGGAAGGCGCGCCGCAGAAGCCGCCGCAGGAGCCCGACAAGCACTGAAGGCGGAGCCATTTCCGCGTCGGGACTGAAGTCCCTCCCACAGCAGCACATTGCCGGGACCGCGCATCCTTGTCGGAGCGGCTTCAGCCGCGACGCGCGATGCACACCACGCTCGCACACCCGGCTGCGCCAGGACTGAAATGCGAGCGAGCGCAATGCCCGATCCAAGCACGCGCGCTGCCGGCAGGCAGCGCGCGCGGTTGCGCTCAATACAGCTTGCGCTCGGCCGCCGGCGGCGGCGTCCACTGGTACAGCCAGGTCTCGGTCAGCGGCCGCTCGCCGCTGCGCAGGTACAGGCGGATGTCGATCTGCTCGCTGCCGTCGTCCGGCGGCACCACGTCGAACATCGCGCGGTAGCCGGAAATCTCGTGCAGCGGCCGCGCCGAGACGATCTCGGTGCGGCCGCGGTTGAGCTGCAGCACCGCCTCGACCTTGGCGTCCTTCTCCTTGCCCAGCTTGGCCAGCTCGCCGCCGGCGAAATCTACCGCAAAGCGCCACGAGAAATAGTGCCGCTTCTGCCCGACCACGCCACCCAGGCCGGTGCGGGTGGCCACGCAATGCGCCAGCGGCGAGGACGCGGGCGGCTGCGCGCCCCAGTACAGGCGATAGCCGAACAGCAGTTCCTGGCCCGGCTGCGGCTTGTCCTGCGGATTCCAGAACGCGACGATGTTGTCGAAGGTCTCGTCGACGGTGGGGATCTCCACCAGTTGCACCGAGCCCTTGCCCCAGCCCTGCTTCGGCTCCACCCACAGGCACGGGCGCTTCTCGTAGAACACGCCGTCGTCCTGGTAATGATCGAAGTTGCGGTCGCGCTGCAGCAGGCCGAAGCCGCGCGGGTTCTCGTCGACGAACATGTTGAAGCGCAGGTGCGGCGGATTGCACAGCGGCCGCCAGATCCACTCGCCGCCGCCGGTCCACATCGCCAGGCCGTCGGTGTCGTGGATCTCCGGGCGCCAGTCCCAATCCATGCGGCGATCGTTCTCGCCGACCTGGTACATGCTGGTGCACGGACCCAGGCCCAGGCGCTCGATGGTCTTGCGCGGATACAGCGCGCTGTCGATGTCCATCAGCAGCATGTCGCCGTTGGTGATCGCGAAGCGGTAGGCGCCGGCCACGCTGGGCGAATCCAGCAGCGCATAGACCACCACCGTGTCCGAGCCGGCCTTGGGCTGTTCCAGCCAGTAGGCGATGAAGTCCGGGAATTCCTCCGGGCCACCGGTGCCGGTGTCGATCGCCAACCCGCGCGCCGACTGGCCGTACTGGCCTTCCTTGCCCACCGCACGGAAGTAGCTGGCGCCGAGGAAGGCGGCGAAGTCGCGGTCGGTGTCCTGCTTGGTGTTGAGACGGAAGCCGGCGAAGCCCAGTTCCTTCGGCAGCGGCTTGCCCTTCAGCCCGCTGCTGCCGTAGTCGAATGCCGCGCTGTCGTAGGCCAGTTCCTGCGCCTGCCCGTCCACCAGGTCGAACATGTGCACCGGCGTCTTGAAATACAGGCCCAGGTGGAAGAACTTGGCCTGGAACTTCGGCCCCGGCTCGGCCGCCCACAGCGCGTGATCCTGGCGGTAGCGGATCGACTGGTACTGGTCCCAGGTCAATCCCTCCACCGGCGCCGGCAGCACCCGCTTGTGGCTCTGGTACGGCGCCTCGGCCATGGCCCGCGCGTGGCCCTTGAGCCAGGCGTAGTCGAACGGCTGCGGCTTGCCCAGGCGGCGCAGGCCCACCGCGGGGGCGGCCTGGCCGAGCATCGGCATCGCCGGCAAGCCCATGGCGGCGAAGGCGGCGGCGGCGTTCTTGAGGAAATCGCGTCGTTGCATGGCCGGGATCGAAACGGAAAAGGACGCTCATCATAGACAAGCGGCGCCGAAGACGGCGGTGATGGCGCCCATGCGGTGGAATCCGCGGGCACGGGCACGCCGGGCAGCCGAGACCTGGCGCGTGGGACGCGTCTTCCCGCCCCTGCCTTCCGGATTTGGCAATGCGGACCGGGCAACGGGTCTACCCGCGCGAGCCGACTGCGCCATCTGCGCTCCACGCGAGCGCCGCCATCGCTCAGCGCTGGCAGTGGCCGCACCAGACGCTGGTGCGCTGGCCGATGCTGGCATGACGCAGCGTGCGCCCGCAGCGCTTGCAGGCCTCGCCCTCGCGGCCGTAGACCGACAGTTCCTGCTCGAAGTAGCCCGGTGCCCCGTCCGGGCTGATGAAATCGCGCAGCGTCGTGCCGCCGCGCTGGATCGCATAGCCCAGGATCGCCTTGGCCGCCTCGGCCAGGCGCGCGTAGCGGGCGCGCGAGACCTCGCCGGCCTCGCGCAGCGGACTGATGCCGGCCTGGAACAGACTCTCGGCGGCGTAGATGTTGCCCACCCCGACCACGATGCGCTGGTCCATCAGGAAGGTCTTGACCGGCGCGGTGCGGCCGCGGCTGAGCCGGAACAGATGATCGCCGTCGAACGCCTCCGACAGCGGCTCCGGCCCCAGTTCGGCCAGCAACGGATGGGTCTCGCCCGGCGCCTGCCACAACAGGCAGCCGAACCGGCGCGGATCGTTGAAGCGCAGCACGCGGCTGTCTTCCAGGCTGATGTCGACATGATCGTGCGCCCGCGGCGGCGTGTCGCCGGGCAACACGCGCAGACTGCCGGACATGCCCAGATGCAACAGCGCGCTGCCGACCGCGGTGTCCAGCAGCAGATACTTGGCACGCCGGCGAATCCCGTCGATGCGCTGCCCCGGCAGGTGCTCCGCCACCTCCGGCGGGATCGGCCAGCGCAGATCCGGCCTCCGCAGGATCACCCCATGGATGCGCCGCCCCGACAGATGTGGCTCCAGGCCGCGCCGGGTGGTTTCGACTTCGGGGAGTTCGGGCATGGCTTGAACAGCGTAATCAGGCAGCAGATGACATTGAAACTCTAACATCCTGGTCACACCCGGGAGCCCCGCAGTCGCACCTCCCAGCGATGTGTAGAGCGACTGCATACCGTTTAGAGGTAAGAGCCACGCCTTCGCGTTTGAGTCACCATGCTGACATGAAATGGCCACGACTTAGTCAGTAGTTGACACATTTATCTGTGATAGGTTTCCATTTCGCGAGCGTTGGACGCGAGCCGCCGCAGCGCGGCGTTGAACGGGAAGGGAGCAATCCGCTCAGCAGGTGATCTGCCACTCCAGTAGTGACATTGGCCGCGCACGGAAGCCTGCGCAAAAAAGAAGTTGCACGTTGCCGCGCGCAAGTGCCACCTCACTTAGGGATAAGAAATGCGCAAGAAAGGAAACTGTCATATTCAAACCACCGTCAAAGGGCCGCGGAAGTGGCTAGCACACCTTTGCCTCCTCCTGCCATTGGCAGCAGGGCTGATCAATGTGGCGCAGGCAGAAGAAAGCAAGCGGACATGGACGCTGGTGGATTCCGATGGAGCAAGTCATGGCCAGTACACGACGCAAGAGCAGGCCGCGGCCGCCATCAAGGACTTGCCGCCCCCCAATGCATATGTCCCCGAATTCTACAAATACGCCGATCAGATAAAGAGCCAGGAAGTCCTGGAGAACGGCGACGTCAAAATCACATACTGGAACGGCAAGGAGCTACCGACGGATCCGGAGTGGATGTATGTCGGTGATCAAGATTACTCCACTGAAGAGGAAGCGATAAGGTCGCTTGAACAAATAGCAAACGAAAGTAACAGCCCTTGTCCAGCGACGGCGAAAATTACGCTTTTGGGAGGCTGGCAGGACACACGCACCGATGGCAACGATGGTGGCGAGTGGGGAGAGAAAGCCTACAGGCTCGACTATAACTATTTTGGTGCGGACGAGTGCGTACCTAAAAGCGAGCAGATGGAGCTTGCCCGCCATCGCAGGACCGAGTGCCCGGTTGAAAAGCTGATGTTCTGGCGCGACAAGTACCAGGCGTGCGTCAACGAATACGCCATCGCCTTCGTCGTCACCAAGACTCTTGAACGCGGTTGCGGCTACGAGGGCAATCCGTGCGATACCAAGACCGGTGACAAGTATGAAGTTGCCCCGGATTTCGATCTTGGTTGGATTGCGCTCGAACGGCACTACCACTCGGGCATCTCGAATGACACTGGTGGCTTCGGCTATGGCTGGACGCACTCGCATGCGATCAGGCTTGCCATTGGCGCCGACGGCATAGGATTGATCGATGGTGGGGGCTTCCATACCCGATATCACCAAGTCGGGGATGGATATTTCGCTTCGGACAATAGCGGCGACCGACTTATCGCTGACGGCGCACTGTGGAAGCTCTACCGCAGAGATACCTTGCTGATCTTCGATGCCAATGGAAGGCTTTTGGAACGAGAAAATCGTGACGGTACATTTCTGCACTACAACTATGACGATCTGGCGCGCTTGACCACGATCCTACATAGCAGTGGTCGTACACTCGATTTCCACTACCTATCAGCGACAAGTGGGGCGTTGATCGGAGCGATCACTACATCCGGCATTCCACTGGTTACCTATACGTATACTCAACGTGGCCAAGTGGAAACCGCCACATACCCAGACGGGACCCAAAAGCTCTACCACTATGAGGACCCTCGCTTTCCTGGAAATCTGACCGGATTTACCGGCGAAGACGGTCAGCGCTTCAGCACCTTCGCCTACGACGAGGCTGGCCGTGCGATCTCCAGCCAGCACGCAGGCGGCATCGATGGGATCACTCTGGCGTACTCGGCTGCCGGCACTCGCGTCACCGACGCACTGGGCGACGTCATCGATTACACGATGACTAACGCCGGTGGCGCGTCGCCGAAGGTTGGTGCCGTTGCCAGAACCGACGGCACGCTGCAGTACAGTTACAACGACCAGTCCAGCGACTTCCGCCGCCGGCTCAGCAGCTTCACCGATCGCCGTGGTATCCAGACCCAGCACAGCTACGCCGAAGCGACAGAGAACGGGGTGGCGGTGAACATTCACACCGTGCGCGAGGCGGTCGGGCAACCACAGGAGCGCACCACAACGACGCGTACCGCGGCTGGCAGCAATCGCCTGCTGTCGGTGCAGACCGGTGGGCGTGCCGTGTCCTACAGCTACAACGATCGCCTGCAGCCGGTGCAGATGACGAGCAGCGACACGGCTTCAGGCAAGCAGCGGACGGTCACCTACAGCTACTGCGAAGCGGCGGACGTGGCGGCGACCGACAGCACCTGCCCGATCCTGGGCCTGCCCAAGTCGGTCGATGGCGCGCGCACCGACGTCAACGACACCACCACGTTCACCTACTACGCAACCGACGACAGCACCTGCGCCACCTCCCCGACCACCTGCTCGCACCGCAAGGGCGACCTGTGGAAGGTGACCAATGCGCTGGGCCAGGTCACCGAATACCTGGCCTACGACGGCGCCGGCCGCGTGCTGTCGGCGAAGAACGCCAATGGCGTGGTCACCGACTACACCTATCACCCGCGCGGCTGGCTGACCGCCAGCAAGGTGCGCGGAGCCGACGACAGCAGCGAGAGCGATGACCGCATCACCGCGATCGACTACTGGCCGACCGGGCTGGTCAAGCAGGTGACGCAGCCCGATGGCGGGTTCACCCGCTTTACCTACGATGCCGCGCACCGGCTGACCGATATCGCCGACAACGCCGGCAATACCATCCACTACACCCTGGACAATGCCGGCAACCGGCTCAAGGAAGACACCAAGGACGCGTCTGGCACGCTTAAGCGCACGCTTTCGCGCGTGTACAACCAGCTCGGCCAACTGGCGACGCAGGCCACCGCCCAAGGCGATCCGACCGACTTCGGCTACGACGCCAACGGCAACACCAAGACCGTCACCGACGCGCTCGGGCATGCCACCCAGAACGACTACGACCCGCTCAACCGCCTGGCGCGCACGCTGCAGGACGTGGGCGGCATCGCCGCCGAAACCAAGTTCGGCTACGACGCCCTGGACAACCTGATCAAGGTCACCGACCCCAAGGGCCTGGACACCACCTACGCCTACAACGGCCTGGGCGACCTGACCAAGCTCACCAGCCCGGACACCGGCAGCACGACCTATACCTACGACAGCGGCGGCAACCGCGCCACGCAGACGGATGCGCGCAACAGCAAGACCAGCTACGGCTACGACGCGCTGAACCGCCTGACCCAGGTCACCTATCCGACCACCAGCCTCAACGTCAGCTACACCTACGACGTCAGCCAGACCACCTGTGCCAGCGGTGAGACCTATGGCGTCGGTCGCCTGACCCGGATGCAGGATGGCAGCGGCAGCACCGACTACTGCTATGACCGCTTCGGCGAGTTGGTGCGCAAGGTGCAGACCACCAACGGCAAGGTGTTCGTGGTGCACTACGCCTACACCAAGGCTGGGCAGCTGAGCCGCCTGACCTACCCGGATGGGGCGGTGGTGGACTACGTGCGCAATGCCCAAGGCCAGATCACCGAGGTCGGCGTGACTCCGCCCGGCGGCACGCGACAGGTGCTGCTGAACCAGGCCACCTACTATCCGTTCGGCGCGGTCGCCGGCTGGACCTATGGCAACGGCCGTCCGATACAGCGCGTGCTGGATCAGGACTATCGCCCGCTGGCGGTCAATGACACCCGCAGCGACGGCCTGGCGGTAGGCTTCGCCTTCGACCCGGTCGGCAATCTCAGCGCACTGACCGCGCCGGGCAACACCGCGCCGGTGATCAAACTGGACTACGACCCGCTGGGCCGGCTGACCGCGTTCAAGGACGGCCCGACCGATACGGTGATCGATGGCTATACCTACGACGCCACCGGCAACCGCCTGAGTGCCAAGGTCAACACTGCCACTCAGACCTACAGCTATCCGACCACCAGCCATCGCCTGAGCAGCGTGGCCGGCACCGCACGCAGCTATGACGCGGCCGGCAACACCACCGCGATCGGCGGCACGGCCGTGCAGTACGTGTACGGCGCCAATTGCCGGCTGACACAGGTCAAGCGCAGCAGCACCACCGTGGCGAACTATGCCTACAACGGCCGTGGCGAGCAGGTGCGGCGGGTGGGCAAGACAAACGTCTACACGCTGTACGACGAGAGCGGTCACTGGCTGGGCGACTACGACAACAACGGCGCCGTCGTGCAGCAGGCGATCTGGCTGGACGATCTGCCGGTCGGCGTGCTGGCCAAGACCACGCTGCGCTACGTGCAGCCGGACCACCTGGGCACCCCACGCGCGGTGATCGACCCGGTCCGCGACGTGGCGATCTGGCGCTGGGACCTGAAGGGCGAAGCCTTCGGCACCACCGCGCCGGACCAGGATCCGGATAAGGACGGCACCGCCTTCGTGTTCGACCTGCGCTTCCCGGGCCAGCGCTACGACGCGCTGAGCGGGATCAATCAGAATTACTTCCGAGACTACGAGCCGGGCACTGGGCGGTATGTGCAGAGTGATCCGATTGGGTTGGATGGGGGGATCGGCACTTTTATCTACGCTCAATCGCGGCCCGTGTCAGCTATAGATTTTTATGGTCTCGAATCGGTCGGTTCGTTTAATAACGGCGGCCATCGAATGTCTTGGGAGGATGGCCCGAAGCGTACCCCCGATTATTTTAAGCTTCAATCAGACCTCTATGTTTTCAGTTTTTCAATTACGCTGTCACGTAGTGGGAAAATTTTTGTGGGGGGAGGATTTGCTCGTAATTATTTGACGTACAATACTAAAACCCCAGGAATCTCACTGTCGGCAGGATTCTTGAATCAATGTGACGACCCAAGCGGTAGCGAGGTTGACAATTTTATCGGTGGTTTTGGCATGGGGGCTGCAGGTGGCTATCGTGGAATTGGAGGCGCCTTTGCATGGTCACCTGGCCAAGGTACGGCTACTGAAGTGGGTTTAGGCATTGGCGCTGGCGCTTCACCCGGAGAAGTCACTACAGAGAAGTGGAGGATCGGAAGTGGCTGGTAAAAAAACTAATATTTTCTTCAAAGTAGCCTTTTTTGTTGCTTTTGGAGCCATAGCTTTATCTATTATTCTGGGCCATGACGGCTCTGATAAAGTTGCCATGGCTGATCTTAAGAAGACAGCAAGATCATCTCTGCCATCAAATTGGCCGACGACCTCAGAAGCAACCATTAATAAAGGAACATTCATCGGATATGCCATATCCAAGAATAGCCCTGTCGACATAATAGAAAGCGCAAAAGCTATCGAAAAATTGGCTGGCGCTGAAGGATTTCATGAAAAATCCAATGTCGGCTCTAACGCTCATTATCGAAAAGTGTTTTGTCGCCAATCCACAGCTCTTGATGTGGAAATATACAAAAAAACCGATAAAGAATTTGTTGTTGAATCAGGTGCTTATTGGGCGTCACAAAAGAGTGACTCTAGATATTGCCGATAGCACTAAATAAAACTACATGCCTGCGAAACCACGAGTTAGAATCTAAACAATCTCTCTAGAACCAAACTCCTATTTGGCGTAGGTGTAAAATTATATTAAGAGCAACAGACTCGGATTCTTAGTGGAACAACTCGAAATATTTGAGTAAATCATACAGACCATGCTTGCGAAACTGATATCGTATAATTTGCCAAAGCGATGCAACGGTAGACGGTAGGTATGAAAATTTTCAAGTGGGCGTTAGTGCTTTTATCTTTTTTGGCATTTTCTCTTATTGCATTGAACACCCTTTTTGCTAATAAGCACTTACTTAATAGCTATTCGGCGGGAGAATATGTCAGATATTTAATTTTCTTCCCTGGAATAACGCTCTGCTTGTATCTAGCCTTTTCACTCCATAAGGCAAGTACGTGGTCCCAATTTTTATTGCTGTCTTCCTTTGCCTGCCTGCGCTGATTGCGGTGCATTTCGTCGTATCTGTGATGAATGCACATACTGGCGCTGCATATTGGTGGTGGCAGGTGGTGGAGATCGTGGTGACTTATGTAGCATGGTCGCGAACAGGAAAGCGCTGGCCCAAATCGCTGCTATCTGATAAAGCGGAGCACTCTGTAAACGGAATCCCGTAGGAGAATTTCGCCTAGTAACCCGGGCGCGTTGAGCCAATTACTGGAGCCAGACGGGCTGCACCAGATTGCATGTCGCCTCGGCGAGGTGAGCTTGGGGAAATAGGGCTGTTGTCGGTTTCATTTTACTGTGGCTGCTCTAGTCATACGCACCAGAGCATCAACCCGCCGCACTCTAGATTTTTAAACCCCAACAGTAGAGCGAAAGATCGCAGCTACCCATCGGATCCTTGCTCACTGCGGCGGCGCCGCGAGTTCCCGCGCGCTGAGGTAGCCGTCGCCGTTGGTGTCCTGCTTGCGGAAGCGGGCGGTCAGGGTGGCGAGGTGTTGCGCGCGGGTGATCGGCGGGCCGCGGCCGCCGGGCAGTTCGGCCGGGCTGAGCACGCCGTCGTGGTCGCGGTCGCGCGCGTCGAAGGCGTAGCTCATCCAGGCCAGGTATTCGTCCAGGCTGACACGGCCGTCGCCGTCGCGGTCCATGCGCTGCAGGTAACTGGTGGTGCTGTCGATCGCCTGCGCCTGGGCGTCGACGATGCCAACAGCGATCAGGGCGCAGGCGATGCGCAGCATCCGCCACGCCATCAACGACGAACGCCGCGCGAGGCGGCGTTCGTGCGGCGGGGCAGGCGGTGCGCCGCGGCTCATGCCAGGGCGTAGCCCTTCAGCCGCGCCGCGTAGGCCTGCAGCGCGGCGATGCCGCTGGCTTCGGCGTCGTGGCACCAGGCCTGCAGGTGCTTGAGACGTTCGCTGGCGTCGTGGGTACGCGCCTCCAGCAGGGCGGCCAGGCGCGCGCGGTGCTCGACCAGGGTGCGCATGCGCGGACGCTGCGCCACCCAGTGCTGCAGCTGTGCGCGGGCGTCGGGCTTGAGCCAGCGGCCATCGTCGACCAGGCCCTTGCGCAGGCGCCGCGGCAGCAGCTTGCGCAGCTTGGCGCCGGCCTGGGCGGCTTCTTCCTTCAGCGCCGGCGCGAACACGTTGCGCTGGTAATCGGTCATCGCCTGGAAGCGATGCGAGAGCAGCGCGCGCAACGTGTCGGCGTCGGGCACGGCGATGTTCGGGCGCACGTCCAGGGTCGGCGCCACGCGCAGGATCTTGGCCAGGCGCAGGGCCGCCAGCGCACGGATCGCGATCCAGCCGATGTCCAGTTCCCAGCGGCGCATCGAGAAGCGCGCCGAGCTCGGGAAGGCATGGTGGTTGTTGTGCAGTTCTTCGCCACCGATCCACAGCGCCCACGGGGTCAGATTGGTCGAGGTGTCGGCAGACTCGAAGTTGCGGTAGCCCCACCAGTGGCCCAGGCCGTTGATCACGCCGGCGGCCCAGAACGGGATCCAGGCCATCTGCAGCGCCCACAGCGCGATGCCGGGCAGGCCGAACAATGCGAAGTTGACCACGAACAGCGCCACCGGCCCCAGGTTCGCGTACGGGGTATACAGGTGCCGCTCGATCCAGTCGTCCGGCGCGCCCTTGCCGTACTGCTCGATGTCGCCGCGCTGGGTGCGCGCTTCGCGATACAGCTCCACGCCACGCCAGAAGACGCGGGCGATGCCCTTGGTCTGCGGGCTGTGCGGATCTTCCTCGGTCTCCACCTTGGCGTGGTGCTTGCGATGGATCGCCACCCACTCTTTGGTGATCATCGAGGTGGTGAACCAGGTCCAGAAGCGGAAGAAGTGCGACAGCAGCGGATGGAAATCCACGCCGCGGTGCGCCTGGCTGCGGTGCAGATACAAGGTCACCGCGAAGATGGTGAGCTGGGTGAACAGCAGCAGCACGGCCAGCATGCCCCACCAGCCGACGCCGAGCAGGCCATTGCCGAGGAAGTCGAGGATCGCGTCGAACATTGCCAGAAGCTCCAGAGCGTAGGACGGCGTGGGGTCAGAACATGATGGGGGTTGCGACTGCAAACTTCACCCGGCGCTCGCGTATGGTATTCAGCCGCCAAGCGCTTCCGATCACAGAACGGTGTCGGTTCCATGTCAGTCGCCTCTCCCCAAGCAACCCCCGTGCCAGCGGCCGCGCCGCTGATCGAATTGGACCGCGCCAGCGTGGTGCGCGGCCAGGTCCGCGTACTGCACGCGCTGAGCCTGCGCATCGCACTCGGCCAGCACACCGCCATCCTCGGCCCGAACGGCTGCGGCAAATCCTCGTTCATCAAGCTCATCACCCGCGAGCTGTATCCGCTGGCGCGCGCCGGCGAGGAGCCGGCGGTGCGGGTGCTCGGCCAGAGCCGCTGGCAGGTGGACCGGCTGCGCAGCCAGTTGGGCATCGTCACCGGCGATCTCAGCGTCAATCTCGCCGACATGCCCGGGCTGGATGTGGAAAGCGCGGTGCTGTCCGGGTTCTTCGCCAGCTATGTGGTGCCGCCGCACCGCGAGGTGACCGAGGCGATGCGGGCGCGGGCGCGCGAGGCGCTGCAGGCCGCGCACGCGCTGCCGCTGCTGCGGCGCCCCTACGCCGAATTGTCGGCGGGCGAAACCCGACGCGTGCTGATCGCGCGCGCGCTGGTCAACCGGCCGCAGGCGTTGCTGCTGGACGAACCCAGCACCGGGCTGGACCTGGTCGCACGCGAGCACCTGCTGGCGACGATGCGCGACCTCGCCCGCCAGGGCATCACCCTGGTGCTGGTCACGCACCACATCGAGGAGATCGTGCCTGAGATCGCGCGGGTGATCCTGCTGCGCGAGGGCCAGGTGTACGCCGACGGCACGCGCGAGGAACTGCTGGCCGATGCGCCGTTGTCGGCGGTATTCGGCGGACCGGTGCGGGTGCAGCGCGACGGCGACAGCTACAGCGCGCGGGTGGTTGCGGAGCGCTGATCGGCGGTTGCCGGGTTCGGGCGGCGTTCGGGGCCGTCGCGTTTGCGGGGCTGCGAGATGTCGCAGGTGATGCGGGTGATTTGGGGATGTCCGTAGGAGCGGCTTCAGCCGCGACCGGGCGTTCCCAATAGAGCCGTCGCGGCTGAAGCCGCTCCTACGTATCTACGTCTGGGGCGGCCTCGGTGATCAGCAGCTCCGCCATTGGTGCTCGCACTGCGTTCAGCCAGCGGCAGCGCGTGCGCTCGGCGCCGGTGCATCGCTCTCGAACGCGGCGCGCGCGCTGCGGATCTGCGCGTGGTGATCGGCGGCCCAGCGCACCAGCGGCGCCAGCACCACGCTCAGCGATTGGCCGAGCGGAGTGAGCCGGTACTCCACCCCAGGCGGCACGGTCGGCAGCACCTCACGCGCGACCAGGCCTTCGCGCTGCAGGTCGCGCAGGGTCTGGGTCAGCATGCGCTGAGAGATGTCCGGCAGCGCGCGGCGCAGTTCGCCGAAGCGGTGCGGGCGTTCGGCCAGCAGCATCACGAACAGGGTGCTCCACTTGTCGCCGATCTGCGCCAACACGTCGCGCACCGGGCACTGGTCGATGGCCATGCCGGCGCGCTGGTAGTCCTGCAATTGCTGGCTCAGCAGCACGTCGCCGGCAGTGGTCGGGGGTACGACGATGGCCATGGTGGTTACCTCGGGGTAAGCAGGGGCGGAAAAAGTGCCGTCTTTACAGCCCGGCCCAGGTCTCTAGGATAGACCAGGTTCCTTTTCCAGACCATGGCGTCCTGCGACGCCTCCCTTCCTCAGGAGACCTGTCATGTCCGCATCTTCCGATTCCCTGCTCGTGACCGGCGCCGGCGGCCACTTCGGCCAGCGGGTGCTCGCGCACCTGCTCGACACCCTACAGGTGGCGCCGTCGCGCGTGGTGGCGATGACCCGCCAGCCCGAACGCCTGGCCGCCTGGGCCGCGCGCGGCGTGGACGTGCGCCACGGCGATTTCGACGACGCCACCTCGCTCGACACCGCGTTCCGGGGTGCCGGCCGCGTGCTGCTGATCAGCACCGACGCGCTGGACCGCCCCGGCCACCGCCTGCAGCAGCACCGGGCCGCAATCGCCGCGGCCGAGCGTGCCGGGGCCAGCCATCTGGTCTACACCTCCTGCCCGGAACCGCACGGCTCGCCGCTGCTGTTGGCCACCGACCATGCCGGTACCGAAGACGCCCTTGCCGCCAGCGCCGTGCCCGCCTGGACCGTGCTGCGTAATCACTGGTACTTCGAGAATCTGTTCATGAGCCTGCCGTCGGTGCTGGCCTCTGGCCAGTGGTACAGCGCGGCCGGCGACGGCGGCATCGCCCACATCGCGCGCGATGACCTGGCCCGCGCGGCCGCGGTCGCCCTGGCCGGCGGCGACGGCAAGCGCACGCTCACCCTCAGCGGCGCGCGCGCCTACACCACCGCCGAGATCGCCGCACTGGTCGCGCAGGTCCTGGACGTACAGATCCAGGTGGTGCCGGTACCGGTCGAGGGCCTGGTGCAGGGCATGGTCGGCGCCGGCCTGCCCGAGCCGGTCGCGCGCGTCTATGCCTCGTTCGACACCAACACCGCGGCCGGCCGCGTCGCCACGGTCACTGGCGACTACCAAGCGCTGACCGGGCAGGCGCCGCTACCGTTCGAACAGTGGCTGCAGGACCAGCGCACGCAGCTGGCGACGTTGAAGCCGTAAGCAAACGCGGCGACGCGCGCATGCGCGCTACTTGCCGATGCAGAAGCTGGAGAAGATCCGCCCGAGCAGGTCGTCGGCGCTGAGCGTGCCGACGATCTCGCCGAGCGCGGCATGCGCCAGGCGCAGTTCCTCGGCGGCCAGTTCCAGGCGTTCGTGCCGCAGTTCGGCGGCGGCCGCGTCGGCGTGGATGGCGGCGCGCTGCAGCGCATCGACGTGGCGCGCGCGTGCGGAGAACTCGCCATCGCTGCCCTCGCCGGCCGCCGCGCCGGCGATCGCGCGCAGCTGCGCATGCAACTGCTCCAGGCCGCTGCCGGTGGCGGCGGAGACGTAGACGCGCTCGGCGCTGGCGGCGGGCACCGCAGCCAGCAGGTCGCTCTTGTTGTGGATCCACAGGCGCTGCGGCACCTCGGCGATGGCATCGGCGATCGCCGCGTGGCCGGCCTCGGCCTGGCGCGCATCGAGCACGATCAGCGCCAGGTCGGCGCGCTGCAGTTCCTGGCGCGCGCGGCGCATGCCTTCGCGCTCGATCGCATCGCCGCCCTCGCGCAGGCCGGCGGTGTCGACCAGGGTCAGTTCCACGCCATCCAGGCGCACGGTCTCGTGCAAGGTGTCGCGGGTGGTGCCGGCGATGTCGGTGACGATGGCGCGGTCGCTGCCGGCCAATGCGTTGAGCAGGGAACTCTTGCCGGCGTTGGGCGGGCCGACCAGCACCGCATGCAGGCCATCGCGCAGGCGCCGGCCGCGTTCGGCGTCGACGCGCAGCTGCGCCAGATCCGCGCGCGCCTGCGCCAGGCCGGCACGGACCTGTTCGCCGCCGAGGGTGTCCAGCGCCTCGTCGGCGAAATCGATCGCCGCTTCGATGTGGATGCGCAGGCGGATCAGCTGTTCGGCCAGGTCGTCGACGCGGCGCGAGAACACCCCATCCAGCGAACGCCGCGCCGCACGTGCCGCGCGCAGGTCGCCCGCGGCGATCAGGTCGGCGATCGCCTCGGCCTGGGCCAGGTCGAGCTTGCGATTGAGGAAGGCGCGTTCGCTGAACTCGCCCGGGCGCGCCGGCCGTGCGCCGAGTTCGCAGCAGCGCGCCACCAGGTGCCGCAGCAGCACCGGGCTGCCATGCGCCTGCAGCTCCAGCACGTCCTCGCCGGTGAAGCTACGCGGCGCCGGGAACCACAGCGCGATGCCATCGTCCACGACCTCGCCGTGCGCGTCGCGGAAACGCGCGTAGCGGGCGGTGCGCGGCACCAACGGGCCCAAGCCCAATCCATCGGCGATGGCCACGGCCGCCGGACCGGAGACGCGCACCACGCCGACTCCCCCCGCACCAGGGGCGGTGGCGATGGCGGCAATGGTGTCGGTGGCGGAAGACGGCATGGCGAGGCAGCAGGTCCGGTGGGGTGGTGAACTACAGCGTCTGCAACTGGCCGCGGACGTAGGCGGCCGACGCACCGTTGGGTTGCAGTTCCAGGTAGGTCTGGAAGGCGTGCTTGGCCTTGGCGGCATCGCCCAGCTGGCGGTAGGCGTCGCCCAGGTTGACGTAGGCCACCGCGCGCGAGGGGTCGATCTTCAGCGTGTTCTCCAGCCAGCGCACGGCCTGCGCGTACTTGCCCTGGCGATAGTAGATGAAGCCCAGGTTGTTGGCCGCCAGCGCAAAGTCCGGGCGCAGCTTCAGCGCCTCGGTGAACTGCGCCTCGGCCTCGTCGTAGCGCTTCTCCTTGTACAGCTGCAGGCCGCGGTCGTTGGCGCGCTGCGCCCGCTGCCGGTCGGACACCGGGCCGGCTGCGGCCGGCACCGCCAGCGGCCGCTCGCCGCCCTGCAGGTCCTTGACCACCACCGCCGGCTTGGCCGGGGTGGCCGGCGCGTCGACGCTGCTGGCGCCCGCGTGCGGCGTCGCGGTCGATGCCGGCGCGGCCGCATCGACGCGATCGTTCATCGCGATCGCCGCCGAGGACAGCTGCTGCGTACTGGCGGTGAGGAACTCCTCGCCCTCCGGCACCTGCAGCACGAATTCGCCGCCCTGCGAACCGGGCAGGCTGCCGAACGCGGGCGTCTGCTGCGAGATGCTCGACACCGCCGGCGCCACGTAGGCGGCCAGCTCGGTGCCGGTGATCAGGCCGTCGCCGTTGAGGTCGGCCTTGCCCGACAGCGCCTGCAACAGCACCCAGGTGAACACCGAATGGCCGTTGGGGCCGCTGTCGGCCACCTGCTGGTCGGCGCCGCCGGCGGTGAGCATCTGCCGGGCGATGCGCCGCGCGTTCTCGCGCAGGTAGGCGCTGGTGCCGCCGCCGCGGGTCAGGCCCAGGCCGCTGTAGCACGCGTCCATCACGAACAGCACGTGCTTGGCTTCCAGGCTTTCGGCGATGTCCTGGATCTCGGTCATCGGAATCGCGTCGGTGGCGAACTGCGCCGGATCCGAATCGGCCGGCACGATGTAGCCGAGGTCGCGCCCGGAGGCCAGCTTGCGGGTGGCGCCGTGGCCGGCAAAGAACACGAACACGCGATCGTTCTTGCCGACGCCGCCGTGCGCGAGCCGATCATGGAAGGCGGCCAGGATGTTGTTGCGGGTCGCTTCCTGGTTCTTCAGCACGATCACCTGCGACGAGGGGAAACCGAAGCTGCCGGTGAGCGTCTGTGCGATCGCCTGCGCATCGTTGGCCGCGTACTGCAGCTTGGGCCAGTGCGCGTAGTCGTCGATGCCGATCACGATCGCCCACGACTTGTCGTAACCGCTGGTCACCGCCGGTGCGGCGGCGTTGCTGGCCGCGCGCGCCACGCTGAAGTCGCGCCCGTTCCAGGCAGCGAACTGGTAGCCGTCGGCGCTGAGCCGGTCCAGGATCTGCGGCAGCGCCTTGACCGTACGTTCGTGGATATCGTGGAACAGCAGGATGCCGCGCTGCTCGCGGCCGACCTGCTCGAGCACGCGCTGCACGATCGACTCCGGCACCGGGTCGGCCCAGTCCAGCGAATCCACGTTCCACATCACCGACTTCAGCCCGGCCTCGCCGAGGATCTGCATGCCCTCGGCATTGCGCGCGCCATAGGGGAAGCGGAACAGCGGCGCGCGCTTGGCGTCGACCGCGCGCAGCATGCGGTCAGTGTCGAGGATCTGGCTGCGCAACGCGGCGCCGGTTTCCTTGGATAGTTGCGCGTGGGTCAGGCTGTGGTTGCCGACGGTGTAGCCCTGCTCCATCAGGCTACGGCTGACGCTGGCCAACGGCGACAAGTCGACCTTGCCATCGGGCTCCAGCTTGCCCAGGTTGCGGCCGACTTCGAAGAACGTGGCCGGCACGTCGTAGCGCTTGAGGATGGCGACGATCTCGTCGGTGTACGCGCGGTGCGGGCCGTCGTCGAAACTCAGCACCACGGTCTTCGGCGGGAGGTCGCGGCCGAACACTTCGCGGTCGCTGTCCTGCATCGACATCGGGTACGGCGTGATCACGCCGTAGTCGCGCAGGATCGCCTCGCGCGTGTACAACGTGCCCAGGTGGGCGATGTAGTCCTCCCACTTCTCGCGCTTCTGCGCGATCGCGCGGGTGCGATCGAAGCGGCTGAAGATCGCGGTGATCTCGCGGTTGTAGGTGCGCTCGATTTCGTCGAGCGCCTCCAGGTCCTCGCCGATGCGCTGGTGCAGCTTGATCGCCGGCAACGAGGAATCCTTGCCGATGCGCTGCTGCCAATCGGCGAGAATCTCGCGGAATGCCAGGCGGTCGGCGTCGTACAGGTCCGGTGCCGATTCGACGTAGTCCAGCAGGCTGCCGATCGCGGCGAAGCGCTGCGGATCCGGCAGCGCCAGCAGCGCGTCGAACTGCGTGGCCAGCGCCTCGCGGCGCTCCAGGCCCTCGTGGAACAGTTGCTGGCCGACGCTGCTGGAGGTCTGGCGGTCGGCCGGCGATTGTCTGGCCTCGTCGGCCAGCAGCACGATGATCTTGCGCTGCGCCGCCAGCTGCGCCTGCAGGCCTTGCAGCAGCGCCGTGGCCTGGGTCTGCAACGCCGGCGAGCCGGGGATGGCGATCGCCGTCTCGGGCGATGCGGGCTTGGCGGCCGTTGTCTCGCTGCCGGCGGGCGAACGCTGGCAGGCGGCCAGGACCAACGCGAGCAGGCCGATCACGGCCACGGACGGCGACAACGGACGACGGCGCTTGCGCATGACCACGGACTCGCGAGCAAGGCGGTGCGGGACCGCACGCGCCGGCGCCTTCCCCGGCCACATGCGCAACGCCCGCCGGAGGGCGGGCGTTGTCGGGTTTACTTCTTGGCCTTGGCCGGCGGCTTGCCGCTGCCGCCACCGCCACCGCCGGCGGTGGCCGGTTCGCCGTGGCGCTTGGTCATCCACCACTGCTGCAACAGGCCCAGCGAACCGTTGGTGACCCAGTACAGCACCAGGCCGGACGGCACGAAGGCCATCATCACGCCGAACACCAGCGGCATGAACTGCATCATCTTGGCCTGCACCGGATCCATGCCGGGCGACGGCGTCAGCTTCTGCGTCAGCCACATCACCGCCACGTTGATCACCGGCAGGATGAAATACGGATCGCGCGCGGTCAGGTCCTGGATCCAGGCGAACCACGGCGCCTGGCGCAGTTCCACCGACTCCACCAGCACCCAGTACAGCGCGAAGAAGATCGGCATCTGGATCAGCACCGGCAGGCAGCCGCCCATCGGGTTGATCTTTTCCTTCTTGTACAGCTCCATCATCGCCGTCTGGAACTTCTGCTTGTCGTCGCCGTAGCGCTCCTTGAGCTGCTGGATGCGCGGCTGGAACTTGCGCATCTTGGCCATGCTCTTGTACTGCGCAGCCGACAGCGGATACAGGATCAGCTTGAGCAGCACCACCAGGCCGACGATCGACCAGCCCCAGTTGCCGAGCAGGCTGTGCAGATGGCTGAGGATCCAGAACAGGCCCTGGCCCAGCAGCGCCATCAGCGAGAACCGGCTGTAGTCGACCACGCGATCCAGGCCGCGCACGTTTTCCTTGGCGATCTGGCTGACCAGCTTCGGGCCGACCCACAGCCGCGCCTCGGTGCTGGCGCTGGCGCCCGGCGCCACGGTGAAGCCCGGGCCGCGCGCTTCGATCACATGCCGCGGACCGTCGTTGGACAGGACGTACAGCGCCTGCTGGTCGGCCTGCGGGATCCAGCTGGTGAAGAAGTGGTGCTGCAGCAGCGCGATCCAGCCGCCGGAGATGGTCTGGTTGAGCGGGCCATCCTCCAGGTAGTCCTTGAACGCGCGGCGCTGGTAGCCATCGGCCGGGCTGAACCAGGTGGCGCCGTTGAAGCTGAAGGAATCCGGGTTGGTCATGCCGCGGCTGACGATGGTCGGCACCCGGCTCAGCTTGCGGAACACATAGCCCTGCCACGGCTTGCTGCCGTGGTTGATGACCTCGTCGTGCACCTGCACGGCGTAGTGGCCACGCTGCAGGGTGTAGACGCGGCGGATGCTGACGCCATCCGGGCCGTTCCACACGAACGGCACCTGCAGGCTGTCCTGGCCCTTGGCCAGCACGTAGTCCTTGCCCGGCTGCTCGGGGCGGAAGCCGCCCGGACCCGGCGACGGCGAGTTGTGCTCGCCCACCCAGCCGCTGGTGGCGGTGTACGGATGCGCCGGGTCCTCGGTCAGCAGTTGCACCGGCGGGCTGCCGGGCTGCTTGGTCTGCGGGAACAGCAGCAGGTCGGCGTCGAACACGCTGCGGCCATCCAGGGTCAGGCGCAGCACGTCGGTGGTGACGGTGACCCGCGGCGCGGCGCTGGCCGCGGCGGTCTCGGGCGTGGTGCTGGCCGGCGCGGTGCCGGGCACCGTGGCCTGCGGCACGGCCGGCGCATGGGTGGCGCCGGCATCGGCGTCCTGCGCCGGCGGCACCGTGGTCGCCGCCGCCACCGTCGCCGCGGTGGCGTTCGGCGCGTGTTCCTTGTTCCATTCCATCCACAACAGCGCCGCGACCATCAGCCAGGCGAAAATCAGGAAAAGGCGGGTCTGGTTCATCGGACAGGCAAGCTCGGCTCAGCCAGAAGCGGTTTCTGACGTGGAAGTGGGGGAAGAAGGACGAAGAGGCGGCGGCATTGTGCCGTCCGCGGCCGGGGCCGGCAATGCGCCAGCGCGACGCAGCAAGCGCTCATAGGCCTGGCGCAGTTGCACGCCGCTGGCCTGGGCGGCGGCGCTGCGCGCCACCACCACGTAATCGCCGGGCGCCAGCCACGGCAGCAGCTGCCGCGTGGCCTCACGCAGCACCCGCTTGATGCGGTTGCGCACGACCGCGCGCTTGTCGACCTTGCGCGACACCGCCAACCCCAGCCGCGCCGGGTGCGGCGCACTGCGCCAGTGCAGGCTCATCAGCGGCTCGGAGCAGCGGCGCGCGGCATCGAACACGACGCGGTATTCCGCAGACGTGCGAACCCGCGCAGAGCGAGGAAATCGCCTACGCGGGTCGGGAGGATTCACGGTCCGGATTGCAGGCGCCGCCTGGGGCGGCGAAGCAATCAAGCGCTCAGGCGCTTGCGGCCCTTGGCGCGGCGGCGGGCCAGGATCTTGCGGCCGTCGGCGGTGGCCATACGGGCACGGAAGCCGTGGTCGCGCTTGCGCTTGAGGTTGCTGGGCTGGAAGGTGCGCTTGGTGGCCATCGGGGCGCTCTGATCTGAATGGGGCGGAAAGAACCGGAAATTCTATAGGACCACTCACGTCGCGGTCAACTCCCTGTCTGGACGGGAGTGGAGCACAAGAGCGCAGGGCCTGTGGATGGATCTGTGAATAGCCGTGGGAAAACCATTCCCGACCCTGCGCGCCGGTGGTAGTCTGATCCATCCGCTTTCCTCTCCCACCGGCCGAATGCGCCGCGCCCGAGCGCGCCCTTCATGCCCGGTCTATCGACGAATTTAGATCTGATGGATGCTTGGCCCCGTTGCCTGGAACGTCTGGAAGCCGAATTTCCAGCCGAGGACGTTCACACTTGGTTGAAACCGCTGCAAGCCGAACAGCGCCATGACAACAGCATCGTGCTGTACGCCCCGAACGCCTTCATCGTCGAGCAGGTGCGCGAGCGCTACCTGCCGCGCATCCGCGAACTGCTGACCTACTTCGCCGGCAGCGGCGAGGTGCTGCTGCAGGTCGGCTCGCGCCCGCGCGCGCCGGAACCGGTCGCCGCCCCGCCCAGCGAGACCGCCGCCGCGCGCACGCCGGCGCCGCCGTTGCTGGAGCCGTTCGCCGGCAATCTCGATTCGCACTACACCTTCGCCAACTTCGTCGAAGGCCGCAGCAACCAGCTCGGCCTGGCCGCGGCGGTGCAGGCCGCGCAGAAGCCGGGCGACCGTGCGCACAACCCGCTGCTGCTGTACGGTGGCACCGGCCTGGGCAAGACCCACCTGATGTTCGCCGCCGGCAACGCCATGCGCGAGCAGAACCCGAACGCGCGGGTGATGTACCTGCGCTCGGAACAGTTCTTCAGCGCGATGATCCGCGCGCTGCAGGACAAGACCATGGACCAGTTCAAGCGCCAGTTCCAGCAGGTGGACGCGCTGCTGATCGACGACATCCAGTTCTTCGCCGGCAAGGACCGCACCCAGGAAGAGTTCTTCCACACCTTCAACGCGCTGTTCGACGGCCGCCAGCAGATCATCCTGACCTGCGACCGCTATCCGCGCGAGGTCGAGGGCCTGGAGCCGCGGCTGAAGTCGCGCCTGGCCTGGGGCCTGTCGGTGGCGATCGATCCGCCCGATTTCGAGACCCGCGCGGCGATCGTGCTGGCCAAGGCGCGCGAGCGCGGCGCGGAGATCCCCGACGACGTGGCGTTCCTGATCGCCAAGAAGATGCGCTCGAACGTGCGCGACCTGGAAGGCGCGCTCAATACGCTGGCCGCCCGCGCCAACTTCACCGGCCGCGCGATCACCACCGAATTCGCCCAGGAAACCCTGCGCGACCTGCTGCGCGCACAGCAGCAGGCGATCGGCATCCCCAACATCCAGAAGACCGTGGCCGACTACTACGGCCTGCAGATCAAGGACCTGCTGTCCAAGCGCCGCACGCGTTCGCTGGCGCGGCCGCGGCAGGTGGCGATGGCGCTGACCAAGGAACTGACCGAACACAGCCTGCCGGAAATCGGCGATGCGTTCGCCGGGCGCGACCACACCACCGTGCTGCACGCCTGCCGCCAGATCAAGCACTTGATGGAGACCGACGGCAAGCTCCGGGAAGACTGGGACAAGCTGATCCGCAAGCTCAGCGAGTAGTGCGGCGGCCGGTGCGGAGGACGCCGGATAAATCGGTGCATGACTTCGCGACAAATCCGGGAGAAACTGTGGATAAAGCGCGACGCGGCGGCGACGGCAAAACTATCCACAGGTTTCCCCACCAGTTCCGGGACAGTAGTACACGGGATTGGGGACGCCAAAAATTCTTTGTTTTCAGTGGTTTGAGCTACATTCGCACCGAATTTCGCTCTACCATCACCACCAAGCTTTTGATTTATTCCACATCTTTTAAAGCATAGGGGCACGGAACCACATGCGTTTCACACTGCAGCGCGAAGCCTTCCTCAAGCCATTGGCGCAAGTCGTCAATGTGGTCGAACGCCGCCAGACCTTGCCGGTTCTGGCCAACTTCCTGGTGCAGGTGCAGGGTGGCCAGCTGTCGCTGACCGGTACTGATCTGGAAGTGGAAATGGTCTCGCGCATTGCGGTCGACGATGCCCAGGACGGCGAAACCACGATCCCGGCGCGCAAGCTGTTCGAGATCGTGCGTGCCCTGCCCGACGGCAGCAAGGTCACCGTGTCCCAGTCCGGCGACAAGATCACCGTGCAGGCCGGGCGCAGCCGCTTCACCCTGGCCACCCTGCCCGCCAACGACTTCCCGTCGGTCGACGAAGTCGAAGCCACCGAGCGCGTGGTGGTGCCGGAAGCCGCGTTGAAGGAATTGATCGAGCGCACCGCGTTCGCGATGGCGCAGCAGGACGTGCGCTACTACCTCAACGGCCTGCTGTTCGACCTGCGCGACCAGACCCTACGCTGCGTGGCCACCGACGGCCACCGCCTGGCGTTGTGCGAGACCGAACTGGAGAACGCCGGCGGCGCCAAGCGCCAGATCATCGTGCCGCGCAAGGGCGTGACCGAGCTGCAGCGCCTGCTGGAAGGCGGCGAGCGTGAAGTTGAGCTGGAAGTCGGCCGCGCGCACGTGCGGGTCAAGCGCGACGATGTCACCTTCACCTCCAAGCTGATCGACGGCCGCTTCCCCGATTACGAAGCGGTGATCCCGATCGGTGCGGACCGGGAGGTCAAGCTGGATCGCGAGATCCTGCGCGCGGCGTTGCAGCGTGCGGCGATCCTGTCCAACGAGAAGTACCGCGGCGTGCGCGTGGAAGTCTCGCCGGGCCAGCTGAAGATCAGCGCGCACAACCCGGAACAGGAAGAAGCGCAGGAAGAAGTGGAAGCGGACACCAAGGTCAGCGACCTGGCGATCGGCTTCAACGTGAACTACCTGCTCGACGCCCTGTCCGCGTTGCGCGAGGAGTTCGTGGTGATCCAGCTGCGCGATGCCAACTCGTCCGCGCTGGTGCGCGAGGCCAGCAGCGCCCGCTCGCGTCACGTGGTGATGCCGCTGCGTCTCTGACGTTCTCGCTTCGTGTTCCACGTGGAACACGTGCGAAAAGCGACCCGGCCCTGTGCCGGGTTTTCTTTTGGGGTTGGGACGGAGCGCTACACCGCCGCATTCGGCAGGTGCCGCGCAGGCCCATCACGGATGACGCGGATCCCTTTGGTGCGGGCAGGTCGTCTGCGGAATCACTGTTCGGCTCGACGCCACATCGCCGAGGGACCGACTCCAGCAAGGACGCCAAGCACGCGCTTTGTCGATGAACTGGACGCAGCGCCCCCCTCCGCTTTTTGCCCGGCTTGCGTTCGACGCAGCCCACCGCCTTTGCACTAAACCAGCGCGCCGTCCCATCACAACGCGAGGCACCCCGCAGGCGGGGATGCGGCTTGCTCCCCACGTGATTGCCCCACCAACGCCTGCCAGCCGTTTTGGGTATGCTGCCGCCCTGCCCCCCGATTCCGCTCTGCGTGCGCCCGATACGAGCGCCTTCGCCTCTATCCCCGCATGCACGTCTCCCGCCTCGACTTCCACCACCTGCGTCGCTTCGCGACGCTCGAGCTGGCCCCCGCGCCCGGGTTGAACCTGATCACCGGCGACAACGGCGCCGGCAAGACCACCGTCCTCGAAGCCATGCACCTGATGGCCTACGGCCGCAGCTTCCGCGGCCGCGTGCGCGATGGACTGGTCAGCCAGGGCCAGGAAGCGCTGGATGTCTTCGTCGAATGGCAGGAGCAGGCGGGTGAAGCCGGGGCGACACGCCGTCGCCGCGCCGGACTGCGCCACAGCGGCCAGGAATGGCGTGGACGCCTCGACGGCCAGGACGTCGCCCACCTCGGCACGCTGTGCGCGGCGCTGGCCGTGGTCACCTTCGAGCCGGGCAGCCATCTGCTGGTCAGCGGTGGTGGCGAGCCGCGACGCCGCTTCGTCGATTGGGGCTTGTTCCACGTGGAACCTGACTTCCTGTCGCTATGGCGGCGCTATGCGCGGGCACTGAAACAGCGCAACGCCCTGCTCAAGAGCGGCGGCAGCGGCGCGGCACTCGACGCCTGGGATCACGAACTGGCCGAGGCAGGCGAGCCGTTGACCTCCCGCCGCCAGGACTACCTGGACCGCCTGCTGCAGCGCCTGCTCGCCCTCGCCCCCGATCTTGCGCCGGCGTTGGGGATCGCGCATCTGCAGTTCGCGCCCGGCTGGCGCCGCCAGGAGGTCTCGCTGGCCGATGCGCTGCTGCTCAACCGCGAACGCGATCGGCAACTGGGCTATACCTCGGCAGGTCCCCACCGCGCCGACTGGAGCCTCAGCTTCGCCGAGATCCCCGGCCGCGACGCGCTTTCCCGCGGCCAGGCCAAGCTCACCGCCCTGGCCTGCCTGCTGGCGCAGGCGGAGGACTACGCCGAACAACGCGGCGAATGGCCGGTGATCGCCCTGGACGACCTGGCCTCGGAACTGGACCGCCACCACCAGGGCCGGGTCCTGGAGCGGCTGCGTGCCGGCCCGGCGCAGGTCTTCGTCACCGCCACCGAAACGCCGCAGGCGCTGGCCGACGCCGGCCTGCCGATTGCGCGGTTCCACGTGGAACATGGCCAGATCCTGGCCGTTTCCTAGGCCGCCACGGGTCCGGCGGCCCGGGCTGCTATAATTTCTGCCAATCCCCTATCCAGCGGCGCGAACCGGCCCCGGCCTGTCTTCGCCGCCTCGTGGAGCCTACGGCACGCGCAATGACCGACGAACAGAACACCCCGGCAAGCAACGGCAACTACGACGCCAACAGCATCACCGCTCTGGAAGGCCTGGAGGCGGTCCGCAAGCGGCCCGGCATGTACATCGGCGACGTCCATGACGGCACCGGCCTGCATCACATGGTGTTCGAGGTCGTCGACAACTCCATCGACGAAGCCCTGGCCGGGCATGCCGATCACGTCGCGGTGACAATCCACGCCGATGGTTCGGTGTCGGTGTCCGACAACGGCCGCGGCATCCCGGTCGGCAAGCACGCGCAGATGAGCGCCAAGCTCGGCCGGGAGGTCTCCGCCGCCGAGGTGGTGATGACCGTGCTGCACGCCGGCGGCAAGTTCGACGACAACAGCTACAAGGTCTCCGGCGGCCTGCACGGCGTGGGCGTCAGCGTGGTCAACGCGCTGTCGGAGAAGCTGCTGCTGGACGTGTTCCAGGGCGGCTTCCACTACCAGCAGGAATTCAGCAATGGCGCGGCCGTGGCGCCGCTGGCCAAGCTCGGCGAGACCACCCAGCGCGGTACCACCGTGCGCTTCTGGCCGTCGGTGGTGGCCTTCCACAACAACGTGGAATTTCACTACGACATCTTGGCCCGGCGCCTACGCGAGCTGTCCTTCCTCAATTCCGGGGTCAAGATCGTGCTCGCCGACGAGCGCGGCGAGGGCCGCCGCGACGACTTCCACTACGAGGGCGGCATCCGCAGCTTCGTCGAGCACCTGGCGCAGCTGAAGACCCCGCTGCACCCGAACGTGATCTCGGTCACCGGCGAGCACAACGGCATCACCGTCGAAGTGGCGCTGCAGTGGACCGACTCCTACCAGGAGACGATGTACTGCTTCACCAACAACATCCCGCAGAAGGATGGCGGCACCCACCTGGCCGGCTTCCGCGGCGCGCTGACCCGCGTGCTCAACACCTACATCGAGCAGAACGGCATCGCCAAGCAGGCCAAGATCAACCTGACCGGCGACGACATGCGCGAAGGCATGATCGCGGTGCTGTCGGTGAAGGTGCCGGACCCGAGCTTCTCCAGCCAGACCAAGGAAAAGCTGGTCAGCTCGGACGTGCGCCCGGCGGTGGAGAACGCCTTCGGTGCACGCCTGGAGGAGTTCCTGCAGGAGAACCCCAACGAGGCCAAGGCCATCGCCGGCAAGATCGTCGATGCCGCCCGCGCCCGCGAGGCCGCGCGCAAGGCAAGAGACCTCACCCGCCGCAAGGGCGCGCTGGACATCGCCGGCCTGCCCGGCAAGCTGGCCGACTGCCAGGAAAAGGATCCGGCGCTGTCGGAGCTGTTCATCGTCGAGGGTGACTCGGCGGGCGGCTCGGCCAAGCAGGGCCGCAACCGCAAGAACCAGGCGGTGCTGCCGCTGCGCGGCAAGATCCTCAACGTCGAGCGCGCGCGCTTCGACCGCATGCTGTCCTCCGACCAGGTCGGCACGCTGATCACCGCGCTGGGTACCGGCATCGGCCGCGACGAGTACAACCCGGACAAGCTGCGCTACCACCGCATCATCATCATGACCGACGCCGACGTCGACGGCGCGCACATCCGCACCTTGCTGCTGACCTTCTTCTACCGGCAGATGCCGGAGCTGATCGAGCGCGGCTACGTCTACATCGGCCTGCCGCCGCTGTACCGGCTCAAGCAGGGCAAGCAGGAGCTGTACCTGAAGGACGACAACGCGCTCAACGCCTACCTGGCCAGCAGCGCGGTCGAAGGCGCGGCGCTGATCCCGGCCAGCAACGAGCCGCCGATCACCGGCGCGGCGCTGGAGAAGCTGCTGCTGCTGTTCGCCAGCGCCAACGAGGCGGTGGCGCGCAATGCGCACCGCTACGACCCGGCGCTGCTGAGCGCGCTGATCGACCTGCCGCCGCTGGACGTGGCCCAGCTCGAGGCCGAGGGCGAGGCGCATCCGAGCCTGGAGGCGCTGCAGGCGGTGCTCAACCGCGGCAGCCTGGGCTCGGCGCGCTACAGCCTGCGTTTCCAGGCGTCCAACGCGCAGCGTCCGGCCACCCTGCTGGTGGAGCGCCGGCACATGGGCGAGGAGACCACCTACGTGGTGCCGATGGCGGTGTTCGAGAGCGGCGAACTGCGTCCGCTGCGCGAGATCGCGCGGGAACTGCACGGGCTGGTGCGCGAGGGCGCGCAGATCGTGCGCGGCAACAAGACCCAGGCCATCACCAGCTTCGCCCAGGCCTACGCCTGGCTGTTCGAGGAGGCCAAGAAGGGCCGCCAGATCCAGCGCTTCAAGGGCCTGGGCGAAATGAACGCCGAGCAGCTGTGGGAGACCACGGTGAACCCGGACACGCGCCGCCTGCTGCAGGTGCGCATCGAGGACGCGGTCGCCGCCGACCAGATCTTCAGCACCTTGATGGGCGACGTGGTCGAACCGCGCCGCGACTTCATCGAGGAAAACGCGCTGAAGGTCGCCAACCTCGACATCTGACCGCGGCGGCGGTCGCCCCGGCGCGTGCCGGGGCCGGCTGCCCTCCGTGCCTTCCGCCCGCTTCCGCGCAGGACCGCGATGACCGCACCGCCGCCGTTGCCCGCCGCTCCGCTGTCTTTGTCCTCCCCGCCGACGCCGACCCGTCCGCGCCGGCCGATCCTCGGTTTCTTCCTCGACGTGCTGCTGGCGGCGGTGGTGCTGCTTGGGGTGAGCGTGCTGTGCGGCCTGGTCTGGGGCGTGCTGCGCGGCTTCCAGCTGGCCATGCAGCTGAAGGCGCAGGGCATTCCCGCCGATCGCCTGGCCACGCTGGTCGCGCAGCAGGTCGGCCAGCCGGGCGCGCTGGCGCAGCTGCTGATCGCGCTGGTCAGCACCCTGTCCGCAGCGCTGTTGCTGTACTTCCTGCGGCGCCCGGCCAGTGCCGCCGAGCGCCGCGCCTCGTGGCAGGCGGCGCGCGTGCCGTCGACCTGGGGCTGGGTGCTGCTGGTCGCGGCCGGGGTGTTCTTCGGCAGCGCGGCGATCTCCGCGGTGTCGGCGCAGTTCGGCATCAAGCCGGAACCCACCAACCTGCCGCTGATGCGCGAGGCGATGGCGCAGATGCCGTTGTTCCTGATCGTGTTCGCCGTGGTGATCGCCCCGGCCTACGAGGAACTGCTGTTCCGCCGCGTGCTGTTCGGGCGGCTGTGGGATGCCGGCCGGCCGCGGCTGGGCATGCTGCTCAGCGGCGCTGCCTTTGCCCTGGTGCACGAGGTGCCGGGAACCACCGGCAACAGCCTGGCGGCGACCGCCCAGCTGTGGCTGGTCTACGGCGGCATGGGCGCGGCGTTCGCCTGGCTGTACAAGCGCACCGGCACCTTGTGGGCGCCGATCGCCGCGCATGGGCTCAACAACGCCCTCGCGGTGGCCGGGCTCTATTGGTTTGGCGCAACCTGAAGGTTTGTTTGACGAAATGTTAAGACGTGGCCCCCCACACTGCCACGCGTGTTAGGAGGGGGGACCGTATGAAGCAAGTGGTACTTGGCGCGTCGTTCGCGATGCTGCTGGCAGCGTGTGCGACGACGACATCGCCAACCGGGCGTACCCAGGTCGTGGGGGGCATCTCGCAGCAACAACTCGACCAGATGGGCGCGCAGGCGTTCGCCGAAGCCAAGGCCAAGGAACCGCTGGACACCGATCCCAAGCGCAACGCCTACGTGCGCTGCGTGGTCAACGCGCTGGTCGCGCAACTGCCCAACCAATGGCGCGGCACCGGTTGGGAAACGGCGCTGTTCAACGACAAGGAACCCAACGCGTTCGCCCTGCCCGGCGGCAAGGTCGGGGTCAACAGCGGCATCTTCAGCGTGGCCAAGAACCAGGACCAGCTCGCCGCCGTGCTCGGCCACGAGATCGGCCACGTCATCTCGCGTCACCACGAAGAACGCATCACCCGTCAGCTCGGCGCGCAGGCGGGCCTGAGCGTGATCGGCGCGCTGGCCGGCGCGCGCTACGGCCAGGGTGCGGCCGACACCGTCGGCCAGGTCGGCGGCATGACCGCGCAGACGCTGTTCCTGCTGCCCGGCTCGCGCCAGCAGGAAAGCGAGGCGGACATCGTCGGCCAGCGCCTGATGGCGCAGGCCGGATTCGACCCGGCGCAGGCGGTGGATCTGTGGAAGAACATGATGGCCGCCGGCGGCGATCGTCCGCCGCAATGGCTCTCCACCCACCCCGATCCCAGTGCCCGCATCGGCGAGCTGCAGCGCGACGTCGCTGCGCTGGAACCGGTGTATGCGCAGGCGCGCAGCGCCGGCAGGACGCCCAAGTGCGGTTGAGTCGGCCGTCGTCTCCGCGCCCGTCGCCGGCGCTGTCACAGAAAACGCATCTAAAAACGTTTTCACGGCGTACAGGTTTCTGATAGGTTTGCTGGCTCGGCCGAGGAATGGCCGCTCCGTCTTCCGTGCCGCTCCGGGCGGTTTCCACCGAGGTGACCCATGAAATTCCGCATCCGCAAGCAAGCGTTGTTGTCCCTGGTGATCACCGCCGCCCTCGGTGGCGCGGTGGTGACCGATGCCGCTGCGCAGAGCGATCGCACCGACCACCGCTCCTCGCGTAATGCGAAGAACGAGAAGGCGGCGGTGCTGTTCCCCAATGCCGAGCGCAAGGAGCCGAACGGCAAGCCGTCGTCCAAGCTCGGCAGCAAGCTGCAGAAGCTGAGCGACACCTACAACAAGGGCGAGGACTACGCCTCGGTGCGCGCCCAGGCCGACGAGATCCTGGCCAACAGCGGCGCCAACGAGTACGACAAGTCGGTCGCCGCGCAGCTGGCCGCGCAGGCCGCCTACAACCTCGACGACAGCAAGGCCGCGCAGGCCTACCTCAAGCAGGCGATCCAGTTCAACGGCCTGGACAACAACGGCCACTACCAGTCGATGCTGATGCTGGCGCAGCTGCAGCTGCAGGACGACCAGACCGCCGAAGGCCTGGCCACGCTGGACAAGTTCCTCGCCGAAACCAAGTCGACCCGCCCGGAAGACCTGATCCTCAAGGGCCAGGCGCTGTACCAGGCGCAGCGCTACCAGGAAGCGATCCCGGCGCTGAAGCAGGCGATCGCCGCGTCGCCGGAGCCGAAGGACAGCTGGAACCAGCTGCTGATGGCGTCCTACGCCGAAGCCGGCCAGACCGGCGAGGCGGTCAAGGCCGCCGAGGCGCTGGCCGCCAAGTCGCCCAACGACAAGAAGGCCCAGCTCAACCTGGCCAGCATGTACATGCAGGCCGACCAGATGGACAAGGCCGCAGCGGTCATGGACAAGCTGCGTGCCGCCGGTCAGCTGACCGACGAAAAGGAATACAAGCAGCTGTACTCGATCTACGCCAACACCGAGGGCCACGAGAAGGACGTCATCGCGGTCATCAACGAGGGCATGCAGAAGGGCATCCTGAAGCCGGACTACCAGACCTACCTCGCCCTGGCGCAGTCGTACTACTACACCGACCAGCTGCCGCAGGCGATCGAGAACTGGCAGAAGGCCGCGCCGCTGTCCAAGGATGGCGAAACCTATCTCAACCTGGCCAAGGTGCTGCATTCGGAAGGCCGTGTGGCCGAAGCCAAGCAGGCCGCGCAGCAGGCACTGGCCAAGGGCGTCAAAAAGCCGGAAGACGCCAAGAAGATCATCAACCTGAAGTAGCACGCAAAAAAAGCCCCCGAAGACCAGTGCTGAAAGTAGTGCAGGTAACAGGGATTGGTATAAGCTTGGAGGTTCCTGCGGTGTCATCGCCGCGTGAACTTGGGTTCAGCTCCACAGCGGAATCCGCCCCCCTTTAATCGAGTCATTGGCGCATGACGGAACAACTGGTCATCCATCGGCAGTACGACAAAGATGACGCCTCCGGCCTCAGCTGGCCGCGCATCATCGGTATTGCCTTCGTAATCGCGCTGCATCTTGCGGCGCTGATGTTGCTGCTGATTCCGGCCGTTGCGCCCAAGGCGGTGGCGGAGAAGGAACGCAACATCATGGTCACCCTGGTGGATGCACCGCCGCCGCCTCCCCCGCCGCCGCCGCCGCCGCCGAAGCCGCCGGAAACCCCGCCGCCGCCGGTGAAGAACCTGGCGCCGCCGAAGCCGACCCCGCTGCCGCCGCCGCCGGAAGCCCCGGTGATCGACGTGCCGGAGCCGCGCCCGAACGACGTGGCCACCCCGCCGTCGCCGCCTGCGCCGCCGGCCGCACCCTCGGACATCAGCGCTAGCGTCGATATTTCGTCGAAGAACATGAACCCGCCGAAGTACCCGCCGGCTGCATTCCGGTCGGGCGCACAGGGCGAGGTGATCCTGATCATCGACGTCGATGCCAGTGGTAACGTCACGAACGTTGCCGTCGAGAAATCCAGCCGCAACCGCGACCTGGACCGCGCCGCCATGGAAGCAGCGCGCAAGTGGCGGTTCAATGCCGCTGTCGTCAATGGACAGAAGACTGCCGGCCGCGTCCGCGTCCCGGTCAACTTCGCGCTGAACTGATACAAGGGTTCGCGGGCCGGCGCACCGCCGGTCCGCACGGCCTGTCTACTCTTTGCACCACCCTCATCACCACCACACACAACAAAGGTAAGCGTCATGCTGCAGGAAATTTTCATCGCCGCTGCTGCGGGGGGCAACAACGCATCGAACGCCCTGTCGCAGATGGGCTTCGAGCACCTGATCACCGAAATGACCTCCAAGCCGGGTGACTTCGCCGTCTCCTGGGTGGTGCTCATCACCCTGATCATCATGTCCGCCTCGTCCTGGTACTGGACGATCATCAACATCTTCCGCGCCACCCGCCTGAAGAGCCAGGCCGACCGCGTCACCAGCCTGTTCTGGGATACCCCGAATGCGCAGGACGCCATCCGTGCGATGGAAGAGCAGCCGGCTTCCGAGCCGTTCTCGAAGATTGCCCTGGACGCCGCGCAGGCCGCTGCGCACCACCAGCGCGCCGAAGCCGGCACCGGCACCGGCCTGGGCGAGACCCTGAGCCGTTCGGAGTTCGTCGACCGCGCCCTGCGTCAGGCCGTGACCCGCGAAAGCACCAAGCTGCAGTCGGGCATGACCCTGCTGGCGACCGTCGGTGCGACCGCGCCGTTCGTCGGTCTGCTGGGTACCGTGTGGGGCATCTACGGCGCGCTGATCAAGATCGGTGCCACCGGCTCCGCCTCGATCGACGCCGTGGCCGGCCCGGTCGGTGAAGCGCTGATCATGACCGCGATCGGTCTGTTCGTCGCGATCCCGGCCGTGTTCGCCTTCAACTTCTTCAGCAAGGTCAACAGCTCGGTGATCGCCAAGTTCGACACCTTCGCTCACGACCTGCACGACTTCTTCGCCACCGGTTCGCGCGTTCGCTGATCCCGGCTAAGTCGTCCACGCAACGTTAACGGAGCCCGTTATGGCTTTCAGTAGTGGTAACAGCGGCGGCCCCATGGCCGACATCAACGTCACGCCCCTCGTGGACGTGATGCTGGTGCTGCTGATCATCTTCATCATCACGGCACCGCTGATGTCCCACAAGGTCAAGGTGGAACTGCCCCAAGCCAACTTGAAGCAGGATCCGGACAAGGACGACAAGCGTTCGAATCCGATCACGCTGGCGGTCAAGGAAGATGGGTCGCTGTACTGGAACGATGAGCCGATCTCCAAGGAAGCTTTGGAGTCGCGCTTCTCGACCGCCGCACAGCAGACCCCGCAGCCGCCGCTCAACCTGCGTGGCGACCGCACCACCAAGATGCGCACGATCAACGAGATCACCAAGATCGCGCAGAGTCAGGGCAT
Source organism: Xanthomonas sp. PPL134 (assembly GCF_040595915.1). Lineage (NCBI taxonomy): Bacteria > Pseudomonadati > Pseudomonadota > Gammaproteobacteria > Lysobacterales > Lysobacteraceae > Xanthomonas > Xanthomonas sp. PPL134. Next base: position 104,876 of record NZ_JAMDLL010000009.1, read on the forward strand.
GCTGGACGTCGGCTTCGTTGCGACCAAAGAGAAGGGGAACTGAGCCATGGCGTTCAGCTCAGGAGGCGGCCGTGGTCCCATGGCCGACATCAACGTCACGCCGCTGGTCGACGTGATGCTGGTGCTGTTGATCATCTTCATCGTGACCGCGCCGATCATGACGTACCCGATCGACGTGGATCTGCCGCAGCGGGTCATCAACCCGCCGCCGCAGTTGCGCGATCCGCCGCCGCCGATCGATCTGCGGATCGATGCGTCGAACCAGGTGTTCTGGAACAACAGCCCGGTGGCGGTGAGTGCGCTCCCGCAGATGATGGAAAACGAAGTCCAGCGCGATCCGACCAACCAGCCGGAACTGCGCATCGATGCCAATCCGGATTCCGAGTACGAAGTGATGGCCAAGGTGCTGGCCGCCGCCAAGAACTCGGACATGAAGAAGATCGGCTTCGTGCAGCAATAAGTTTCACCGCAATTCGCTTCACCGCTACACCTCAGTCATGACGCGACTGCAAACGCCACCGGCAACGGTGGCGTTTTTTTATGCGCGGACGGAAGCCCCTCCCTGCCCGTTCGCCAGGCATGCCCGGTCCGCGGCCGGATGCGCTGAAGCGTCATGTAGCCGAGTGGTCCGGACACGCGCCTCCCGTGCCCCCTGCAGCCTGCGTGTCCGCCGCCTGGGCCAAGCCCGCATGCCCGCGCCATCCTTGGCCGCCCACTCGCACATCGCCGCGGCCCAGGTGTAGGCTGGTGGCGCGACACCACACCCACAGGAGGCTGGCCATGGCGTTCAGTGCTGCAGGGAATCGGGGACCGCTGGCGGAGATCAATGTCACCCCGCTGGTCGATGTGATGCTGGTGCTGTTGATCATTTTCATCGTCACCGCGCCGATGCTGACGCGGACGATCACCATGGACCTGCCGCAGCGGACGCCGGCACTGTCCAGGCCCTTGCAGCCACCTGACCCGATCCAGTTGCGCCTGGATGCCAGCGGCCAGTTGTTCTGGAATGCCTCACCCCTGCCCTTGCGCGAGTTGCAGCCGCGCCTGCAGCAGGCGATGGCGCAAGCCGCCGGCAATCCGCCCGAGCTGCGCATCGATGCCAGCCCGGATGCCGACTACGACGCCATGGCCAAGGTGCTGGCGGCGGCGAAGAACGCCGACGTCCAGCGCATCGGCTTCGTGCAGTAAGCGGCGGCCCGCCGGACCGCGATGTGTTGCGACGCCACCGATAAGGTGGCGTCGTGCATGTCGTGCGCCGCTCGTCGTTCCGGCTTGAGGGCGGCAGTGCAAGACGCGCCGTGACCAGCTTGCGCTGAGCGCGACAGCCCTGCGGAACGTGATCGCTGCGGCTGCGCCAGCAAAGTGCGCCTGACTCCAGAGCGGCGCCTGCCTCGCAGAGATTGTCCGGCTCAGCGTGCGCCGGACAGCACCGCCAGATAGCCCTTCACCGTGGCGTCCAGCCCGGCGTAGAGCGCCTCACCGATCAACGCGTGGCCGATCGAGACCTCCAGCACCTGCGGCACGTGTGCCAGGAACGCGCCGAGGTTGGCCTGGGCCAGATCGTGGCCGGCGTTGACGTCCAGGCCGGCCGCCTGCGCGCGGCGTGCGGCGGCCGCGAACGGCGCCGCCGCGGCGCTGTCGCCCCGCTCCCATGCGGCCGCATAGGGGCCGGTATAGAGCTCGATGCGGTCGGCACCCAGTTCGGCCGCCACCGCCAGCTCGGGGTTGTCGGCATCGACGAACAGGCTGACCCGGCAGCCCAGCGCCTTCAGTTCGGCGATCAGCGGGCGCAGGCGCGCACTGTCGCGGCCGAAGTCGAAGCCGTGGTCGGAGGTGAGCTGGCCGTCGCCGTCGGGCACCAGGGTCGCCTGCGCCGGGCGGGCCTGCGCGCACAGGGCGATCAACCCGGGATAACCGGGCCGTGGGGGTGCGAACGGGTTGCCCTCGATGTTGAATTCGACGCCGCGGTCGCGGGTCAGCTCGGCCAGCGCCAGCACGTCTTCGGCATGGATGTGGCGGCGGTCCGGCCGCGGGTGCACGGTGATGCCGTGCGCCCCGGCATCCAGGCAGGCGCGCGCGGCCTCGAGCACGCTGGGCAGGTCGCCGCCGCGCGAATTGCGCAGCACCGCGATCTTGTTGACGTTGACGCTGAGCTTGGTCATCGCCGGCGTGCCGTTACGGCGCCGCGGCGTCGTCGCTGGCGGCGGCCGCGGCGCGGCGCGCCTCGGCCTGCTCGCGCAGCCGGCGCAGCTCGGCCGGGTCGATCATCGGCATCGCATCGCGCTGGCTGGCGTCGCCGATCTTGGCCACGTACCAGCCGCGCGCCCAGGCCAGCAGGAAGGCCAGCGCGGCCAGCAGGCTCACCACCAGCAACCACATGTGCGGCGTCGTGAACGCCAGAACGAAAGCACCCAGCGCAAGCGGCAGAAAGAGCCAGTACATGACGATCTCCCCAAGGATGGCGCAGTGTAGCGCCGCCGGGCGTGCCGGTTCCACGTGGCGCCACGGCCGGTGCGGGTGGCCCGGCCGCCGGGGCGCCGCGACTACAGCAGCGGCGAGGTGAGCCGCGCCACTGCCTCCGGCAGCCGATAGCGCCACAGCGAGCGCTTGCGGTCGTCGCGCACACGCACCGCATCGGCCATCTCGCCTTCCAGCAGCTCGGCCAGCTGCCGGGTCAGCCCGTGGTCGCGGAACAGCGTGGCGACCTCGAAATTGAGCCGGAAACTGCGGTTGTCGAAGTTGGCGCTGCCGACCAGGCACAGGTCCTCGTCGGTGATCAATGCCTTGGTGTGCAGCATGCGCGGGCCGTATTCGTAGATCCGCACGCCGGCCTGCAGCAGTTCGTCGAAGTACGAGCGCGCGGCCAGCGTCACCAGCCGCGAGTCGCTGCGCTTGGGCACCAGCAGGCGCACGTCCAGCCCGCCCAGCGCGGCCGAGGTCAGCGCCATGCGCGCGGCCTCGCCCGGCACGAAGTACGGCGTGACCAGCCAGACCCGGCGCTGTGCCTCGTAGATCGCCGCGACCTGCAGGCGGTGGATGCTCTCCCACGACGAATCCGGTCCCGACACCAGTACCTGTGCCTGGATGCTGCCGGCATCGCGGCTGGGCATGTCGTTGGGCCAGATCCGCGCCATGTCGAAGGCGTCGCGGCCCTGGCGGGTGGCGTACAGCCAGTCTTCCACGAACACCAGCTGCAGGCTGCGCACCACGTGGCCCTCGCAGCGCAGGTGCAGGTCGCGGTAGGCATCGGCGCGCAGCGCCTCGTTCTCCTCGTCGGTGACGTTGATGCCGCCGGTGAAGGCGATGCGGCCGTCGATCACCACGATCTTGCGGTGGGTGCGCAGGTTGACCCAGGGCCGCTTGAACTTGAACGGCCGCAGCAGCTGGGTGGGATGGAACCAGGCCACCTCGGCGCCGGCCTCCAGCAGCGGCCGCAGGAAGCGCTTGCGTACCTGCGAGGAGCCGACCGCATCCAGCAGCAGGCGCACCCGCACGCCGGCACGGGCGCGCTCGACCAGCGCGTCGCGGATGCGCGTGCCGGTGCGGTCGGGATTGAAGATGTAGTACTCCAGGTGCACGTGGTGCTGGGCGGCACCGATGTCGCGCACGATCGCCTCGTAGGTGGCCGCGCCGTCGACCAGCCACTGCACCGCGGTGGCCGAGCTCGGCGCCAGGCCGGTGGTGGCCTGGGCGATCTTGGCCAGCTCGGTGCAGTCGGCGTCCGGCGGGCAGACGCTGCTGTAGTGCTCCATGCCCGAGCGCGAGCGGCCGCGGCGCAGGCGCTGCCGCTTCACCTTCTGCGGGCCCAGCAGGTAGTAGATGACGAAGCCGAGGTAAGGCAGGGCGGCCAGCGACAGCACCCAGCTCAGCGTCGCCGCCGGCTCGCGCTTCTGCAGCACGATCCAGCCGCTCAGCCACAGGATGTACAGCAGGTAGGCGGCGGTGAGGTAGGCGCCGATGTGCGGGATACCGGTCAGCCGGTCCCAGGTGTTCTGCAGAGTCGCGATCACGAGCATCGGCGGATTCTAGAGGGTGGCGCGGAGGTTGCGGCGAAGGCGATACCGGCGCGGGATGGCGCGGTCGGCCTGCGCGACGCGGAGGCCGCCTGTCTTGCTGCTGGCCACCGGCGCCGCGAACCGACATGGCCTGCATCGTGTATGACACCCGCTCGCGGCTGCCGCGTGACACCCGTGGGGACCTGTTCGCGAGCGAGTGGGGATCGGCCCCGGCAAAGCGCGGCATCATCTCGGCCGGGTCACCGTGAGCGTCGACCTGCTGCGCTGACAGCGCGTCCAATGCCTGCGCGAAGGAGGAAGATGACCATGCCGCGGTCGTCGGGCTGAAAGATTCAGCGCGGCGGCAGGCACCGTCGCATCCGCCGAGACGCTCGGCGCGTAGCCTATGCCGATGAGCACTGCCATCAAGGGCCGCGGCGCCGGCAGCCACCTGCCCGGCCGCTTCGAACGGACCGTCAGCCAGGCCGAGGACGACGGCTGGCACCCCGACGACAGCGAGGAGTTCGCCGCCCCGCGCCTGCGCACCCAGGTGAGCGAGGAGACCGCGCGCAGCATCATCAGCCGCAACCAGTCGCCGGACGTGGGGTTCGCGCAATCGGTGAACCCGTACCGCGGCTGCGAGCACGGCTGCAGCTACTGCTTCGCCCGTCCCAGCCATGCCTATCTGAACCTGTCGCCGGGGCTGGACTTCGAGACGCGGCTGTTCGCCAAGACCAATGCCCCGGAGTTGCTGCGCCGCGAACTGGCCAAGCCCGGCTACGTGCCCAGCCCGATCGCGCTGGGCATCAACACCGACGCCTACCAGCCGATCGAGCGCAAGCTGCAGCTGACCCGGCGCCTGATCGAGGTGTTCGCCGAGACCCGCCACCCGTTCTCGCTGATCACCAAGAACGCGCTGGTCGAGCGCGACCTGGACCTGCTGGCGCCGCTGGCCCGTGACAACCTGGTCAGCGTGCACTTCTCGGTGACCTCGCTGGACGCGCGGCTGTCGGCCAGGCTGGAGCCGCGCGCCTCGGCGCCACACGCGCGGCTGCGGGCGATGCGTACCCTGCACGCCGCCGGGGTGCCGGTCGGGGTGATGGTGGCGCCGGTGATCCCGTGGATCAACGACCATGCGCTGGAAGCGGTGCTGGAAGCGGCCCGCGAGGCGGGCGCCGAGTCCGCCGGCTACGTGCTGCTGCGCCTGCCGCACGAAGTGGCGCCGCTGTTCCGCGACTGGTTGCAGGCGCACCACCCCGATCGCGCCGCGCACGTGATGAGCACGGTGCAGCAACTGCGCGGCGGCAAGGACTACGACAGCACCTTCGGCAAGCGCATGCGCGGCGAAGGCGTCTACGCCGACCTGCTGGCGCGGCGCTTCGCCCTGGCGCACAAGCGGCTGGGCTACGCCGCGTTCTCACGCCGGCAACTGGACTGCAGCCGCTTCGTCAAACCGCTGCCGCCGCGCCCGCCGTCGCCGCAGGGCGAGTTGTTTTGAGCGGGGAGTGGGGACTCGGGAGTGGGGATTCGTCGAAAGCAGGGAGTAGGGATTTGAGATGCGGGATTCGCAAAAGCGGCGCGACGCCGCGGTCCGCCGCCATTGCAATTCAACCGCCAAGAAAGCCGCTCTTGCGAATACCCAATCCCCAATCCCCACTCCCTGCTTTCGACGAATCCCTACTCCAGGCCGTACAACGCCTGGGCTGATTGGAACAGGATCCAGCTGGTGGCGATGAACTTGTCGCCGCGCTGGGGGCGGTTACCGCGGTGGGTGTGGGTGAAGGCGGTGGGGGCAATCAGCAGGCTGCCGGCGCGCGGGACGATCTTGCGACGCTGGAACAGGAACTCGGTCTCGCCCTCGTCGAAATCGTCGTTGAGGTACAGGGTCCACAGCAGATGCCGGTGCAAGGTCTCGGCGCCGGGATCGCGCGGATACAGTTCGCAGTGCCAGTACGGATAGCCACCCTCGCCGGCCTCGTACCACTGCAGGTTGATCGCCCCCGGGCGCAGGCAGGTGCGCGCCAGGTTGGACAGCGCGGCATCGTCGAGCAGGGCGAAGTCGTCGGCACTGAGCCGGTGCGGCTGGCCGTCGGCGCCCGGTACCTGCAGCATCAGCGGCGAGATCAGGGTCTGCGGGTACTTGCGCAGGTAGCCCAGCAGCCCGCCGAACACGGCCTGCTGCAGTCGTTGTTCCACGTCGCGCCACGGTTCCAGGCCGCTGATGCGCAGGTCGCGGCTGCGCTTGAGCTCGGGAAACACGCCGCTGCCGACTTCGCCGGGCCGCAACTGGGTGCTGCCGCGCAGGCGGCGCAGGATGGCGGCGCAGTCCTCGCGGGACATGGCGCCCTCGAACACTTCGATGAAATCGGGATGCGGGTCGGACATCGCGCGACCTTACCAGCGATTTCGCAGGGTTGCAGCCGCAGCGACGCGGCCGCCAGCGATTGGCGCGGCGACGCAGCCGCCGCCTCAGGCCAGCGGCGGCGGGTACGGACTGGCCTTGAGCAGGCGCGCCAGGTGGGCGGCATTGCTGGCGGCGGTGGTGATGGTGTCGGCCAGCACCTTCGGCGTCTGCTTCACGTCCCGGTAGGCGGTGCTGCCCATGGCGTCGCCGGCCCAGTATGGCGGGCTGCCGCCGGCGATGCTGGAGCCGACGTCGGTGAGCCAGTGGTACAGGTCGGCGCTGACCTTGTGCGCGCCGTCCTCGTGCCTACCACTGCGACATGGCCGCTGGCCGCCGCGCTTCAGCGGAACAGGTGCCGCGTTGCCCGACGCTAGCGCTTGTCGGTGGCCGCCGGGTTGCCGCGGATCGCGATGCCCAGCAGCGCCAGCCACACCGCCAGCGCCAGCAGGGTCGGCAACTCGAAGCGGCTGGAGTTGTACAGGGTGAAGCTCCTGGCGGCGAAGAACAGCAGCGTCCACAGCGCCAGGTTGATCAACACGATGCGCTTTCGCCAGCGGTGGCGGGTGAACAGCGCGATGACGGTGGGCATCAGCGCGACCGGTGCGGTGGCGAAGAAGAACAGCACGACGAGGGTCTGGTTCATGGGGTTCCTCCCGCCCGGTACGGACCAGGTGCACGTGACGACCGCCTGCGGTCATCGCGCTCGCGCAGGCCGCCACACTGCCGCTACCCTACCGCAGCCACCACGCCAGGCAACCGCGGACACAGCGGCGGCGGTGCACATCAGGGTGACGTCGCGGCGGACGGATCTGTCATCCAACAGGATGCAAGCGAAGGCGCGCAGCGGCCTCAGTGCGCCGCACTCGCGGGCCAGACCCGATCGACCAGGTCGCCGATCTCCATCGGCGCCCCTTGGCCCTCGGTGGCACGCTGCCAGGCCGCTGGTGCTGGCCCTTGGCGCTCGGTCGGCGGCGCGTCCCACAGGGTGACGTTGAGCGCGAACACCACCACGCCGCCCTTGGCCTGGAACGGCGGCACCCGCTCCAGTGCCGTGACCAGCGTCGTTGCCGTCGCATCGGGAAGTGCGGGTGCCAGATCCAGCCAGATCCTGGAACGGCCGCCGGGGCGGACGGCCACCGCCACGAAGCCGGCGGCAGGCCGGGGCGTGCCGACCCGCGCCAGTTCGCGCGACGCCGCGGCGTTCAGCGCCTTCACATACGCCGCCAGCGCTTCGATGTTCCCGGCACGCTCGTGCATCACCGCGTCGGGCTGCAGCAGCATCAGGTTCTGCATGCGAAAGGGTTCGGCCGCCGACAGCATGCCGCTCCACAACACCGCCGCCAGCATCACGCACCAGCGCATCGGAACCTCCTTGTTCGTCTTGATGGCTGCATCCTGCCGCATCGCTGCGCCCCCGGCCAGGGGCGCGGCGTGCGTGTGCGATCAGTACAGCAGGTCGACGTAGTGGATCTTCTTCGCACCGAAGCCGCCACAGCCCTCGCTGGTCGTGAACTGCAGCACGACCTGGGTCCTGGAAGAGGCAGCGGAGAGGATGGCCGAATACTTTTCCTTGGCGATGGTATCCGCGGAAAAATCGATTACCCAGCGCCCGTCGGACGCGCACTCGTTGTTGGTCGGCTGGTTCTCCAGCCAGACGGAGGCGTAGTTGGATTCGACCACCACACGGGTGATCTTCCCTTGTTGCGTGGTGTCGGCACAGGCCACACCCGAGACGAGCAGCAGCAACAGCCCGAAGACACGTTTCATCGCACTTTCCCCTGTTTGCGTTGTTTTACCGCCACCGGCGCTACGACCGCGATAGCGCACATCATCGCGCCGAGGCACCGCCCAGGAGCGACGGCTGCCGTTCCAGGACGATCTCGCCGAAGCGCAATACGCCGCCTGTGGCGGATTCCCCCTGCACCACCGCGGCCATGCGTCGGCGTTGCGGCAGCGACTATACGGCAGTGCGGGCGACAGCCGCCATCGTCCAGGGGACCTGGACGCGCGACTGTCGCGCCGTCCGCTCAGCCCTGGCGGCTGTCGTGCTCCAGGTGATACCGCACCGCCTCGGCCACTTCGTTCTTGGAGCCCAGGAACACCGGCACGCGCTGGTGCAGTTGCTCCGGCTGCAGGCCGAGGATGCGCGCGCGGCCGGTGCTGGCGGCGCCGCCGGCCTGTTCCACCAGCATGCCCATCGGGTTGGCTTCGTACATCAGCCGCAGCTTGCCGGCCTTGCCGGGATCCTTCTTGTCCCAGGGATAGATGAAGATGCCGCCGCGGGTGAGGATGCGGTGCACGTCGGCGACCATGCTGGCAATCCAGCGCATGTTGAAGTTCTTGCCGCGCACGCCTTCGCTGCCGGCGAGCAGGTCGGCCACGTACTGCTGCATCGGCGCTTCCCAATGGCGCTGGTTGGACATGTTGATCGCGAACTCGGCAGTGTCCTCGGGGATGCGCATGTCGGCCTGGGTCAGCAGGAAGCTGCCCTCCTCGCGCTCCAGGGTGAAGGCGTGGGTGCCGTGGCCCAGGGTCAGCACCAGCATCGTGCTGGGGCCGTAGATGCAGTAGCCGGCGGCGACCTGCGCGGTGCCCGGCTGCAGGAAGTGCTCGTCGCCGGGCTTGTCGGTGCCCGGCGGTGCGCGCAGCACCGAGAAGATGGTGCCGACCGAGACGTTGACGTCGATGTTGGAGCTGCCGTCCAGCGGGTCGAACAACAGCAGGAAATCGCCGCTGGGGTACTTGTCGGGCACCGGCTGGCAGTGGTCCATCTCTTCCGAGGCGCAGGCGGCGAGGTGGCCGCCCCAGGCGTTGGCTTCGAGCAGGATGTCGTTGCTGAGCACGTCCAGCTTCTTCTGCGCCTCGCCCTGCACGTTGCCGGTGCCGGCATCGCCGAGCACGCCGCCCAGCGCGCCCTTGCTGACCGCGATGGAGATGCGCTTGCAGGCGCGGGACACGATCGTGATGAGCTGGCGCAGTTCCGGGCCGATACGCCCGGCATGCTGTTCTTCGATCAGGAAGCGGGTCAGCGACGTTCGCGACATGGGCAGGGCGGCCTTGCGTGAGAAGGGGACCGCCATTGTCGCGGGTTGCGCCGCGGATTTCGATGCGCCGCGCTGCACGCGCGTCGAAACGCCGCGTAGCGGCCGACGCGCGCGTGCCGCTATGGCGTGCGCTCGCCGGCTTCGAGGGCAGCGGCGAACTTCGCCATCAGCCGCACCAGATCCGTCACGTCCTGCGGCGCCCAGGAGGCGAAGATCCGCCGGCCGATGCGCTCGCGTGCCGCATCCAGACGGTCGGTCATGTCCTTGCCCTTGGGCGTGACGGTGGCCTCGCGCAGGCGCCGGTCCTGCGCGTTGCCGCGGCGTTCGACCAGCTCCATCGCCGCCAGCTTGGCGACCTGGCGGCTGATGGTCGTGTAGTCGCGGCCCAGGCGCTCGGCCAGGTCCACCACCCCGATCGGCCCGAATCGCTCGATCACCACCAGCAGGCGGAACAGCGCCTGGTCCAGGGTCAGGCCGGCTTCTTCCAGCAGTCGCGCGTCGTTGCGCGGGCGGTTCATCACGCTGGCGATGCTGACCATGGACAGGTGCAGCGACTTCAGTTCGGGCGAGATATGTGTATCTTGCACTCTCTTATCGGCAGGCATATCGTCCTCTCCAGTTAAGTGCATTTTGCACATTTATGGAGCCTGCAGCGATGACGATGTCCCCCGAGGTGGTGATCTGCGGTGCCGGCGCGGCCGGTTTGACCCTGGCGATCGAACTGGCCCGCCGCGGGGTCGCGTTCCGGCTGCTGGAACAGCGCGACCAGCCCTTCCCCGGCTCCCGCGGCAAGGGGATCCAGCCACGCAGCCAGGAGATGTTCGAGGACATGGGCCTGATCCATCGACTGTTCGCCGCCGGTGGCCTCTACCCGGTGTCGCGCACCCATCGCGCCGACGGCAGCTGGGTCGATACGGTCGTGGTGGACGGCGGTCCCGCCACCCCGGCCGAACCCTATCGCAGCCCGTTGATGGTGCCGCAGTTCCTGACCGAAGCGGCGCTGCGCGCGCGCCTGTCGGAACTGGGGCACCAGGTGGAGTTCGGCCATGCCTTGCTCGATTTCGCGCAGAACGCCGAGGGCGTCACCGTACGCGTGGCCACGCCGGCCGGCGAGCAGACCATCGCAACGCGCTACCTGATCGGCGCCGACGGCGGCCGCAGCGCGGTGCGCCCCATGCTGGGCATCGGCTTTCCCGGCCAGACCCTGGGCGTGCGCGCCGTGGTCGCCGACATCGTGCTGCACGGGCTGCCGCGTGATGCCTGGCATACGTTCTACGAGGACGACAACGCGCGGCGCATTTCGCTGTGCCCGTTGCTGGGCACGGCGCTGTTCCAACTGCAGGCGCCGGTGCCGCGCGACGGCGAGGTGGACCTGTCGGTCGCGGGCCTGGCGGCCATGCTGCGCGCGCGTACCGGCCGCGACGACCTGGTGATCGACCGCGTCTGTTGGGCATCGGCTTATCAGATGAGCGCGCGCTTGGCCGATCGCTACCGCGCCGGGCGCGTGTTCCTGGTCGGCGATGCGGCGCACATCCATCCGCCGACCGGCGGCCAGGGGCTGAACACCAGCGCCCAGGATGCGTACAACCTGGGCTGGAAGCTGGCCGCGGTGCTGCGCGGCGCGCCCGCCGCTCTGCTCGATACCTACGAGGAAGAGCGGCGGCCGATCGCCGCCGCGATGCTGGGCCTGTCCACGCGGCTGCTCGATCGCGCCCGCCACGGCGACCAGCGGCGCGGTCGCGAGGTGCAGCAGCTCGACCTGCAGTACCGGGCCTCGTCGCTGTCGCTGCAGGCCGACGCGGGCGAGCGCCGGATACTACAGCCGGGCGACCGGGCGCCGGATGCGCCGCTGCGCGGTGCGGGCGGGCAGCCGCTGCGGCTTTTCGAGGTCTTGCGCGGCACCCACTGGACCCTGCTCGGCTATGCCGCCGATCGGGCCCTCGCCCCCGGGTGCCGCGGACTGCACGTGCACATCATCGGTCCGGCCGGGGATCTGCGCGATGTGCACGGCCACTTCGCCGACGCCTACGCACCATACCCGGGCGAGTGGCTGTTGGTGCGTCCGGACGGCTACGTCGCCGCACGGGTGGCGACCCCGGACCTCGCGGCGCTGATCGGCCATTTCCAACGGCATGCGGCGTGACCTGCGCTGGCGCCTGCGCAGGTGGCACAGGATGCCGTGCGGCGACCCGATCGATCGCGCCACACGTCACAGCGCCGCCTGCGCGATCCCGCCCCAGGCGCGCCGGCGTTGGCGGCGGGCATAAAAAAACCGGGAGGCTTGCGCGCTCCCGGTGCGATGTCCTGGCCGGACTGCATCAGGCCGCCAGGCGGCGGCCTCGCCGGCGGCACTCAGCCCTTGTGCACGGTCGCCACGGCCTGGGTCACGTAGTCCAGGTTCTTCTGGCTCAGCGCGGCCACGCAGATGCGGCCGGTGCCGACCGCGTAGATGCCGAACTCCTCGCGCAGCCGGTCCACCTGCGCCTTGCTCAGGCCCGAGTAGGAGAACATGCCGGCCTGCTGCTGGATGAAGCCGAACTCCGGCGCGCCCAGGGCGGCCAGCTTCTGCACCATGCCGGCGCGCAGGGCGTGGATGCGCTCGCGCATCTCGGTCAGTTCCTGCTCCCACATCGTGCGCAGTTCCGGGCTGTTGAGCACCCCGGCGACCAGCGCGGCGCCGTGCGTGGACGGGCTGGAGTAGATGGTGCGGATGATGCGCTTGACCTGCGACTGCACCGCCTTGCTCTCGGCGGCGTTGGCCGAGACCACCGACAGCGCGCCGACGCGTTCGCCGTACAGCGAGAACGACTTGGAGTAGGAACTGGCGACCACGTAGCTGTCGATGCCGACCTCGGCCAGCAGGCGCACCGCGTAGGCGTCGGCGTCGATGCCCTTGTCGAAGCCCTGGTAGGCGATGTCCACGAACGGGAACAGGTTGCGTTCCTTCAGCAGCTCGGCCACGGTGCGCCACTGCGCCTGGCTCAGGTCGGCGCCGGTGGGGTTGTGGCAGCAGGCGTGCAGCAGCACCACGCTGCCGGGCGCGAGGGCGCGCAGGTCGGCGAGCATGCCGTCGAAGTTCAGGCCGTGGCTGGCCGGATCGAAATAGGTGTAGTCGACCACGTCGAAGCCGGCGGCGGTGAACACCGCGCGGTGGTTCTCCCAGCTCGGGTTGCTGATGGCGATGGTCGAGGTGGACAGCAGCTTCTTCAGCAGGTCCGCGCCCACGCGCAGCGCACCGCTGCCGCCGACGGTCTGCGAGGTGGCGACGCGGCCGGCGGCCAGCAGCGGCGACTCGGCGCCGAACAGCAGCTTCTGCGTGGCCAGGTCGTAGGCGGGCAGGCCGTCGATCGGCAGGTAGCCGCGCGGCTTGGCCTCCTGCGCCAGCTGCTGTTCGATCTGCTGCACGGCGCGCAGCAGCGGGATGCGGCCGTTTTCGTCGTAGTAGATGCCCACGCCCAGGTTGACCTTGGTCGGGCGGGAGTCGGCGTTGTAGGCCTCGGTCAGGCCCAGGATCGGGTCGCCTGGGACCTGTTCCACGTTTGCAAAGAAGGACACGGCGGTACTCGTTCGGTGGCGAAGGTGGGGGGCCGGGGGGACCGGAGCCGGCGCGGTCAAACACCTCATCCTAACAAACGCGGTCGCGCTTGGCCGGGTGCGGTGCGGCGGCACATGGGCGATGATGGTGCATGTCCGTTCCCCTCCCCTCCGCCCTGCTCTGCGGGGCCTGCGCCATGGCGCTGTCGTCCCTGGTTCGCGCCGCTCCCGGCGCGGATCCCGCCACCACCCTGCCCGTCTTGCAGGTCCAGGCCGCCCGCGTCGGCGGCGTGGCCGATTTCGACCTGCCGGCGTCGCTGACCACCACCGGCCTGGGCGACAGCGACCGCCTCGGCGTGCAGGCCTCCGAGGCCCTGGCCGGGGTGCCCGGCCTGCTCGCGCGCGACCGCCAGAACTATGCGCAGGATACCCAGTTGTCGATCCGCGGCTTCGGCGCGCGCTCGGCGTTCGGCGTGCGCGGCGTGCGCCTGCTGCTCGATGGCATCCCGGCGACGATGCCGGATGGCCAGGGCCAGCTGTCCAACTTCAACCTGTTCGGCAGCGAGCGGGTCGAGGTGCTGCGCGGGCCGTTCTCGGCGCTGTACGGCAATTCCTCCGGTGGCGTGGTGCAGCTGTGGAGCGCCGATGGCCAGCCGGACGATCCGTGGCGGCTGCGCAGCGCGATCGGCAGCCACGGCACCGCGGCCCTCAGCGCGCAGGCGCTGGGCCAGAACGGCGACGTCCACTACAACCTGGCCGCCACCCATTTCAGCACCGACGGCTACCGCGACCACAGCCACGCGCAGCGCACCACCTTCAACGCCAAGATCGGCATCGACCTGGGGCCGGGGCGGCGCCTGGACCTGCTGCTCAACGCGCTGGAGGCGCCCGATGCGCAGGATCCGCTGGGCCTGAGCCGCGCCCAGGTCGCCGCCGACCCACGCCAGGCCACCGCCGTGGCCAGCCAGTACGACACCCGCAAGTCCACCCGCCAGGTGCAGGCCGGCGCCATCTTCACCCAGCAGGTGGACCAGCAGACCTGGCGGCTGATGGGCTACGCCGGGCGCCGCGACGTGGAGCAGTACCTGTCGGTGCCGGTGAGTGCGCAGAGCAACCCGCTCAACGCCGGCGGCGTGATCGACCTGGATGGCGACTACGGCGGCCTCGACGCGCGCTGGGCCTGGCAGGGCGAACTGGGCGGCCGCCCGTTCCAGTTCACCGTCGGTGCCAATGCCGATCGCCAGCAACAGCACCGCACCGGCTACGAGAACTTCGTCGGCAGCACGCTGGGGGTGAAGGGCCGGCTGCGCCGCGACCAGCAGGACCGGGTGGAGAACGTGGACCAGTTCGCCCAGGCCTGGTGGCAGTTCGCCGAGCGCTGGTCGCTGCTGGCCGGCCTGCGCCACAGCCAGGTGCGGTTCCGCTCGGACGACGCCTACATCGTCGGCCGCAACCCCGACGACAGCGGCCGCACCGACTATGCCGCGACCACGCCGGTGGCCGGGCTGGTGTTCCGCGTCAGCGACGATCTGCGGCTCTACGCCTCGGCCGGGCGCGGGTTCGAGACCCCGACCTTCAACGAGCTGGGCTACCGCCGCGACGGCGGCGCCGGCCTGGCCCTGGACCTGGCCGCCGCGCGCAGCCAGAACCTGGAACTGGGCGCGAAGTGGCGCAACGCCGCCGGCGCCAGCTGGGACGCAGCGCTGTTCCGCGCCAGCACCGACGACGAGCTGGCGGTGGCCAGCAACACCAACGGCCGCAGCACCTACCGCAACATCGGCCGCACCCGCCGCCAGGGCGCCGAGACCAGCCTGACCCTGCCGCTGGGCGACAGCGCGCAACTGCAGCTGGCCTACACCTGGCTGCAGGCGACGGTGCGCCAGGCCTACCTGACTTGCGCCAGCAGCGGCTGCGCCACGCCCACCGCGGTGGTGGCCGCCGGCACGCGCCTGCCCGGCGTGCCGCGCCAGCAACTGTTCGCGCGCTGGCAATGGCAGCCGCGCGCCTGGCAGTTCGCGGTGGAGGGCGTGGCCGCCGGCGACACCGTGGTCAACGACCTGGCCAGCGAGGCCGCGCCCGGCTACGCCGTGCTCAATCTGGAAGCGGCGCGGCGCTGGACCACCGCGCACGGCACCCTGCGGACCTTCGCGCGCATCGACAACGCGTTCGATCGCCGCTACATCGGTTCGGTCATCGTCAACGACGGCAATGGCCGTTACTACGAACCGGGTCCGGATCGCGGCTATACGGTCGGGTTGCAGTGGGATTTCATGCCCTGAGTGGGTCGTCGACGTGCAGCATGGCGCGAACACCGCCAGTACGTTGCCACCCTCGCACGCGTTTGGAGACGCTGATGAAAACCGGATGGCTGCTCGCCCTGCTCGCCCTCACGCCGATCACCGCGCTGGCCGCGTCCGTCACCGGCACGCTGGTCGAGGGCGGCGGCATCGACGACATGAGCATCGTCGTGCGTGCGGCCGATGGGCGGCAGGTGGAGGCGTATTGCACGGTGCAGTGTGGCGACTGGTTTGTCGTCGAGGCAGAAAGCGAGGTGTCGGTGTTGAAGAAGGCACTCAAGGGCAGGCAGGTGGCGTTGGAGTACGCCACCGAAGCCAACGGCGACCGCATTGCCGGTCCGGGCCCGGACGAGCGGTTGCGGTTCGTGAAGCGTGTGCGCCTCCTTCCCTGAGCGGTCCTGTCGGCACAGGCGCAGCAGCGCAGACAGACGCCGGGAGGCCCGCCTCACGCGCATCCCCACGACGGCGCTGGAATGGACAGCGCCAATCGCCCCGGCCACAACGCAAGGCCCGCGCGTAGGAGCGGCTTCAGCCGCGACAGGCATTGCCGGGAATTGAAGCCGCTCCTGCGTGTGCATGACGCCGGCTCGCCGGTCGCTCACCCGGACGTGTTCCCTGCGTCGATGCCGCACGCAGGCGCATGCCATGGTGTCTCAAAGAACGGCAGGCGCACATCGAGGAAGCGACGCCTGCGCTAGGCGATCGCACATGACGAGCGCAAAAAACCGCGCCGAACTGTCTACAAATCCGGGTTGAGCTGTCTACTGGCGACGGCCGATTCGCTGGCTGCCTGCGCGTTGCCGGCGATAGCGTAATCACGCGTGGGCGACATGCAGCAACTCCACCCATCCACCGATGCGCAACGGAGACCGAATCATGGACAAGACAGGCGACAAGTTACTGGCCGAAGGCGTCAGTGCAACGCAGTATCAGGGAACGTTCGTGGTCAACAACGGAACGGGCCAGGTCATCACCAACGTCAGCGTGAAACACACGTGCGGCAATTTCGTGAATACCGCAGTGGCGGTCTCGCTGCAGCCGGGCGAATCGACATCGCCGGTGCTGCTGCAGGCGCAGACCGGGTCCAACGATGACTGGAGCCTGTCGTTCCAGATGGGCAACGTCTCGCGCAGCCGCAACAGCAAGCAATGCAACTACGAGACCGAGGATGCACCCAACACCTGCATCATCGCCTTGTACGACGATAGCTTCAGCGTGATCACGCCGAAGAGTTCGCCGTGTCTGAACAATAGCTACGATTGAACGACGGCGACAGCCGAGTGCCGCTGCCGCTGGGTCGGCAGCGGCCGTGTCGCGGCAATGCGTTGCGGCGTCCGCGCAGCGCTGGCGATCGAGACAGGCGAGGTCGATGATCTTGTGCAGTGTTGCCGGCAGCGTCGCGACACCCTGCTTCAGTGCGTCCCCAACTGCAGCCGCCGATACAGCGTGCTGCGGCTGATGCCCAGCCGGCGCGCGGCCTGCGACACATTGCCTTGGCAGGCATCCAGTGCCTGGCGCATGGCGCCGAGCGCCAGGCTGTCCAGGTCGGCGTCGGGCAATGGCATCGCGGTGCCGCCGTGGCCGCCCTGCTCCGCCGCGCGGAGGCCGGGCAGGTAAGCCGGCAAGGCGTCGGTATCGACCAGCGCGTCCGCCTCGCTCAACGCCACCAGCGTGCGCAGGCACGCCACCAGTTGGCGCAGGTTGCCCGGCCACGCATAGGCGCTGAGCGTCGCCAGGGCCGCCTCGGTCAGGCGCCTGCCCTGCCCCAGCCGTGTCCACAGGTCGGCGACCAGCGTCCGCCGGTCCGGATGCGCGCGCAGCGCCGGCACCTGCACGCAGTGATGGGCGATGCGGTAGTACAGGTCGGGGCGGAAGCGCTGTTCGGCCATCGCCGCGTCCAGATCGCGGTGGGTGGCGCAGATCAGCGCGAAATCCAGCTTCACCGGCTTGCCGCCGCCCAGCGGCAGCAGCTCGCGTTCCTGCAGCACGCGCAGCAGCCGCGGCTGCAGGGCCAGCGGCATGTCGCCGATCTCGTCCAGGAACAGCACGCCGCCATCGGCCTGGCGCAGCAGGCCCGGGCTGCCGTGCTTGCGCGCGCCGGTGAAGGCACCGTCCTCGTAGCCGAACAGTTCCGCTTCGATCAGCCCTTCCGGCAGCGCCGCGCAGTTGACCGCCACGAACGGGCGCCCGGCGCGCGCGCTGCGCCGGTGCAGTTCGCGCGCGAACACTTCCTTGCCGGTGCCGGTCTCGCCCTGCACCAGCACCGGCAGCTGCGCGTCGAGCACGCGCCGCGCGCGTTCCAGCGCCAGCTCCTGCGCGGCATCGAACAGCGGCGCGTCAGACGCGGCCGCCGCCGAAGGCCGCGACGACGTGGTCACGGTGATCGGCGCCTGCTGCGGGCGCCGCCGCGGACGGTCGTCGGCCGGGCTGTCGATGCGTCCGTGCAGTGCGCGCCCCTGCAGGTCGAACACGCTGCCCTGCTGGCGCAGCCGCGACAGCGGTTCCTCGAACAGTGCCTCGTAGGGCGCGCGCCCGAGTTCGTGGCGTTCCAGTCCGAACAGCCGCAACCCGGCCTGGTTGGCCGCCACCAGGCGGCCGTTGCGGAACGCCAGCAGCGCCTCGCGCGCGGTGCCGAGCAGCGCCGGGTCGTGGTGCACGCGCAGCAGTTCGCAGCCGGGAATGCCGTCGTCGAAGTAGCGGTGCTCGATGTTCGCCACCGCCATCCGCGCCAGCGCCAACGCATGCATGTGCTGCACGCTGGCGTCGCCGGAGATGTCGAGCACGCCGGCCAGGCGGCCGTAGGGATCGAAGATCGGCACCGCCGCGCAACTGAGGATCTGATGCGGGGCGAAGTAGTGCTCGCCGCCGCGCACTTCCACCGAGCGGCTTTCGACGATGGCGGTGCCGATCGCATTGGTGCCGACCTGGGTTTCGCTCCAGCATGCGCCCGGCATCAGCGCCACCCTGCCCGCCTTGTCGAGGAAGCGCGGGCTGCCTTCGGCGTCGAGGATCCAGCCGGCCTCGTCGGTGAGCAGCACGATGCTGCCGGTGGCCGCGGCGTCGCCGGCCAGGCCTTCCAGCTCGGCGCGGGCCAGCCGCCACAGGCGCTCGTGCGCCTCGCGCAGGGCGCGCAGGCGCGAGGCCTCCAGCGGCTCGATTGCCGGCTTGGCATCCGCGGCCAGGCCCAGGCGCTGGCAGCGCTGCCACGACTGCAGGATGGTGTCGGGCACCTGCCCGACCGGTGCGCCGCCGCGTTCGAAGAACGCGCGGCGGGCCTGACCGAGTTGATGTTGCGAAGGATGCTGCGCCATGTCCGGCTCCGCTGTCGCAGATTGCGACACCTGGTGATACGGGTGTTCCGATAAACAGCACATCCGCCGGTTCGGTGCAATCGCCGCACGTGACGCGACGCAGCAAAACCGGCGCGCCTGCGTCGAGGTGTCGCGGTGCGACGACGTGACGCGGCGCAGCACGCAAAACCTGGCATCGGACTTGCGCTTACGCAGCTACCGGATGGGCCTGCCCTGTCCTCTCGACCGCCGAAGGAGACACCACGATGAATGCCGTCAGCACCGCCAAGCCGCATGCCACCGATCCGCAGTCCATCTTCAAGTCGCGCTACGGCAACTTCATCGGCGGCAAGTGGGTGGAGCCGAAGAGCGGGCAGTACTTCGACAACAGCACGCCGATCACCGGCAAGGTGTTCACCGCGGTGGCGCGCTCCAATGCCGAGGACATCGAAGCCGCGCTCGACGCCGCGCACGCCGCCAAGGACGCCTGGGGCAAGGCCTCCAGCACCGAGCGCAGCAACGTGCTGCTGAAGATCGCCGACCGCATCGAGCAGAACCTGGAACTGCTGGCCTATGCCGAGACCTGGGACAACGGCAAGCCGGTGCGGGAGACGCTCAACGCCGACGTGCCGCTGTGCGTGGACCACTTCCGTTACTTCGCCGGCGCGGTGCGCGCGCAGGAAGGCGGCATCTCCGAGATTGACCACGACACCATCGCCTACCACTTCCACGAGCCGCTCGGCGTGGTCGGGCAGATCATCCCGTGGAACTTCCCGCTGCTGATGGCGTGCTGGAAGCTGGCGCCGGCGCTGGCCGCGGGCAACTGCGTGGTGATGAAGCCGGCCGAGCAGACCCCTGCCTCGATCCTGGTGCTGATGGAGGTGATCGGCGACCTGCTGCCGCCGGGCGTGCTCAACGTGGTCAACGGCTTCGGCCTGGAGGCGGGCAAGCCGCTGGCCAGCAACCCGCGCATCGCCAAGATCGCCTTCACCGGCGAGACCACTACCGGCCGGCTGATCATGCAGTACGCCAGCCAGAACCTGATCCCGGTGACGCTGGAGCTGGGCGGCAAGTCGCCCAACATCTTCTTCGCCGACGTGATGGCCGAGGACGACGACTTCCTCGACAAGGCGGTGGAAGGCTTCGTGCTGTTCGCCTTCAACCAGGGCGAGGTGTGCACCTGTCCGTCGCGCGCGTTGATCCAGGAATCGATCTACGACAAGTTCATGGAGAAGGCCCTCAAGCGCGTGGCGGCGATCAAGCAGGGCAACCCGCTCGACCCCAACACCATGGTCGGCGCGCAGGCTTCCAGCGAGCAGCTGGAGAAGATCCTGTCCTACATCGACATCGGCAAGCAGGAAGGCGCCGAAGTGCTGATCGGCGGCGAGCGCAACGCACTGGACGGCGACCTGGCGGGCGGCTTCTACGTCAAGCCGACGGTGTTCAAGGGCCACAACAAGATGCGCGTGTTCCAGGAGGAGATCTTCGGCCCGGTGGTGTCGGTGACC
The DNA here is from genome assembly GCF_040595915.1 of Xanthomonas sp. PPL134. Lineage (NCBI taxonomy): Bacteria > Pseudomonadati > Pseudomonadota > Gammaproteobacteria > Lysobacterales > Lysobacteraceae > Xanthomonas > Xanthomonas sp. PPL134. The sequence continues at coordinate 124,948 of NZ_JAMDLL010000009.1, forward strand.
ACCTTCAAGGACGAGGCCGAGGCGCTGGCGATCGCCAACGACACGCTGTACGGGCTGGGCGCGGGCATGTGGAGCCGCGATGCCGCGCGGCTGTACCGCATGGGCCGCGCGATCCAGGCCGGGCGGGTGTGGACCAACTGCTACCACGCCTACCCGGCGCATGCCGCGTTCGGCGGCTACAAGCAGTCGGGCATCGGCCGCGAGAACCACAAGATGATGCTCGATCACTACCAGCAGACCAAGAACCTGCTGGTCAGTTATTCGCCGAAGGCGCTGGGTTTCTTCTGACGCATGGGGCAGGGCGGCGGCATGCAGCAGCGCGTCGTCGCCTGCCCCAACTGATCTGGATCAAGGCACTCCGTCGCCGGTCGCGCGATGGTGACATCACCCGTTTTTCTCAGGAGCGTTGCAATGGACAAGACGATGAAAGCCGCCGTGGTGCGGGAATTCGGCAAGCCGCTGGCGATCGAGGAAGTGGCGGTGCCGCGGCCGCAGGCCGGCGATATTCTGGTCAAGATCGAGGCCTGCGGTGTGTGCCACACGGACCTGCACGCGGCCGAAGGCGATTGGCCGGTGAAGCCGAATCCGCCGTTCATTCCCGGACATGAGGGCGTGGGCCACGTGGTGGCGGTCGGCGCCGGCGTGGACCACGTCAAGGAAGGCGACCGCGTCGGCATTCCGTGGCTGTACTCGGCCTGCGGCCATTGCGAGCACTGCCTGGGCGGTTGGGAAACCCTGTGCGAGACGCAGCAGAACACCGGCTATTCGGTCAACGGCGGCTTCGCCGAATACGCGCTGGCCAACGCCAGTTACGTCGGCCATCTGCCGAAGGGCATCGGCTTCGTCGAGGTCGCACCGATCCTGTGCGCCGGCGTCACCGTGTACAAGGGCCTGAAGGTCACCGACACCAAGCCGGGCAACTGGGTGGTGATCTCCGGCATCGGCGGCCTCGGCCACATGGCGGTGCAGTACGCCAAGGCGATGGGCCTGAACGTGGCCGCGGTGGACGTGGACGACGCCAAGCTGGCGCTGGCCACGCGCCTGGGCGCGACGGTGACGGTGAACGCGCGCACCACCGACCCGGTGGCGTACCTGAAGAAGGAGATCGGCGGTGCGCACGGTGCGCTGGTCACCGCGGTCTCGCCGAAGGCGTTCGAACAGGCCATCGGCATGGTTCGCCGCGGCGGCACCGTGTCGCTCAACGGCCTGCCGCCGGGCGAGTTCCCGCTGGACATCTTCGGCATGGTGCTCAACGGCGTGACCGTGCGCGGCTCGATCGTCGGCACCCGCCTGGACCTGCAAGAGTCGCTGGAATTCGCCGAGCAGGGCAAGGTCGCCGCGACCGTGGCCACCGACACCCTGGACAACATCAACGACGTGTTCGCACGCATGCACGCCGGCAAGATCGAAGGCCGCATCGTGCTGGACATGGCCGCCTGATGGACGCGTCCGCGCCCGCGGCCGCGCTGCCGCTGCAGGTACTGGCAACACTGCCGGCCCTGCAGCTGATCGCCAAGCTGCGGGCGCGGCACGGCGCGCTGCTGTTCCACCAGTCCGGCGGGTGCTGCGACGGTTCCTCGCCGATGTGCTATCCGCAGGACGACTTCATCGTCGGCGACCGCGACGTGCTGCTGGGCGAGATCGGCGAGGCGCCGTTCTACATCAGCCCGTCGCAGTTCGCCTACTGGAAGCACACGCAGCTGATCATCGATGTCGTGCCCGGCCGCGGCGGCATGTTCTCGCTGGAGAACGGCGAGGGCGTGCGCTTCCTGGTGCGCTCGCGGTTGTTCGACGACAGCGAGTACGCCGCGCTGGAGGCGGCGGGGAAGGTGTAGTCGTGGAAGCGCGCGACCGTATGCATTGTAGGAGCGGCTCTGGCCGCGACCGTGGCGTTAACGGTAACGTCGGTCGCGGCTGAAGCCGCTCCTACATGGACGGGATTCGGACGCAGTGGAGGAGGGTTCGTGTCCCTGGTGAAGAAAGCTGCTTCCACTGAGCACGTCACCGACCAGGTCGATGTAGTGGCCGATGCACAAGGATGCCGCGATGATGCTCACCACAACGCAGCGCCGGGCACTCCCGTAGGAGCGGCTTCAGCCGCGACGGGCCTTACCGGGAACGCCCGGGTCGCGGCTGAAGCCGCTCCTACACATCCGTTGTACGTAGCAAAACGACGACGAGCGCGACAACAACGTCCTGAGACGCCTCCGGCTAAGACCCCTTCGGCGGTTTCGCCGGCACGAACGGCGACACCGGATCACTGGCGGGAAAGGTTTCTTCCAGCGCTTCGTCCTGGTTGGCGTCGGCGTGCCGTCCGTGCGCGGTGTCGGGGGTGGAGTGCGCCGGCGTGTCCTGCGGCGCAGCGCGGTTTTCGCCGGTGCGCGGTTCGTGTTCGACGATGGTCTCGGGGCTGTCGCCGGCGCCGCGGTCTTCGCGGTCCTGGGTGTGACGCTTGCCGCGCTGTTCGCCGGGAACGGGTGGGGCCTGGCGCAGCGGATCGGTGGGCGTGCTCATGTCCGGTTCCTCCAGAGGAATGGCGGCGGAGGTCCAGTTCACCGCCGCGGCAGTGAAGCCATTGCGAATCGCGGCCCTTGCACGCGTCGGTCACGAACCGCTAACGGGGCGGGCGCTACTGCTGCGCATCCCCCCGCCGACGTTGCCGCCCGGAGCCCTGCCATGCGCCCCAGCGACCGCCCCGACCCCTTGCTGTTCAACGCCCATCTGGACCCCTTGCCGAGCGTGCCGCCGCCGCGTCGCCGTGGCGCCGCACCGCGCCCGCAGGATGCGCCCGACTATCGCCGCTACAGCCTGGCCGACTATCGCCAGCGCCGCGCCCGCCACCGCACCCCGTGGCGCGACCTGTGCCCGGCCTATGCCTTCGCCCTGCAGACCCACGCCCGCGGCTGGCCGCGCGGGCCGGAAGCCGAGACCGATGGCGAATTGGCCGCGCACTGGGACCTGGTGCGCGGCGACTCGCGGCTGGACTGGGACCAGGCGCGGCAGGTGGTAGAGGACGCCTGGCAGGCGCTGGATCACCTGCCGGCGCAGGCCACCGGCATGGAGGCGCACTGATGCCGCGCCCGATCTGGACCGGCACGCTGTCCTTCGGCCTGCTCAACGTGCCGGTGTCGCTGATGTCCGGCGAACGCCGGGTCGATCTGCACTTCCGCATGCTCGACGCGCGCGACAAGCGCCCGATCCGCTTCGAGCGGGTCAATGCCGACACCGGCGAGGAAGTGCCGTGGAAGGACATCGTCAAGGCCTACGAATACAGCAAGGGCAACTACGTGGTGGTCGAGCAGCAGGACATCGCCTCGGCCGCGCCGGAGAGCCATGAGGCGGTGGAGGTGGAAGCCTTCGTCGACGCCGCCGAGATCGACCTGCGCTATTTCGAAAAGCCCTACGTGCTGGTGCCGGGCAAGAAGGCCGAAAAGGGCTACGTGCTGCTGCGCGAGACCTTGCGCAGCACCGGCAAGGTCGGCATCGCGCGGGTGGTGATCCGCACCCGCGAATACCTGTCGGCGGTGATGCCGCTGCAGGACGCGCTGGTGCTGATCCTGCTGCGCTATCCGCAGGAACTGGTCGACCTGGACGACTACACGCTGCCCAGCGGCAAGGCCGCCGACTACCGGATCAGCGCCAAGGAAACCGAGATGGCGGCGCAGCTGATCGACTCGATGTCCGGGCGCTGGGACCCCGATGCCTACCACGACGAATTCCGCGAGCGGCTGCACGCGGTGATCCAAAAGCGGATCAAGGCGCAGGAGGGCACCACCCAGGTCGACGAGGACGCCGAGGCCCCGCACCGCGAAGACGCCGCCACCAACGTGGTCGACTTCATGTCGCTGCTGCAGAAGAGCCTGGAGGCCAAGAAGCGCACGCCGGCCAGGCAGGACGAGCGCGTGCCGGTGCGCAAGACCGCGAAAAAGGCCAGCAAGCCGGCCAAGGCGGCGTCCGGCAAGGCGAAGAAGGCCTCGCGCGCGAAACCGGCGGCAGACAAGGCCAAGCCGGCCGCACGCAAGGCGCCGGCGCGGCGCAAGGCGGGGTAGGGCGGGCCCGTGGCGGTGGTGCCGGGTGCACCACCGATCTGGAGGGCGCCGCACCGCACCGGGGCCGGCAAACGTGCCGCTGGTGGTGCGGCGCACAGCGCCTGCCCGGTCGTCAGGTCGTGCCGCGCGCCGTCAATGCCGCGGCCCGCCCGGCCAACCCGAGCGAGCGCGGTGGCAAGGGCGTCATTCCACTGGCGTGCCTTGCCATCCGCGTCCCGGCTTCCTCGCGACGCGCCATCGCGGCGTGGCAGGTTCGCGACTGGCTGATACGCCCTACGCCGAGACCATCGCCTCGCGCGTCACCTGCGCTAGCGAATCGCGCGAGATCGCCGCGATCGACTTGGCGCCGGTCAGGGTCATCGCCACCTGCATCTCCTTCTCGATCAGGCCCAGCAGGTGCTCCACGCCGGCCTGGCCGGCGGCGGCCAGCGCGTAGACGAAGGCGCGGCCGAGCAGCACCGCGTCGGCGCCCAGCGCCAGCATGCGCACCACGTCCAGGCCGCTGCGCACCCCGGAATCGGCCAGGATCTTGAGCTCGCCCTGCACCGCATCGGCGATCGCCGGCAACGCCCGCGCGCTGGACAGCACGCCGTCGAGCTGGCGCCCGCCATGGTTGGAGACGACGATGCCGTCGGCGCCGAAGCGCACCGCATCGCGCGCGTCGGCCGGGTCGAGGATGCCCTTGATCACCATCGGCCCGGTCCAGAACGCGCGGATCCATTCCAGATCCTTCCACGTGATCGACGGGTCGAAGTTGGCGCCGAGCCAGCCGATGTAGTCGGCCAGCCCGGTCGGGTGGCCGCGGTAGGTGGAGATGTTGCCCAGGTCGTGCGGGCGCCCGCGCAGGCCCACGTCCCAGGCCCAGCGCGGGTGGGTGACCGCCTGCAGCATGCGCCGCAGCGGCGCATGGGGGCCGCTCATGCCCGAATGCGCGTCGCGGTAGCGCGCGCCCGGCACCGGCATGTCCACGGTGAACACCAGGGTGGTGACGCCGGCCGCCTTGGCCCGTTCCAGCGCATTGCGCATGAAGCCACGGTCCCTGAGCACGTAGAGCTGGAACCACATCGGCCGGTCGATCGCCGGCGCCACTTCCTCGATCGGGCACACCGACACCGTGGACAGGGTGAACGGCACGCCTTTGGCCGCCGCCGCCCTGGCCGCCTGCACCTCGCCGCGCCGCGCGTACATGCCGGTCAGGCCCACCGGCCCCAGCGCCACCGGCAAGGCCAGGCGTTCGCCGAACAGCTCGGTGCGCAGGTCCAGCGCCGACATGTCCTCGCGCAACACCCGCTGGCGCAGGGCGATGTCGCTCAGGTCGGACACGTTGCGGCGCAGGGTGTGCTCGGCATAGGCGCCGCCGTCGATGTAGTGGAACAGGAACGGCGGCAGCCGGCGCTGCGCGGCGGCACGGTAGTCGGTGGACGCGGAAATGATCATGGCGGCAGGCGGTCAGGGAGAGGAGGGCAGGCGCGAGGCGCGGGCGCGGCGCGCATCGTCCTCGTCGAGGGTGCGCAGCGCGCTGTGCACGAATTCCAGGTGGGCGTGCGCGGCGGCGCGGGCGCGTTCCGGGTCCCCGGCCAGGATCGCGTCGCGCAAGGCGCGGTGCTGGGCGTGCAGGGCGGCGAAGATGCGCGGCGAGGCGAACAGCTGTTGCCGGCTCTGCGAGATGTTGGCCTGCAGAAGGTCGAACAGGCCGCGCATCACCTGCAGCAGCACGCGGTTGTGGGTGGCCTCGGCGATGGCCAGGTGGAAGTCGGCATCGGCATGCGCCTGGGCGGCCGCATCGGCCTGCGCATGGGTCTGCAGCAGCGCCTCGAACGCGGCGTCGATGCGCGCGCGGTCGTCGTCGGTGGCGCGCAGCGCCGCGTGCCAGGCGGTGGCGCCTTCCAGGGCGTGGCGCGCTTCCAGCACGTCGAAACGGTATTCCGGGTCGGCGTGCAGCAGCGGCAGGAACGGCTGCAGCGGCGCCACCACCTGGTCCTCCGGGGTCGGTGGCCGTTGCACGTAGGTGCCGCCGCCCACGCGGGCGCGCAGCAGCCCCTGGCTGGCGAGCTGGGCGATGGCCTCGCGCAACACCGGGCGGGACACGCCCAATTCCGCAGCCAGGGCACGCTCGGCGGGCAGGCGCGCGTCGACCGCCAGGCCGCGTTGCGCGATCAGCGTCCGCAACTGCGCGGCGACCCGGTCGCTGAGCCGGGCAGGGGGCTCGGCGGCTGCTGGTGTGCTGGCAGCAATGGAAATTTTGGTCATACCAATCACGCAGAGAGAGCAATCGCTACGGCGGCATTAGGCGCCTGATTTCACGCGAGGTCAATCTCTTCAACGCGCTGGCTGCACGATATTGGTAATACCAATCAGTGGGGGTCGCGACCAGCGACGTGGCCTCACCACACCCACGGCAGCAGCCGCCAGCTGTGCGCGGCGTAGTCCGGGTACTCCTCGGGGAAGGCCTGGGTCAGCAGCGCTTCCTCGACCCGGATGCGGCGCAGGAACGCCCAGGTCACCGGCAGCACGATCGCCAGCAGCGACAGCACGTTGCCCATGCCCAGCGCCAGCCCGTAGAACGCCAGCAGCGCGCCGGTGTAGGAGGGATGCCGCAGATAGCGGTACGGCCCGTGGCGGACCAGGCGATGGCCTTCCTGGATGGTCACGTCGACGGTGAACCAGCGCGCCAGCACGCGGATCGACCACAATCGCAGCGCCAGGCCGCTGGCCAGCAGCACGCACGCCGTCCAGCGCAACGGCTCGCGCAGGTGCGGCGCATACCGCCACACGCCGAGCATCGACAGCACGACGCCCAGCGCCACCGCGGCGTACAGCACGCGCCACAGCAGCCGCAGCGTGCCCTGGTCGCGGGCGCCACCATCGGCGGCGCGGCGACGGCGGCCGAGCAGGATTTCGTAGGCGCCCCAGCTCAGGCCGAGCAGCATGAACAGCAGATCCGGATGGTGCAGGGTCATGGGCATGGCGGTGTCCTCGTGCGGCGTGCAAGGCCGGCATTGCGTGGCGGGGTGCCCCGTCCAACGCGCCGGGTGTCCAGCGCGCAGCAGGGCATGGACGCAGTGTGCCGCCATCGCGGTGGCGCGGCAGTGGCCGCTGGTCACCCGCTCCGCCTGCCGGAAGTCACTTTCTACGCCCGACCCATTGCCGCGGCGTCGTCGCACGGTCAGCATCCGCCGCATGAACCGATTCCTGCGCGACCTGATCGAACCCAAGCGCCTGGCCGGGCTGCTGACCGTGGCCACCGTGCTGTGGTCGTTCCAGTTCGCGCCGCATGCCCTGGCGGTCTGGTGCTGGCTCGCGGCGGCGTTGTTCCTGCTGCCGCTGATCGGCGCGCACTACCTGCCCGGGCATTGGCGCGATGCCGCGCTGTGGCTCGAGGCGGCGGCGGCGATGGCCCTGGTCTGGCTCGAGCCGCACGTCGGCACGGCGCCGGTGCTGCTGGTGGTGGTGGTCGCGCAGGTGGCGCTGCAGTGGCCGCCGCGGCAGGTGCTGCTGTTGGCCGTGCTGGCCAACCTGGGCACGTTCCTGGCGCTGTCCGCCGCCAGCATCAAGCATCCGCTGCTGACCACGCTGATCTACGGCTGCTTCCATGCCTTCGCCGGCCTGAGTGCGCACTACGCGCGCACCGCCGAGCTGGCGCGCGAGGCGCTGGCGCGGGTCAACGCCGACCTGCTGGCCACCCGCGCGCTGCTCGCCGACAGCACCCGCGATGCCGAGCGCCTGCGCCTGGCGCGCGAACTGCACGACGTGGCCGGGCACAAGCTCACCGCCATGCGCATCCAGCTGCGCCTGCTGCTGGCCGATCCGGCGCTGGCGCAACGCGCCGAGGTGGCGACGGTGGAACGGCTGTCCGCCGAACTGCTGGCCGACATCCGCGCGGTGGTGCAGTCGCTGCGCGACGACCGCGGCGTGGACCTGGAGACGGCGCTGTGCGCCCTGGCCGCGCCGTTCCCACGGCCGCAGCTGCAGCTGCAGATCGACCCGGCGCTGCGCATCACCGATCCGTACCTGGCCGAGACCCTGCTGCGGCTGGTGCAGGAAGCGCTGACCAACGCCGCGCGGCATGCCGACGCCGCGCATGTGCGGGTGCGCCTGGGCCAGGACCGGCAGCAGCTGTGCCTGGACATCGAGGACGACGGCCACCGTGCCGAACGCATCCGCGAGGGCAACGGCATCGCCGGCATGCGCGAGCGCCTGGCCGCGCTGCACGGACGCCTGGACCTGGGCCGCACGCCGCTCGGCGGCATGCAGCTGAGCGTGAGGCTGCCGCTGTGAGCGCGCTGCGGATCGCCCTGGCCGACGACCAGGTGCTGGTGCGCGCGGGGCTGCGCGCGCTGCTGCAGACCCAGGGCATCGTCGTCGCCTGCGAGGCCGACGACGGCCAGGCCCTGCTCGACGCGGTGGCGGCCACGCCGGTGGACGCGGTGCTCAGCGACATCCGCATGCCGGGCATGGACGGCATCCAGGCGCTGCAACAGCTGCGCGCGCGCGGCGACCGCACGCCGGTGCTGCTGCTCACCACCTTCGACGAATCCGACCTGCTGCTGCGCGCCACCGCCGCCGGCGCGCAGGGCTTCCTGCTCAAGGACGCTGCGCCGGAGGACCTGCGCGAGGCGATCGCGCGCGTAGCAGCGGGCGAGACCCTGCTGCAGCCGGTCAGCACCGACCCGGTGCGCGCGCGCTACCGCTACCGCGACGAGGACGCGCCGCGCGACACCTTCAACGAACGCGAGGTGGCGATCCTGCGCCTGCTCGCCGGCGGCTACTCCAACAAGGAAATCGCGCGCAGCCTGTTCCTGGCCGAAGGCACGGTGAAGAACTACGTCTCCACCATCCTCGACAAGCTCGGCACCCGCGACCGCACCCGCGCCGTGCTCAAGGCGATCACCTTGCGCATCATCTGATGCGCCCGCAGGCGATCTCGCTGCGACATCCACCGTCAGCGCGTCGGGACTGAAGTCCCTCCCACACTGTCGCCATCCGACATGGCGGCACCGCCTCAATGGCGGCCCCGTCCCATCCCGTAGGAGCGGCTTCAGCCGCGACAACCAACGACGCGGTGAAGGGTTCGCCGATCCGCGCTTTTCCCTCCCGCCAGCACGGCATCCGCCGCTGCGCCGCAGCTCTTTTGTGGGAGCGACTTCAGTCGCGACGCGACACCCCCGAGCGCGCGCGCCTCCACCCGCACCGCGCTCCATACCCTGCCGTGTGCTGCCACCGGGACTTCTGCCTGCCCGCCGCAGACATTAAGATGCCGCGGGCATTGTGCCGACGAGGAATTCACGTTGATCATCCATCCGAAAGTCCGCGGTTTCATCTGCACCACCACGCATCCGCTCGGCTGCGAGCGCAACGTGCTCGAGCAGATCGCCGCCACGCGCGCGCGCGGCGTGCGCCACGATGGGCCAAAGAACGTGCTGGTGATCGGCGCGTCCAGCGGCTACGGCCTGGCCTCGCGCATCACCGCCGCGTTCGGCTTCGGCGCCGCCACCCTCGGCGTGTTCTTCGAGAAGCCCGGCAGCGAGAAGAAGGCCGGCACCGCCGGTTGGTACAACGCCGCCGCCTTCGACAAGCAGGCCAAGGCCGACGGCCTGTACAGCAAGTCGATCAACGGCGACGCCTTCTCCGACCAGGCGCGGGAGAAGGTGATCGAGCTGATCAAGCAGGACATGGGCGGCCAGGTCGACCTGGTGGTGTATTCGCTGGCCTCGCCCGTGCGCAAGCTGCCGAGCACCGGCGAAGTGAAGCGCTCGGCGCTCAAGCCGATCGGCCAGACCTACACCGCCACCGCCATCGACACCAACAAGGACGCGATCATCGAGGCCTCGATCGAGCCGGCCACCGAGCAGGAGATCGAAGACACCGTCACCGTGATGGGCGGGCAGGACTGGGAACTGTGGATCGATGCGCTGGACGCGGCCGGCGTGCTCGCGCCGGGCGCACGCACCGTCGCCTTCAGCTACATCGGCACCGAGATCACCTGGCCGATCTACTGGCACGGCGCGCTGGGCAAGGCCAAGGTCGACCTCGACCAGACCGCGCAGCGCCTGCACGCCCGCCTGCAGCCGCAGGGTGGCACGGCCAACGTGGCGGTGCTGAAGTCGGTGGTGACCCAGGCCAGCGCGGCGATCCCGGTGATGCCGCTGTACATCTCCATGGTCTACAAGATCATGAAGGAAAAGGGCCTGCACGAAGGCACCATCGAACAGGCCGACCGCCTGTTCCGCGAGCGCCTGTACCGCGAGGACGGCCAGCCCGCGGCCACCGACGACGAGAACCGCCTGCGCCTGGATGACTGGGAACTGCGCGACGACGTGCAGAACGCCTGCAAGGCGCTGTGGCCGCAGGTGACCACCGAGAACCTGTTCCAGCTCACCGACTACGCCGGCTACAAGCACGAGTTCCTCAAGCTGTTCGGCTTTGAACGCCAGGACGTGGACTACGACGCCGACGTCGACCCGGACGTCAAGTTCGATTGCGTGGAGCTCTGAGGAGCGGGGATTGGGGAGTGGGGATTCGGGAGTCGTTGTGATCCCGGATCCTGGAGAGAACATGCGGCCGGCAGCGATGTCGGCCGTTTTCTTTTTCGATGGCAGCCGAAGCGATGGCAGCGCCGGGATGAGCGGCCTCCATGGGCGAGACAGGCGAGGGCTGTGCAGTGGCGGCGGGCCAGGCCATACAGTGGATTAGCGGCGCTGCCCGCAACACCGAAGCAGCGACATGTGCGCCATTGCGCTCGCACCGCGCATTGCCAATGTTCGATGGCTTGTCGCGGCTGAAGCCGCTCCTACGAGAGCGCACGCCGCCGACAGCGCACGCCGCACCCGTAGGAGCGGCTTCAGCCGCGACAACCGAAGCCGTGATGCGTGAATTGACCGAATCGCGTCGGGACTAAAGTCCCTCCCACAAATGCACCAGCCATCCCGCGACAGCTGCTTTCCCGTAGGAGCGGCTTCAGCCGCGACAAGCGAAGCGGCAATGCGTGCGTCGACCGAATCGCGTCGGGACTGAAGTCCCTCCCACAAGTGCACCAGCCATCCCCGCGGCAACTGCACTCCCGTAGGAGCGGCTTCAGCCGCGACAACCGAAGCCGCGATGCTGGATTTGACCGAACCGCGCCGGGAACGAGGTCGGTTCCATACCGCGGCGCCACCCCGCGCCACGAAACCCGCAGCACTAGCGCCTTTGCCAATCCCCAATCCCCAATCCCCATTCCCGAATCCCGAATCCCGAATCCCGAATCCCGGCCCTTCACCGCCTCACATCGAACCGCGTCGCCCCCACGCAGGCCTGCACCTCGGCTTCGCTCAGCGCCAGCACGTCGCCGGGCAGCGTGTGCTTGAGGCAGCCGGCGGCCAGGCCGAAGCGGATCGTGGCGGTGTCGTCCCAGCCCTGGCTCAACCCGTGCAGCACGCCAGCGGCGAAGGCGTCGCCGCCGCCAATGCGGTCGACGATGCCACTCAGCTCTTCGGCCGGCGCCTGCGCCACGCTGCCATCGCGGCGCAGCAGCATCGCGCCCAGGCTGTGCCGGTCCACGCTGTGCGCCACGCGCTGGGTGCAGGCCATCGCCTGCAACTGCGGGAACGCGGCGAAGGCGTCGCGCGCACCGGCCTCCACGCGGGCCTGCACGCTGTCCTGCGGGTAGCGGTGACCCAGGACCACCTCCAGGTCGCGATAGTCGGCGAACAGCACGTCGGCCTGGGCCAGCAGCTGCCGCAGGATGCCCGGCGCATCGCCGTGCCAGGCTTCCCACAGCTTGGGCCGGTAGTTGCCGTCGAACGACACCCGCACCCCGGCCGCGCGGGCCGCAGTTGCCGCGGCCCGCGCCGCCGCCGCGCCACGTTCGCCCAGCGCCGGGGTCACCCCGGACAGGTGCAGCCACTGCGCGCCGCGCAGCAGCGTCGGCCAGTCGTGCCGGTCGCCCGCATCCAGCGCGAAGGCCGAGCCGGCACGGTCGTAGGTGACCTCGCTGGGCCGGTGTCCGGCGCCGGTGCTGAGGAAGTACAGGCCCATGCGCCCGGGCACGAAGCGCACGCCGCTGGTGTCCACGCCATGCCGGCGCAACTCGCCGGCCGCAGCCTGGCCCAGCGGGTTGTCCGGCAGCACGCTGACCACGGAGACGGTGTGGCCGAAATGCGCCAGCGCCACGCCCACGTTGGCCTCGGCACCACCCACCTGCACCTCCAGCCGCGGCGTCTGCAGCAGCCGTTCGTGGCCGGGCGCGCCCAGGCGCAGCAACAGTTCGCCGAAGCAGACGATGCGGGAAGCGGTCATGGCGGGCGGGTCCGGGCGGCCGAAGGGACGCCAAGCATGCCGCGAAACGCGGACGTGGGCCAGAAGAACTGACTAGCGGTGTCATTTCTGTGCGGCAACAGGCGTTTCGGCACTGGCCGCCATCGCGATCACGCGCTATCTCATTGACTGGAAAGACCCTTGGAGCGCCGGGCACTCTGTTGCGCTGCAAGATGCCGCAATGTTTCGCAACTGTTAACGTTGTTTTTGACTAGCGGTGTCATTCGCGACAACGCCCGCAGTTCCACGCCGTCATGTAACCCTTGGGAGGGGAGGACATGCAATCACGTACCGAACGCCGGAAGACACCGGTTACCTTGCTCGCGCTGTCGATCGGCCTGGCCCTGCAGGCCGGCGCCCTGCAGGCGCAGGAAGCCCCGGCGCAGGCGCCGGCCACGGCCTCCGCCGATGCCACCACCGAGCTCGACACCGTCGTCGTCACCGGCTACCGCGCCAGCGTGGAGAAGGCGCTGGACATCAAGCGCGCCGAGAAGGGCATGGTCGACGCCATCGTCGCCGAGGACGTGGGCAAGTTCCCCGACACCAACCTGGCCGAATCGCTGCAGCGCATCCCCGGCGTGGTCATCACCCGGGACGCCGGCGAAGGCCGCAACATCTCCGTGCGCGGCCTCGGCCCGGACTTCACCCGCGTGCGCATCAACGGCATGGAGGCGCTGACCACGGTCGGCGCCAGCGACCAGAGCGGCGGCACCAACCGCGGCCGCGGCTTCGACTTCAACGTGTTCGCCTCGGACCTGTTCACCCAGATGGTGGTGCGCAAGACCGCCTCGGCCGACGTCGAGGAAGGTTCGCTGGGCGCCACGGTCGACCTGCGCACCGCGCGGCCGTTCGACTACGACGGCTTCACCTTCGCCGCCAACGGCCAGGCCACCTACAACGGCATGTCGGAGGAGGCCGATCCGCGCATCGCCGCGCTGGTCGCCAACACCTGGGCCGACGGCACCTTCGGCGCGCTGATGTCGGTGGCCTATTCCGAGCGCCAGGTGCTCGAGGAAGGCAGCGGCACCACGCGCTGGGCCAACGGCCCCAGCAACAACGGCTACAGCCCCGCCTCGCCGTTCGCCGCGGCCAACAGCGCCAATGTGTTCAGCCCGCGCATCCCGCGCTACACGCAGATGGAGCACAAGCAGAACCGCCTGGGCGTGACCGGCTCGCTGCAGTGGAAGCCGAGCGACAGCACCGAGTTCTCGCTGGACGGGCTGTACTCGAAGATCGACGCCAAGCGCGACGAGCACTACATCGAGGCGATCAGCTTCAGCCGCGGCCGCTCGCAGAACGGCAAGCCGGAGATGATCGTGCGCGACGGCTATGTCGATCCAGCCTCCGGCGCGCTGCTGTACGGGCGCTTCGACAACGTCGACATCCGCTCGGAGAACCGCCACGACGAGTGGAACACGGTCTTCAAGCAGCTCACCCTGAGCGGCGAGCACCGCTTCAGCGACACCTTCAAGATCACCGGCGAGGTCGGCACCTCCAGTTCCAAGCACCGGAACCCGATCCAGACCACGGTGATCATGGACAAGAACAACGTCGCCGGCTACAGCTACGACTACCGCAACAGCGACACCTCGCCGGTGTTCAACTACGGCATCGACCCCACCGCCGCCAACGGCTGGACCCTGGCCGAAGTGCGCATGCGCCCGCAGTCGGCCAACAACGATTTCGACACCGGCTCGCTGAACTTCGAGTGGAACCTGGGCCCGAACTTCACCCTCAAGGGCGGCGTGCTGGCCAAGAACTACGGCTTCGACACCAAGGAGTTCCGCCGCGCCTCCGAGACCAGCGTGCCGACCTTCGCCACCGGCAACCGCATCGTGCCGACCGACCTGGTGGCACTGGCCGGGCTGAAGGGCATCGAAGGCACCCCGTCGAACTGGGCGGTGCCGGACCTCAACGGCATTGCCGATGCGCTGGGCATCTATAGCGGCACCGGCACCTGGACGCTGACCGAGCGCGCGGTCAACACCCGCAGCGTGGAAGAAAAGGACCGCGGCGCCTGGTTGATGGGCGACTTCGCCTTCGACATCGGCGCGATCCCGTTCTCCGGCAACATCGGCGTGCGCTACGTGAAGACCAACCAGTCCTCGACCGGCTACGCCCTGGTCGGTTCGAACCTGATCAACACCACGGTCGAGCGCGACTACCACGACACCCTACCGTCGCTGAACCTGGTCGCCGAGATCACCCCGGATTTCCTGATCCGCTTCGGCGCCGCCAAGGTGATGACGCGGCCGGGCCTGGGCAGCCTGACCCCGGGCGTGACGGTCGCCGTCGCCGGTGGTGCGCGCACGGTCAGCGGCGGCAATCCGAACCTGGATCCGATCCGCGCCAAGACCGCCGACCTCGGCTTCGAGTGGTATCTGCAGGAAGGCGCGATGCTGGGCCTGGCGCTGTTCTACAAGGACATCGACAGCTTCGTGCAGACCGCGCGCACCATCGCCCCGTACTCCAGCAGCGGCCTGCCGGTCAGCCTGCTCGACGGCACCGGCGCGGCGGCCAGCGACGACTTCGTCTTCAGCGTGCCGCTCAACACCCCGGGCGGTAAATTGAAGGGCGCCGAGTTCAACTACATCCAGCCCTTCAGCTTCCTGCCGGGCAAGTGGGCCAACTTCGGCACCCAGCTCAACTACACCTACGTGCAGTCGAAGATCCAGTACGTCACCGGCACCGGCGCGCTGTCGTTCAACACCGACCTCACCGGCCTGTCGAAGAATTCGTACAACGCCACGCTGTTCTACGAAGGCGAGCGCTTCAGCGGCCGCGTGTCGCTGACCCACCGCGACGGCTACCTGACCCAGGTGCCGGCCACCGAGACCGGCTTCGACATGCACGGCATGCGCGGCACCAATGTCGTCGACGCCAAGCTGACCTACAAGATCGACGAGAAGATCGACATCAGCCTGGAAGGCTCGAACCTGACCAACGTGCCGTACTACGAGTGGGTGCAGACCAGCGCGGGCGGCGCGCAACTGCCGCTGACCTACAGCGAGACCGGCCGCCAGTACGCGATCGGCGTGCGCTACAAGTTCTGAAGGTTGCGTGCGCCGGTGCCGCGCTGCGGCATCGGCAACGCCCCGCTGCCCGCATACTCGCGGGCCGGGGAGGGAGGTCGCCGCGCGCTGCCATGGCGCGCGTCGATCGCAAAGGAGCGAGATGAAACAGGCAATGTGCCGCAGCGCCATGCGCGCTGCCCGTGGTGTGGCCGCAATGGGTCTTTGGGCATGGCAGCGCCTTGAGGCAACTGCGATGCAACGCCTGACCTTCATCGGCTCCGTACGAACGTCACAGGATGTGCCCGCACCGCGCGTCGCGGCTAAAGCCGCTCCCACATGTACGGTACTGCACTGTGGGAGCGGCTTTAGCCGCGACGCGCTGCACCGACACACGTCGACAAGGCAAGGCGTTACTTCATACGCCTCCAACACGCAGTGCACGCACCGCATTGCACACCGCTTCATCCTGCTGTGCTCCCTCGCTTTGCCAGCGATCGCCACAGCCGCCACCCCCGAACTCCTCTTCCGCGTCTCTGCCGACAAAGGCCTGGACGCCGACGTCGCCCACGGCGACCCGACACCCAACTTCCGCGACAAGATCACCCTGGTGCCCACCGGCGTCTCCGGCCAGGCGATCGAATGGGCCGACGACGGCGTACTGTCCTGGAACGCCCCCGGCAACCTCTACACCCAGCGCGGCACGCTGTCGTTCTTCTGGCGCTCGCGCTATCCGGTCGGCGAAGCGCCGTTCGTGATCTTCCGCGTCGGCTACGCCGACCACACCAGCTGGGACATGGCCTGGTTGCGCATCGACTGGAACGGCCACGGCTTCGATGCCTTCGTCACCGACGCCAACCTGGCGCGCACCCGCGTCTCCTTCACGCTCGACAAGCACCCGGCGCCGAGTGCCTGGACCCACCTCGCCTTCGTCTGGGACGAGACCCGCGGCGTGCGCCTTTACGTGGACGGCAAGGAAGCCGCGCGCGTCGACTGCACGCAGGCCTGCGCCGCCGGCGGCTCGCTCGACTTTGACGCCGCGCTCGACCAACTCGGCCTGGCCGCGCGCGTGCTGGCGCCGCACCAGGTGCAGAGCCGCTACAACTTCCTGCGCGGTAGTGACGTCGACGAGCTCCGCGTCTACG
Source organism: Xanthomonas sp. PPL134 (assembly GCF_040595915.1). NCBI lineage: Bacteria > Pseudomonadati > Pseudomonadota > Gammaproteobacteria > Lysobacterales > Lysobacteraceae > Xanthomonas > Xanthomonas sp. PPL134. The sequence goes on from NZ_JAMDLL010000009.1 coordinate 141,448, forward strand.
ACCGCATGCTCGATGCCGCCGGCGTCGCCGCGCTGGCCCGGCAACAGGAGCCACGCAGCGCCGAGGCCGTGCCCGACAGCGCCGCGCGCAACGCCTGGCTGCATCGCTTCGGCTGGGACCACGGCCGCGCCCCGCCAGCGCTGGACGCGCCCTCCACGCGCATCCGCAAGGTCGAGTTCGCCGACGCCAAGGACCTGAAGGAGTGGATGTGGAAGGCCACCGACGGCATCGCCGAGACCACCTGGCCCGGCGTCTACAACCGCTCGCGCCTGCCCGGCCGCAACGACTACTTCCAGTTGCCCGACTGGAACGTCTACGTCGAAGGCGGCAAGACGCTGGACCTGGCCCTGCCCGACGAACCGTTCAACCGCATTGAACTGCGCGGCGCCGCGTACGGCCAGGCCACCTATGCTGCCGATGGCGCGACGCCCACGTCGTTGTTCTCACGCGCCCAGGGCACCGTGCGCAGCGTCGACCAGTTCGAACGCCGCCGCGGCGGCCACCTGCGTTTCAGCAACGTCGCCCAGGAAACCCCGATCCAGGAGATCTGGGCCTACGACGTCGGCGCCGGCGCCGAGCCGGCCACCCCCAGCGCCACGCTGCGCTACACCGTGCGCAGCGACATCGCCCCGGACTACGCCAACCTCGCCGCGCTGCGCGCCTACATCGCCGGGCGCTACCCGCCGGACGAACGCAGCACCGTGGTCGCGCTGCCGACCAAGGCACCCCAGCGAAAGCGTGCCGACGACAAGACCGCGGTGCCGGCGCTGCCCATCGTCCACGTGCTCATCCCCTCCAACCTCGGCGACGCCCCGGCGGCGCAGCCGCTGATGCGCAGCTGGTCCTACGGCTGGGAAAACATGCACGACGGCCTGGACGGCATCGCCATCGACCTGCCGGCGCTGCAGCTGCCGGCCACGCACAATGGCCTGATCCCGCTCAACATCCGCGTCAAGGATCCCATCTGGCCCGGCCGCGACATGCTCGACGTGTCGGTGTCGGTCGCGCCCGGGCAGGCGCGCACGCTGTGGCTGGACCTGCGCGACCGCATCCTCGGCGACGACAGCCTGATGCTCAGCATCGCCTCGGCCGCGCCCGGCTTCGACGCGCGCGCGCTGGACGGCGCGCAACTCCGCCTGCTGTTCAAGCCGCGCGCGCAGGCCAAGGCCGAACACATCGCCGACCGCTTCAACCAGGTCAAGGACAACTGGGGGTTCCTGGTCGAGGAACACACCACCTCCAAGCGCCAGCGCCTGTACGCGCGCCTGGATGCCGACATCCACGACCTGCTGCGGGTGGACCCGGACAACGCGCTGGGCCGCCAGTACTGGGCCGACATCAGCTACGGCAACCAGGGCCCACTGCCGGTGCAATTGCCGCAGCCGCCCAAGGGCGTGCCGGGCTGGGCGTTCTGGCAGCTGGAAGACCTCAAGGCCACGCGCCGCTACATCCACTGGTGGATCGACGAGCGCCAGGTCGACTACGGCGATTTCGGCGGCGGCATCTCCGACGATTCCGACCTCACCCAGCAATGGCCCGGCGTCGCCCTGATGGGCGTGGACCCGGACAAGCTCACCGCCTCGCTCACCGCGCTGTCCGACGCCAACTACCGCAACGGCATGTTCACCGACGGCCTCTCCACCATCGAGACCGACGAACTGCATTCCTACGAGGAGGGCATCAACATCAACAGCGCCATGCTCTACCTCAACTGGGGCGACCCGCTGACGGTGGAGCGGCTGATGCGCACGGTGAAGGCGTTCGACCGCATCATCCAGGTCAACCCGCAGGGCCACCTGCTGTTCGCCAGCAACTGGTTCGGCGGGCGCAAGGTCTACCGCGAACCGAACTGGCAGTGGCAGAAACCCTACTCGTTCCCGATCCTGCACCCGGCGCTGCTGCTGGGCGGCTACAACGCCGACCCCAACAGCCGCCGCATCGTCACCGGACTGGCCGACGGCTACCTGGCCTACGCCTACACCGACGCCAAGGGCCAGTGGGCGCTGCCCAACGAGATCGACTGGGCCACCGGCAAGACCCGCGGCGGCAGCCTGTTCGACGGCAGCGGCGGCCCCGACACCCTGCACACCTTCTGGGCCGCGTACCGCTGGACCGGCGACGCGCGTTATCTCAAGGCCATCGACTACCGCGTCGCCAAGGCCGGCCCCGGCGGCCTGTCCCTGCTCAACGAGAACTTCCTCGACGTGCTCGGCAAGCGCGACAGCTGGGGCACCAGCCTGGCCAAGGCGGCAGCCGACGCCGACCCCGACGACGCCCCGGACTTCGCCCACCACGTCGCCTGGGAACAGAGCGGCGACCCGCGCTGGCTGGAGACCCTGTACCGCGCCGAGACCCGCGACAAGCTGCAGACCTTCTACATGAACACCGAAGGCCACTGGTGGAGCGACCGCGTCGAATCGCCCACCGTGAACCTGCAGCGCGCCCGCCTCGGCGGCGTCGCCCTCAAGCGCAACCAGACCTACCCCGGCCACACCGTCAGCTGGCGCTTCGCCGATCCCGAAGGCGCGGTGCAGGTGGCGCTGCTGCTGCCGAAGCCGCGGCAGGATCGCTTCACCGTCATCGGCTACAACACCAGCGGCAAGACGCAGCAGGCGCAGATGACTGGCTGGAATGTCGCGGCGGGGCAGTGGCGGATGCGCGCGGGCGTGGACCGCGATGGCGATGGGAAGATCGATGGCAAGGCCGCCACGCGGGAGTTTGCGTTCGAGAAGAGCGGGGCGGTGGACGTGGAGTTTCCCGCCGGGCAGACGGTGGTGATGGAGTTCGAGCTGGTCACGCCGGCCGCGGTGCCGGTCGAGGAGCGGCCGGATCTGGGGATTGGGCGTGGGGATGTGCGGGTGATGGCCGATGCCATCGAAGTCACCGTGCATAGCCTGGGGCATGTGGATGCGCCGGCAGGGTTTGTGGTGTTGGAGGATGCGCGTGGCCGCGAAGTGGCGCGGGCGGGGTTTGCTGCGTTGGAGGCGCCGCGGGATTTGGAGCCGAGAATCGCGAACGTGCGGTTGGTGGTGCCGGCGGGCGGCGGCGGCAAGGGGGCGCGGTTGCGCGTAGTGACCGGAGAGAAGACGGCCGAGGTCACCCAAAGCAACAACATGCTGGATTTGCGGTGAAATCCGAAAGCGGCGCGGAATCTAGCGTGCCGGCATCTCGGCAGGGCCTTCATTACACCCGTGAATAGACGGGGTAACGGTTACACCCGCAAAATGCGGCATAACGTCCAGCGGTGAAGTTAGCATAAGACCGGTAGCGGCAAGGAACCACACATGTTTCGGCCGGATTGACGGCGTTCAATTACTCAGCGACGATTGCGTTATTCCGTGCTTGGCGGTCCAATAGGAGTTAGTTCTTAGGAACAACATGGACGTCATATCCTCTATCCCAAGCCTTTTCAACTTCCAGAGGGAGGGCATATCTCGTGATGGTTTGATGAAGAGATATGCCATTCTATTTGAGCACATCATCTTCAATCGCTATGGCGCCCCGATCGGCAATTTCGGAATAGGGTCACTGGCAGAATTTGTATCGATGCTCATATCAACGGGCAAATCACTCAAAGATCGAAAATCCCTTGGTAAAAATAAGCGTTTTCAGAATCTATTCGTTGATTGCTGGGATGTAGTTAAAGACGCTGAACGTTTCGAGTCTATGAGATACGGCGTGGTCCCGGAGGAAGCTAGAAGCAGGCTCAGTGAGTTTTGTTTTTCCGAGGTCCGGCGTATAAATGGCCTTCCCACTGACTCGTATGAGTTCGATATCGACGACGTAAAAGAATTGAGCGGCGATCTCTACGCTGACATTGGCCTCAACATACTGGCCGAGGCTGAAGGACTCGACGTAATTCCAAACTATTCGCCAATTATTGGCCGTGCTCTTGCAAATGAAGTTGCTCTCGCAAACGGGCAATGCCATGAATTGTTCAGCGGCTGACTGCTCGTTCCCGACTTTGACGGCTTCAGTTGGGACGAGGTGTTGGAACTAAGAGAAGACAAGTATGTAAAGGCATTTCGTACAGCGATTTACGAATTAATGAAAAGTGGGGCGTCACTTGAGTCTGACCTCCAGCATAAGGTGCAAAACGATCTATGGGAGCTTGCAGCTGATGTGAGGCCGAACGTTCGGCAATCCGTTCTGGCTGGAATTGGATCAAATCTTCCGTCTCCAATAATAGTCAATCCTATAGGCTTGGGGCTGGCGTTGAAGGACATCCGAGACAATCGACTTCGAGAGAGCAGATATGGACACGTCTTTTTCATTCAAAGTGCTCGGCAGCGCAGGAGCTAACCAGAGCATCAAGCCGACGTCCACGCCTTCGCTGCGCTCCGGCGAGACCGCGGCTTATGCTCAGCGTTACCCCACTGCATGAGCATCACCGACAAGACAAGGAAAGTGCTCTGGGGCCGTTCCGGCAACTTGTGTGCATTCTGCAAGGAACACCTTGTTGTCGATGCATCAAATGTTGATTCTGAGTCGGTGGTTGGAGACGAATGCCACATCATCTCTGGTGCGCCTAATGGGCCACGCCATGACCCAAATCTCGCTCCAGACGCATTAGATGCTATAGACAATCTCATTCTCTTGTGTCGGGTGCATCACAAGCTTGTCGATGACCAGTCGGAAACATTCACCGCGGAAACATTGCGCCAACTAAAAGCAAATCACGAGAAATGGGTCAAAGTCAGGCTTGGCCACTCAAAACAGCCTGAAGCCGTAACGCTAGTCCGCAACCCAGCCGCGATCCCTAGCCATCTGTTCTCAGTCTCGTCTGCCAAAGCACTGCTTGATCTCAGCTCTGACTGCCATGGTCGATATGACGACTACCCAACTGACCTCTCGGAGGAAGAGCTCGACTGTGTGGGCGGCTTCCTGCAAAGCCTCACAGACTGGGTCGATCTCGGAATGAACGAGCCGCACGAGAGAATTGAGGCTCAGAAATCCCTTGCAGAGAGCTTGAAGCAACTGGATCAATTTGGGCTTCGCGTATACGCTGCTCGGGAGAAGCAGCAATTGCGGAGCGGCGTCAACGCACCGTCAGCTTTCAACGTCCTGCACCTTAGAATCGTTCGGCATGATGATCCAAGCCAAGTGCCCATTACGGCTAAGCCAGAGGGCTAACAATTCATTGAAGCCGAACCCGCTTCGCGGGTCGGCTTAATTCTGGTCCTAGGGGGCGCGATGAGGAGTATCGACTACCTTGTAGACAAGCTCTATTCGGAGACAGACTTTGCACGCAGCATTGCAACGTCCCTGTCCGGCGGCATCGGTCTCGGGCTTTACTTGTGGCAACGCGACTGGGTCATCGCTGCCTTCTCCGCAATCATTGCTTTCCCAATTCTTCGGCTGGCTTCTGGCGCCTTGCACGAGCGTCGCAAACGTGCTCAAACCAATCGCGCTCGGGCACAGGATGCCTCGGAGCTATATGCCAGGCTCAGCGACGAGGAGCAGAAGGTCGTAGATGCATTCGCTAAGGTTGGCGGCGCGGTTTTGACATGGTCGCAGGTCAACAACTTGGAGCTAAACGGTCCAGCCGTTGAATCACTCATGCAACGCCAAATGCTCACGACCTCAATGACAGCAGACATCATGCGTGAGACTTTCGTTCTTGATCACGCGCTATTCGAGGTTGGAGTCGCAAAGGTTCGCGGCGTGCCCAATAAAAATTCGTTCAAGCCGAAACCGCTTCGCTCGGCATAACTCATGCGTTAGGCCTTATATGGACATACTGTCGATAAGTGTTGGATTTCTGGTCGGGGCCGTGACAGGTGCTGCCGGCAATTACTTCGCTGACAAATACACTGACGTTCGCCGGGACAAGAAGCTGGCCAAAGAGCAGGCCAAGCTCTGGCAAGACATCGAGACGCGATTCCCTGCCGTTATTGCTGATATGCGGCAAGCTTTCACTAGCCCTGAGGGCAAGAACATCCGAGCGTTCTTCGTCAAGGAAAGCGGAACGATGATTGGCTTCCTGTCAGAGCCTTGCTTCGAGTTTCATACAGATGAACATCCAGACTTAAATGCGGCCGTTCTACATTTGGCGCGCAACGAGTTCATCACAGACATTACGCCCGGCAACTGCCCCATGTACCGGGTGCACGAAAAGCTTATCGACTGGCTGATGATGCCTAAAAACTCATTCAAGCCAAAGCCGTTTCGAGGTTCGGCTTGATTTAGGAGTTTATGCTGCAAACCAAACATCAAGGAGATCGTGACACGTGGAGACTTATGTAGCATGGGTTTTGGCGGGAATCCATTTAGTGTCCGCTTCCTGCCGCCCGATGAAACTGGTGCGGACCTCTTGGGAAAACAGGGGTCAGAGTCACTTTTCTTGTGTGCTACATCTTTGAAATTTCACTCTAATCCCAGCTTTAACACACTAACTTCATGGCAACCCAAACCTGGACAGAGAAAGAGTACCTGGAGTACCTGACGCACGAACGCTACATGTTCGCGTGGGTCTTTCGCTCTTACGGTTCCTACTCCCCGGCAGACGCCGACGATGCGGCAGTTGCACACTATTCCTACGAGCCACCAAATGATCTACGTGGGCTGATCTTTCATCAAAAAAAGGGGTCAGATTGCACTTTTTTTGTGCTCCGACCGCAGTTCTACGCCCAGTTCTAATCTCGTCTCCCGCCATCGGATCGACCGCCGCTCGGTCGTCCGGCTTGGTTGCCCGCTACACTCATTGCCTTCGGTATCGATCGCATCCAGCGGTCAGCATTTTGGGCAAACCCTAAGCCCGCAACCTGTGGCATGCTCGGCTCTCGGCGGCACTGTAGGGAGCACCGTCCATGCCTCACCAACTCCTCGGTATCACCGCCTAACCATTCATTCAAGCCAACGCCTCTCCGCGGCGCGGCTTAATTCAGGCGTCAGTTGCAATGAAAAGCTCTCAGGCCGCGCCAACCAAGGACATGGCAGTGCTATGCAGCCTTGCTGAACTTCCCGACGGGTCCCTTAGGCTCGTACTAGATGATGTCCGTAAAGGGCAACAGGCTGGTACTTGGTCTTACCATAGCCTTTTCACCTTCAAAGACTTTGAGCGCGGCCGCTTGACAGACCTAGCAAAGTTGTCAGAGAAAGAGTTGGCGGATTTAGGCTATTACGCTTTGACACGGCTACTCGTGAGTAACGGGCATGGTACCTAACAATCCACTCAAGCCAAGCCCACTCTGCGGGTCGGCTTACCTTGATGTTAGGTCTCACGGCATGCTCTGTTGGCAGCTTGTAAAATACATGACCCTCTTCCTCCTTCTGGCTGGCTGTGCGCGTTTTGCAAGCCCGGTAGCCAAGCCAGTCATCCCTCGAACTGAGGCGGAGTGCATCGGCAAGGGCGGATCATGGACGGCGCTAGGCTTGCCAATGCCCGACAAGCCCAAGACTTGTGATCTAAAGGCCACAGACTCGGGCAAATCCTGCATAGACTCTAATGCCTGCCAAGGCATCTGCGTCGCTTCAAAGTCGAATGAGCCTGGCTTACATGCCATTGGCAAGTACTCGGCATCGTTGTCTAACTTCGGCTATGTCCGCCAAGTCACCAATGGTGTCGTCGAGGAGCTAAACGTAGAGTGAGTCCTCAATCCGAGCCCGATAACGGGTCAGGTTGAATTATTGGTTGATCGTAGTGGGTTTGCGTTGCCGATGGGCTGGACTGACATCAGCGAAGCGGCGGGTCTTGGCCTCGACCATGTCGGGAAACGCATCATGGCCGAGAGCCCGCTGTTGCTGGAGGTGAATGTGGATGTCAGCAAGCAGTTCGTGTGTGATAGCTTCGGAAGGTCACTCTGACACTGTTTTCACTCCTCCAAGTTCTTCCTAGGCGATCCAATAGTAGTTAGGCGCCACACACGAATTTCATGGCAACCCAAACTTGGACAGAGAAAGAGTACCTGGAGTACCTGAAGCACGAACGCCACATGTTTGCGTGGGTGCTTCGCGCTTACGGGTCCTACTCCCCGTCAGACGCTGACGATGCGGCAGTTGCACGCTATCCCTACGAGCAGCCAAATGACCTCCGCGGGCTTATTTTCCATGAAGAGGCATGGCACTGGGCCATGCTTCACATCCACGGAGAAGCCTACTGGCTTGCCAATCCTCAGCTTGAGTTTCCCTCGCAGGAATACCTTGATGCATCATCGTTGCTGGAGCCTAACAGTGGCCCCTAACCATTCACTCAAGCCGAACCTGACTCGCAGGTCGGCTTAATTCAGGCGTTAGGCCCGAGTGGACACATGGAAGCCAATCACAGCAGACGCGCTTAGCCAACTCATCGAGCGAGAGCTCGGTGGTTGTAAAACTACCCAGCAAGAGGCATTCAAGCAGTTAGGATGGCGCCGCGTGCAACGCCCATCGTTCGCGGAGGCAATGTTGAATCCGTCTTTGTCGTGGCGGAACGTGGTAATGAAGTGTAGTACTACGAAGACGTAGAAGAGGGGTTCACTGTGTCGCCCCTAGATAGCGATGGTGTCATTGCAAATCCGGGTTTCGAGCAGTGGGAACTTGACGATGCTCTGCATCACTGGCTTGGAGCCTAACGATTCGTCCAATCCGACGCCGTTCGCGGCACGGCTTAACTCAGGTATTTAGCGCAGATCATGGGTGTCGAGATCATCTTCCCAATCGCGTGGCTTGTAAGCATCGTGTCCTTCATTTGGCTCGTGATTCGATCGCGCTCCGCGGCTACACGTGCGTACGCACTTCCAACCCTTATCGGTTCCGCTCTCATTTCCGTTCTGTGGGCGGCCCTTGATCACAAGGATGGCTACTTTTGGCAATACGCACTAACTTGGTTTGCGCCAGTAGTTGGCATACTTGGTAGCCAAGCACATGCCATCAAGTACATGGTGAGGCGCAGTGCGACAGCAACTTCGCGCTAACAATTCATTCAAGCCATAAACCAGGGCATACACTCTCTTGCGTGTGATACCTTTAAAAATTCAGTCTGACCCCAGTTCTACAGTAGCCACAGCGCTAGTGCCGAGCGGACCTGCTCGAGGATCGCTCCACGCCGCGCTTCTGCGGCAAGAGGAACAAATAGGCCACAGATGGACGGTACAGCGATTCGGTTAGGAATTGTGGCACTGCTCTTTGTCATGTGTGCTTCGGTGAACTATTCCGCTCTCCGGGCGGCTGGTGGCCTGCCGAGTAGGATGAGGCCCCTTGGCGTGATGTTTGGCGCTGTCGGCATCCTTCTGATGGTTCTGGTGGTGTTATGCGTCTTCATCTCTCTGCTTCAATACTTCATCGGCGGCGCCTATCTTGTCGCAAGACTTTTTGATCCACTCCTCTTGGGCGCAGGGTGCTGCACCATAGGCTCACTTATCATCCTTGTGCTTGGCGCGCGAGGCCGGCATGACCAAAAAGCCCGCTGACTCATTCGGACCGATTGCACTCAGTGGAACGATGCAATGTAAGCGGATAGCGCTTTGAACGCCACCAATGTTGTTGCCCGCAACTTCGCCCGATGCGCCGCATACGACGACCGCTCGTTCGTCGGTTGTCTCCATGAAGAGATGCGTTGGGACTGGGATGAGTACTGGCTCTGGAGAAGGCCATGTACCACTCATGCTTCCAACAACTGAGCCAATGCCGATCCACACGGCGACTCACTCCACCCTGGATGTAAGCCCATCATGAAACGCCAGAAAGGCAATTCTCCCGTCGGTTGGTATGTAGGCACCTACGTGATTCGCTTCATCGAACTCGATGCCGTTGGTAACGACGACCCGCAAGAAGAGTTCCTAGCATGGGAAAACACGGTCATCGTCAGTGCTCCTGACTTCGACGAGGCTTATAGGAAGGTTGTTGCCGTGGCGGAGACGACGACCGATCCCTACAAGGGCGGTCCCGACGGGATTCCTGTCCAGTGGGTATTCGAAGGTGTCACGCAGCTCCTGCCCATCTATGAGTCGCTTGAGGATGGGGCCGAGATCATGTACGAGGAACACGAGTCCATTCGCCTCGATGCGCTGAGGCAGCGGGTGATGTCGCTGGAAGCGCTGAAGATCAACTGGGTGCATGACCGCGATGCCATGAAAGCACCAAAATGGCACGTATCAGATGCCCCCGCTGGGATTCGCTTCTTCGCCATTCTGCTTGACATCTTTGTGTTAGCAGTGACGCCTGGCGCCGTGTAACTGTCTATCCCTTCATTGAAGCCAACACCGACCTACGCACATGTTTGCAAACTGGAAGTGGCCAAGAACATTTCACCTCGGCCTGCTCCGACCCAGGTTCGCCCTGGCAGTTCTTCTGGTCTGGTTCCCCGGGCTAAGCTTTGCTGGCTATCTCGACAACTGGAACGGTGAATTCGCTACGTCGGCGTCGTTGACCGTTGCTGGTATTGTTCTTGCTCTATCTGCCTGGTCGTTTTGGCGTCTTGCCGCGAGCGAGCGGACGTGGGCTAGGGTGATGCGTCCCACTGTCGATCGCGCGTCGCATCTTTCGGGCGTGCGGGTTGGCGTCTACATCACCGCGCCTGTGGCGCTGTTCTGTTTTCTGAAGGCTGCCCGCCTCTGGTGGGTAGGTAACTGAGGCACGTGACTGATCTAGAATCTCGCGTCGCCGTTAGCGCAGCATTCCCAGGGCGCGTTCCCCCCATGACCACATTCCAGTTCCAACCTCGCTGGAAGGAAGAACTCGTCTGCACCGGTCCGGGCGGCGAATTCGTTCTGGATTTCCCGATGGGCGTGCCGTCGGTCTACGCGCCGACCGAGCATGCCTGGACGCAGAGTGCACCTGTATGGGCACGCGACCTGTGGCCGGTGTTCAAGGCCGAGCTGGAGGCCTGGTGCGAAGAGCACAACGTGCAGTTCTTCCTGGATGGCTCGGCCAAGTGCTACGGAGCCGTCGCGAAGGCCTAGGTGAACACAACGACAGCAGGCGGACGCGCGTGGCTTGGTATCCTGGCGCGCCATCGCAGCAAGGTCTCCAATGAGTCAGAGTGCAGAGCGCGCTGAAGCGACGAACGTCCCGCTGTATCACCTGATCACGCCGGAATCGCACGAGGTGCTCGGCCCGTGGGCGGACGCGTTCCCGGCGTATACCGCCGTGGTCGGCTATTCGAGTCTCGGTCACTTCTTTCTGCATGATCCGGCCAGCCAGGATTACGCGGTGCTGCATCCGTTCAAGGCCGCCGGCAAGTCGTATGGCGCACATGCCTCCACCGCGGCGTTCGAGGCGGCCATCCTGCGCGATCCGGGCTTCGAGGAGTACGTGTTGCGCGGCGACCACGTCCGCGCGATCGCTGCGCGTCTTGGCCCGTTGAAGCCCGGACAAATCTACATTCCGCAACCCTATCCGACGCTCGGCGGAACGGAAGCACCCGAGACCTATGACAAGGGCGATATATGGGTCTTTGCGGACCTGGTCGCGCAAAGCGTGGGTCTGTGACGCAAACTGGAATCACGCCGCGGGACGCGATCTTCTAAGTGAGAACCCGGGCGACACCACATCGCCGCCCGGATCACACGCAACGCGAAAACCGCAGAAGCTGCGCTTCAGCGCTTGGCTGCATTGCGCCGGTACACTCCGTTGAAACTGACATTGGCGCCCCCGCACTGCAGGTTGTCCGAGACCACCAGCAGGTCGCCAACCAGTTGCAGACGGACCTTACAGTCGTCCTCGCTCAGTTCCAGCCGGTTGCCTTCTGGAAAGCCGCGCGCGGTGACGGCGCCCAGGTTGGGGCCGCCGGGCCTTTCCTCGGGGGTCGGGTTGGCGCTGGGCCAGTAGGCATCGCCGTTGGCAGTGAGGGTGCCGTCGCCGTTGGCGAGTAGCTGCAGTTCGTTGTCGCCGTCGTGCCAGTGGCCGACCCAGGCCTGCGGCTTCGGTGCGGCCGTCGCCGGCAAAGGCTGCACGCTGGACGCTGCCACCCAGCCGGCGCTGCCGCCGACCTTGTTGGGGTAGAACGCGCAGACGAAGCCGCCCTGGTGCTGCGCCAGGATCACCGTGTCGTCCTTGACCACATAGGCGCGCTGCCGGCACGCGGTCTCGCCCTTGGCCGGGCAGCCGTCGTCGTCGTTGAGCAGGTACAGGCGCGGCACCGCGACCTTGGCGAGCGAGAACCCGGCCGTGCTCATGGGGAAGCCGCCGTTGCGGCACATCGCCGTGTCCTCGTCCGGCGCCGCGTGGGCCAGTGCGGGAACCGCCAACAAGGCGAGCAGCCAGGTCTTGTGCATCAGAGTCGCTCCAAAGGTGGGGCGGTAGTGTGGTCCATTGCGGGTGAACCGGTGGCGAGTGAATCGGCAGGTGGGGACGTAGGGGCACCCGCGATGCATCGCCGCTGCGGTGCGTGGTCTGGGTCCCCGCACGCCATGCGCATCGATCAGCAGCAGCGACGACGAAGAGCGCCTCGAGCTGTCAGGTGGATGCCATCAGGCACACCGCAGGGATACCCTTGCGGAGATCCGGGTTCCAGACGCAAGAGGATGGTGGAATGGCAGTGAAGTACCGGGCGGGCGATGTCTTCGCGATCCCGTTGGACATAGGGAGGTACGCGCTCTGCCAGGTGCTGTGGGCGCCGCAGGGCGACTATCGCAAGGTGGTCGGCTTCTGTGTGCTGGAACAGCAGGCGTCGGCCCCGACGCTTGGCCCGTCGCCGGTAAGGCCGCTGCCGGTGCGCGACGGCGACAAGGACATCCGGTTGCTGTTTACCGGCACTCAGAAGCTCAAGCGCGGCAACTGGCAGCTCATCGGCCACGCGCCGCTGCCCCACGACGCCAGGGAACTGCTGACCTTCCACATCGCCGGGGAACTGCACGAAGGCGACACCTTCGTGCGGATGCTGTCGGTGGACGAATACCCCCGCTATCCATCGATGTCGGTGCTTGGATGCGAGCTGGTGCACCGGTTGCTCGGCGACAGCCGATGAGCGCTGGCGCCGGCCGTTGACGGCCACCGGTCGCTCGGCGAGCATCGCATGCAGGCTCAACGCATTGGCGTGGCCGGCGCCGCACATCACGTTTGTCTGGACCAGGTGACACCATGCCCGCAAGCCTGCTGACCGAGGTCGTCCTGCGCCCGGTGCTCGAGATCGTCCTCTACGGCCTGTGCTACGTCGTCGGCATGATCGTGGTACCGGCGTTCTCGTTCGGCTACTACAGCGTCGAACCGTGGAGCAGCAAACGGCGCAGCAAATCCGGCAGGCGCGGCGCCTATCTGGCCCCACGCGTGGTCTCGGCCGAAGCGGCGGCGTTCTGGGGTGGGTTCGCCCTGGTGGGATTGGGGCTGTTGGGTTATGCGCTGTGGAGCGCGGCGGGCGCTTAACCTCGAAGCGCCTACATCGCACTACGCTTCCTCGCCTTGGACTGCAAAGGATTGCACCGATGCCCCATTCCAGCACCTGCTTCATCACCCGGCACACGTTGTCGGCGCTGCGCGATCAGATTCACCAAAGGCCCGAACTGGTGATGGCGCTGGAAGGCTTGATCGAGGTGGAAGAGGAGCATTTTCCGGATCCACCGACCTACGCGGCGCTGTCGCATCTGGCGCAATGCACGGCCTGCCAGGCCTGGAGCGCGCTCTGGCTGGAGGCACAGTTTCCCGAGAGCGGGCCGTGGCGCGAGCGTGTCGCTCGTTACTGCTGCTTCAGCATGTTCGAGGCAGTGACCAAGCCGGACAGGGCGGTGCGGATCGGGTTCGAGTTGCTTCGTGGCGAGGATCCGACCTGGTATCTCAATGACGCGATCTGCGTGCAGTTCTGCCCGTGGTGCGGGCAGTGTCTGCCGGATCATCCGTTCGAGCCGGATCTGCAGCCTGAGCCGGAGCCAACACCATGACGCGGTGCCGCCGCCGCGTCGCGGCCGTTTCAGTGCAACCGCGACAACCGCCGCCCGCCCTGTGGATGGCGTGGCGCTGCGATCGGACTCAGGGTGTCTCAGGGCGCGCGTGCCTGTCTACGAGGAATGCGATGAGTTGTCATGCAGGCGTGCTGCAATCGATCTGGCCGGTTGCGGCGATGGCGTCCGGCTCCGGTCGCCGGCGCTGCGAGCACCGAACGCACAGCGCCGCGTCCACGTGCCGCAGCGACCGCACCGGGCCGCATGACGCGCGGCGCCGCTGTCCACCTGGACCGGCGCACGCGCGTTTACCCTTCGGGACCGTCCCTTCGCGCCTGCCGTGACGCAGTTGCGCCGATGTGGCGTCCGCCATCCAATCGTTCGAGATCAAGCTGCCGCATGCATCCTGTCATTCACTTCCGCTCCCGCCTGTTCGAGGTGAGCGCCGAGCCGGAAAATCCGATCAACCCGATCCGCGGCAGTTCGCTGCTGGACTGGCTGCGCGTCCATGTGGGCGACGCCATGGTGCTGTCCGAACCGGATCCGGAGGATTGGGGCTGGGCATCCGAAGCGGAATGCCAGGGGCGCACCTACCTGGTCGGCGCCTATGCAGAGGAAGAGGTCGATGGCAACCATACCTGGATGCTGCAGATCGAGAAGGAACGCTCGTTCTGGGAGCGCGTGCTCGGCCGGCATGCGATGCGCGACGACGATCCGTGCTTTGCGCGGGTGCATGCGCTGATCGCCGCCGAACCGCAGTTCACCGACCTGGTGTTGGAGCGCGAACCCTGACCGCCGCTGCCGTCTCGGCGGCAACGCGGTGCTGCGCACGCCGGTGATGGCGCCGGCTGCAGCACGCCTGCCATCGTGCTTGGGTATGCTCGGCGGCCCGTCTCCGTCTGTGCCCGCCACGATGCCGATCCGAAGCCTGTCGCTGTTCCCGTTGTTGCTGCTCGGCACTGTGCCCGAGGTGATGGCAGCGCCCAAGCACTGTCTGCCGTACGGGCCGACCCAGGTCACCTTGTCCGGTACCTTGGCGCCATCGTCCACTGGGAACGCCGCGCCTACCGCGCCGCATGCGCACACGCATATCGATGCCGGTGTGGCAGCGACCCAGGAAGAGGTGCTGATCCTGCCGCAGCCGGTGTGCGTGGCGGCGTCGGCGGACGGGCGGCAGCCGCGGCACGAGCAGGTGCGTCGGCTGCGGTTGGCGGTCACCGCGGACCAGGCGGCGCATCTGCGCGAAGAAGGCACCGGGCAGGTGGTGCGGGTGACCGGCACCTTGGCGCATGCGCCAGCCGGTCCGGATGCACCAGCGCTGCGCCTGAGCGTGCTCGGGGTGGACAGCGACTGAAGGGCCGCGCTGGTACGCGCTTTTGCTGCGACTCAGCGGAGTGTGTCGTGGCCAATGTAGGAGCGGCTTCAGCCGCGACGGGCTTTATCTGAAATGTCCGTCGCGGCTGAAGCCGCTTGTGTCGAAAGAGGGTCTTGCGGCGAGCTCGTCGGGTGCACTGTGGGAGGGACTTCAGTCCCGACGCATTGCGCCATCGGAACGCATGCCGCTTCGCGCGCCGTGGCTGCATGACAGTTGGCTCCTACGTCGGGGGCTGCTGCTGTGAGTTGGAGGCTCGGTGAGACCGGGTGTTTCTCGCTTCCAAGCCCACCCGGTTGCTGCGTCCACGCCGGGTGCTGGCGCACACGAGGCAACGCTCGCATTGACGCCGCGCAGCGGCTAACCGAGGATCGCCATGCCGCGCCTGGCGGCCCAAGCGGTCGGCGATCCATGAGGGGAATGCGGTTTCTGTGCGCGATGAGCCTGTGGCTGAGCGCGTTCGCTGCCATCGCGGGCGAGTCGCCGGTGCGCACGGTCCAGGCGTTCTATGCCTGGGCGCTCGCGCCCGAGCACGCGGGCGGGGATGTTGCGCAGGTGCGGCATCTGCTGGGGCGGCAGCTGTTCGCGGCGCTGGAGGCGCAGCGCGCCTACGAGGCAGCCTGCGCGAAGCGGGTGCCGGCCGACGTCAAACCGCACATGCTGGACCAGAGTCCCTTCTTCCTGTGGCCGGATCAGCCCACCGCGCTGGTCTCGACGACCGCTCGGGTCAAGGGCGATACCGCACGGGTGCGCGCCCGCCTGGCCGTCGACAACCTGCAGTGGACGGACACGGTGGTGCTCGGTCGGCAAGACGAGCGCTGGGTGATCCTCGACATCGCGTGGCAGGAAGGAACGCTCACCCAGCGCCTGGCCGAATTCGCTGCGGAGCGCTGCACACCTTGATGTCCACCGGCGAGAAACACGGGGCGCAGTGCCGATGCCGGCACCGCTGCAGCCCCTGCCGCACGTGGCATAAGACCGCTCCGAGGCGGGATCTTCGGCCTGAATGACGTCGCCGGCGTACGGCTTCCCGGGTCCCTACCGTTCCTCCGTCCCCGCCTCCACCACCCCAGGAATCGGCGTCGCGTTGGGAAACGCGTCGCGCAGCAGGTCCACGCCCTGCTGCGGCTTGGCCAGCGGCGTCAGGTCCTGGCGGTCGGCGCGCAGTTCGGCGCTGCGGTGCGGGGCGATGGCGTCGCGGCGGGCCTGCAGGTCCGGCTGCAGCTCGCCGTCGCGGTTGAACGACCAGGCCAGCATGGGCTCGCCCAGGGGCAGGGCATCGCCGGGCTCCGCGCCGTGGCGCGAATGCCAGGTGTGCCAGGTCTTGCCGTAGCTGTTGAGCTTGCTGCGCATCAGCGCCTTCTCCGCGGTAAGCGGCAGGCCGGGCGCGGACAGCTGGCCGGACAGGATCTCGCCGTTGTGCGGATGCCAGTAGCGGCGCTCCTCCGGCGGCAGCCGCTGGAACAAGACCTCGGAAATGATGTACTCCACGCCGGTGAGGTTGGCTTGCGCGGTGTCGCCGTCGAACAGGGCGCACTGGGCGAAGTCCTCGTTGACCTGGCGGCAGAAGTGGTGGGCTTCCATCTGCTGGTGCGGGTGGTCGCGCATGGGATGGAAGCCGACCAGGTGGATGTCCAGCACCGCGGCCGGACCATCGTCCTGCAGCGCCTTGGCGCCGGCTTCCAGGGTGCGGGTCTTTGCGCTCTCGGCCGCGCCGGGCGGCTGCGTGGCGGGTTCGGTGCGGTCGCGGCCGCAGGCAACCAGGGTCAGCAACAAGGGAATGAACAGGAGCTGGCGCATATGGGGTCTCCAAAAGCGGCGCGGCGGCGTGGGGCCGCATGGCAGGATGCGTGGCGCACGACAGGGCCAGCATCGGCTGCGCCACGTCGATCGGCTGTGGCCGGGGTGTCTGCATGGTGTCGTGATGTGCGGAGTTGGCCCCGCGCCGTGGCGCATGCAGGTCCACGCATGTCTGCTGCAGCCGCGTCGCGCGACGTCGGCCGGTCATGCACCGTCGCGTCGTGGCCGCCGCGCCGTCATTGCAATGGCGCTGCAACACGAACGACATATCGTGCCGCGCTGCGCCACAGTCTGGCGCATGCCGTCGCGGGCTGCTGCGCAAGCCGAACGGACTCGATCTTGCGCGCTCACAAGGATCCGACATGCTGCATCCCGCTCTCTCCCCGCGGCCGCTGACCGCGCGCGCCGCGCCGGCCCGTACCCGCCTGGCGCAGGCCTGCGCCGCCCTGGTGCTGGCCTCGGTGGCCGCCGCCGCCGCCGCGCAGGACAGCGCGCCGTCGCTGGCCGGCAGCGAGACCCGCCCGGTCAACGCCGCCGGCAACGGCGATGCGGCGACCTCGCTGGACACCATCATCGTCACCGCCGAGCACCGCGAGCAGAACCTGCAGGAGGTACCGGTGTCGGTGGGCGTGGTGCAGGGCGAGGCGATGCGCGACTTCACCGCCGGCGGCGACGACACGCTGCTGGCGCTGTCCGGCCGCGTGCCCAGCTTCTATGCCGAGACCACTACCGGCCGCATCTTCCCGCGCTTCTATATCCGCGGCCTGGGCAACATCGACTTCTACCTCGGCGCCTCGCAGCCGGTGTCGATCATCCAGGACGACGTGGTACTGGAGCACGTGGTGCTGAAGTCCAACCCGGTCTACGACCTGGACCAGGTGGAAGTGCTGCGCGGCCCGCAGGGTTCGCTGTTCGGCCGCAACACCACCGCCGGCATCGTCAAGTTCGACAGCATCAAGCCCAGCGACGACTACACCGGCCGGGTCACCGCCAGCTACGGCAGCGACAACACGGTCTCGGTCGACGGCGGCATCGGCGGCCCGATCAACGACGTGCTGTCGTTCCGCGTGTCCACCCTGTACCAGCACCGCGACGACTGGGTGGACAACACCTACAGCGGCCCCAGCGCCGACGGTACGGTCACCCCGAAGAAGGACGCGATGGGCGGCTACGACGACCGCAACGCGCGCCTGCAGCTGCTGTTGAAGCCGAGCGAGAACTTCTCCCTGCTCGGTGCGTTCCACACCCGCGACTACGACGGCACCTCCACCCTGTTCCTGCGCGGCGCGCTGCGCAAGGGCTCCAACAAGGTCGACGTGCCGCGCGACCAGGTGGCCTACGACGAGGCCCACGACAACCCCCAGGCGTACAAGACCCACGGCGCCTCGCTGAAGGCGATCTACGACTTCGGCGGCGTGTCGCTGACCTCGATCAGCGCCTACGAGACCACTTCAGGCTACAGCCGCGGCGACACCGACGGCGGCGCCGCGGCCAACTTTCCGGTCAACGGCGTGCCCAACGGCTACGGCCAGTCGATGGGCCAGGTGCGCGACCTGGACCAATACACCCAGGAACTGCGCCTGGCCAGCGAAGGCGACGCCCCGCTGCAGTGGCAGGCCGGCGCGTTCTACTTCGACGGCAAGGACACCACCGATTTCTACCAGCGCGCCTATTTCCTGCAGACCGCCGCGCGCAATCCCAACAACTGGGTGCGCCTGCACAACAGCAACACTTCCTGGGCCGGCTTCGGCCAGCTGACCTACAAGGTCACCGACGCGCTGACCCTGACCGCCGGCGTGCGCCAGACCCGCGACAGCAAGGAGACCAAGCTGCTCAAGACCGCCGACACCGCGGCCGGCGTGGTCACCTACAAGGGCCGCCGCGACGTGCGCCTGGCCGACACCCAGCCGAGCTGGGACCTGAGCGCGATGTACGCGATCAACCCGAACGTCAACGTCTACGCGAAGGTCGCCCGCGGCTTCCGCGGCCCGACCATCCAGGGCCGTTCGGCGGTGTTCAATTCCGACTTCACCACCGCCGACTCGGAAACCATCCTGTCGTGGGAAGCGGGCATCAAGAGCAACCTGTTCGACAACCGCCTGCGCCTGAACGTCACCGGCTTCACCTACACCGTCGACGACATCCAGCTCAACGGCAACGACGCCAACGGCAACGGCGTGCTGTTCAACGCCGACAAGGCCAAGGCCTACGGCATGGAAGCGGACCTGGACTGGCGCCCGATCCCGAACCTGTCGCTGACCGCCGGCCTGAGCCTGCTGCACAGCGAGATCCAGGACAAGCGCGTGTATGCGCAGGTGTGCGGCCTGAACGGCGTGGTGGTGTGCACGGTGAAGGATCCGACCATCCGCATCGGCAACAACACCTTCGCCCAGATCGACGGCAACCCGTTGCCGAACGCCCCCAAGTACAACGTCAACCTGGCCGCCCGCTACGACATCCCGGTCAACGACGGCGGCGCGTTCTTCGTCGCCACCGACTGGAACAAGCAGGGCTACACCAGCTTCGTGCTGTACGACTCTACCGAGTTCACCTCCAACGGCAACTTCGAGGGTGGCCTCAAGCTGGGCTACACCGGCGACTACGGCGCATGGGAAGTGGCGGCCTTCGCCCGCAACATCACCAACGAGAAGAACCTCAAGGGCGTGATCGAGAACTACATGGCGGCCGTGTACAACGAACCGCGCATCGTCGGCGTCTCGTTCAACCTGCACTGGCACTGATCGCAGGCATCGCAACACACGCGCCGGCAGCACACGCCGGCGCCAGCGGGCGGGAGGGCAGAAGCCCTCCCGCCCGTTTGCGTTTGGCAGCATAAGTTGCCGCAGCTGTAACCAAAGCTGTTGCTGTTGCTGCTGTTTGTGGCTTTGGCTGTTGCTTTTGACTTACCGGGTTGCCTTCCGAAGCGGCGGCCAGCGCGGGGAAAAACCCCGAAGGGGCGGCGCACAAGGATGTGCGCCGTCCGCGGCAGGGGCAGGATGCCCCTTCCGCGGATCCCCGGGCTGGCCGCGGACCCGGAGCGCGCAGCGCGGAGGGCGCGAAGGCAGGGTGTGCTTGACCAGCCTTCGGCTGTGGTAAAGCGCTTCTTTTGGTTACTTTTCTTTGCACAAGCAAAGAAGTGCTTCTCAGCAGCCGAAGGCTGATCAAAGTAACTCGCCCGCAAGGGCGAAAGCCTTTGCTGTTGCTTCAAGCGTGAGTGCCGGACGAGAAGAACTGTAGGAGCGGCTTCAGCCACGACGCGCGATGCGCCAGCCTCGCTAGTCCCCTGAGACGATCGCCCCCCGCATTGCGGCAGCCGCCGGTTACTACTGCGTCGGGACTGAAGTCCCTCCCACAACACGTCTCTGCGCGTGACGCATATGTTGGCGCGATGCCCAACCGTAGGAGCGGCTTCAGCCGCGACGAGCGTTCCCGGGAACCCCCGTCGCGGCTGAAGCCGCTCCCACGCCCCCAAGACCCCCGAGCAAACCTGCCGCCCATCCCAAATCCCATGGCGGCCCAGCCCCCGCTCTGCTACAGTCCGCGCCCAGCGCTGCCGGGTCCGGCAGCCGGGCACAGCCGCCGCCATGCCTTCATCCGTGAGTCTTTCGGGGGGAGTGGTGCATGCGCGTCGCGCGATCGGTGTTGTCCTTGTCTGTCGTGTCCATCCTGCTGGGCTGGGCGCCCACAACGCGCGCCGCTGGCGCCGAAGTCGCGCCTCCCCCCGATCCCACCACCCTCGACCAGATCGTCGTCACCGGCGAGAAGAGCGGCCGCAGCGTGCAGGACACCACCAGCTCGGTCGCCGTCACCACCGAGGCGCGCATCGAGCAGGAGAACCTGCAGAACGCCTACGAGGTGTTCAACCGCACCGCCAACATGGCGCAGACCTACGGCGATGCCGGCTTCAGCATCCGCGGCATCCGCAACATCGACGGCGGCAGCGATGCGCCGCTGGCCACCATCTACCTGGACGGCGCCGCCCTGCCGTGGAAGGCGATCAGCTGGGCGCCGTTGAGCCTGTGGGACCTGCAGCAGGTGGAAGTCCTGCGCGGCCCGCAGTCCACCCTGCAGGGCGAGAACGCCCTGGCCGGCGCGATCGTCCTGCGCACCGCCGAGCCGACCATGGACTGGCAGGGCAAGCTGCGGGTGCTGGCCTCCGACCCGTCCGACCGCAGCCTGGCCGGCGCGATCGGCGGGCCGATCGTGCCCGACGAGCTGGCGTTCCGCGCCTCGGTGGAGCAGCGCAGCTTCGACGGCTACACCTGGAACCTCACCCGCCAGGCCGCCGACGACGCGCAGGTCTCGGCGATCTATCGCGGCAAGCTGCTGTGGACGCCGTCGGCGATCGCCGGGCTGAAGGTGCAACTGGGCTACACCCGCTCGCACCGCACCGGCCCGTACATGTACACCTACGTGCGCACCGACCTGCCCGATTACCTCGAGCACCGCTACGCCACCAACAACACCCCGGACCGCACCCGCAGCGACAGCGACATCGTCACCCTGCAGGCCGACTACGCGCTCTCCGACGCCTGGTCGCTGTCCTCGGTCAGCGCCTGGAACAAGGTCACCTCGTCCAGCCTGTGGGACATGGACCATGGCCCGGACAACGCCGGCTACGCGCAGCGCCAGCTCGACGACACCACCGCCTCGCAGGAACTGCGCCTGCACTACGCCGGCGCCTCGGTGCAGGGCCTGATCGGCGCGTACTGGGCGCGGCACGTGGAAGACAACGACGCGCAACTGCTGAACAACGTCGCCACGCCGACCACGACCATCGCCGGCCTGCTGCGCAGCGCCGGCTTCCCGGCCGCCACCGCCACCGCGATCGCCACCCGCTACGCGCAGGCGCTGCCGGTGATTCCGGTCGACTACGTCAGCGCCAGCCCGACCCGCTCCAGCAACCGCGCGCTGTTCGCCGACGGCCAGTGGCAGGTCGGCAGCGGCTTCTCGCTGCTGGGCGGGCTGCGCTACGACCGCCAGCGCTACGCCATGGCCTCCGACACCACCGCCGCCTTCGCCGGCCGCTATCCCGACCCGGCCGCCTTCGCCGCCAGCGGCACCGCGCTGTACCGGGCCATCGTCGCGATCAACCAGGGCGTGGCCGGCATCGTGCGCTCGGCCAACGGCGAGGTGGCCTGGAACACGCGCGACTTCGACGCCTTGCTGCCCAAGCTCGGCGTGCGCTACGACTGGAACCCGGACCTGTCGACCAGCCTGGTGGTGCAGCGCGGCTACCGCTCCGGCGGCTCCAGCTTCAACTCCGCGCGCAGCCAGGCCTTCCCCTACGACCCGGAATACACCTGGAACTACGAGGCCTCGCTGCGTTCGCAGTGGCTGGACCGGCGCCTGACCCTCAACGCCAACGCCTACTACATCGACTGGAAGGACAAGCAGACCACCGCCTACTTCGGCCTCAACAGCTTCGACTACAACACCGTCAACGCCGGCCGCGCGCATCTGTACGGGGCCGAGCTGGAGGCCAGCCACCGCCCCAACGAAGCCTTCGACTGGTACGGCTCGCTGGGCTATGCGCGCACCCGCTACGACAGCTTCGCCACCATCGCCGGCGCCTCGGTCATCGACTACGCCGGCCGCGAGTTCGCCTACGCGCCGCACTGGACCGCGGCGCTGGGCGCCAACTGGCGCTTCGCCGACGGCTGGCTGGCCAACCTCAACGCCAGCTTCCGCGACCGCGTGTACACCGACATCGGCGCCGGCGCCGTGCAGCTGGCCTCGCGCACCGTGGTCAACGCCAAGTTCGGCTACGAGAACCTGGACTGGAGCGCGTGGATCTTCGCCAACAACCTGCTTGACCGCGACTACGTGCAGTACCGCTGGGCCACCGAGCCGGTCGCGATCCTGGGCGCGCCGCGGGTGGTCGGCATCGGCTTCGAGGCGCGCTGGTGATGCCTGCCGTCGCCACCGCCGGCTATCTGCTGGCCGCCGCGCTGGCGGCGCTGGCGTTCTACCTGGCCACTGCGCACCAGCGGCTGTGCCCGGCCTGGCGCCGGCACGCGCGCGCGCTGCGCGTGGCCGGCACGCTGCTGTGCGTGGCGGCGCTGGGTGCGGCGATCGCCGCGCTCGGCGTGTGGGCCGGCGTCTTCGCCGCATTGAGCGCGACGATGCTGGCGGCGGTGGCCTTGCCGTACCTGGATGCGTGGCGGCAATTGCACCGAGGGGCTGGCGATGTGGGCTAGGTGGCTGGCGGCGATCGTGCTGGGCCTGCCGCTGGCGGTGGGCGTCATCGGGCTATGCGTGCTGCTGTGGCCGGGCCAGCTGCAGGTGCACACGCTGCCCTGGCTGCTGCTGGTGTTCCCGGCGTGGATCGGCGCGATGTCGCTGGCCTTCGTGTTCCGCAGCGGCGCACGCGCGTGGCTGTGGCTGGGCGGTGCGACCGCGCTGTGCTACGTGGCGCTGTTCCTGCTCAAGGCCAACCATCTCGTGCAGGTGACCCCATGAAGGCCGCGACCCTGCGCCAGTTCCTGTCGGCGCACAGCTGGATGGGCCTGCTCGCCGGCATGGCCTTGTTCATCGCCTTCTATGCCGGGGCGATCAACGTGTTCACCCACGACCTGGAGCAGTGGCCGCGGCCGTCGGCGCTGCACGCCCCGACGCTGCCGCCGGAACAGGCCGCGCAGGCGCTGGCCGATGCGGTACTGGCGCGGCATCCGGCGCTGGCCGAGTCCTACACCCTGATGCTGCCGGGCGAGGGCCGCGCGCTGCCGCAGTTGTATGCGTTCGGGCCGGCGGCACAGCAGGCCTTCGGCGGCATGGTGCAGTTCCAGCCCGGCGCCGATGGGCAACCCGTGCAACTGCCGCAACGCAGCGGCTTCGTGGACTTCCTGTACGACCTGCATTTCACCGCGGGCCTGCCGCGCACCTTCGGCACCTACCTGTTCGGCGTGGTCTGCCTGCTGTACGGGCTGGCCCTGGTCAGCGGCGTGGTGCTGTATGCGCCGGTGCTGCTCAAGGACCTGTTCGCGCTGCGCCGCGGCCGCAACGTCAAGCGCCTGTGGCAGGACGCGCACAACGCCATCGGCATGCTGTCGTTGCCGTTCCACGTGATCTTCGCCTGGTCCGGCGCGGTGCTGACCCTGGGCGTGCTGCTGCTGGCGCCGTTCCAGTACCTGGTGTTCGACGGCAAGCTGATGCAGGTGCTGCAGCCGGACTTCGAACTGGCCCCGCACGTGCAGCCCGCGCACGTGCCTGCGCCGATGCTGCCGGTGGCCGAGCTGGTGGCGCGGGCGCGCGCGGCCAATCCCGGCTTCGTGCCGGAGAGCCTGTCCTTCCACGATGCCGGCGACGCCAATGCGCAGGTGGAGCTTTACGGGCACCAGGACCAGCGCCGGCTCAACACGCTCGCTGGCGTGGCGCTGCGCGCGGCCGACGGCCAGGTGCTGCGGGTGCTGTCGCCGCAGACCATGTCGCCGGGCGTGGCCGCGCTGCGCGGCCTGCAGACCCTGCACTTCGGCAACTACGGACGCTGGCCGCTGCAGTGGCTGTATTTCCTGCTCGGGCTCGGCGGCGCCTTCCTGTTCTACAGCGGCAACCTGCTGTGGGTGGAAGCGCGGCGCAAGCGCCGCCAGCAGGCGCAGCCGCGGCGCACCCATGTCATGGCGCGGCTCACCACCGGCGTGTGCCTGGGCTGCGTGGCCGGGGTCTCGGCGCTGTTCGTGGCCGCGCGCCTGCTGCCGCCGGGCATGGAGCGCGTCGCGTACTACGCGGTGTTCGCGCTCGGCGTGGCCTGGGCGCTGCTGCGTCCCACCGCGCGTGGCGCCTACGAACTGCTGCTGGCCTGCGCGGCGCTGACCGCGTTGGTGCCGCTGGCCGGGTTGCGCGGCGCCGCCGGCTGGGTGGCGCCGTGGAGCAGCGGCACCCTGCTGGCGATCGACGCCTGTGCGTTGCTGCTGGCCTGGGCCTACTGGCAGATGGCGCGCGCGGCATACCGTCGTGGGCAGGGCGGCGATCCGCACAGCGTGTGGGCGTTCCCGCCGCCGCGCTGAGGCGCCGCGGCGCGTGCCATGCGGCGCAGTAGGGTGCCGCTGTCACGCAATCGATGGCCGCGAAAGTGGACAATCGCGCGCCGGTGCTTTTTCATGGTCTCGACGTGGGCACCGCAGCGTCCGCGCGAAATGGAGTCGGGTTGCACGTTTGATGTGACCTGCTCCGCACTTCGCGCCGCGCTGCCGTCGACAGGGGACTGCATGCACGAGCGTTACCAGGAGCCACACGACACGCCGCCGGGCGAGGCCTACGCGGCGCAACTGCGCAAGGGATTCGCCGCGCTGCGTTTCGATCCTCCGCTGGAACGGGCGTACCGCCACTACACCGCCGCCACGCTGGGCTTCGCGCAGCGCGTGGCGGCCTCGCTGGGCGTATTGATCGCGCTGCTGCTGCTGGCCTGGGATGCGGTGCATTTCGGCTGGCGCGGCGGCGGCGGCCTGCTCGGCTATGCGATCGCGGTGCGCGCGGCGACCCTGCTGGCACTGCTGTGGGTGGCGGCCGCGATCCACCGCGCCGACACGCACGGCCCCGGCCGCGCCGCGTTGCTGTTGCTGGTCGGCGGCACCGGGCTGGTGCTGTCGAGCGTCGGCTATCCGCCGCAGGAACTGCGCTACGCGGCCGCGGTGATGACCCTGGTGCTGGTGGCGGGCTTCTTTCCGCTGGGCCTGGCGCTGTGGCAGAGCGTGGCGGTGGCGCTGCTGTTGTGCGCGATCAGCGCCGCCGCCGGCCACCTGTTGCTGGACGGCGCAGCACGCGACGCTTATCTGCGCCTGCAATGGCTGCTGTGGACGGCCGTGCCGGTCGGTGCGGTCGGCGGCTACCTGCGCGAACACTCGCGCCGCGAAGGCTTCCTGCAGCGCCGGGTGCGCGACGACGAGGCCTTGCGCGACGCGCTCACTGGGCTGGGCGATCGCCGCCGCTTCGACGAACACCTGGCAGTGGCGCTGGCCGAGCGTCGGCGCCTGCAGCGCGGGCTGGCGCTGATCCTGGTCGAACTGGACGGCTTCGCCGCGCTGGTGCAGCGCGCTGGCGCCGGTGCCGGCGACCGTGCGGTGCTGGAGGTGGCCGAGGCCATGCAGTGCCTGCTGCGGCCGCTGGACGTGGCCATGCGCATTCGCGCCGACCGCTTCGCGCTGGTGCTGTACGACGCCAGCGGCGCGCACCTGCGCCAGGTGGCGCCGGCGTTGCGCGACATGGTCGAGGTGATGGCGATCGCGCAGGACGCGGCGGAGGCGCCGGCGCTGACGGTGAGCGTCGGCGCGCTGCTGGCCACGCCCGAGGACACCCCGGCCACGCTGATGCAGCGCGCCGAGGCGCTGCTGGCCGCCGCGCGCGCCGTCGGCAACCGTGTGGTGCTGGCCGAGGACACCGGCTGGTAGGCATGCGGCAACCGCCATGTACCGGTACGGCCATGGCGGGCGGCGACGATGCCCTGCGCGCGTCGCGGGCAGGGGCGGATATACCTGGCTGCTTGGTGCGGCGCAGGCTCACTACCCCGCGCGCAACGCCATGCGTTCCGCCGCGCCAGGCAGTAGCGGATCCATGTGCGTGGTGCGCCGCGCGCCGCAATGCAAGTCCCTTTCACCACGGCCCGGCCGACGCCTCGATGCGCGCTCCACGGTTGTAGGAGCGGCTACAGCCGCGACAGGCGTGACCGGCAATGCGCGTCGCCGCTGAAGTCGTTCCCACGAGGCACGTTGCCTGCCGCTACGCCAGCACCACCGTATGCCGAGGGCTGGGCCAGAACAGCGCGGCCTGGCCCCACCCGGCGCTGCTGCCGAAGCCCAACTGCCAGACTTCGCCATCGTGGATCACGAAGCGGTTGCCCTGCTTGTCCACCCGCTGCCCGCTGTAGCCATCGGCAATGCCGCGCTGGGCGACCGCATCGAGCAGCCGCTGCCGTTCGGCGCGGTTGGCCGGGGCTGCACTCAGCCGCGAGGGGAGTGCGAGCATCTCGTCCTCGCTGTACTTGAAGCAGCGCAAGGCGCAGCGATTGGCGTAGAAGAACACCGGGTCGGCGCTGGCGTCATGCGCCAGGATGGCGTACGGCGCCTGCGCATGCAGCCAGTGGTAGCGGTCGGCGATGGCGTCGGGGCAATACAGGCCGTGACCGCTGAGTGCGCGGTAGCAGTCGTCGATGCGCGCGAGCAGGGTCGTCTGCGGTGCGGAAGGCGGCATGGTGGCGGTCTGGCAGCCTGCGGGAGCCCGGATTGTCGCGGATGCGCACGTTCGCCGACGTGACCCCGGCCCTGGTCTGCGCCTGTGCCACGCCGGTGACGGCGCGGCCACGCGGCGCAGGCGCTCAGAACGTTCCGCGCTGCACGAACGGCACCTGCGCGTAGAGCCGGCGTTCGCCACCGCGCGGGTCGTGCGCCAGGCGGCTGTCGGTGTCGAACAGCAGGGTCTCGCGCTGGGCCAGCGAATACGGCTCCCAGCGCGGCAGGCCGGCGTGGTTGGGATCGCCGTGGCGGGCGAAGGCCAGCAGCGCGGCGCTCATCGCATCGGCCATGCGCTGCGCGTCGGCGCCGTCGCCGGTGCGCGATCCGGGCTGGCGGATGTTGTCGAACACCAGCGGGATGTCCAGGGTGTGGAAGGCGCCGAACTTGCCGCCGTCCAGCGGCGAGCCCCAGTCGAGCTGGTAGACCCAGGTCGGCGCGCCCTGCCGCGCGCGCGCCTCGGCTTCCTCCACTGCGCCGCGCCAGGAGCGGCCGGCGGTGGTGGCGGCGAAGAACACCTCGCTCGGCGTGTAGTGCGGATACAGCCGCCGGTACTCGGCGATCACCACCTGCGGCGACAGGTCCACGAACTGCTCCTGCGCCAGCCTGTCCGGCAAGGCGTCCCAACTCAGCGCGAAGTTGGCCGGATCGTGGCCGAGGAAGGCACGCGTCTCGTCGCGGGTGTTGCCGATCACCATCGGGATGCGCGCCGATTGCGGCGGCGCGTCCGGCCAGAACGGATGCCGGTGCAGCACCTGCGCATCCAGCACCGGGCCCAGGTACAGCGCCGTGGTCTCGGCGCGCGACGGGTCGGGCGTGCGCGTGGCCTCGAGCACGCGCTGCAGCGGCAGCGTGCGCAGCGCGTCCAGTTGCGATGGCGCCAACTGCAGGGCCTGCAGCAGCAACTGCGCGCGCTGGCTGGCCGCTCGCGGCCCGGCGGCGGTGACCTGCTGCCCGCTCATGGTCCAGGCGCGGTGGAACAGGCCCTGCGCGGCCGGCATCGCCATCAATGTGGCGATCTTGGCGCCGCCGCCGGACTGGCCGAACACGGTGACGTTGCCGGCATCGCCGCCGAACTCGGCCGCGTGCGCGCGCACCCAGTGCAGCGCCTGCACCAGATCGAGCTGGCCGACGTTGCCCGAGGCGGCATAGGCGGGGCCGCCGAACGGCGCCAGGTACAGATAACCGAAGGCGTTGAGGCGGTGATTGACGCTGACTACCACCACGTCGCCGCGTTGGCACAGGCGCACGCCGTCGTACAGCGGGTCGCTGCCGGAGCCGTTGTTGTAGGCGCCGCCGTGGATGTAGACCAGGATCGGGCGACGCGCGCCATCGCGCAGGCCGGGGGTCCACACGTTGAGGAACAGGCAGTCCTCGCTGACCGGCTCGGATCCTCGCTGCGGCGCCGAGGCGGCATAGGCGCTGCAGTCGCGTACGCCGTGCCAGGGCCGTTCCTGCAGCGCCGGCTGGAAGCGCCGCGGCGCGGTGTCGGCGCCGTAGGGGATGCCCTTGAACACGCACACGCCTTGGTCGCGCACGCCACGGATGCGGCCGCTGCGGGTGCGCGCCAGTGGCGTCGCTGGCGTCGGCGCCGCCACGGCCGCGACACCGGGCAGCGCGCCGCTCAAGGCCAGCGCGCCGAGTGCGCCGTCGCGCAGGAAGCGGCGCCGGCCGTGGTCGGCGGGGGCGGCAGCGGCGGAGGCGGCGGTGTGCGCGCCGGGCAGGCGAGGGCGGACGGTCATGCGTGGACGGACTCCTGACGAGGCGATCGGGGACGCGTTCGCGGCGTGGCGGCGCGGCGGCCACCGGCGACGCGATCGCCTGGCGGGGCATGCAGCGGCGCGCAGGCCATGTGGTTCACTTCCCGCCCGCCGGCGGCGGGATCGGCGCGCGGGCGCGCGGATCGTCCTGCACGTTGCGCATCCAGCTCAACGCCAGCTGCGGCCAGGCCGCCAGCGGCAGGCCGGCGATGCCACGGACACCGAAGCCATGGCCGCCGTGCGCGAACAGGTGCAGCTCGGCCGGTATCCCCGCCTGGCGCAGCGCCTGGTAGAACAGCAGGCTGTTCTCCACCGACACCACCGGGTCGTCCTGCGCCTGCACCAGGAAGGTGGGCGGTATGCCGGCGTGCACGCGGTTCTGCAGCGAGTAGGCGGCCATGGTCGCCGCATCCGGGTGGCGGCCGAGCAATCGTAGCCGCGAGCCGGTGTGCGCCGCGGTGCCGCTGCCCATGTCGATGACCGGATACAGCAGCAGCAGGAAATCCGGTCGCGCGCTGACCCGGTCGATCGCATCGCGGGCCGGATATACCGCGTCGTCGTAGCGGGTGCCGAGGCTGGCGGCGACGTGGCCGCCGGCGGAGAAGCCGATCGCGCCGATGCGCTGCGGGTCCACGCCGTAGTCCGCGGCATGCGCGCGGATCAGGCGCAGCGCGCGCTGCGCGTCGGCCAGCGGCTGGTCGCGCGCCGCGGCACCGTCGACGGCCGCGTCGGGCAGCCGGTAGCGCAGCACGAACAGGGTGATACCGGCTTGTTCGGCGAAGATCGGCACCAAGGCCGTCCCTTCCTTGTCCAGCACGATGCGCGCGTAACCGCCGCCGGGCGCCACCAGCAGCGCGCTGCCGTTCGGGTGCTTCGGCCGGTACACCACCAGGTAGGGCTGGTAACGGCCGCTGAGCGCGCGGTCGGGCAGGGCAGGGTCGTCGCTGCGCTCGACCAGGTGCCCTTGCGCGGGCCCGGCCGTCGACCCCGGCGCCGGCCCGGGCCACAGCGGCAGCCGCGCCGCCAGCTCGGCGGCGCTCTCGCTGGCCGGCCGCTCGGCCGCCGCGGCCGCACCGAGCGCGCCCAGCAGCAGGCCCAGCGCCGCCAGCACGGCGATGCAGGGACGGGACCGGCGCCTGCCGCAGCGCGGGGACAGGGATTCGGTGGGACGTAGGCGGGTAGGGAGGAGGTGGGCCGACATCATCGAGATCTCGCGTGGGTGGAGGAAGCCGCGCGGCGCGGATGGCCGCCTTTCCAGTGTGCGCGCGGCCTGCGCCAACGCATGACGCTGTGTTGCTGTTGCTGTTGCTGTTGCTGTTGCTGTTGCTGTTGCCGATTCCCGATTCCCGATTCCCGATTCCCGATTCCCGATTCCCGATTCCCGATTCCCGATTCCCGATTCCAGGCTGTTTGCCGCACCGCACATTGCCAATGACACCGGTTTACCATATACAACGGCGCAACGCGCTGTCGATGCGCGGCGCAGCAATTCCCGACCCCCCATCCTTGCGGAGATGCCCTTGAGCCTTCCTTCCGGCCCGTCGCAGACGCCACCGCCCGCGTTGGCCGATATCGCGGCCCGCTTCGTCCAGGCCCGCCGCCAGGGCCGCGCATTGCCCGATTTCCCTGGCGTCATCCCGGACGACCTGGAGACCGCCTACCGCGTGCAGGACCTGGCGATCGCGCAATGGCCGGACCGCGTGGTCGGCTGGAAGGTCGGCTATATCGCGCCCGAGCGCCGCGACCACTCCGGGGACGAGCGCCTGCTGGGCCCGATCTTCGCTGCTGCGTTATGGAATGCTACCGGTGGAACAGCCGACATCCCGGTGTTCGACGGCGGCTTCGGCGCGGTCGAGGCCGAGTACGTGCTGCGCCTGGACGCGGATGTCCCCGCCGACCAGTTGCACTGGACTTCGCAGCAGGCTGCCCAGGTGCCGGCGACGCTGTTCGTCGGGGTCGAGGTGGCGAGCAGCCCGCTGGCCACGATCAACCAGTTGGGCCCGCGCGTGGTGATCTCCGATTTCGGCAACAACAACGGCCTGCTGCTGGGCCCCCAGGTGCCCAACTGGACCGCGCTGGACGAAACCGCGCTGCGTGCCGAGACCTGGATCGAAGGGCAGTGCGTGGGCACCGGCGGCGCCACGCTGCTGCCGGGCGGGCTGCGCGCGGCGTTCGCGTTCGCGCTGGCGCGCTCGGCCAGGCGCGGGCGGCCGCTGCGCCGCGGCGAGCTGATCGCCACCGGCAATGCCACCGGCATCCACGACATCGCCATCGGCC
This sequence comes from Xanthomonas sp. PPL134, assembly GCF_040595915.1. Lineage (NCBI taxonomy): Bacteria > Pseudomonadati > Pseudomonadota > Gammaproteobacteria > Lysobacterales > Lysobacteraceae > Xanthomonas > Xanthomonas sp. PPL134. The sequence goes on from NZ_JAMDLL010000009.1 coordinate 172,673, forward strand.
AGCAGGCGACGATCCGCTTCGATGGCTACGGCGAACTTCATTGCAGGGCGGTCGCGGCCTAGGCTGCGCGATGACCACGACGCGCGGGAGGGCGCAGCATGATCACTCGTAGACGATTCCTCGGTGCAGGCATCACCGCCGCGGCGGCGGCCAGCGTGCCGCTGGGTGCGCTGGCGCAGCGCGGCGATACCCGCCTGCTCACCGCCACCGACGTGCACGTGGCCGACTACCCCACCGTGGAGGCGGTGCGCTGGTTCGGGCAGACCCTGGAGCAGCAGACCGGCGGCCGCCTGCGCCTGCGCCAGTACCACTCCGGCCAACTCGGCCGCGAGGCGGAGGCGATCGACATGGCGCGCTTCGGCGCCATCGACATCACCCGCGTTTACTCCGGCGCGTTGAACAACACCTTCCCGCTGACCCAGGCGCTGTGCCTGCCGTACGTGTTCGACTCGGTGGCGCACCTGCGCCGCGCGATCGACGGCCACGTCGGCGACAGCATCCTGCGCAGCTTCGAACAGCGCGACCTGGTCGGGCTGGCGATCTACGACTCCGGCGCGCGCTGCTTCTACAACACCAAGCATCCGCTGCGGCAGCCCAAGGACCTGCACGGGCTCAAGCTCCGCGTGGCGAACTCGGACATCTTCCTCAAGCTGATGCGCATGCTCGGCGCCAACCCGACGCCGATGTCGCTGGGCGAGACCTTCTCGGCGATGGAAACGCACATGATCGACGGTGCCGAGAACAACATGCGCAGCTTCCAGTCCAGCCGCCACTTCGAGGCCGCGCACTACTGGTCGCAGAGCGATCACTCCTATGCGCCGGACGTGCTGGTGATGTCACGGCGCAGCTTCCAGGCGCTGGCGCCGGACGAGCGCGCGCTGGTGCTGGAGACCGCACGGCAGTCGGTGACGGTGATGCGCCGGCTGTGGGACGCCTCCGAGGCGCAGGCGCGGCAGCAGGTGATCGACTACGGCGTGGCCGTCAACGCGGTCGACATGCCGGCCTTCCGCAAGGCCGCCGCGCCGCTGCTGGCCGAGTACCGGCAGCAGCCGGAGATCGAAGCCCTCTACCGCCGCATCCGCGATTTCGCCTGAGCCCATGCCGATGACCGACCACGACCCCGCCCTCCCGGTGCCGCCGCTGCAGCGCGTGCTGGACCGGATCGCCACCTTCGCCATCGGCACCGCCGCCGCCGCCCTGCTCGGGCTGGTGGTGGTGCAGGGCTGGCAGGTGTTCACCCGCTACGTGCTCAACGACTCGCCGAGCTGGACCGAGCCGGTGACGCTGCTGCTGCTGAGCACGGCGATGAGCCTGGGCGCGGCCGCCGGCGTGCACACCCGCCGCCATTTCGGCTTCTTCCTGCTGGCCGAGACGCTGCACGCCAACCTGCGCCGTTGCATCGACCTGCTGCGCCCGCTGCTGGTGGCGGCGATCGGCGCGGTGATCGCCTGGTGGGGCGCGGTGCTGCTGCTGGACGGGCTGGACATCAAGATGGCCGGCGCGCGGATGCCGCAGAGCATCAACTACCTGCCGCTGTCGATCGGCGGCGCGCTGATGAGCGTGTTCGCGCTGTACCAGGCCTGGCGGGTGCTGCGCCCGGGCACCACCATGGGGAGGAACTGAGCATGGCCATCGCCATCCTGTTGGGATTGTTCGTGGTGCTGCTGCTGATTGGCGTGCCGGTGGCGTATGCGCTGGGCGCCGCGGCGCTGGCCACGCTGCTGTACCTGGACCTGCCGGCGGTGGTGCTGGTGCAGCAGATCTCCGCCGGCAGCGGCTCGGCGTCGCTGATTGCGATCCCGTTGTTCATCTTCGCCGGCGAACTGATGCTGCGTGGCGGCATCTCCGATCGCCTGATCGCGCTGGCGTCCTCGCTGGTCGGGCGCATGCGCGGCGGCCTGGGCCAGGTCAGCGTGCTGTCGTCGCTGTTCTTCGGCGGCGTGTCCGGCTCGGCCATTGCCGACGTCTCGGCGGTCGGCGGCACCATGATTCCGCAGATGATCAACCGCGGCTACGACCGCGACTACGCGGTCAACGTGAGCATGACCGCGGCGCTGGTGGCGCTGCTGGTGCCGCCCTCGCACAACCTGATCCTGTTCTCGGCCGCGGCCGGCGGCGGCCTGTCGATCGCCGACCTGTTTGCGGCCGGCATCGTCCCGGCGCTGCTGATGACCGCGGCGATGATGCTCACCGGCTATGCGGTGGCGCGCGCGCGCGGCTACGGCACCGAGGCGTTCCCGGGCTGGCGCGCGGTGGCGCTGCGCCTGGTCGGCGCGCTGCCGGGCCTGGGCCTGGTCGCGCTGATCTTCGTCGGCATCCGCGCCGGCATCTTCACCGCGGTGGAGAGCGCGGCGATCGCGGTGGTGTACGCGCTGCTGGTCACCGCGCTGCTGTACCGGCAGTTGCGCTGGGCCGAGTTCTTCGCCGCGGTGACGCATGCCGCACGCACCACCGGGGTGATCCTGTTCGTGATCGCCACCGCGGCGGTGTTCGGCTGGCTGCTGGCCTACCTGCAGGTGCCGGCGGCGGCGGTGCACTTCCTGCAGTCCATCGCCCACAGCCAGCACACCGTGCTGCTGATGATCGTGGTGATGCTGCTGTTGCTGGGCATGTTCATGGACCTGGCGCCGAAGATCCTGATCTGCACGCCGATCTTCCTGCCGGTGGCCAAGGCCTACGGCATCGACCCGATCCATTTCGGCCTGGTGATGGTGCTGGCCGGCGGCATCGGCCTGATCACCCCGCCGGTGGGCTCGGTGCTGTTCATCGGTACCTCGATCGGGCAGATCACCGTGGCCCAGAGCATGCGCACCATCTGGCCGTTCTGGCTGGCGGCGCTGTGCGTGCTGCTGATCGTGGCGTTCTTCCCGGAGCTGTCGCTGTGGTTGCCGCGCGCGCTGCGCGCCTGAGTCGGTCCGGTGGCGTGCGCCAGGCGGCAATCGCGAGCCGTTCGCGTCGAGCGCCGCGGCCGGCGTCGGTGGCGCCGCGGCCCCGCGCCGGGCGCTGCGTCTACAGCGCTTGCGTGACCGTACGCTGGTGCGAACATGACACCCAGTAGAATCCCCTCTCTTTCGCCCGGTTTTCCGTCCATGGCGCCGAACAAGCCCCGCCCCGCCGATGCTCCCGCTTCCGCTCACGGCAAGGCCGCGACGATCAACGACATCGCGCGCCTGTCCGGGGTGTCGAAGAAGACCGTGTCGCGGATCATCAACAACTCACCGCTGGTGCGCAAAGACACCCGCGAAAAGGTCGAGGCGCTGATGCGCGAAGTCGGCTACGCGCCGGATCCGCTGGCGCGCGGGCTGGCGTTCCGCCGCTCGTTCCTGATCGGCATGGTCTACGACAATCCCACCGCGCAGTACATCGTGGACATGCAGTACGGCGCGCTGGACGCGCTGCGCGGCTCCAGCTTCGAGCTGGTGGTGCATCCCTGCGACAGCCGCAGCCCCGGCTACATCGAGGGCGTGCGCCGCTTCGTGCAGCAGCAGAAGCTGCACGGGGTGATCCTGGTGCCGCGCGCCTCGGAGGACCAGGCGCTGGCCGACATGCTCGCCGGGATCGGCGTGCGCTACACCCGCATCGCCTCGCTGCCGCTGGACGACACCTCGCAGATGGTGGTCACCCACGACCGCGACGGCGCCGCCGAGGCCGCCGACTACCTGCTGTCGCTGGGCCACCGCGATATCGCCCTGATCACCGGCCCCAGCGCCTACCGCTCCGCGCACGAGCGCACCGCCGGCTTCATCGACGCGCTGACCCGGCGCGGCATCGAGCTGCCGCCGGCGCGCATCGTCGAGGCCGGCTACACCTTCGAGTCGGGCGTGGCCGCGGCGGAGAAGCTGCTGCTGGGCAAGCAGCGGCCCAGCGCGATCTTCACCGGCAACGACGAGATGGCCGCCGGCGTGTACAAGGTCGCCCTGCGCGCCAACATCAACATCCCGCGCCAGCTGTCGATCATCGGCTACGACGACAGCCCGCTGGCCTCGCGGCTGTGGCCGTCGCTGACCTCGGTGCGCCGGCACACCCGCGACACCGGCCGCACCGCCGCGGCGATGCTGATCCAGCCCGAGGGCACGCCGTCGCTGGCGGTGGCCAGCGTGCGCCCGCACCTGATCGTGCGCGACTCCTGCCAGCCGCCGGAGGATTGAGCGCGGCGCGGCCGGTGTAGACTGCCGGCCGACCGTGCGGACACCGCTCCGCCCATCCAAGGCCCGCTCCGTTCCGGCACCGCCCGGGCGGACCCACGCGGCCTTGCTGCGAGGAGCCTTCGCCATGTCGTCCCCTGTTCCTGCCGCCGCCGCGGTCCGTTTCGGCCGCCTGGCGCCGACCGTGCCCGTCGCCGGGATCGCCCGCGCCGTCGCCTTCTACACCGACTGCCTGGGCTTCCGCAGCGTGTTCCAGAACGGCAGCCCGGTCGGCTTCGTGATCCTGAAGAAGGACGACGCCGAACTGCACCTGACCCTGCGCGCCGGTCACCGCGGCAGCACCAGCAACGTCGCCCACCTGCTGGTCGACGACGCGGCGGCGCTGCACGACCGCCTGCAGGCGCAGGGCGTGCGCATCATCAAGGCGATCCGCGACGCCGATTTCGGCCTGCGCTGCTTCGTCTTCGCCGACCCCGACGGCAACCGCATCGACGTCGGCCAGCCCCTGCCGCCCGGTTAGCACGCCATCAGCGAGCGCTGCAGCGCTCTCATCCCGAATCCCGACTCCCCAATCCCCGCCGTTCGTGCACTGCGCAATGACACCGGTTTACCAGACCCGCTAGACTGTCCTCCGTGGCGGGCTGCCGCATGCCGTCGCCTGCACTGGAGAAGCCCATGTCCCTGTACTGCAAGACCCACTACGCCACCCATCCCGACGCGATCAAGGGCGCCAGCAACGACCAGTTGCGCGACCTGTACCTGCTCGACGGCCTGTTCGTGGACGACGCGGTGACCCTGAAGTACACCCACTACGAGCGCTTCGTGCTCGGCGGCGCCGTCCCGCGCACGCAGGCGCTGACGCTGCCGGCGCAGACCGAGCCGGCCTCGGCCGCCGGTCACCCGTTCCTGGAGCGGCGCGAGCTGGGCGTGATCAACGTCGGTGCCGGCAGCGGCACCGTCACCGTCGACGGCACCGCGTATCCGCTGGGCCCGAAGGACGGCCTGTACGTGGCGATGGGCAGCGCCGAGGTGGTGTTCGCCTCCGACGACGCGGCCGCGCCAGCGCAGTTCTACCTGGCCTCCACCCCGGCGCATGCGCGCTTCGCCACCAAGCGGCTGTCGATCGCCGAGGCGGTGGCGCTGGACCGCGGCGCGTTGGAGACCAGCAACGAACGCACCATCTACCAGTACATCGTGCCGGCCACCTGCCAGTCCTCGCAGCTGCTGCTGGGCCTGACCGTGCTCAAGCCGGGCAGCGTCTGGAACACCATGCCGCCGCACCTGCACGACCGCCGCAGCGAGGTCTATTTCTACTTCGACCTCGGCGCCAACGACCGCGTCTACCACTTCATGGGCGAGCCGGACGCGCAGCGCCACCTCGTGGTGCAGAACAACGAGGCGGTGGTGTCGCCGCCGTGGTCGATCCACATGGGCGCCGGCACCGCCAACTACGCCTTCATCTGGGCGATGGGCGGCGAGAACCTCGACTACACCGACATGCACGTGCTGGACATCTGCCAGCTCAAGTAGGCCGCCGTCCGTGCGCCGCCACCGTCTCCACCGTCATCCCTTCTAGGAGCCCCCGCAATGACCCATCCGTTCAGTCTCGAAGGCAAGGTCGCCCTGGTCACCGGCGCCAACACCGGCCTCGGCCAAGGCATCGCCCTGGCCCTGGCGCAGGCCGGCGCCGACATCGCCGCCGCCGGCATCCAGGCGCCGACCGAGACCGAGGCCAAGGTCACCGCGCTGGGCCGCCGCTTCATCGCCATCGAGGCCAACCTGATCAGCATCGAGCCGGTGCAGCGCATCCTCGACGAGACCCTGGCCGGCCTCGGCCGCCTCGACATCCTGGTCAACAACGCCGGGCTGATCCGCCGTGCCGACGCGGTGGACTTCAGCGAGCAGGACTGGGACGACGTCATGAACGTCAACATCAAGTCCGCGTTCTTCATGTGCCAGGCCGCCGGCCGCCACTTCATCGCCCAGGGCAGCGGCAAGATCATCAACATCGCCTCGATGCTGTCGTTCCAGGGCGGGATCCGCGTGCCCTCGTACACCGCCAGCAAGTCCGGCATCGCCGGCATCACCCGCCTGCTGGCCAACGAGTGGGGCGCCAAGGGCGTCAACATCAACGCCATCGCCCCCGGCTACATGGCCACCGACAACACCGCGCAACTGCGCGCCGACGCCGCGCGCAACCAGGCGATCCTGGAGCGCATCCCGGCCGGCCGCTGGGGCGTGCCGGAAGACCTGGGCGGCACCGCGGTGTTCCTGGCCAGCAGCGCCTCGGACTACGTCAACGGCACCGTGATCCCGGTCGACGGCGGCTGGCTCGCCCGCTAACCGCTCCTCCTTCTCCCTTCGGGACCTCGGCCCCCTTTTTGGGGGAAGGTGCCCGAAGGGCGGATGAGGGTGCGACCACCGCCGACCCCTCTCATCCCATCCAGATCTATCCCACCACCCAATCCCCCACCAAAGGACCCCCATGAAAATCGCCCTAATGAACGAGTTCAGCCAGGCCGCCAAGAACCCGGTGATCCTGCAGCAGCTCAACGACGTCGCCGCCGCCCAGGGCCACAGCGTGTTCAACGTCGGCATGGACGGCGACGCCGACCACCGCCTGACCTACATCCACCTGGGCATCTGCGCCGGCCTGCTGCTCAACGCCGGCGCGGTGGACTTTGTGGTCGCCGGCTGCGGCACCGGCCAGGGCGCGATGATGTCGCTCAACGCCCACCCGGGCGTGTTCTGCGGCTACTGCATCGAGCCGACCGACGCCTACCTGTTCGCCCAGGTCAACAACGGCAACGCGCTGGCGCTGGCCTTCGCCAAGGGCTACGGCTGGGGCGCGGAGATCAACGTGCGCTATATCTTCGAGAAGGCCTTCAGCGGCGAGCGCGGCATGGGCTACCCGGCCGAGCGCCGCGAATCGCAGCAGGCCAACGCCGGCATCCTGACCCAGGTCAAGCAGGCCCTGGCCAAGTCCTACCTGGACGGCCTGCGCGCGCTGGACCCGGACCTGGTCAAGCAGGCCGTGGGCGGCCCGCGCTTCCAGCAGTGCTTCTTCGACAATGCCCAGGATGCCGAGCTGCGCACCTTCGTCGCCGGCGTGTTGGGGAGGGCCGAGGCCGCTGCAGCCTGATCGCACCATGCGATGCTCGAGCCCCTCTCCCGCGGAGAGGGGTTGGGGTGAGGGCCGAAGGATCGGTCAACGCCTACCGCGCTGCTCCCTGTCAGTCTGGCCTGATGACGCCAACCGATCGGGTGCCAAGCAGCCCCAGCGCAGCGGAGTGCCCATGCGCCTGCTCCTGTCCGCATTGCTGTTGCTCTTCGCGAGCGTCACCGGCGCCGAGCCGCAGCGCATGTTCATCGTCGGCGACGCCGTTGCTGCCGAGGTCGGCGCCGAGCGTGCGCCGCAGGCCGGCTGGGGCCAGCCCTTGCAAAGCTACCTGGACCCGAACGCGTGGCAGGTGCGCAATCACGCCAGGGACGAGCGCAGCGCGCGCCGCATCACCGCCGAAGGTCCGCTCGACACGCTCGCCAGCGAACTCCGTCGTGGCGACGTGGTGCTGATCCAGTTTGGCCACGACGACGTCGAGCGCGAAGACGCCAGCCGCGATGCTGACCTGCAGCAAACGGTTGCCCGCGCGCTGATGCAGGTACGCGCCAAGGGCGCCACGCCTGTGTTGGTCACGCCGGTGGCGCGCCCGTTGTTCATGCAGGGTGTGCCGCTGGATACACCTGCGCAAGGCATCCAGGCGTTGCGACGGCTGGCAAGCACGCAGCAGGTCGTGCTGATCGACCTCGACGCCAGCAGCCGTGCCTGGCTGCGTGCGCTGGGCGAGCAGGGCGCGCGCCCGTACCTGTTCGTGCCCGAACAGGACGCTGCCGCCGCCAGCCGTTTCAGCATCGCTGGTGCCAACGCCCTGGCCTGCCTGGCGCTGCGCGATGTGGTGCAGGCGCTGCCCACCCTGCGCCCGGCGCTGTTGCGTGATCTGGATTGCGACGTGGTGCGCCCCGCCCACGCCTCGGCGCAATCGCAGGTGCTGCACGAAGACACGCTGGCCCGCGGCCAGCCCGGCCCGCACGGCGGCGCAGGGCCGACCACGGCGTACCCCTTCTTCGCCGACGTGCAGGACCTGCCATTCGTGCTGCGCAAACGCGTGCTGCACCAGGGCGCCGGCATCGGCTTGCATCCGCAGCACAAGGACGAGATCTACTACATCGTCAGCGGACACGGCAGCTACGTGCTGGACGGAACGCAGTACGACGTGCGCGCCGGCCATGCCTTGCTGACCCGGCCCGGCAGCAGGCACGCGTTGCAGCAGGTGGGCGATGAACCGCTGGTGCTGCTATTGGTGTATCCACGTTAAGGTCACTGGCCTGCGACCGCTGCACGGTCGCTGGTTTACGCCATTGCGCGGATCGGCGCATCCCTGGGAAGGCAACCCGCCTTAGCCAATTCTGTGCGCGCTGCGCGCCCGTACCCTCACCTCAACCCTTCTCCCGATGGGAGAGGGGCGCGCTGCGTCATGCGCACTGCGAACGTATGCCTGCAGCAGCGCAATCGGCCTGTCGCTGATCGCGCCTTGGTGCTCCTCACACGTCGCCGCCGTCCGCCCAGCCTTCGCCGCTGCCGGCATGGAACACGCGGTCCTGCGGCTGCACCTGGCCGGCGGGCAGGTGTGCCTGGTCGGCCAGTGCCGCATAGAGCGGGGTGAAGTCCGGCGAGGTCGCCTGCATCAGCTGTTCGAAGCTGTCGATGACGAAGTAGGTCTTCTGGTAGGTGTCGATGCGGTAGCGGGTGCGCATGATCCGCTGCAGGTCGAAGCCGATCCGGTTGGGCGCGTCCGACTCCAGCGAGTACAGCGATTCGCCCTTGGACGAGACGATGCCGGCGCCGTAGATGCGCAGGCCGTCCGGGGTGTCGATCAGGCCGAATTCCACCGTGTACCAGTACAGCCGGGTCAGGTTCTGCAGCGCCTCCGGACCGATCGCATGCGCCTTCACTCCGCCGCGGCCGTAGGCCTGCATGTAGTCGGCGAACAGCGGGTTCATCAGCAGCGGCACGTGGCCGAACAGGTCGTGGAACAGGTCCGGCTCGGCGATGTAGTCAATCTGCTCGGGACGGCGGATCCACCAGGTCACCGGGAAGCGGCGGTTGGCCAGGTGGTCGAAGAAGTCCAGCTCCGGCAGCAGCCCTTCGACGCCGACCAGGGTCCAGCCGGTGGTCGCCTGCAGCACGGCGTTGAGTTCGTCGAAGCGCGGAATCGCCTGCGAATTCATGCCCATCGCGTCCTGCGCCTGCAGGAACTCGTCGCAGGCGCGGCCGACCAACAATTCGCGCTGGCGGGTGTACAACGTGCCCCAGGTGGCGTGGTCGTCGGCGCTGTAGCTGTCCCACGGCTGGGTCACCACGGCGGTGGTGTAGACCGGCACGTAGCCCTTGTCGGTCTGCTGGTGTTCGACGCGGCGCGGTGCGGTGTCCATGGTCGACGCTCCGGAACGGGATGCCACGATGGTAGGCGCGCCGCCGCGCAATGGGCTTGCGAAGTTGCACGGATCCTGGCGTCGCGCGCAAGATTGTTGCGTAGACGCCATGTTGCAGAGCAATAAATGACCGGATCGCCGACCTTCGACCGCACCGACCTGCGCCTGCTCGCCCTGCTGCAGCGGCAGGGCCGCGCCAGCAATGCCGAGCTGGCCGCGCAGGTGAACCTGTCGCCCTCGGCCTGCCTGCGCCGGGTGCAACGGCTGGAAGCCGAAGGTGTGGTTGCCGGCTATGCCGCGCGGCTGGTGCCGGCGGCGATCGGCCTGGGTCTGCAGGCCTTCGTCCGCGTGCAGTTGGAAAAGCACGGGCAGAGCGGCATCGCCCACTTTGCCGACAGTGTGCAGGGCTGGGACGAAGTGGTCGCGTGCCATGCGCTGACCGGCGACATGGACTATCTGCTGCACGTCTACGTCCGCGATCTGGCGCACTTCTCCGCGTTTCTGCTGGACAAGTTGCTCAACGCCGCCGGCGTCGCCGACGTCAATTCCAGCTTCGTGCTGCGCACGGTCAAGGACTTCGCCGGCCTGCCGCTGCCGCGCGGCTAGCGGCACGACGCGGACGTGCCGTTGCGTGTCGGCGCATGGCAACCCTTGTTAAGTTGTTGCTAACGATTTACATTTGCGTTCTGCGACGGCCATCCACGGCCACAGCCCCTCCGCCAGCCCTGCCGGGCCAGCCACGTCGGTTCCCCCCGCCGTGGAGCGCGGCTGCGCCTGTCCTTTCCTCCACCGCGGCGCGACCGGGTCGCCGCCGCGCCCCACCCCGCGAGATCGATCCATGCTTCCCTCCGCTCCACGCCGCCTGCTGTCCCTTGCCGTGCTGTCCGCGCTCTCCGCCGCCTCGGCACCGCTGTTCGCCGCCGAGGCCACAGCCGAGGCCGACGTGCAGCCGACCACGCTGGACAAGGTCGAAGTCAGCGGCAGCCCGTCGCGCGCGCAGCCGTCCACCACCACCCGCCTGCCGCTGACGCTGCAGGAGACGCCGCAATCGGTGAGCGTGCTGGGCCAGCAGCGGCTGGAAGAGGAATCGCTGTTCAGCATCAACGACGTGATGCGCAACGTCACCGGCGTCAACGTCTCCTTCTACGACACCCAGCGCCCGCTGTACTTCGCGCGCGGCTTCCAGATCACCGACTTCCAGGTCGACGGCCTGCCCACCTACAGCGGCTCCACCAATCAGGAATACGACATGGTCTTCTACGACCGCGTCGAGGTGATCCGCGGCGCCAACGGCCTGCTCAGCGGCGCCGGCATTCCCTCGGCCACGGTCAACCTGCTGCGCAAGCGCCCCGGCAAGACCTTCGATGCGTCCTTCGCGGCCTCGCTCGGCACGTGGGATTTCCGCCGCACCCAGGCCGACGTCACCGCGCCGCTGACCGCCGACGGCCGCTTCCGCAGCCGCTTCGTCGCCGCCTGGCAGGATCGCGGCTACTACTACGACCACTACACCGAGCAGAAGATGTCGGGCATGGCGGTGCTGGAAGGCGACCTGACCGACTCCACGACGGTCACCGTCGGCTACCAGCGCCAGGACAACGATCCGGTCGGCTCGACCTGGGGCACGGTGCCGTACTTCTTCGCCGACGGCGGCTTCGCCGACCTGCCCAGCTCCACCAACCTGGCGCCGAAGTGGGCGCGCTGGCAGCGCAACACCCACACCACCTTCGCGAACCTGGAACAGCGCTTCGGCGAGAACTGGCTGCTGAAGGTCAACCTGGCGCGCACCGAGGGCGAGGTCGACAACCTGCGCGTCTACGGCAGCGGCTATCCCAAGCGCGACGGCAGCGGCATCTACCTGCGCGCCGCCGCCGGGCAGACCACCGACACCCGCGACGGCCTGGACGTGTACCTGTCCGGCAGCTTCCCGCTGTTCGGCCGCGACCACGACCTGGTCCTCGGCGGCAGCTGGCAGGACCTGCAGTCGACCACGCCGACCCTGGCGCTGCGCTATCCGGGCGACTGGACCACCTGCGGCCGCGAGCGTTGCTACTACATCCCCAACGTCTACGACTGGCATGGCGACGTGGGCCAGATCACCGCCGCCCGTACCGGCGCGCGGCGCGAGGCGCGCACCACCCAGCGCGGCGTGTACGCCTCCACCCGGCTGCGCCTGGCCGAACCGCTGTCGCTGATCGCCGGCGCGCGCCTGAGTTCCTGGCAGACCCGCACCCAGGCCTTCGCCGCCGACGGCAGCTACACCGGCACCAGCGGCCGCTACCGGGTCAGCGACGAGGTCACCCCCTATGTCGGCCTGGTCTACGACATCACCCCGGCCGTCTCCACCTACGCCAGCTACACCGAGATCTTCAATCCGCAGAACTACAAGGACAAGGACAACAACCTGCTGGCGCCGGTGCAGGGCTCCAACCTGGAGGCGGGCGTCAAGGCGCAGTTGGCCGACGGCCGCGGGCTGCTCAGCGCAGCGGTATTCGAGGCCAAGCAGGACAACTACGCGGTGCGCGACATGACCCAGCCGGAAGCCTCGCTGCCCGACGGCAGCTCGGCCTACATCGGCGTCGACGGCACCAAGAGCCGCGGCTGGGAAGTGGAATACAACGGCGAACTGCGTCCGGGCTGGACGCTCAACGCCGGCTACACCCACGCCAAGGTCACCCGCGCGCCCACCGACGCGATCTACGCCAACCTGCCGGAGGACTATCTGCAGCTGTCCACCCAGGTGCGCCTGCCCGGCGCCTGGCAGCGCCTGAGCCTGGGCGGCGGCGTGAGCTGGCAGAGCGCGGTGCGCGGCTACAACATCCAGCGCCCGGTCGGCGACGGCAGTGCCGCCACGCGCCCGGTCACCGTGGTGCAGGACCCGTACGCGCTGGTGCATTTCAACGCCAACTACCAGCTCAGCACGCAGTGGACCGCGACCCTGGCGGTGACCAATGCGCTGAACAAGAAGTACTGGGCCAACCTGGACTACCAGAACTACGGCGAACCGCGCTTCGTGAGTTTCACGCTGCGCTGGCGGTACTGAGGCGCGGTGGGGTACCGGTGGGACTGCGCCGGGTAGGAACTGGCGCTGGCGGTCGGACCCTCACCCCCGGCCCCTCTCCCGGCGGGAGAGGGGAGCGGCAGGCGGAGGCGTTGCGCTGTCGGTTTCAGCCCGGGCTGGCGGTACTGACCTGCGGTGTGGTGCGGGTGGGACTGCGCTTAGTAGGAAGCGGCCCTGGCGGTCGGACCCTCACCCCCGGCCCCTCTCCCGGGGGAGAGGGGAGGCACGCCTCAGTCCTTCGGCTTGCAGGGATCGTCGCGGCGCAGCAGGCGGCCCAGCCGCGACGGCGGTTCGCACGGCGGCGGCGCCGGTTGCGCGGCCTTTGCCGCCGCGGCTGCGGCCGCCGCACGCTGCTGCTGCAGTTGCGCCAGCTTGGCCTTGATCTGCGGCATCGCCGCCAGCGCGGCCTTCTCGCCTTCCAGGATCGTGGCGTTGCGCTGGGCGAAGTCGGCTGCGCCGATGTCGTTGACCTTAGGCCGGATCACGATGTCGGCGCGGCCCAGTTCCTGCTGGCCCAGGCGCTGGCCCATGATCGCGATCGACTGGTTGACGGTGCCGAGCATGCTGCCCGGGTTCTTGCCGCTGGCCTTGCTGGAGATGTCCACGGCGATGACGAAGTCGGCGCCGAGCTGGCGCGCCGCGTCCACCGGCACCGGGCTGACCACGCCGCCGTCCACGTAATGGAACTTGCCGATGGTGACCGGTTCGAACACGCCGGGGATGCTGCTGGACGCGCGCACCGCCTGGCCGGCATTGCCGCGCACGAACACGGTGCGCTCGCCGTCTTCCAGCCGCGTGGCGACCGCGGCGAACGGCTTGGCCAGCTTCTCGATCGGCTTGCCCTTGAGCTGCGCGTTGACGTAGTCCTGCAGCGCCTGGCCCTGCACCAGGCCGCCGGAGAACAGGCGCATGTCGCGGATGCTGCTCTCGTCCAGCGCCACCGCCGCCTGCTGCATCTGGAACGCGTCCATGCCGCTGGCGTACAGTGCGCCGACCACGCTGCCGGCGCTGGTGCCGGACACCACCGTCGGCTCCAGGCCGTTGGCCTGCAGCATCTTGATCACGCCGATGTGGGCGAAGCCCTTGGCCGCGCCGCCGCCCAGGGCGATGCCGATGCGCAGCGGCTTGGCCGCCGGCGTCGGGGCCGGTCCGTTCACCACCGGCGCCGGCGGCGCCGGCTTGGGTTCGCCGCCGCAGGCGGCAAGCAGGCCGAACAGGGACAGGGACAGCAACAGGCGCGGGGAACGGAACACGGTCATGGAAGCGTCGCGGAAAGGAGGAAGGAGCCGGCGCGAGCATAGCCGCATCCTCCTGCACCGCCCACGACCGGAGGTCATGCTGGGTGGTCCGGGCGCTTCAGTGCAAGCGCGCAGGCTTGGGTCTGCGAGGCGCTGCGCGCCCGCACCCTCACCCCAACCCCTCTCCCGGGGGGAGAGGGGCTGAGCACGCCGTCTTAGAACCTGTTGTCGCCGTCCAGGATGCGGCCGAAGTCGCCCAGCACCGAGCCTTCGCCGCGGTTCTGCCCGCCGCCCTGCGGCGCGGCGGCGAGCATGCGTCCGGCCAGGCGCGAGAACGGCAGCGACTGCAGCCAGACCTTGCCGGGGCCGGTGAGGGTGGCCAGGAACATGCCTTCGCCGCCGAAGAACATGCTCTTGATGCCGCTGACCGGGCGCACGTCCATGTCCACCGAGGAATGGAAGGCGACCACGCAGCCGGTGTCCACGTCCAGGCGCTCGCCGGCGGCCAGTTCGCGCTCGACCACACAGCCGCCGGCGTGCACGAACACCCAGCCGTCGCCCTCGAGCTTCTGCATGATGAACCCTTCGCCGCCGAACAGGCCGGTCATGACCTTGCGCTGGAAGTGGATGCCCAGCGAGACCCCGCGCGCGCCGGCCAGGAAGCTGTCCTTCTGGCAGATCAGGCGGCCGCCGTGCTGGTCCAGTTTCATCGCCAGCACCGTGCCGGGGTAGGGCGCGGCGAAGGCGACCTTGGCCTTGCCATGGCCCTGGTGGGTGAACACCGTGGTGAACAGGCTCTCGCCGGTGACCAGGCGCTTGCCGGCCGACAGCAGCTTGCCCATCAGCCCACCGTGTTCGGCGCCGGAGCCGTCGCCGAACACGGTGTCCATCCGCACCGCCGCGTCCTTGAACATCAGCGCGCCGGCCTCGGCCACCGCGCTCTCGCCCGGGTCCAGCTCGATCTCCACGAACTGCATCTCGTGGCCGACGATGCGGTAGTCGATCTGGTCGGCACGGCTGGCGGTGGTGGGCAGCGGCGGCGGGCCCGGCGGGAGGAAGGACGCGCCGCCCTGCAGGGCGGGAATCTGCGCCACCGGCAGCCAGCCGTTCTGGCCCTGGCTCCAGGCCAGCGCCGTGGGATTGTTGCGGGCGAAGACGAACGCGTCGGCATCGTCGAACGGGCCGGAGCGGGTTTGTTCGCTGCCGGTCAGGAAATACCACTGGGTCATCGGTGCGGGTCCTTGGCGGGAAGTCGCGGCGAGTCTAGCCTGCCGTCGGGGACCGTTCGCATCTGCCCAAAGGCAGGGTGACCCGTGCAGCGTTCCGCACGCCGTCCCTACAGCGCGCTGGCCGGACGGACCTGCAGGACGCCGGCTTCGGCGGCGCAGTCGCCGGCGGGCATGCGCCCGGCCGCGCGCGCGGCGGCGATCTCGCCGCGGGCCGCGGCCAGGTCGGCGCGGAAGGCCGGGTCGTCGTGCAGCCGCGCCACCGTGGCCGCGCCCAGGAAGCGGCCGGCGAGCACGTCGCTCTGCCAGTGCACGTTGCACACCAGCCGGCTCTCGGCGTAGTTGCGGCCGCGCGCGATCAGCGCATCGGCGCGCTCGGGCGCGATCTCGCTCAGGGTCAGCGCCCAGGCCCAGCCGATGGCGCTATGCCCCGACGGATACGAGCCGCTCTGGCGCAGGTCGTCGAGATCGCCCGGGGTACACACCGCCTGCTGGTTGCGCAGGAACGGCCGCGCGCGCTGGTACTGGCGCTTGGCCGCCTTGGTGGCGGCGCTGGCGTCGATGCGGCTGCGCTCCAGCAGGGCGTACAGGTGCGGGGTGTGCTGCGCGTCGATCGCCACGCCCAGCGCGCAGGCGAACTGGCCGGCGCCGTTGGGGAAGCTCAGATCGGCATCGCGCGCGGCCTGCTGCCAGCGCGCGCTGCCGCGCAGGGCCAGCGCCTCGCGGTTGACCGCCAGGTCCAAGGCCTCGCCCGGCGAGCCGGCCGCCGGGGGCGCCGGCAGCAACTGCAGACTGTCCGGCACCGCTGTGGCCGGCAGATAGCCCACGGCCTTGGCCGGCGCCGGTGCGCGCACCGCCGGGCCGCTGCAGGCGGCCAGGGCAAGCGCCAGCACGGCGGCGGCGGTGCGGAAACGGCAGGTGGGCGACACGGACATGCGAACTCGGACAGCGACGACGGATCGGTCAGTGTACGGCGCAGCGCAGGGACAGGTCGCCCGTGGCGACCTGCCGCGGGCAGCCCGGCTGCTGTAGGAGCGGCTTCAGCCGCGACGGGCGTTCCTGGGAAAAGGCGTCGCGGCTGAAGCCGCTCCTACGGATGCCGACGGGCGGATGGCCGGCATGGCCTTGCCCACCTCAGCCGCCGTCACGCTCCTCGCGCGGCGGGAAGCGCAGCACCACCCCGCGCGGCGCCTGCGGCGGCTGCCACAGCACCGGCACCTGACTTGGCGGTGGCGGTTCCAGTTCGTCGTCGGCGGCGAGCAGATCGTCGGTGTCCTCCTCGTCCTCCCAGCTGTAGCGCTTGCGCGGCGGCAGCGGATCGCGATGGCGCAGCAGCAGCGCCGCGACCACGCCGCCCACGGCGCCGCCCAGGTGCGACTGCCAGGACACCCCGTCCTGGTGCGGCAGCACCGTCACCAGCATGCCGCCGTAGAACAGGAAGGCGATCATGCTGGCGGCGATCGCGGCGCGGTCGCGGCGCAGCAAGGCCAGCGCGAATACCAGGAACAGCAGGCCGTGGGCGACGCCGCTGGCGCCCAGGTGATGGCTGCCGGGATCGCCCAGCCACCAAGCGCCCAGGCCCGAACCCAGCCACAGCAACGGCAGCCCGGCCAGGGTGGCGCGCGGATACACGCTGCCGGCCAGGGTGCCGAGGATCAGCAGGGCGCCGGCGTTGGCCCCCAGGTGCTCCGGCGAGCCGTGCAGCAGCGGCGCGGTGAGCACGCCGAGCAGGCCGGCAGCCGTGTGCGGCGCCACTGCCCAGGGCCGCCAGTCGAACAGGCCCTGGCTGGCGAACACCGCCACCAGCAGCGCCACGAAGGCCAGGCTGGCATTGAAGGCACGCAGGATCCGCGCGCGGTCGAAGCGGCCCTGCGCATCGGGCTCGGGCGTGGGCGAGGGGAGCGAGGAGGTGTCCATGCTCCCTGGATGGCGGCGCCCCGCCACCAAGGCAAGGCGCCGCCGATGGGAGGGACTGGCCGCGGCCGCGGGACAATCCGCGGCCGCGGCGCAGGCGCCGGGTCAGTGCGCCGGCTTGGCCGGGCGCAGCAGGCTCAGCACCACGGTGGCGCCGATCACCACCGCCACCGCCAGCAGCGACACCAGCACCGGGATCTTGTACAGGTCGATGATCAGCATCTTGGTGCCGATGAACACCAGCACGATCGCCAGGCCGTAGGGCAGCAGGTGGAAGCGGTCGGCCATGCCCGCCAGCAGGAAGAACATCGCGCGCAGGCCCAGCACCGCGAACACGTTGGAGGTCAGCACGATGAACGGGTCGGTGGTGATCGCGAAGATCGCCGGGATGCTGTCCACCGCGAAGATCACGTCGGTGATCGCGATCAGCATCAGCACCGCGAACAGCGGGGTGAACCAGCGCTTGCCCTCCTGAGTCACGCTCAGCGCGTTGCCGTGGTACTGCGGGGTCAGGCGCAGATGCTTGCGCATGAAGCGCAGCACCGGGTTGGCTTCCAGGTCGGGCTCCTTGCCCGCCGAGAACCACATCTTGATGCCGGTCAACAGCAGGAACGCGCCGAACACGTACAGCAGCCAGTGGAACTTGGTCAGCAGCACCGAGCCGGCGAAGATCATCACCGCGCGCAGCACGATCGCGCCGAGCACGCCGATCACCAGCACGCGCTGGCGCTGCTCCTCCGGCACCGCGAAGTAGCTCATGATCATCAGGAACACGAAGATGTTGTCGACCGCCAGCGACTTCTCGACCAGGTAGCCGGTCAAGAACTCCAGGCCCAGGCGGTTGCCGGTGGCCACGTCGATGGTCTCGCGCAGGTACCACCATAGGCCGGCGTTGAACGCCAGCGCCAGCGCGATCCAGCCGATGCTCCACCACAGCGCTTCCTTGAAGGTGACCTTGTGCGGACCGCCGTGGCGCATCAGCACCAGGTCCGCCAGCAGCGCCACGACCACCACGATCGCGAAACCGCTCCACAACCACACGTTGCCTATCGTTTCCATTGGGAATTTTCCGTCAGTGAACAGGGAACCTCGGGGCCGCGGCGGCGGAGGCGTTCAGGACGGAGACGACGGATGTCGTCCAGAGGGTGCCTTCGCCACTGCGGCGAAGGTCTCGCTCGCAGCCGATGGACCGGCTGCCGTTGCACCGGAGCCCGCGGGCTCGAATTGACGGCGACAACGTCGGGAGCTACTCCCCTTCTGCGCGCATTCTTGCGGCTGCCGGCGGTGCCGTCAATCGGGGCGGCTACAATGGCGTTCATGAATAGTCCCCTGCCCGTTGTCCGCCTCAAGAACGCCTGGCGCTCCAGCCATCCTTGGATCTTCCAGAAACTGGTCGAAAAACCCGCCGCCAAGCCCAAGCCGGGTGCGCTGGTGGACGTGGTCGGGGTGGACGGCGCGTGGGTCGGCCGCGGCTTCTACAACGGCCACTCGCGCATCGCCGTGCGCATCCTCGAGACCAACCCCGACATCGCCGTCGACGAGCACTGGTTCGCGCGCAAGATCGCCGAGGCAGTGTCGCTGCGCCGTGACGTGCTCAAGCTGGATGCGGTCAGCGACGCCTGGCGCGTGGTGCACGCCGAGGGCGACGGCCTGTCCGG
This sequence comes from Xanthomonas sp. PPL134, assembly GCF_040595915.1. Lineage (NCBI taxonomy): Bacteria > Pseudomonadati > Pseudomonadota > Gammaproteobacteria > Lysobacterales > Lysobacteraceae > Xanthomonas > Xanthomonas sp. PPL134. The sequence continues at coordinate 191,402 of NZ_JAMDLL010000009.1, forward strand.
GCTGGTGGTGGACCGCTACGGCGACCTGCTGGTGGTGGAGTTCTTCAGCGCCGGCATGTTCCGCCACCGCGAGTGGATCTACGCCGCGCTGCGCGCGCAGTTCCCCGGCGCGCGCTTCTACAGCTTCGCCGAGGAGCACGTGCAGAAGCAGGAGAGCTTCGACTACCGGCCGGTGTCCAGCAGCGGCGAGCGCCCGGAGCCGGCGATCATCAGCGAATACGGCGTGCGCTTCCGCGCCGACCCGGCCGGCGCGCACAAGACCGGCTTCTTCGCCGACCAGCGCGAGAACCGCCAATGGCTGAGCCAGCAGGTGGAAGGCAAGCGCGTGCTCGACCTGTGCTGCAACACCGGCGGCTTTGCGGTCTACGCCAAGGTGCGCGGCGCCACCGAGGTGGTCGGCGTGGACATCGACGAGGACGTGATCGAGATCGCCAAGGGCAACGCCCGCCTCAACGACGTGCGGCCCAAGTTCGTGCAGGCCGACATCTTCCCGTACCTGCGCGATGCCGCCGCCCGCGGCGACCAGTACGACGTGGTGATCCTGGACCCGGCCAAGATGACCCGCGACCGCGACCAGGTGATCCCGGCGCTGAAGAAGTACCTGGACATGAACAAGCTGGCGCTGGGCGTGGTCGCCCCGGGCGGCCTGTTCGCCACCTTCTCCTGCACCGGCCTGGTCGCCGAGCACGAGTTCCTGGACATGCTGCGCCGCGCCGCCTACTTCTCCGGCCGCACCATCCAGATCCTGAAGGTGGCCGGTGCCGGCGCCGACCACCCGTTCATGGCCCACGTGCAGGAATCGCGCTACCTCAAGGCGGTGTTCTGCCGCGTGGTGGACTAGCGCGCCGCGCATGCGCAAGGCCGAGCGGCTGTTCCAGCTGGTCAACCTGATCCGGGTGCGCCAGCCGGTGACGGCCGCCGTGCTCGCCGCCGAGTTGGGCCTGTCGGTCCGCAGCATCTACCGCTACCTCGACGATCTCTCGCTCGGCGGCATTCCGGTCTACGGCGAGGCCGGCATCGGCTATCGGCTGGACCCGGCGTTCGCCCTGCCGCCGCTGGCGCTGTCGGGCGAGGAAGTCGAGGCCTTGCAACTGGCGGTGGAGATGCTCGCCTGCAGCGGGGGCGGCCAGCTGCAGCCGGCCGCGCGGAGCCTGCTGCACAAGCTGCAGGCGGCCTTGCCGATGCCGGCGGCGGTGCCGCGGGTGGCACGCGCACTGCGCGCCGTGCCGGTGGCGTTGCCATGCTGGCAGGCGCTGCACGCCGCTACCGCGCAGCGCCGGAGCGTGCGGCTGCGTTATCGCAGCCTGCAGGGCGAGACCAGCGAGCGCGCGGTGCTGCCGCTGGGGCTGTTCCACTGGGGACAGCACTGGACGCTGGGCAGCTGGTGCGGGCTGCGCGCCGCGTATCGCGATTTCCGCCTGGATCGGATCGAGGCGGTACAGCCCTGCGCGCCGCCATTGCCGGTACCGGCACACGTGGCGCTGGACGCGTACCTGCAGCACCAGCGCGCGGCCTGGGCGCAGCGCGGGCACTGACACCCCGGTGTCAGCAGGGTGTCCGCAGACTGCCGGCTCCTTCACTGCGGAATGCCTGCATGTCCCACTCCAATTGCTTCCTCGAACTCGCCGTGTTCACCGTCAAGCCCGACGCCCGCGAGCGCATGCCGGCGCTGCGCCAGCAACTGCGCGCTGCGCTTGCCGATTTTCCCGGCCTGCTCGATTACCGCGCGTATGCGCCGTTGGACGGTGACGACCAGTTCGTCGACATCGCGCACTGGCGCGACCTGGCCAGCGCACAGGCGGCGGCCGATGCCTTCGCCAGCGGTGATGCCCGCTTTGCTCCCTATGCCGCGGCCATCGCCGACCTGCAGGTGATGCGGCACCTGGCGCCAGCCTGAGACGGCGAAGTAGGTCGTCACGCCGGTCGCGACTATGATCGCCCCATGTTGCTTTCGAACGCGCGCATGAAGCGGCCCGCCTCGCCCCGCGCGGAGGCGCGGTCGCCCGCTGCGTCCCACGCATGAAGATCGTCATTGCCCCGGACGCGTTCAAGGAAAGCCTGTCCGCGGCGCAGGCGGCCGCGCAGATCGCGGCGGGCTTTCGCAGCGTGTTCCCGGAGGCGGAGTATGTGTTGCTGCCGTTCGCCGACGGCGGCGAGGGCACGGTAGACGCGCTGGTCGCCGGCGGCGGTGGGCGCCGGGTCGCCTGCACTGTGACCGGGCCGCTGGGCGCGCCTGTGGCAGCGGAATTCGGCCTGAGCGAGGACGGCGGCACCGCCCTGATCGAGATGGCCGCGGCCAGCGGGCTGATGCTGGTGCCGCCGCCGCGGCGCGATCCACGCCTGACCGGCACCCGCGGCGTCGGCGAACTGATCCTGGCCGCCCTGGACGCCGGCGCGCGCCGGCTGCTGATCGGCATCGGCGGCAGCGCCAGCAACGATGGCGGCGCCGGCATGGCGCAGGCGCTGGGCGTGCGCCTGCTGGACGCGCACGGCCGCGACCTGGCTGCCGGCGGCGCCGCGCTGGGCACACTGGCGCGCATCGCACTGGACGGACTGGACCCGCGGCTGCGCGACTGCACGATCGAGGTCGCCTGCGACGTCGACAACCCGCTGACCGGGCCGACCGGCGCCTCGGCGGTGTTCGGGCCGCAGAAGGGCGCCACGCCGGCGATGGTCGCCCAGCTCGACGCGGGGTTGCAGCACTATGCCGAGGCCATCGAACGCACCCTGGGCGTGGCGGTGGCGCAGCTGCCCGGCGCCGGCGCGGGTGGCGGCATTGGCGCGGCCCTGGTCGCCTTCCTCGGTGCGCGCCTGCGGCCGGGTGTGGAGATCGTCGCGCAAGCGTTGGGGCTGGAAGCGCACCTGGCCGGCGCCGATCTGCTGGTCACCGGCGAGGGCCGCCTGGACGGGCAAAGCGCGCAGGGCAAGGTGCCGGTTGGCCTCGCCCGCATCGCCCGGCGCCATGGCGTGCCGGTGCTGGCCATCGCCGGTGGCCTGGGCGATGGAGCGTCGGCTCTGCATGCGCAGGGAATCGACGCGCTGTTCGGCGCGGTGCAGCGGGTGTCCACGCGCGAAGCCGCGCTGGCCGACGCCGCGGACGCCCTGCGCCAGGCAGCCCGCAACGTAGCCGTGGCGATCGCACTGGGCCAGCGCCTGGGCGGCTCCCGGGCGCAATAGCCGCCTGCGACGCCGGTTCGGCTTGGCGGCGCACTGCAAGCCGCAGCGTTGGTCGCGATACGTCAGCCTCTGTGCGAGGGACTTCAGTCGCGACGCGATGACCGGCGGTTGCCGCAGAGCCCCGCGAGCCCGTCGCCCCGCGCGTCGCGGCTGAAGCCGCTCCCACAGGTGGGTATTCGCCAGCGGATGCGCCACGCGCAGGCAAGCCTTGTGGGAGGGACTTCAGTCCCGACGCGATGACCGGTGGTTGCCGCAGACACCGCGAGTCCGCTGCCCCGCGCGTCGCGGCTGAAGCCGCTCCCACAGGTGGATATTCGCCAGCGGATGCGTCACGTGCAGGCAAGCCATGTGGGAGGGACTTCAGTCCCGACCCGGTAACCGCTGACTGACCGCAATGCGGCGGGGAGAGACCCGTCGCGGGGCCAGGCGCAGCGTCAGCCCCAGCCCCGCCGCTCCCAATCCCCAATCCCCAGGCCCCAATCCCAGCGCTAGCGCTAGCGCTAGCGCACCGCACCAGGTTGGTGCATCAGCCCGCGCCCATTTGGCGCGCTCTGTCCTGTTCAGGTAAACTGAAAACGTTTACAACACGGATGCTCACGCCATGGAAACCCCGAATCTCCCGCAACACGCCCCGCTCAGCCCCAAGTGGCAGTTCCGCTTCGACTTCTTCGACCGTCACGGCGCGCCCTCCACGCCCCAGTACAAGGCGGCATTCAAGGCGCTGCCGTTCATGGACCGGTTGAAGATCAACATGAACTTCTTCGCCCTGTTCTTCGGCTTCATCTACTTCTTCATCCTCGGCATGTGGCGCAAGGCGCTGGGGCTGATCGGCATCTCGCTGGCGGTGGGCATCGTCGCGGCATTCCTGCCCGAGGTGGTCGGCCGCTGCCTGGGCATCGCCTACTCGCTGCTGGTCGGCATGGCCGCCAACTACGCCTACTACCTGCACCTGCGCAAGGGCAGCGTCAGCTGGAACCCGTTCGAAGGCGTGCGTTGGTGGTAATGGCGCGGTACGGCGGCGCGCAGGTGCCACGCGCCGCCGCCGTCTTCAACGCTTGCGTTTCCAGAACTGCCAGGCCAGTGCCTGCTTCGGCGTGACCGCCGCGGCGGCCGGTGCCGAGGCCAGTTGGCCTTGTGTGCGGACCAGCCGCTCCTGTGCATCGAACTCCAGGACGATGCGGGCGTTGCCCCGCGTCGCCACGGTCTGCGCGGCGGCGCACTGCAGCGCATAGCCCTGGTCCGTCAGGAAGCCTTCGCTCATGGCGCGGTGGTCGAGTGCGAACTGCATCGGCAGTTCCCCGAGCAGGCGCAGCACGCGGGCGTCGTCGCACGGTGCGAAGACCGCGGCCGGCACGTCGTCTAACAGGAAGAACAGCGCGCCGCCGTCGTACGGCGCGCGGTAGTAGCAGCGCCCGCGCAGCGCGCCGGCGAGCAGGGCGATGTGGTGGCCGCCGTCCTCGCCCAGCGCCGAGGACGGCGCGGCCAGTTCGGCGATGCCCTCGCGCTCGCCGTGCGCGCGCAACGCGGTCGCGTCGGCCAGCAGGGCCGGCGGAAGCTGGCTGGCGGTGTTGGCCCAGGCCCACAACCAGCTGGCGCTGGCCTCGGCGGCAGTGCCCAGCAACTGCATCGGAAACGACAGATCCTCGCCGAAACGCACCCGGCCTTCGCCCAGGTCCACGTGCCAGCCACGTTCGGCCAGCACGTCGGCCAGGGCCAGCTGGCGCGCGTAGGCGCTGCCGACGTGCCGTGCCAGCGCTGCCCGGAAGTGCGGACTCATCGCGGCGTCTGCGGCGCGCGCTGCAGCAGGCTGTTGCGGCGGCCGTACAGCAGGTAGGCGACCACGCCCAGCACGTTCCACAGCCCGAACCAGAGTTGCGTGGTATGCGGCAGGCTCCAGAACAGGTACAGGCAGCCGCCGATCGCCAGCGGCCCTACCAGCCCGGCCAGCGGCGTGCGGAAGGTGCGGGCGCGGCCGGGTTCGCGGCGGCGCAGGACCAGCATGCAGGCGGCCACCGCGATGAACGCGGCCAGGGTGCCGGCATTGGCCAGCGCGGCGATCTCGTCCAGCCGCGCCACGCCGGCCAGCGCCGCCACCAGCACCGCGGTGAACAGGGTGGTGGCCACCGGCGTGCCGGTGCGTGCGTTGACCTTGGACAGCCCGCGCGGCAGCAGGCCGTCGCGCGACATCACGAAGAAGATCCGGCTCTGCCCGTACAGGAACGCCAGCAGCACGGTCGGCAGCGCGATCACCGCGACCACGCCGATCGCCGCCGCCGCCTTGCCGTGGCCGAGTTCGCGCAGGATCAGCGCCAGCGGCTCGGCGCTGGCGCCGAACACGTCGTAGCGCATCGCGCCGACCGCGGCCAGCGCCACCAGGATGTAGATCAGGGTGCAGCCGATCATCGAGCCGACGATGCCGATCGCCAGGTCGCGCTTGGGGTTCTTGGTTTCCTCGGCGGCGGTGGAAATCGCATCGAAGCCGTAGAAGGCGAAGAAGATGATCGCCGCCGCGGCCATCACCCCGTGCGCCACGCCGTCGGCGCCGACCGTCTTGGGGAAGCCGTAGGGCATGAACGGGTGCAGGTTGGCGCTCTGGAACGCCGGCAGCGCCACCGCCACGAAGATGCCCAGGGCGATCAGCTTCAGCACCACCAGCACCGCGTTGAGGGTGGCGCTCTCCTTGGTGCCGGCCATCAGCAGGCCAGCCACGGCGAAGGTGATCAGCACCGCCGGCAGGTTGACGATGCCGCCGGCATGCGGCCCGGCGGTCAGCGCCGCCGGCAGATTCAGATCCATGCCGCTTTGCGCGCTGGCCCAGTGCAGGAAGCCGACGAAGTAGCCGGACCAGCCCACCGCCACCGTGCTGACCACCAGCGAGTACTCCAGGATCAGGCTCCAGCCCACCACCCAGGCGATCGCCTCGCCGAGCGCGACGTAGCTGTAGGTATAGGCGCTACCGGCGGCCGGCATCATCGTCGCCATCTCCGCGTAGGCCAGCGCGGCGCAGGCGCAGATCGCCCCGGCCACCGCGAACGACACCAGCACCGCAGGCCCGGCCAACTGCGCGCCGACCCCGATCAAGGTGTAGATGCCGGTGCCGACGATCGCGCCGATGCCCAGCGCCACCAGATGCGGCCAGCTCAGCGAGGGCACCAGCCGGCGGCCGGCCTCGTGGACGGTGACCAGGTCGAGCGACTTGCGCCGGAACAGGAACGACATGCGGGCCTCGGGTGCGGAAGTGACAAGCCCGGCAGTGTCGCCGAATGCGGTGCAGCAAAGCTACGCCTGTGGCGCGGTATGGCACGGCGCTTGTGCGGCTCGATGCGAAGCGCACATCCGGCCCTATCGCGCGGAGACCGCTCCTACCGAATACCGGTGTGTCAGGACGTGTTCCGCCGCGCCCGGCAACTGTCGGCTCCCGCAACCGACTACCGCCCCAGCCGTTCCGCCAGCCGCACCAGCTCCGCCAGCGAGCCGACCTCCAGCTTGCGCATCGCATTGCCGCGGCGCACCTTCACCGTGATCTCGCTGAGCTGCAGTCGTGCCGCCACCTGCTTGTTCAGCAGGCCCTGCACCACCAGCTCCACCACCTCGCGTTCGCCGGCGCTGAGCCGCGCCCAGCGCGCCTGCAGTTCGGCCTGGGCCGCATCGGCGGCGCGGCGTGCGCGGTCGCGGGCGATGCCCTGGCCGATCGCGTCGAGCAGGTCCTGGTCGCGGAACGGCTTGGTCAGGAACTCGATGGCGCCGTTCTTCATCGCCTCCACGCTCATCGGGATGTCGCCGTGGCCGGTGATGAAGATGGTCGGCAACGCCAGCCCGGCCTCGTGCATGTTGCGGTGGAAGTCCATGCCGCTCTGCCCGGGCATGCGGATGTCCAGCACCAGGCAGCTCGGCGCGTCGGCGCGCGCATGCGCCAGGAAGTCGCGGGTGGAGGCGAAGGCGTGCACTTGCAGGTCCACCGAGGCGAACAGGTCTTCCAGCGCGGCGCGGATCGAGGCGTCGTCGTCGATCAGGTACACCACCGGGCGTGCGGTCGCGTCGGCATTCATGGCGTGGCTCCGCTGGCGATGGGCAGGCAGACGCAGAACACCGCGCCGCGCGGCCGCCCGGGTTCGGCCCAGATGCGCCCGCCGCCGGCCTCGACGATGCTGCGGCTGATGCTCAGGCCGATGCCGATGCCGCCCTGCTTGGTGGTCCAGAACGCATCGAACAGGTGCGCCTGCGCCTGCGCGGACAGGCCTTCGCCGCTGTCGGCCACGCTGAGCCGCACCGAGCGCGCGTCCTCGCGCACGGTGGCGATGCGCAGCGTGCGCTGCGCCGCCGGCGTGGCCGCCATCGCCTCGATCGCGTTGAGCAGCAGGTTGCCGATCACCTGCTGGATCTGCACCGGGTCGGCCGACACCGGCGGCAGCAGCGCCGACAGGTCGGTGTGCACGTTGACCGCGCTGCGTTCCAGTTCGCCCTGCGACAGCGCCAGCACTTCGTTCACCGCGGCATTGAGGTCGAAGGCGCGCTGCTGCGGCGCCTCGCCGCGGGTCAGGCTGCGTACCCGCGCGATCACCTCGCCGGCGCGCTCGGCGTCAGCGAGGATGCGCGCCAGCGCCGCGCGCGCCTTGTCCAGGTTTGGCGGCTGCTGGTCGAGCCAGCGCTGGCAGGCGTTGCCGCTGGTGACGATGGCCGCCAGCGGCTGGTTGACCTCGTGCGCGATCGACGCGGTCAGGCTGCCCAGGCTGCGCACCCGCGCCAGCCGCAGCAACTGCGCCTGCGCCGCGTGCGCGGCGGCCTTGGCGCGCTCCATGCGCACCGCGATCGAGGCGGTGACCGCCACCACCACGATGCTGATCGCCGAGTTGATCACGCCGACCCGGTAGGCACCGGCATGGGTCAGATGGAAGCTGAGCACGACCAGCACCACGCAGATCCCGGCCAGCACGCCCAGCCCGGCCGGGGCCAGCAGCCGCACGGCGCCGAGGATCGCCACCGTGTAGAACAACGCCGCCGCCACCGCGTAGTCGGTGACCGTGTCGGCGACGAAGATCGCGCCCAGCGCCAGGCCCAGCGCGGCCAGGCCGAGCAGGCGGCGGTGCGGCGGCAGTGGCTTGAACCAGGCGATCATCGGCGGGGCGGCGTGCGGGAGGAAAGGGGGACGGACATGGCTGGCTCAGCCTTCCGTGCCGGCGTTCCAGAACGCCTGTTGTACACCTGGTTCGCCTTCCAGGCGCTGCACCACCGCATCCAGTTCCTGGGCGCGCACCGCGGTGGCGTACAGGGTGGCGGCGATCTCCACGTCCTGGTGCCCGAACGGATGCTGCTCGACTTCGCGCGCCGGGTAGTGCGCTTCCTCCAGCAGATCGATCAGCCGTTCGCGCACCTCGCCATGCACCTCGCGCGCGCAGATCGCATAGAACATGTAGGTGGCTTCCAGCGAGGATTCCTTCAGCGGATGCCGGTTGATGCGGTTCACCATCGGCCGTAGCAGGGTATTGCTGAGCAGCACGAACATGGCCGCCAGCACCGCCTCGGCGACCAGTCCGGCACCGGCGCAGGCGCCGACCGCGCCCGATCCCCACAGCGTGGCCGCGGTGTTGAGCCCGGTGACGTTGGCGCCTTCCTTCATGATCGCGCCGGCGCCGAGGAAGCCGATCCCGGAGACCACGTAGGCCACCACCTGCACCGCGCCCTGGGTGCCGCCGTGGATCTCGAACAGGCGGTCGCCGAGCGAGACGAAGATCGCCGCGCCGACCGCGACCAGGGTGTTGGTGCGCAGCCCGGCGGTGCGCTGGCGCACCTGGCGCTCGAAGCCGATGATCGCGCCGAGCACGAAGGCGGCGGTAAGGCTCACCAGGGTGTCGAGCAGCGAGCCGAGATTGAACAGGCGCAGGGCTTCCATCAGGGCGCGTTCCAGTGGGCGAGGGGAGCGATCATGGCGGCTCCGGGAAAGGGAATGAGCGGATGCAGGGGCGCATGATGCCGGGGCGAGATGGCAGTCGACACCGCGGCGGCAGGCGCGCGGGTGTCAGTGCACCCCGGGCCACCAGGCCAGGGCGGCATGCAGCCAGTGCGCCGCCGGGGCACTCACCCCGGCGGCGTGCAGGCGCCGCTGCGCCGCATGCGGCAGCCGCGCGCGGACCCGGATGCGGTCGGCGACGGGCAGCAGCGACAGCGCATCGGCCATCACCCGCGGCGATTGCGCGGACAGCGCCAGGGCGAAGGCGCGGGCGCCATGGGCGGCGAGCAGATGGCGCAGCGCCTCGGTGCGGCGCATGGCGACCGCGGCACGCAGCGCGCGCTGCAGGCAGCGCTGCAGACGGACATGGCGGGAAAACAGCGAGAACACGAACATGACGACCTCCTTGCGGCGCGTGGCCGGCAAGGACGTCGCGGCGTGGGCGGCGGGCGTCTTCCGGCTCAGCGCCAGGCAGCGACCAGGCGGGGGGAATGGCAGTGGCATGCGGCGCTGACGCCGCGTCGATGCGGATCGGGGTCCATGCGCGCCTCCGGGGTCAGGGGAACGGATCGCGCGATGCGCGATGGCCGGGCGCGGCGTGCTGCCGCGGCGTCGCCCGCTGGCCGGGCCAGGAGCGGATGGCGCAAAGCTTGGCACGCGGCCCATGCCCGTACCAGCCTGCATGAGGCCATGGCGGCGATACCAAGGTATATCCGCGCTCCTCCGCCTGCCGGCGCGTGGCGCAGCGATTGAGACGCGGCCGGCTACACTGACCGCATGCAGAACGATGTCCATTTCCTGATCCTCGCCGGCCTGTTGTGTGCCGTCATCGCCCTGTTGCTGGCCGTGTTGCTGCGGCGGGGCAACCACACCGCGCTGGAGGCGGCCCTGCGCGAGGAGCAGCGCAGCGGCCGCGGCGAACTGCGCGAGCAGCTCGACAGCCTGGCCCGCCAGCAGGACGCGCGCAGCGAAGGCTTCGCCCGCCACCTGGCCGACCTGTCCACCCGCACCGATCAGCGCCTGGACCTGCTGCGCGAAGCGCTGACCGAGGACGCGCGGCGCGGCCGGGTCGAGGCCGGCGCCGCGCAGCAGCGCATGGCCGAGCTGCTGAGCCAGCGCCTGGTCGAGATCCGCGGCCAGCTCGATGCCTTCGGCCAGCAGCAGGACGCGCGCATGGCGCAGTTCGGTCAGCAGCAGGCCGAACTGGTCGCGCGCATCGACGCGCAACTGGGTGCGCTGCGCGAGGCCTTGCTCGAGGACGCGCGCAAGGGCCGCCAGGAAGGCGCGGACGCGCAGCAGCGCTTTGCCGACACGCTCGGCCAGCGCCTGGGTGACCTGGTCCAGCGCAACGAGCAGCGGATGGGCGAGATGCGCAGCACCCTGGAGGAGCGGCTGAAGGAACTGCAGGCCGACAACGCGGCCAAGCTCGAGCAGATGCGCGGCACCGTCGACGAAAAGCTGCAGACCACCCTCAACACGCGCCTGGACGCCTCCTTCAAGCTGGTCTCCGAACGGCTCGAGCAGGTCCAGCGCGGCCTGGGCGAGATGCAGCAGCTGGCCACCGGCGTCGGCGACCTCAAGCGCGTGCTGAGCAACGTCAAGAACCGCGGCGGCTGGGGCGAGGTGCAGCTGGAGAACATCCTCGAGCAGACCCTGACCCAGGAACAGTACGCGCGCGGCGTGCGGGTGCGCCCGGAGCGCAACGAGATGGTCGATTTCGCCGTGCGGCTGCCCGGCCGCGGCCACGAGGACACGCCGGTGTGGCTGCCGATCGACGCCAAGTTCCCGCGCGAGGACTACGAGCGCCTGCTCGACGCGCAGGAGCAGGGCGACCCGGAGCTGGTGCAGGCGACGGGGGCACAGCTGGAGCGCGCGATCCGGGTGCAGGCCAAGTCGATCGGCGACAAGTACATCGCCCCGCCGCACACCACCGACTTCGCGGTGATGTTCCTGCCCACCGAGGGCCTGTACGCCGAGACCCTGCGCCGTCCCGGCCTGGCCGACCTGCTGCAGCGCGAGCACCGCATCGTCGTCGCCGGGCCGACCACCATCACCGCCCTGCTCAACAGCCTGCAGATGGGCTTCCGCACCCTCGCCATCGAGAAGCGCTCCAGCGAGGTGTGGGGCGTGCTGGCCGCGGTCAAGAGCGAGTTCGGCAAGTTCGCCGGCATCCTGGAAAAGGCCGAGAAGCAGATCAGCACCGTCGGCAAGAGCCTGGGCGAGGCCAGCCGCAAGACCCGCACCATCGAACGCCGCCTGCGCGGGGTCGAGACCCTGGCCGATGCGCAGGCCGCGCCGCTGCTGGAACTGTCGCTGCCGCTGGACGAGGCGGAGGCGGACGAGCCCGCGGGCGACGACGGGCAGTGAGAGCCGCGCGCTGAGCGGCGGGAGCCGGGATTGGAGACGGTGTGGCGGTTGCGTCGGCGCGAAATGGCGTGCCACGGACAGGCGCCATGTTGGATGCAGCCTTGCGACCTGGATGGGCTGGCGCGGCCGCTTCGTGTGGGCATGCTGTGCCGATAGCCAGGCAGGCGGGTGGCCTTGTCTCACATGGGGTGTCGATGCGATTCGATACCGCATCTTCGCGGCCGTCTCCATGCAGCTGGCCTGCCAGCCGATGCGGGGTGCTTCCGATAACGAGAGGCGCACGTGTAGCGGCGCCTCGTTGCCTTTCGGGATAGCCGCGAGCAGGCTTTGCCGGCAGGGCCGTCGCGGCTCAAGCCGCTCCTACGGGACCGCACGATTCGCGGCAAAGCAGGGTGTTAATGCGCCCATAAAGGGGAGCTGTCGGTGCGCTGAGTCACGCGGTCACGCCACTGCGCACGCCGCGCCGGCAGCGACTATGCTGGCGCTCCCTTTCCACCGAGGCACGCCCATGTCCCAGCCGCTGCAGACCCTTCCGCTGACCCGCATCGACGGCGAGCCGACCACCCTCGCCGCGTTCGAGGGCAAGGTGCTGTTGATCGTCAACGTCGCCTCCAAGTGCGGCCTCACCGCGCAGTACGCGGGCCTGGAAGCGCTGTACCGCGAGAAGCAGGCCGCCGGACTGGAAGTGCTCGGTTTCCCGGCCAACGATTTCAAGGGCCAGGAGCCGGGCAGCGAGGCCGAGATCCAGCAGTTCTGCCAGCTCACCTACGACGTGACTTTCCCGATGTTCGCCAAGATCGCGGTCACCGGCGAGGCCACGCATCCGCTGTACCGCGCGCTGATCGCCGCGCAGCCGCAGACCGAGGGCGAGGGCCCGATGCGCGAGAAGCTGGCCGGCTACGGCATCGAGCCGAATCCGGCGCCGGGGGTGCTGTGGAATTTCGAGAAGTTCCTGGTTGGCCGCGACGGCAAGGTCCACGGGCGTTTCGCCCCGGACGTCACCGCCGAAGATCCGCGCCTGCGCGCGGCGATCGACGCGGCGCTGGGGTAACGGCGCGCTGCGCTCTAGGCCATCAGTCGGTGCTTGTACGAGCTGAAGGTGCTGTTTTGGCTATCAGGTTGCTGGTGATCTAGCGAAGAGGTTGTGGACGCGCTTTTGGTTTCCAGCGTGTCGTTTTCAAGTGTGGCTTCCGATGACGGCTGTCGTGACGGGAGAAGTTCTGCCCAACGCTTGCAGCACCGTGGTGGCTATCGTCGTTGCCGTTGCCGTTGCCGTTGCCGTTGTTTTGGCTGTTGGCTTGGCTGTTGCTGTGCTTTTGCTTTTGCTTTGGCTGTTGCCTTTGCCTTACCGGGTTCCCTTCCGAAGCGGCGGCCAGCCCGGGGAAAAACCCGGAGGGCGGCGTACATGGATGTACGCCGTCCGCGGCAGGGGCAGGATGCCCCTTCCGCGGATCCCCGGGCTGGACGCGGACCCGGAGCGCGC